>JADLGW010000028.1 GCA_020849105.1 Phycisphaerales bacterium | reverse complement strand
TCGTCCTCAAGGCCGTCGACGCCGCCAAGAAGATCCCGACGATCAAGGTCGTCCGCGAGGCGACCGGGCTGGGCCTGGCCGAGGCCAAGGCGTTCGTGGAGGCCCCCGGCAAGCCCGTCAAGCAGGGGCTGTCGAAGGAGGACGCCGAGAAACTCAAGAAGCAACTCGAAGAGGTCGGGGCGAAGGTCGAACTGGCCTGACTTCTGCGGCGCGGGCGTTTCATCCGCGGGCAGGCGCGAGGCGCCTGCTCCACTGGGAATCAGAGCCCGTCCCATGGGGGGCGGGCTTTTTCGTGCCCTGGGAGGGCAGTAGTCTTGACCCATTCTTGTTGGTATACTGTCGGGTTCGGCAGGGCGTAGGCGGGCATGACAAGCGGCGCGGGCGGCATTGTAGAAACCAACGATTGACTTGCGTTTGACCCCCAACCAAACGCGGTTGTCCAACCATCGCGAGGTATCGATGGCATCGAGCAAGGTGCGCGATTTTTCCAAGCGCGGCGACGGGGTCCAGGTCCCGGACCTGACCAAGACCCAGGCCGACGCGTACGAGCGGTTCCTCCAGAACGCCAAGGGGCCGGAGGACCGCGACATACACATCGGCCTGGAGGCCCTGCTGCGTGAAGTCTTCCCGATCGAGTCCTACGACGGGACGATGAAACTCGAGTACCTCCACTACACGCTGGAGGAGCCCCGGTACACCCCCGACGAGTGCCGCGAACTGCGCCTGACCTACGGCCGCCCGTTCCGCCTCGGCGTGCGCCTGCACCGCGAGGGCAGGCCGGAGATGCCCGAGGAGGAGATCTACCTGGGCGAGTTCCCGATCATGATGGGCGGCGGCGAGTTCATCGTGAACGGGGCCGAGCGGGTCATCGTCAGCCAGTTGCACCGCTCGCCGGGCGTGGACTTCTCGATCGTCTCCAGCGAGGGCGACCGCCCGCTGCACTCGGCGCGGGTGATCCCGGAGCGCGGGTCCTGGATCGAACTGGAGGTGACGAAGAAGGACGTGCTGGTCATGCGGATCGACCAGAGCACGAAACTCGCGGCCACCACGTTCCTGCGCTGCCTGGACGAGTCGGTCGCCGGGACCGAGGCGATCCTGAGCCTGTTCTACGAGATCAGCAACATCAAGGCGGAGGCGGTGACCCCCGAGATGTGGGCGGCCGAAACGATCGTGGACAAGGAGACGGGCGAGGTCCTCGTCCATGTGGGCCGGATGATCGGCGAGGAGGGGGCCGCGGCGATCACCAAGAGCAACCTGAAGACGGTGCGGGTGATCCAGAATCCCTCCGACTCGCTGATCCTGAACACGGTGGCGGAGGAGCGCCTGGACCAGTTCGAGGGCGGCAAGACCGACTACGAGCGGGCGCTGCTGAAGGTGTACGGCAAACTGCGCCCCGGCAACCCGCCGCAGGTGGACAAGGCCAAGCAGTTGTTCGTGGAGAAGTTCTTCGACGAGAACCGGTACCGGCTGGGGAAGGTCGGCCGCTTCCGCATCAACCGGAAGTTCCACCTGGGCACGCCGGAGGAACTGATGTTCATCCGGGCCGAGGACTTCCTGAAGGTCATCACCTACATCCTCGACCTGCGCTCCAACCGCCTGGACCCGGAGACGCAGCGTCCGGTGGCCGTCGTGGACGACATCGACCACCTGGGCAACCGGCGCCTGCGGACGCTCGACGAACTGGCGGTGGAGGAACTGCGCAAGGGGTTCCTGAAACTGCGCCGGACGGTGCAGGAGCGGATGAGCGTCAAGGACCCGGACGAGATCGCCAAGATCGCGGACCTGGTGAACTCCAAGAGCATCAGCAGCGCGATCGACTTCTTCTTCGGGCGCAGCGAACTCTCGCAGGTGGTGGACCAGACCAACCCGCTGTCGAGCCTGGTTCACGAGCGGCGGCTCTCGGCGCTGGGGCCGGGCGGCCTGAACCGCAAGCGGGCCGGGTTCGAGGTGCGCGACGTGCACATCAGCCACTACGGGCGCATCTGCCCGATCGAGACGCCCGAGGGGACCAACATCGGCCTCATCGCGTCGATGGGCCTCTACGCGTCGGTGGACGACTACGGGTTCCTGCGCACGCCCTACCGCGACGTCAAGGGCGGGAAACTCTCGGGCAGGGTCTCCGAACTCCGGGCCGACGAGGAGATGCAGGCGGTCCTGGCGCCCACGGATGCGCTGGACACGGAAGGGAGGCTGACCAAGGGCACCATCCTGGCCCGCGTCAACGGCGAACTGAAGGAGGTCGATTCGGGAGAGGTCAACTACGTCGACATCTCGCCGAAGCAACTCGTCGGCATCTCCGCCGCGCTCATCCCGTTCCTGGAGCACGACGACGCGAACCGGGCGCTCATGGGCTCCAACATGCAGCGCCAGGCGGTGCCCCTGGTGAAGGTGGACCCGCCGCGGGTCGCCACGGGGCTGGAGAAGGACCTGGGCCGCAACTCCGGCATGGTGGTGCGGGCGAAGGCCGCGGGGACGGTGACGTTCGCCGACGCCCAGCGGATCATCATCGACAACAGCGATGAGTATGTGCTGCGGAAGTTCGTCGGGCTCAACGAGCGGACCTGCCTCAACCAGAAGGCGATCGTCAGGCCCGGGCAGAAGGTGAAGAAGGGCGAGATCCTGGCCGACGGCGCGAGCACGGTGCAGGGGGAACTGGCGATCGGGAAGAACGTGCTCGTCGCGTTCAACACGTTCGACGGGTACAACTTCGAGGACGCGATCGTCATCAACGAGCGCATGGTGAAGGACGACACGTTCACGTCGATCCACATCGACGCCTTCGACGTCGAGATCCGCGAGACCAAACTGGGGCGCGAGGAGTTCACCCGCGACATCCCCAACGTCAGCGAGAAGATGCTGCGGAACCTCGACGAGAACGGGGTCATCCGCATCGGGGCGTACGTCGGGCCGGGCGACATCCTGGTCGGCAAGGTCAGCCCCAAGAGCAAGACCGAACTGACGCCGGAGGAGAAACTGCTCCACGCGATCTTCGGCCGGGCCGGCGAGGACGTGAAGAACGACTCGCTGGAGGTGCCGGCGGGGGTCGAGGGGATCGTGATCGGGGCCCGGCGCTTCAGCCGGCGGCTCCACATGAACGAGGAGCAGAAGAAGCAACTGAAAAAGGACATCGCGGCGTACGAGAACGAGATGGACGCCAAGGCCATCGCGCTGTTCAAGCAGATGGTGGACGCGATCAACGAGGTCGTGGGCACGGCGATGGTGGACCCCAACACCCGCCAGAAGGTGGGCGCCAGCGACATCCCGGAGGTCATCCTCGAACAGGTCAAGACGTTTGACCTCAAATGGGCCAAGGGGTCCAAGGAGGCCCGCGAGAAGGCCGAGGTCCTCTACCGCCAGTTCTGGCCGCGCATCCAGAAGATGGGGGACGAGAAGCAGCGCAAGGTCTCCCACATGAAGCGGGGCGATGAACTGCCCAGCGGCGTGCTGGAGATGGTGAAGGTCTACGTCGCGACCAAGCGGCAGCTCTCCGCCGGCGACAAGATGGCCGGGCGGCACGGCAACAAGGGCGTCATCGCCCGCGTCGTGGCGGAGGAGGAGATGCCCTTCATGGAGGACGGCACGCCGGTCGACGTGCTGCTCAACCCGCTGGGCGTGCCCAGCCGCATGAACGTCGGGCAGATCCTGGAGACCCACCTGGGGTGGGCGGCCCAGGTGCTCGGCTTCCAGGCCGTGACACCGGTCTTCGACGGGGCGCGCGAGGAAGAAATCCACGCGGCCGTGGCGGAAGCCAACGCCCACGTCCAGGAGAAACTCGCCCACTACGAGAAGACCGGGACCTGGCCCCACCCGCGCGAGATCCTGGCCACGATGCCCCGCGGCGGGAAGATCCAGCTCTTCGACGGGCGCACCGGCGAGCCCTTCACCCAGAAGACGACCGTCGGGTACATGTACCTGCTCAAACTCCACCACCTTGTGGACGACAAGATCCACGCCCGGGCCACGGGGCCGTACTCCCTCATCACGCAGCAGCCGCTGGGCGGCAAGGCCCGCACGGGCGGGCAGCGGTTCGGCGAGATGGAGGTGTGGGCGCTGGAGGCGTACGGGGCGGCGTACATCCTGCAGGAACTGCTGACGGTGAAGTCCGACGACGTCGAGGGCCGGACCAAGATCTACGAGAGCATGGTCAAGGGCACCAACAAACTGGAGGCGGGCATGCCCGTCGCCTTCGACGTGCTGTGCAACGAGCTCAAGGGCCTCGGGATGAACGTGACCCTGGAGAAGAAGCAACTCCAGGGCGGGAGCCTGCTGTAGGCGATGGTGATTCCGGTCCGAACGTCGGTGCAGCGCGTCGAGCGTGTCTTCGGGCGCTCGGGTCGAGAGCGGACGCGGGCGCTGGCGGCGAAGCGGGCCGAGCGGGAGTTCGGCGAGCGGCGTCGGAAGGACAACTGATCGATGGCGACTTGGATGGACTTGGCGAATGACGCGCAGCGGGATGCCGCCACCCTGAACGGTGGCGGGCGCTGGCGGGCCGCTCTCAACCGATGCTACTACTCGCTCTTCAGCCGGATCGCTGCCGTCGCGGCCAAGTCCGGGTACACGATGCCGCTCGGCTGGGAGGGTCCGCGTCATGAGGGCGTCTACGCGGGCGGGATCGTCTCCCATCATCTTGGCCGCCACCTGAAGCCCGACGCACAGAGCCGGCTGATCTTCATTTCTGCGGTGCTCTACAAACTCCGCCGCGATGCGGATTACTCCCCGTCAACGGGCTTCACGGAGGGCGACTCGCGGCTGGCGTTCGGCAGACTGCTCGAAGCCCGCTCGATCCTGGAGGGCGCGCTATGACTCCGGGCGAAATCGATCGCATCCAGGAGATCGTGAACGACCGGCTACGCCAGACGGACCTCGGGCGGTCGTTTGACCTCCGCGTGGCGGGCGACGTGACCCGCGAGGACGACGCGTGGCTCTACATCGGCGTAGCGCCGCACCGCACGGGCGTCCGCGCGTACGAGCTCGCCGAGTTGCTGGCGCTGGTGGAGAGGGAAGTCCGCGTCCAGGCGAAGAAGGAAGAAATTCTGCTGGTGCCGGTCCGTTTCGACGTGACCACCAACGGGACACACTGACGTAGTCGCGGGCCGACCCGCGTGGAGCGCATGACCATGGCCGAAACCGTCTATGACCGCGTGAACGACTTCACCGCCGTGAAGATCACCCTGGCGTCGCCCAACGACATCCGGGCCTGGTCCTACGGCGAGGTGAAGAAGCCCGAGACGATCAACTACCGGACCTACCGCCCGGAGAAGGACGGGCTGTTCTGCGAGCGCATCTTCGGGCCCGAGCGCGACTACGAGTGCTCGTGCGGCAAGTACCGCGGCACCAAGTACAAGGGCATCATCTGCGACCGCTGCGGGGTGAAGGTGACGCACTCCCGCGTCCGCCGCAAGCGGATGGGGCACATCAACCTGGCCTCCCCCGCGGTGCACATCTGGTTCTTCAAGAGCATGCCCAGCCGCCTGGGCACGCTGCTGGGGATGAAGACCAGCGACCTCGAGAAGATCATCTACTACCAGGACTACGTGGTCATCGACGCGGGCGACACGGAACTGAAGTTCAAGCAGGTGATGACCGAGGACGAGCACCGCCAGGCGGTGGACAAGTTCGGCAACGCGTTCAAGGCGTCGATGGGCGCCGACGCGATCCGCGAACTGATCGAGAAACTCAACCTCGACGAACTCTCGGCCGAACTGCGCCAGGAACTGCGCGACACACGCTCCAAGCAGAAGACCAAGGACCTGGCCAAGCGGCTCAAACTCGTCGAGCAGGTGCGGGGCTCGGAGAACGACCCGGCGTGGCTGGTGATGGACGTGGTGCCCGTGATCCCGCCGGACCTGCGCCCGCTGGTGCTGCTGGAGTCGGGGAACTTCGCCACCAGCGACCTCAACGACCTGTACCGGCGCATCATCAACCGCAACAACCGCCTGAAGAAACTGATGGACCTCAACGCGCCGGAGGTCATCATCCGCAACGAGAAGCGGATGCTCCAGCAGGCCGTCGACGCCCTGTTCGACAACAACCGCTGCCGCCGCCCCGTGCTCGGCTCCTCCAACCGCCCGCTCAAGTCGCTCACCGACATGATCAAGGGCAAGCAGGGCCGTTTCCGCGAGAACCTGCTGGGCAAGCGCGTGGACTACTCGGCCCGATCGGTCATCGTCGTCGGTCCGGAACTCAGACTCAACCAGTGCGGCCTGCCCAAGAAGATCGCCCTGGAACTCTTCCAGCCCTTCATCATCCGCAAACTCAAGGACCACGGGCTGGCCGACACGATCAAGAGCGCCAAGCGGATGCTGGAGCGCCGCGACGCGGAGGTCTGGGACATCCTCGAGGAGGTCATCGACCAGCACCCGGTGCTGCTCAACCGCGCCCCGACCCTGCACCGCATGGGCATCCAGGCCTTCGAGCCCGTGCTGGTCGAGGGCAACGCGATCAAGATCCACCCGCTGGTCTGCGGCGGGTTCAACGCCGACTTCGACGGCGACCAGATGGCCGTGCACCTGCCGCTCTCGGTGGAGGCCCAGGCCGAGGCGCACGTGCTGATGCTCAGCACCCACAACATCTTCTCGCCGGCCAACGGCAAGCCGATCATCAGCCCGTCGCAGGACATCGTGATGGGCGTGTACTTCCTCACGACCTCGATCGACCCGGTCGAGTCCGCGGTGACGGCGGACGACCTGAGGAGCCCGAGGGTGCGCAAGTTCCGCAGCCGCATGGAGGCGATGCTCGCGTACGACCACAGGTCCATCACCATCCACGAGCCGATCATCGTGCGGCTCGACGGGTTCGAGCGGATCGTGAACAACCAGGACCCGGTGAAGGGCCCGCCGGCGGACCTGCCCGCGAACCGGCGCGTCAAGACCACGGTCGGCCGCCTCCTCTTCTCGGAGATCCTCGAGCCGGGCATGCCGTTCTACAACTGCGCCCTGGGCAAGAAGGGCTGCGCACGCGTCATCGACGACTGCTACGCGCAGGGCGGCCGCCCCGGCACCATCGACCTGCTCGACCGCATGAAGGAGATCGGGTTCAAGCAGTCCACCGTCGCGGGCCTGTCCTTCGGCATCACGGACCTCCGCATCCCCGAGCGCAAGCAGGAACTGATCGACAAGACCCAGGAGAAGGTCAACCGCGTCGAGAAGAACTTCGACCGCGGCATCATCACCGAGCGCGAGCGCTACAACCAGCTCCTGGACCTCTGGACGCACTGCCGCGAGGAGATCCAGAAGGAACTCATCAAGACCCTGCGCAACGACCGGCGCGACGAGGACGGCAACGAGCAGTCCATCGACGCGCGCAGGGGCAACGCCTACCTCAACCCCGTCTACCTGATGTCCGACTCGGGGGCCCGCGGCAACGTCTCGCAGATGCAGCAACTCGCGGGCATGCGCGGCCTCATGGCCAAGCCCTCGGGCGAGATCATCGAGACCCCGATCCGCGCCAACTTCCGCGAGGGCCTGAAGATCCTGGAGTACTTCTCCTCCACCCACGGCGCCCGCAAGGGGCTGGCCGACACCGCCCTCAAGACCGCCGACTCGGGCTACCTCACCCGCAAACTCTGCGACATCGCCCAGTCGGTCATCATCGGGGAGATGGACTGCGGCTCCAAGCGCGGCGTCGTAAAGCGCGCCATCTACAAGGGCGAGGAGGTCGACGTCCCGCTCCGCGACCAGATCATCGGCCGCGTCAGCGTGAACACCGTCATCAACCCCGTCACCGATCAGACCATCGTCAGCACCAACGAGGTGATCACCGCGGAGATCGCGGCCCGGCTCGAGGACATGGGCCTGGACTCGGTCGTCGTCCGCTCCCCGCTCACCAGCGAGAGCCGCACCGGCTGCTCGCAGCTCGACTACGGCATGGACATGAGCACCGGCAAACTGGTGGAGCCCGGCATGGCGGTCGGCATCATCGCGGCCCAGTCGATCGGCGAGCCCGGCACCCAGCTGACCATGCGGACCTTCCACACCGGCGGCATCGGGCAGCGCACCGCGGAGAACACCCGGTACGACGCGCTGACCGCCGGGACCCTGCAGCTCCGCGACGTCAGCGCCGTCCCCGTGAAGGACGAGGACGGCCACGACGTCTGGGTCGCGCTCAAGCGCAACGGCGAACTGGCGGTGGTGGACGCCAAGGGGCGCGAACTGGAGAAGTTCAAGGTGCCCTACGGCGGGTACATCCTGGTGAAGGAAGGGGAGGACGTGAAGCGCGGGCAGCCCCTGGTGAAGTGGGACCCGCACCGCGTGCCCATCCTGGCCGAGAAGGACGGCGCCGTTCAGTTCAAGGACATCGAGGTCGGTGAGACTGTCCGTGAGGAAGACGCGGGCAAGGGACAGAAGGCCCTGGTGGTGATCGAGCACAAGGGCGACCTGCACCCGCAGATCAACGTCGTCGACGCCCAGGGCAACATCCTGGACTTCCACTACCTGCCCGCCAAGGCCCGGATCGAGGTGAAGGACGGGCAGGCGATCAAGGCCGGACACATGCTCGCCCGCCAGCCGCGTTCCGCGGCCGGCTCGCAGGACATCGTCGGCGGCCTGCCCCGCGTGACGGAGATCTTCGAGGCCCGCAAGCCCAAGGACCCGGCCGTGATGGCCGAGATCTCCGGCAAGGTCGAGATCCACTCCGACAAGCGCAAGGGCAAGATGACGATCCGCGTCATCAGCGAGTCCAGCATCGAGAAGGACCACCACGTCCCGTCGGACAAGCAACTGCTGGTGCACACCGGCGACTTCGTGGAGGCCGGCGATTCGCTGACCGAGGGGCCGCTGGTCCCGCACGACATCCTGCGCATCAAGGGCGAGGAGGCGCTCTGGGCCTACATGCTCGACGAGGTGCAGAACGTCTACCGCACGCAGGGCGTGGTCATCAACGACAAGCACATCGAACTCATCCTCTCGCAGATGCTGCGGAAGGTGCGGGTGGAGGGCCCCGGCGACACGGACCTGCTCCCGCACGAGGTTGTGGACAAGTTCGACTTCCGCCGCCGCAACGCGGAGGTCGGCAAGATGTTCCGCGTCTCCGACGCCGGCGGGACAGACCTGAAGGTCGGGGACCTGGTCCATCGCGACGTGATCAAGGAGGCCAATGCGCGGGCGGAGGCCGCGGGCAAGGACGGGGCCAAGGCCAAGAAGGCCCGCCCCGCGACCGGGCGCACGCTGCTCCTGGGCATCACGAAGGCGTCCCTCCAGAGCGAATCGTTCCTCTCCGGCGCGTCGTTCCAGGAGACCACCAAGGTGCTGACCGAGGCCGCGCTCCGCGGGGCCGCGGACTACCTCATCGGCCTCAAGGAGAACGTGCTGCTGGGGCACCTGATCCCGGCCGGCACGGGCTTCCGTCCGTACCAGGAGATCCGTCCGAAACTGCTGGCCGAGCCGGTCGCCGGCGACGACCAGGATGAGGACGCCATGCTCGCGGAGGCGACCGCCGCCGCGGAGGCCCTGGGCGCCGACCGCACGGACCGCCTCGGCATGCCGCAGATCCAGGTCGCGGGCTCCGTGGGCGACGGGGCGGCGACCAACGGGGTGTAGAGGGTGGCACGGGCAACGCTTCGCTGCCCGCGATGGTGGCCTTCCTCCGGTCAGGCAATGAACCCGGCACGGGCAAGCGGCCAGAGCGCCGCTTGTCCATGCCACCCCTCGATCTTGCTTCATCCGTTGATCCGGATGAAGCGATGAATACCATTGGGGCGCATGAGCAGGTTCCTTGACGAACTGTCGCGCCGGGTCCTCGTCTTCGACGGGGCGATGGGCACGTCGATCCACACGCACGACCTGACGGTCGAGGGCGACTACGCCGGGTGCGAGAACTGCACCGACATCCTGGTGCGCACCCGCCCGGACGTGATCCGGTCCATCCACGAGTCGTTCCTGGCCGCCGGCGCCGACGCGGTGGAGACCGACACGTTCGGGGCGAGCCGCCTGGTGCTGGCGGAGTTCGGGATCGCACGCGAAGCGCGAGAACTCAACGTGCGCGCGGCCCGGGTCGCGCGCGAAGCGGCCGAAGCGTTCAGCACGAAGGAGCGGCCGCGTTTCGTCACGGGCTCGATGGGCCCCGGGACGAAACTGGTGACGCTCGGCAACACCGACTGGGCCACCCTGCTCGACAGTTACCGCGAGCAGGCCGCCGGGCTCATCGAGGGCGGTGTGGACGCGCTGGTGATCGAGACCAGCCAGGACCTGCTGCAATCCAAGTGCGCGATCGACGCGTGCCTCGACGCTCTCGACGCGGCGGGCAGGACGCCGCTCGATATCCCCATCATGGTGTCCGTCACGATCGAGACGACGGGAACGATGCTGCTGGGGACGGAGATCGCGGCGGCCGCGACCGCGCTCGCCGGGTACCCGATCGTGTCGCTCGGCCTGAACTGCGCGACCGGCCCGACGGAGATGACCGAGCACGTCCGCTGGCTGGCGCGGCACTGGCCCGCCATGGGTTCGCCGGCGGTGCTGCGGGCGATAGGGGGGCGGCGGTATGTCTCGTGCATGCCCAACGCCGGGCTGCCCGTGCTCGTCGAGGGGCGGACGGAGTACCCGCTCCAGCCCGGCCCCTTTGCCCAGGCGCTGTCGAAGTTCGTGGACGAGGGCGTGCGCATCGTCGGCGGGTGCTGCGGCACGGTGCCGGCGCACATCGCGGCGCTGGTGGAGACTCTGGGTAGGTCGGCTCTCCGAGCCGATGATTCCGCGGTGTCGGCTCGGAGCGCCGACCTACACAAGGGCGTCACCTCGCTCTACTCCGTCCAGGACTACCGCCAGGACACGTCGTTCCTGATCATCGGGGAGCGGATGAACGCCTCGGGCTCGCGGGCGTTCAAGCGGCTGCTGGAGGGCGGGGACTTCGACGGCATCGTGTCGCTGGCCCGGGAGCAGGTGCGGCACGACGGGGCGCATGTGCTGGACCTGAACGTCGATTACGCCGGGCGCGACAACGCCGGGGACATGGCGGAGGTGGTGCGCCGCGTGGTCCGCCAGGTGAACGCGCCGCTCATGCTCGACTCGACGCAGGTCGCGACCATCGAGGCCGGGCTGCGCCACGCCGGGGGCAAGTGCATCATCAACAGCGCCAACTTCGAGGATGGGGAGGAGAAGTTCGACGCCGTGTGCCGCCTGGCGAAGCGGTTCGGCGCCGCCCTGGTCATCGGGTCCATCGACGAGGACAAGGAGAACTCGATGGCCCGCACGGCCGCGAAGAAACTCGCGGTCGCGGAGCGGGCGCACGAGCGAGCGACGCGGGTGCACGGCATGGACGAGGCCGACCTGCTGTTCGATCCGCTCGTCCTTCCGGTCTCGACGGGCATGGAGAGCGACCGGCGCAGCGCGCTGGAGACCATCGAGGGCGTGCGCCTGATCGCCCGCCGCTTCCCGGAGTGCCAGACGACCGTCGGGCTCTCGAACGTCTCCTTCGGGCTCAAGCCCGCGGCCCGGGTCGTGCTGAACTCGGTCTTCCTGCACGAGTTGCTGGCGGCCGGGCTCACGAGCGCGATCCTGCACTTCTCGAAGATCCTGCCGCGGAACAAGATCCCGGACGAGCAGTGGGACGCGGCGCTCGACGTGATCTACGACCGCCGTCAGAGCCCCGAGCGCCAGCGAGTGGGAGAGGAAGCCGTCGCTCGCGCTCCGGGCTCCGAAACACCCGTCGCTCGCGCTCCGGGCTCTGACCCCCTCCAGGCCTTCATCGCCCTCTTCCCCGACGGCGCGGCGGCCGCGACAACAAAGAAGGAGATCAAGCCGCGGACGCTGGAGGAGCGGCTGCGGGCCCACATCGTGGATGGCGAGAAGGAGGGGCTCGCCGCGACGCTCGACGAGGCGATGGCGAAGTACCCGCCGCTGGACGTGATCAACGACCACCTGCTCGACGGCATGAGGACGGTCGGCGAACTCTTCGGCTCCGGACAGATGCAGTTGCCCTTCGTGCTCCAGTCCGCCGAGGTGATGAAGATGGCGGTGGGCCACCTGGAGCCGCACCTGGAGAAGGTCGGCGGGGCGTCGTCGCGCGGCACGATCGTGCTGGCCACGGTCAAGGGCGATGTCCACGACATCGGCAAGAACCTGGTGGACATCATCCTCTCGAACAACGGCTTCCGGGTGGTGAACCTGGGGATCAAGCAGCCCATCGCGGACATCGTGAAGGCCTGGCGTGAGCACAACGCCGATGCGATCGGCATGTCGGGGCTGCTCGTCAAATCCGTCAACGTGATGGAGGACAACCTGAAGGAACTCAACGCCCTGCCGTCGCGCCCGCCGGTGCTGCTGGGCGGGGCGGCCCTCACTCGCCACTACTGCGAGGGGCACCTGCGCAGGACGTACGAGGGCGCGTGCCTGTACGGCAAGGACGCGTTCGACGGCCTCCGCGTGATGGACCACGTCGTCACCAACCGCATGGAGACCCTCTTCCGCGAGATCGAGGACCGCCAGTCCAAGCGCTCCGCGGCTGAGGAGACGATCGTCCGCTCCCGGGCGGAGAAACTGGCGGCGGCAAACCAGAGAGACGGAGAGACGGAGAGACGAAGAGACGGGGTGAGGAGCGATGTCGCGACTGACAACCCCGTGCCCGCGCCGCCGTTCTGGGGCTCGCGCGTCGTGACCGGCATCAGCCTGGACGACGTGTACCCGTTCATCAACCCGATCGCCCTCTTCCGCGGGCAGTGGCAGATCAAGAAGGGGGCCAGGACCGACGCCGAGTACGAGGCGCAGGTGGAGGATGAGGTCCGCCCGGTCTTCGAGTCGCTGAAGGCAAAGTGCCGCGATGAGGGGCTGCTCCAGCCCGCCGTGGTCTACGGCTACTTCCCGTGCAACGCCGAGGGGGACGACCTCATCATCTGGGACCACGGAGCCGCGAGCGCCAGCGACCGGTCCGGCGACCAACACCCCGCGCTCGCGCTTGGGGCTCTGAAGGAGAAACTCCGCTTCACCTTCCCGCGCCAGGCCGACAAGCGCCGCCTGTGCATCAGCGACTTCTTCCGCCCGCGCTCCAGCGGGCAGGTGGACGTGATCGGCATGCACTGCGTGACAATGGGCCCGCGGGCGAGCGAAGCGACCAAGGCGCTGTTCGCCGCCAGCAAGTACAAGGATTACCTCTACCTGCACGGGCTGTCGGTCGAGACGGCCGAGGCGCTGGCGGAGTTCTGGCACAAGCGGATGCGTCAGGAGCTCGGCTTCGGTGGCGAGGACGCGCCGCGGATCAAGGACCTCTTCACGCAGCGCTACCTCGGCAGCCGCTACTCCTTCGGCTATCCCGCGTGCCCGGACATGAGCGACCAGGAGAAACTCTGGACGCTGCTGGAGCCCGGGCGCATCGGCTGCCGCCTGACCGAGAACCACCAGATCGACCCGGAGCAATCCACGAGCGCGATCATCGTCCACCACCCGGAGGCGAAATACTTCAACGTGTAAGGCGCCGCCGCTCGCGAGTCTTCGAGCGCCACCGTGGCGTGCCATCGAAGTCGGCCTTGCGACTTCGATGCATCGAAGTCCCCAAAGCGGGACTTCGATGGCACGGCCCACGCCGCGCCGCAAGGCCGGCGAGCGGCGGCGTTCATCGTGCGAGTTCCACAACGTACCCGCACTCCGGGCACGTCTTCGTGCAGTCCCTCTCGGGCAGTTCCACGAGCGGGTAGTTGCACCGCGGGCACTCCGGATGTCCCGCGTCCCGCCACCTGCCGAGTTCCCTGAACAGCAGGAGGCGGTGCGTCCGGCGCGAGAGCATCACGACGATCACCGGGAGGACCGCGACCGGCGAAAGAGCAACCGCGATGATCGCCGGCGTGCCGAAGCGCCGCCACAGCACGTCGTGGGTCCAGGAGACCAGGGCTATCCCCGCGGCCACACCGCCGACGATGACCGCCGCCACCATCGCGTGCGAGATCATCATCAGGCGCCGCTGGCTCGTGTGCGCCTCGGCGAGGAACCGCTCGCACTGCTGGTCCGTGTACCGGTCCAGTTCCGGGAACGCTCGCCACGGCTTGGAGATCGGCAGGCGCATCACGCCACCTCCGCCACGCCGTCGCTCGCGATCAGGTCCTTCGGCGTCAGCCCCATGCGCTCGAGGTCGAGCTCCTGCCCGCACTCCGGGCACACGGCGACACCCAGGACGACCGGCAGCCCGAGGAGCGAGTACTCGCAGCCCGGACACCTGGCGCTGACGAGCCGCGCCCGGACCGACCGCCTCAGCCAGGCGTCCCGGGTGATGAGCGCCGCGATGGAGGGCACGAAGACCAAGCCCGCCGCGAGCACGATGGTCAGCACGTCGCGGACCGCCCCGTCGCGGAGAAGCCTCAGCAGCGACTGCCCCACGCCGACGATGAGCAACCACGCGAAGACACCGCAAACGGCCGCGAGGAGTTGCAGCCCGGCGCCTGCGGCACGGCGTCGCAGCGAGCCCGCGGTGGCCTGACGGACGAACAGTCGGCACTGCCCGTCGTCGAACCGGTCGAGCTCCGGGAAGGCCCGGTACACCTTGGAATAGGGCAGCCGCACCGCCAGAGGATACGAGAACTCGGGCCGCGGGATGCCATCTCCTCGGCGCCTCTGGCCCGGGAGCGGGATGTCTCAGGGCATCAACGAGTCAAGTTCAAGGATGGTTCCCGCGACCTCGGGGGTGTCGATCCTGCCGCGGGCGCGGAGCGACCGCACCAGCCCCGCCATGTCGCCGCGGAGCGGCGCGGTGAACGTCAGCCGCGTGCCGAGAATCGGGTGCAGGAACGACAGCATGGCCGCGTGCAGCGCCTGCCGCCCGATGACCACCCGACCGCCCTCCTCGTACGGCTTCCCGCCGTACATGTCGTCGCCGACGATCGGCCAGCCCAGGTGCGACAGGTGGACGCGGATCTGGTGCGTGCGCCCGGTGCGGAGGTCGAGTTCGAGCAAGGAGAACCCGCTCCCGTATCGCTCTCTCACCCGCACAATCGTCACCGACGGCCTGCCCAGTTCGTCGTGCCGCACCACATACTTCTCGCGGTAGCCCTTCTCGCGCGACGGGTGCGGGCCCAGCGGCAGGTCGATCACGTCCGCGTCGGGCTCCACGCGCCCGTGGACGACCGCCAGGTACCGCTTGTCCACCTGCCGGTGCTCAAACTGCCGCCCCAGCCTCCAGTGCGCCTCGTCGCTCTTGGCGAACACGATGACGCCGCTGGTGTGCCGGTCCAGGCGGTGCACGACGCCGGGGCGGGCGAACTCCGTGCCCACGCTTGACAGCGCCCCCCCGGACCTCCGGAAGTGGCCGGCCAGCGCGTTGACCATTGTGCCCGTCAGGTGCGACCGTGCCGGGTGCACGATGATGTCCGGGGACTTGTTGATGACCACCAGGTGCTCATCCTCGTGCATCACCTCCAGCGGGATGTCCTCGGGCTGGATCTCCGTCGGCGGCGGGGGCGGGATGACGACCTGCACCACGTCGCCCAGCCGCAGCGTCGTCGACGACTTCGGCACGCGGTCGTTGACCAGCACGCCCCCGCCCTCGATCACGCGCTGCAACTGGTTGCGGCTCATGAAGCCGATGCGGTCCGTCAGGTACTTGTCCAGCCGCTTCTTCAGGTCGCGACGCAGCCTGAACGTGACCCGCCGGAGACCCTCGTCCTCACTCCCCTCCCCGGCCCGCTCCAGCGCAGCGTTGATCGCCGCGGCATCCACGCGTCCGCTGGGCAGCAGCACGCCGCCTGCGGCCGTTGCCTCGTCGTCGGGTTCCTCGTGGTGCTTCGGCCCGGGCCCCCGTCCGTCACGGGTCATGGGGGCGGCGGGCCGCCCGGCTCACCACCGGTTGGCGTCGGCGTGGCGGGCGGGGTCGCCGCCGGCTGCTCCGGGATCACCGCGGGCGGCTGGGCACCGGCGGGGGCGGGTTCGCCACCGGCGGCCGGAGTCGTCCCCTCCGGGCTTTGCGGGGGCGGCGGCTCCGGTGCCCAGGGCAACTTTGGCAGTTCCGATTCCTCAAAGAGTTTCGGCATCTGCGCCCGCGCGTCGAGTCCCGCCATGCGCTCGCGGGCGATCCGGGCCTGGATCGGGAACCCGCCGGCTTCGGCGATCGACGCCGTCCGCTCGTACGCCGCCTTCGCCGCGGGCAGGTCGCCCCGGCACACGGCAACGGCCGCCAGCCCGAAGGAGGAGCCGATGGCGTGCAGCGCAAGGCCGGGCTTGCCGTTGCACTCGTCGAAAACGGCCTGGTACAGGCGTGCCGCCTCGTTCAGGTTCGCCGTCTTCTCCTGCTCATCCATCAGGTCGCTCGCGCTGGCGACCTTGCCGTCCGGGCCCACGGAGGCCCCGGGATCGACGCCGCGCTGCACCGCCGCAAGCAGCGTGTCGGCCGCGGCGAGCCGTGCCAGGTACGGGACCGCTCGCACTCCCGTGTACTCCTCGGCGACGCTCACGAGCGAGGCCGGGTTGGGGTTGGCGGATGCCAGCACCGATTCCAGGCTGGCGAAGGCATCGTTCGCTCGGTTCTCCCGCCGCTCCAGGTACTTGTGGTACAGCACATAACTGAGCGCCGCGGCCGCGATCACGATGAGCAGCGGGGTGCTCCATTTGCGCAGCCACTCGATGAACTCGACGTTGAGGCGGGATTCCTCGAGCCCGGCCCCTTCCTTGATCTGTGTGTGGCGTTGGTCGATGGCCATAGGCGTCCCGGGTTTCCTGGGGTCGAAATGAGCCTCAATATTAGTCCGGCTGCCCCCAGAACACCCACGGCGAGGGGTCGGCGAGCAGGTCCGGTGGAACAAGCAGATCCCGGAGGGACGCGGCCAGGGCCTCCATCCCCGTGCCGGTCCGCGCCGACACCGCGACATCGTGAGGCCAGGGCGGCCGGCCCAGGTCGCACCGCGTGGCGACCACACAACGGGCGCGAAGGGAAAGCAGGGGGACGAGCCCGATCGGGGCCGCTGTCACGTCGCCGACCAGGAGGAGGAGGTCGGCGCGTGCGGCCAGTTCGAGCGCAACGCGCGCGGCCTCGCCCTCCACCGCGGCGGCTGTGTCCCGCATCCCCGGTGTGTCCACATACCGCACGACCAGCCCGTCCAGGTCGAGCATCACGCCGACGTGGTCCCGCGTCGTGCCGGGCTCGTCCGCCACGATGGAGACGGAGCGACCGGCAAGAGCGTTGACAAGCGTGGACTTCCCCACGTTCGGCGGGCCGAGCGCGACAACCAGCGGCGGATCGATCAGGCGCCGCAGCACCCGGTCGCGCCCGTCCGCGGCACGCTCCGGGGCTCCCGCCCAGCGGCGGGGCTGATCCAGCAGCAGGTCGAGCGCCAGCCGGCTCCGCGCCTGAGCGATCGCGGCCAGCGCCCGGGCCTCAATCAGCGTTTCCGCCTCCGGGTACGCCGCGCGCGGGTCGGGGTTGGCCGCGCGCGCCCCCCACCCCTCCAGCCGCCGGGCGATCTCCCGCACGACCGCGACGCCGCCGTGCGGCATGAGGTGGATCAGATCCATCGACCACCGTGCGACGACCCCGAGGTCTACGCCCAGCAGGTCGCGCACGCGCGCGTCGCCGACCGCCACGGGCTCGATACCGAGCGACCGCATCGCCGCCCCGGCATCGTCCGCGCGAACCTCGATCACCGCGATCGCGCCGGGCGCGGCAGTCGGCGTGAGAATGGCATAGGTCGCGGTCAAACGTCGGGGCCTCTCCGGAGCATTGAGCGAGCCGACTTCGGTATCACCAGCCTGCAACCGGCGCCAAGGGCCGTTCCAGCGCTCCGGCCGATACCTGCAACACCCGGCGGCCGCCGCGGTCAGACTGCCGGGCTGACCCCCGCCTTACTCGCCCTCTTCCATCACCTTCTCGCACGCGGCGTGGATGCCCAGCAGGACCAGGTCCGGGACGATGCGTTCGACGAGCGGATCACCCTCGAAGAGGGAGGGTGCGTCGCCGCCGGTGGCGACCACAACGGGGTAAGCGCCGAAGGCCTCCGCGTACCGGTCGATGAGGAGCCGCGCCATACCGACCGCGGCGGAGCGCACGCCCAGGATCATCGCGGACGCCGTGTCCTGCCCGAACGGGCTCGCGTCCCCGCCCCGCCGCCGCGGGAACTCCACGTCGGGCAATGCGGCCGTGTGCTCGTGGAGCGACCGCAGCATCATCCGCACGCCCGGGGCGATCGCCCCGCCGTGGTACACACCTTCACCGTCCACGAAGTCCACGGTGATCGCGGTGCCCGCGTCGATGACGACGCACGCCTGCTGCGTCCGGGCGTGGGCGGCCAGCGCCCCCAGCAGCCGATCCTGCCCCGTGCGAGAGATGTCCGGGAGCGAGTGCCTGATCGGGATGGTCAGGTCGCGTCCGAAGCGGTGGACCCGCCCCGCGAAGTTCGGCCGCAGGCCGTCCTCCAGCGCATCGGCGACCTGGTCATTCACGGAGGCAATGACGACCGGGGCGTCCGCCCGGTCCGGTTCGATCGACTCTGCCGCCTCGATAAGGGCGGCGGTATCGGTGTTGTCCACGACGTGCGACCGGTCCAGGTCCTTGCCGCGGAACACGCCCAGGCGTGTCCGGGTATTCCCGATGCTGACGGCGAGCAGGTGCATGGCGGGACATTAGGGAACACGAAGCAGGAAACGAGAGGCCGGGAACGGTTCCAAGCCCTGTTCTCCGTTCATCGTCCCCTGTACCCTTCCGCCTGATGGCCCGCTGCCGCGTGGACGAGACGATCGAGCGACAGGCCGCCGGCGGCTTCCAGTTTCCGCTGGGGGTCTACCCGGTTGAGCCCATGACCCCGAAACCCGGGTACTGCGTCGATTTTGAGCCTGCCGACGGCGGTGACGCGGAATCGGGAGAGTTCCAGGAAGAGGGCCCCGCGGCCAATCTCGAGGAATGGCCCGACCGGTACGTCTTCGACGTGGTCATCAGCGCCGAGAAACTGGAGCCGCTGTGCCGGTCCCTGCTGGCCCTGCTCCCCGGCCGCGTGTACCCGATCTTCGATTACCTGGGCCAGGACGCCTACCGGGAGGTGGACCCCTATATCTCCTACGACCTGCTGGGGATGGACAGGATGCTCGACTGCCTCCGCAGGTTCCGGGGTTTTTTCTTCGAGGACGGCCTGTGCGGCTTCGGAGCCATGATCGACGAGCCCTTCTTCTACGTCTTCGTGGATGAGCACAAGATCGTGACCATCCGGGCTGAAACGGCCTACCGGGAGCGGATCGAGCGGCTTCTGGCGGCCCACGACCTGGCGGCCATCGACACCGGGGCCGAAGGGGAGGGTGGGGAGGGGCCCGCCGGGGCTGACTCCGCGGCCCACGAGCACAGGGGTGTTTTGGTGGCCCCGGACGACCGACCCGACCTTCTGACCCAGGACGAGATTGTCGAGTATCTCCGGGACGACTGGCGGCTGGTCCTGAACATCGACCCCGACGCCAATGTGGACGAGGAGGACAGACCTCTGGGGGTCACGCCGTGGCGGTGCCTGGTGCGGTGCCTCCCCGGCCCGGATGGAAAGCCGGAGGATCCACGCTACCTGGATGTCCTGCTGTCGGCCCCCTCCCTGCGGCGGGCGGAGGAACTGGCGATGGAGGCCGCGGACCAACTGCTTCCAGAAGGGCTGGACGAATGGGATGAAGTTGCGGTAATTACCTCTGACCGCCTGACGCCGGAGAGATGGGCGGAACTGACGCACCAGCCGGCGGACCCGGACACCCCGACAATCCCGCTGGAAGAGGGGATCACATCCCGAAGTTGGCTCGAATAGCCGGTCCGGCCCGGGAACGGACGGACACCACCCCGGGCGCAAAGTCTGCCGAACCAGGGCGGAGGCGGCAGACACCCCCGCGGAGCATGGAAGCAGCCGGCCCCGAAACCCTGCCCAAAGGGGTTGCGTTTCGCAACCGGCGTGAGTATCTTCCGACCGCTCGGAACGACCCGGTGAGGAGGCCACCGGGTCCAGCGCTCCCTGGAGATGGGGAGCGGGGGCGGCGGAAACGACCCTGGAAAGGGACCGCCAATGTTTCCGCCCCGTGTACCGCCGGGCACACAGGGATGTTCATCCGGTTTGCCGACTCGCCGTCGGTCTTTGGAGGTTGCAATGGCTACCCGTACCACCGTCCGCTCCCTCGCGATGCTCGCCCTGGCCCTGACGGTGACGGGCACACCCCTGGCGCTCGCTCAATCCGCCGGCGGTGTACAACCGGCCGCGCTGTCGGCGGTTTCGCAGGCCGACCAGTTGCTCAAGGATGGGAAGCCGGTGGAGGCCCGGGCGGTGCTCCAGAAGGCCCTGGAATCCATGAGCCCGACCGATGATTCGCGCCGGCAGGCCATGGACCTGTGGATGACGGCGAGCCGGCAGATCCAGTCGGCGGACCCGTTGGATGTGAGTCTGGAGAAGGCCCGTCTGGCCCTGGCCGACGGCGACGTCCGCACGGCCGAGCACCACGCCAGGGCGGTATCCAGGAGCGTGACCGCCAACCCTCGCCAGACGGCCCAGGCCTGGAAGGTGCTGGAGGAGGCGGGTTCGCGGAAGAAGGAACTCGCGGCGGTCGTGCCCGATGCCCTCTCGCAGGCGGTGAAGGACTTCGAGGCCGGTCGCTACGCCGAGGCCAAGAGCGGCTTGTCGATGGTGTTCCGTTCCGGTGTGGATTTGTCGCTGGAGCAACAGGACACGCTCGCGACCTACCAGACGCGGATTGTGAACCTTGAGGGTTCGCAGGGGTCGTTGGGCTCGGCGGGGTCTCCCGGCCTTGTGCAGCCCGGTGTGATCAAGCGCCGCGACAACACGCCACCCCCGCCCCCGCCGGCTCAGCCGGAGACTCAGCCCCCGCCCCCCGCCGAGCAGCCCGTAACGCCCCCTCCCGCTGCGGAGCAGCCCGCGGCCCAGCCCGCGGCCACCCCGCCCGCGGAGCAACCGACAAGCGACGACCTGATCCAGCAGGCCCGCAAGTTCGAGGCCCAGAGTCTGCTGGCCCAGGCGGACCAGGCGATGCAGGAATCCCGGTGGGCGGAGGCCCTGGACAAGTACTCCCGGGTCCGCAATGAGTACCGCTCACTCCTGACGGCCGAACAGGTCAAGCATGTGGACGACCAGGTCCAGGAAGCCCGGGTCCGGATGGGACAGGGCGGCGGGTTGCTCCAGGACCTGCAGCAGCAGACCGGGCAGGAACACGACCGGGCCCTGGCGGTGTTCAACAGCCAGGTGGACGAGGCGGGCCGGGCACTGCGGACGGGCGACACGGTCCGGGCACGCGACCTGATGGCCCAGGCCGGGATCACGATCAACCAGGCCCGCGGCTCGTTCTCCGAGACCGAGTTCGAGACGCTGCGCGGACGGGTGGAGGCGCTGCGGGCCGACATCGGCCAGACCGAACTGGCCGTCCAGCGGGCGAACTCGGAGCGCGAGACCAAGGAGCGCCAGGAGGCGGCCCGGACGCACGAAACGGTTGCCCGCCAGGAGCGCGAGCGCAAGATCAACGAACTGCTCGACCGCGCCCGGGCGTACCAGAAGGAACTGCGGTACAAGGAAGCGCTGCAGTCCATCGACCAACTGCTGTTCATCGACCCCATCAACCCGGCGGGGCTCATCCTCCGGGACGTGTTCCGCGACAACATCATCTTCCGCGGCTACCAGGAACTGCAGGACCAGAAGAGGTACAACTTCGCGAACACGAGCGTCGAGAACCAGACCGCCGCGGTCCCGCCCCCGGGGATCATCAACTACCCGCTGGACTGGCCCGCGCTGAGCGTGCGCCGCGGCGAGCCCATCGCCTTCCATGATTCCGAGGACAACCGGCGGGTCATGGCCGAACTGGACAACCCGAACAAGCGGATCCCGTCGGTGCGGTTCGCCGACAACTCCCTGGAGGACGTGGTCAAGTTCGTGGGCGACTACACCCAACTGAACATCGACGTGGACTGGCAATCCCTGGAAGCGGTCGGGGTTCGGCGCGACAGCACCGTGTCTCTCTCCCTGGTCAACGTCACGCCCAAGACCCTGCTGGACCGCGTGGTGTCCAAGGTCGGCGACGGTGGGCTGGGCGGGGCGGACTGGGCGGTGTACGACGGGATCGTGACGATCGCCAGCGAGGACGCGATCCGCAAAAACACCACCCTGGTGATCTACGACATCCGCGACCTGCTGCTGGAAATCCCCGACTACGACCAGGTGCCGCGGATTGACCTGCAATCGGTGCTGCAGAGCAGCCAGGGCGGCAGCGGCGGGCAGAGCCCGTTCTCCGGCGACCAGAACCAGCAGACGCAGGACCAGGACCGGCGCGACCGCGAGGAGAAGATCACCGACATCGTCAACATCATCACGCAGAACATCGACTTCGAGGGGTGGCAGGAGAACGGCGGGACCACCGGCAAGATCCAGCAACTGGTGAACCAGGGCAACCTGATCATCACGAACACGGCCAAGAACCACCGCGAGATCGCGGGGCTGCTGTCGAAACTCCGCGAGGTCCGCGCGATGCAGATCAACGTGGAGACCCGCTTCCTGCTGGTCAACCACGACTTCTTCGAGCAGATCGGCTTCGACCTGGACGTCTACATCAACTCCAACAACAACCAGTTCCGCGCCGCCCGCGCGGTGGACCCGAGCATCCAGCCGCGGGACTTCTTCACCAACGGCCGGTTGAACCGCAACATCACGGGCTTCGTCCCGCCGACCGGGCAGACCGGCGGCACGGGCAACGAGATCACCCAGGGCGTCATCAACCCGCGGTCCTGGTCGCCCATCGGGTTCCAGCAGGACTCGCTGGGCATGGCGGCCAACCTGGCGCCCTCCTCGGGCATCGCGGCCGACATCCTGAACGGGGCGCCCGCGCTGGGCATCGCGGGGTCGTTCCTGGACGACATCCAGGTGGACTTCGTGGTGCAGGCCACCCAGGCGGACCGGCGGTCCGTGCAACTGACGGCCCCGCGCCTGACGTTCACCAACGGGCAGACGGCCAACATCTATGTGGCGACGCAGCAGGCCTTTGTGTCCGACCTGGAGCCCATCGTGGCCGACTCGGCCGTGGGCTTCGACCCGACGATCAACGTCGTCAGCGAGGGCGTGACGCTGCTGGTGGAGGGCACGGTGACGGCCGACCGGCGGTACGTCACGATGAACCTCGACGCGGGCGTCTCCCGCATCGACGGGTTCGCGCAGCAGCCGGTGACGGCGGTGGCGGGCGGCCAGTTGGTGAACTCCGCCGACACGCAGTCCTTCATCCAGTTGCCGACCGTGACGGTGACCCGGGTCCGCACCAGCGTGACGGTGCCGGACCAGGGCACGCTGCTCATGGGCGGGCAGCGGCTCGTGACCGAGTTCAGTATCGAGACCGGTGTGCCGGTGCTGTCGAAGGTGCCGATCCTCAACCGGTTCTTCACCAACCGCATCGACAGCAAGGAGGAGCAGACGCTGCTGATCCTGGTGAAGCCCACGATCCTGATCCAGAACGAGGAGGAGGACCGGTACTTCCCCGGCCTGCCCGGCCAACTCGGCACCGGTTTCGGCGGCTGAACCCCGCCCGCGAGCGACCGCACAAGCCCCGGCTCAGGCCGGGGCTTTTTCTTGGATGCCGTACCGCTCGCCGCGGCTCCGACGACGGCACAGGAGCGGCCGCACCCGACCCCGCGTATGCTCTCTTTCCGAAGCCCCTGGAGACCGCCATGCCCGCCGAGGACACCCGACTTCGCACCCGCACCCACGGCGACGTGACCGTGGCGGAGTTCATCGACCGCAACATCCTGGACGAGGCGAACATCCAGATGATCGGGGAGGAACTCTCGACGATCGTCGAGAAGTCGCCCAGGCCCAAACTCCTCATCAGTTTCTCGAACGTGGACCACCTCTCGTCGGCCGCGCTCGGCACGCTCATTACGATCAACAACAAGGTCAAGGCCCGCAACGGCCAGTTGCGCCTGTCGAACATCGATCCGCAGATCTACGAGGTCTTTGTCATCACGAAGCTCAACAAACTGTTCCAGATCCACGACACGGCGGAGGCCGCTCTGAAGAGCTTTGCCTGACGAGGAGCGGGCCGGCCCGGCGCGCCGCCGAGTCGCCGCGCGCCCGCCCGGAAAGGGGACCCCTGTCGCCGTGACCCCGACCCCATCATCCCAGCCCGACTCCGGGCGCGTCCGCCTGCCCTATGAGCGGGCGGGGGTCGATTCAGCGGTGGGTTCGATCCTGGCCGCGGCGGGCCGCCACGGGTACACGGATGCATCGAAGTTCGCCCTGCGCCTCGCGGTTGAGGAGGCGATGGCCAACGCGCACCGCCACGGGCATCGGGGGAAGCCGGATGACGCCCCGATTCTCCTGGAGTTCCGGGTGACGGACCGCGAAGCGGTGGTGACGGTGGAGGACACCGGGCCCGGGTTCGATCCCGCGGGCGTCCCGGACCCCACGCTGGAGGAGAACCTGGAGCGGCCCTCGGGTCGCGGCCTGATGCTCATGCGGGCCTACATGACGAGCGTGACGTTCAACGAACGCGGGAACCGGGTGACGCTGGTCTACCGCCGGCCCGCGGGTCGGGCGTAGCGGTTTCACGCCGGCCCGGAGCCCGGCCCCACCTACACTTCAGGGTTCGGTATCCGAGAGGGGCGGTCGACCGCTCCGGAGAGGGTGTCATGGCCGTCAAACTGCCGATCTACCTCGATCACGCCGCGACCACACCGTGCGACCCGCGGGTGGTGGAGGCGATGCTCCCGTACTTCACGATCGTGTTCGGGAACCCCGGGAGCCGCAACCACCGATTCGGGTGGGAGGCGGAGGAGGCGGTGGACACCGCCCGGGGCCAGGTGGCGGACCTGCTGGGTGCGGACCCGAAGGAGGTCGTGTTCACGTCGGGGTCCACGGAGTCCAACAACCTGGCGATCCGCGGCGCGGCGCTGATGTACGAGAAGGCGCCCGCGGGGTCCGGGCAGCCGCGGGGTCACATCATCTCCGCGATCCACGAGCACAAGGCCGTGCTGGACCCGTGCAAGCGGCTTCAGAAGGAGGGGTTTGACGTCACGTTCCTGGAGCCCCCGAAGGACGGGATCATCACGGCGGAGGCGGTCGCGGCGGCCCTGCGCCCGGACACCGTGCTGGTCACGATCATGTGGGCCAACAACGAGATCGGCTCGATCAACGAGGTGCCGCGGATCGGTGCCCTGTGCCACGAGAGGGGCGTGCTGTTCCACACGGACGCGACGCAGTGGGCCGGCAAGATGCCCGTGAACGTCGAGCGGGACAGCATCGACCTGCTGTCGATGAGCGGGCACAAGATCTACGGCCCCAAGGGGGTTGGGGCGCTGTATGTGCGGCGCCGCAAGCCGCGGGTTCGCCTGGTGCCCCTGCAGGATGGCGGGGGCCAGGAGCGCGGGTTCCGGTCCGGGACGCTGAACGTGACGGGGATCGTTGGGCTCGGGAAGGCGTGCGAGATCGCGAAAGCGGAGATGGACGCGGACGGCGAGCGGATTCTCGGGCTGCGGCGGCGGCTGGAGGACACGATCACCGGGCGGCTGGACGTGACGCAGATCAACGGCCACCGCGAGAAGCGGGTGCCGAACATCACGAATATCTCCTTCGGGTTCGTCGAGGGCGAGAGCCTGATGATGGCGGTGAAGGAGATCGCGTGCTCGTCCGGCTCGGCGTGCACGAGCGCGAGCCTGGAGCCCAGTTATGTGCTCAAGGGGCTGGGCGTGGGGGACGACCTGGCGCACTCGTCGCTGCGGCTGTCGCTGGGGCGCTGGACAACCCCGGAGCAGATCGATTACACGGCGGGAGCGGTCGTGGAGGCGGTCAGCCGGCTGCGGAAACTCTCGCCGCTGTACGACATGCACAAGGAGGGGATCGACGTGAGCAAGGTGGAGTGGGCGAAGCACTAGATTCTCGGGCCCGCGGCCCGAACAATCACGCGGCGAGGTGAACCATGGCCTATGGACAGAAGATCATCGATCATTACGAGAACCCGAGGAACGTCGGGAACTTCGGCACCCAGGCGGACGTGAAGGGCCGCCGCGATATCGGCGTCGGGCTGGTGGGGGCCCCCGAGTGCGGCGACGTGATGCAACTGCAGATCAAGGTCAACCCGGGCACGGGCGTCATTGAGGACGCGAAGTTCAAGTGCTTCGGGTGCGGGTCGGCGATCGCGTCCTCGAGCCTGGCGACCGAGTGGCTCAAGGGCAAGAGCCTGGACGAGGGGCTCTCGATCAAGAACACCCAGATCGTCGAGGAACTGAGCCTGCCGCCGGTCAAGATCCACTGCTCCGTGCTGGCCGAGGACGCCATCCGGGCCGCGATCAACGACTACCGGACCAAGAACGGGATGGAGGCCAGGGAGCGAACGGCGGCGTCGGCCCATTGACGCGCGTGGGGGGCGGCCCCGCCTGCCTCCCGAACGAGGGGCGAGCCGCGGGCGTACAGTGAGCGGGGGCAGCCGCATGTGGCGGACCGCGCCACACGGAGAGATTCACGGAGAACGTATGGCGACCGAGACGACCCAGGCTGGCATCATCCTGACCGAGACCGCGGCCCGCGAGATCAAGACGATCATCCAGCAGCAGGAACTGGACGCCCAGAAGGTCCGCCTGCGGGTGGGCGTCAAGGGGGGCGGGTGCAGCGGGTTCAGTTACGTCCTGGACCTGACGGAGACGCAGAAGGACACCGACGAGGTCTACGAGCAGCACGGGATCAAGGTGGTCTGCGACCCCAAGAGCCTGCTGTACCTCAGCGGCGTGAGCATCGACTTCCGCGACGAGATCATGGGGCGCGGGTTTGTGTTCAACAACCCCAACGCCACCAGCAGTTGCGGGTGCGGGTCGAGTTTCTCGGCCTAGCGGCTCCGGTTTCCGGCCGTTCAGGCGCCTGGAAGTGGCACCGGTTTCCAGCCGGTGGGGCTCCATTCATCCGCATTGCCGGCGCACCCCACGGATTCGCCGCGGGGCATTGTTTGGCGGGGGGCCTCTCTTCTGGTATGCTGAGGCGGGACGCCGTGGGGGCGAACCGGGTGAACCGCAGGGATCCGCCGCGCACCGGCGGAAGGACGCGCATGGCTCGGGCACCGACTCCGATGGAGACCAGCCAGGGTTACGCCCCGCCGATCGTCACGCAACTCAGCGTGTTCCTGGCGAACAAGGTGGGGCGGCTGCTGGACCTGGTCGAGTCCTTCGACAGGGCCGCGACGTGCCAGATCTGCGCGATCTCCGTGCACGACGCCAGCGACTTTGCCATTGTCCGGATCATCACCAACAACTCCGCGGCGGCCCGCGAGGTGCTGCGGGAGCAGGACCTGGCATACTCGGAAACGGACATCCTGGTGGTGGAACTGACGCGGGGCAAGACGCTGTCAAACCTGTGCGTGCCGCTGCTCTCGGCCGAACTCAACATCCAGTTTGCGTACCCGCTCATGCTGCGCCCCAACGGCACGCCGACGATCGCGCTGGCTGTCGATGACCCCACACTCGCCGGGCAGATCCTCCGGCGCAAGGACTTCCGGCTCTTCGGCGAGGGCGACCTGCCGTCGCAGACGAGCGGCGGCGGGCACTGAATGAGGCACCGGCGGGATGCCTGTGCCACCCGATCTAGTGCCGTTCCGCGTCGGATTGCGGGGCCATCTTCCAGACCTCGCTCGGGGTGCCGTTGATGGAGGTCCCGCCCTGGGCCGCGTTGGTCACGTTCTTCAGGAACTGGTGCGGGAAGTTGAGGTCGGGCGTGGTGGCTTCGTCAAGGGCGGAGAGTTGCTCCGGCGTGAGGCGCACGTCCAGGGCCGCGAGGTTATCGCGGAGTTGCTCAATGGTCCGGGCCCCGATGATCGTGCTCGTGACGCCCGGCTTCTGCTGCACCCACGCGATGGCGACCTGCGACGGCGTAGCGCGAGCCTCGGCCGCGACGCGGTCCAGCGCGTCGATCACGCGCACCGTGCGGGCGTCGAGTTCCTTCGGCACCCACTCGCTCGCCCCGCGCCCCTCGGTCGGGCGCTTCCCGCGGGAGTACTTGCCGCTGAGCAGCCCGCCCTTGAGCGGCGACCAGGGCGTGACACCCATGCCCATCTCGCGGGCCATGGGGACCAGGTCGCCCTCGACGGTGCGCTGGAGCAGCGAGTACTCGACCTGCAGGGCGATGACCGGCGACCAGGCGTGGAACGACGCCAGGCACTGGGCCTGCGCACACTTCCACGCGGGCGTGTCGGAGAACCCGACGTAGCGCACCTTGCCCTCGCGTACCAGGTCGTCCAGGGCCCGCATGGTCTCCTCGATGGGCGTGTGGCGGTCCCAGAAGTGCATCCAGTAGAGGTCGATGGAGTCGGTGCGGAGGCGGCGCAGCGACTGCTCGCACGCGGCGATGACGGCCTTGCGCCCGGCACCGCCGCCGTTGGGGTCGCCGGGGTAGAGATTCCCCAGGAACTTCGTGGCGAGCACGACGCGGTCGCGCTTGTGGTTGCTGCCGGTGCGCGGGCCGCCGAGCACCTGCCCGAGGATCACCTCCGAGTGCCCCTTGGTGTACATGTTCGCGGTGTCGATGAAGTTGCCGCCCGCATCCATGTACGCGGCCAGGATCCGCTTGCTGGTGTCCTCGTCGGAGCCCCAGCCCCAGTCCAGGCCGAAGGTCATCGTCCCGAGGCAGAGCGGCGACACCCGCAGCCCGCTGCGGCCCAGCGTCACATAGTGATTGAGTGCCATGCGGCAGCGTAGGCGGGGAGAGTTGAACGCGAAGAAGAAGAAGGAGTTTCAACACGGACAACACGGTGGCCACGGAGTGAAATCAGAAGGGTCTTTCTCCGTGCCATCCGTGAACCCCGTGTTTCAAACTCTTCTTCTTCTCCTTCTTCCTTCGCGTTCTTCGCGAACTTCGCGTTCAAGTCTTCAGGACAGACGCCACAGCGCCGGAGTAGAGAGACTCAAGATCGGCGCGCGGCAGGGAGAGGCCGCGGAGCCGCGGCGAGGACCAGTCGTCGTAGCGCGACGGATCGGCGAGTTTCAGGTCCGGGTCGGCGATCGGGGAGGGGGCGTCGAACGCGGTCTCGAACATCGTGCGCAGGGCCCAGTACCGGCTCGCGTAGAGGTCGAAGGCCTCGCGCTCGCTGGCGGCCTGCGTCGCCTTCGGGTGGTCGGGGCGGTCCTTCCGCGGTGAGAGGTGATCGTCGGTCGTGACGATGTCGGACCCGAAGAGGAGGCGCCCGCGCCAGCGCGTGAAGAACGCCCTCACGACACCCGGCTCCTGCCTCCCGAGTTCCCGCACCACCCACTTGGTCGCGGAGGTATCGAGCACGAGGTTGGGGTGGCGCGACAGGAGCCCGGACAGAAAACGCAGGTCCTCCGGCCAGCCGCCCATGTGCGCGATGATCCACGGCCCTTCGAACTCATCCGCCATGCGTTCCAGCGGCTCGTACTGGCTGCGCTTTGTGCCGTACTTCGCGGCGTCCTTGTAGTTCGTGGCGAACCAGATGTCGGGGTCGGCGATGTGGACCATGATGGCCATCCCGAGGCGCGTCGCGATCTCGCAGGCCCGGCGCCGCCAGGGCGAGTCCAGCGCGGCCAGGTCCACGCCGGCATCCGGCACGATGTCACGCAGCCGCGGCGACGACCAGAGTTTGATGATGCGCGAGCCGTAGTCGCGGCGAAAGGTCTCGATAGCGTCCAGGAAGCCCTGGCGGTGGGCGCGGCCCTTGTCGGCCTCGGCCCAGTTCGGGAAGGCGATGAAACTCACGTCCCCGCCGAGGGCGTCGCGGACCGCGGGTGCCTGCGGCAGCGTGGTCATCGAATAGACCCGGCGCACGCCGAACATCCGGCGGGCCTCGTCGTACACTCTGGCCGCCCTTCCGCCGGCAACGTGCGCGTGCACGTCGATGATCGGGACGGGCGGCGGCCCCAGGCGGGCGGCCTCCGCGCGGTAGTCGAGCCCGGTGAGGTTGCTCTGCGTGCGGAAGGCGGGCATCGGTCGATGGTAGTCGAGAAACCCGCTCGCTCGCGCTCGGGGCTCTGATGCGGATCGCCCTCGCCCATGACTGGCTCGCCGGCCGCCGCGGTGGGGAGGCGGTGCTGGACTGCATCGCGGCGCTGGTGCTGTCGCGGCACGAGCCCGCCGGGCTCTATGCCATGTTCGACGATGGGCGCCCGGTCGGGGACGCGGTGGAGGAGGTGCGGGCACGGTTCGGAGTGACGGCGAGTTTCCTGAACGGTTTGCCACGGGCGGCGCGGCTGCGCCGGTGGATGCTGCCCCTGTACCCCGCGGCGGTGGGGGAGTTGTCGTGCCGGCTGGCCCGGGCGCAGCGGCCGATCGACCTGCTGATCTCGACCAGTTCCGCGGCGATCAAGGCGATGCGTGCGCCGCGGGGTGTGCCGCACCTGTGCTACTGCCATTCGCCGGCGCGGTACCTGTGGTCGGCGGACGGGTACGAGGGCGGTCTGCGGGGCGCGGGGCTGCGGGCGGCGGGGCCGATGCTGCGCGCCTGGGACCGGCGGACCGCGCGGCGGGTGACGCGGTTCGTCGCCAACTCATCGGCGGTGCGGCAACGGATCCGCGAGTGCTACGGGCGGGAGGCGTCCATCGTGCCTCCGCCCGTGCGTACGGACTACTTCACGCCCGGCGACACCGGACGAGACGGGTCGTGGCTCCTGGTCGGCGCCCTGGAGCCCTACAAGCGGGTGGACCTGGCGATCCGCGCGGCGGCGGAGGCCGGGGCGGAACTGCGGATTGTCGGGACCGGTTCGGAGGAATCACGGCTGCGGGCTCTGGCCGGGCCCTCGGTTGTCTTCGAGGGAAGGCTCGGGGATGAGGCCCTGCGGGAGCGGTACCGCACCGCGTCGCTGCTGCTGATGCCGCAGATTGAAGATTTCGGGATCGTGGCGGTCGAGGCGCAGGCGTGCGGCCTGCCCGTCGTCGCCCGGCGCGCCGGCGGGGCCCTGGATTCGGTGGTTGAGGGCGTGACGGGCGCCTTCTTCGACCAGCCGGTGCCCGGCGCCGTGGTCGAGGCGTGCCGCGGGCGCCCTCCGGCCGCGGCCGCGGCGTGCCGGGAGAACGCGCTGCGGTTCAGTGAGTCCGCGTTCAGGGCGGCAATGATCAAGGAGATTGACGCGGCGATGGCCGCGGGAGGACCGTGATGGCAAAGGGTCAGCACCTGACGAGGCACCAGCAGGGGATCGTCAAGCGGTACTACGAGCATCGGGACACGATCTCGCTCCAGAAACTGGCCGAGTTGGTCTCCGAGTTGTACCTGGCCGACGCGAAGAAAGCGACGAAACTGTGGGAGAGCGCCCGGGTGGCGCTCGCCACATGCGGCGGGGACGCGAAGCGGATCGACACGATCCTGTTGAAAAAGGACGTCGTGGGGCTCGCGGCGCTGGTCAATGAGTTGTCGGGTGGCAAGTAGGAGGCCCGCTGCACCCCTCGATCCGCGGTATCCTCCGCGGGGTCCACCGCGAACACCCCCCCGCGCCGCTCACCATGAACGTCTACGTCGGCACCAGCGGCTACGCCTACAAGGAATGGAAGGGCGCCTTCTACCCGAAGGACCTGCCGGCGAAGGAGATGCTCCGGTACTACGGCCAGAGGTTCCGGGGGGTCGAGATCAACAGTTCGTTCTACGCCCTGCCGAAGGCGACCACTCTGGCGGCCTGGGCAGCCGAGGTACCGGCCGGGTTCCGGTTTGCCTTCAAGGCCCCGCAGCGGATTACCCACTTCCAGAGGCTCAGGGGCTCGGAAGACACGGTCGCCGAGTTCCTGCGGGTGACCGCGACGCTTGGTGAGCGGCTCGGCCCGGTGCTGTTCGGCCTGCCGCCGAACCTGAAGGCGGACCAGGTGCGGCTGCGCGAGTTCCTCAGGGCGCTGCCCCAGGGGCGCGAGGTCGCCTTTGAGTTCCGGCACCCGTCATGGTTCGGGCCGGACACAACTGCCGCGCTGCGCGAGCATGGGGCCGCGCTGTGCGTGGCGGAGCACGAGGACGGGGTCAGCACGCCGCGGCAGGCGACCGCGGGTTGGGGCTACCTGCGGCTCCGCCGGGAGGACTACACCGGGACCCAGTTGGACGATTGGGCCGGCTGGGTCCGGGAGCAGCGCTGGGACAACGTGTATGTGTTCTTCATGCACGAGGACCGGGCCAACGGGCCGAGGCTGGCCCAGCAGTTCCTCGGGCGTTTTCAGTAGGCCCATGGGCGGCCGACCTGCCCAGCAGTGGTCCGACGGTGGCGCCGCCCGGGTGGCGGATTGGCTCGACGCGGCCGCGGCACTGCCGCCCGCGAGCGTGGACCTGGTGTACGCGGACCCGCCCTTTAGCACAGGAAAGGCAAGGACCGGTCCGGCGGGACGGTATGCCGACACCTGGCCGTCACTCAGCGGGTACCTCGCGTGGCTGCGCGAGCGGGTCGCGGCGACGATCCCGGCGATCAGGCCGACGGGATCGATCCTGCTGCATGTGGATTGGCGGACGAGCCACCGCGTGCGGGTTCTGCTGGACGACCTGCTGGGGCCGGACCGGTTCGTGAACCACCTGGTGTGGTCGTACGGCCTGGGCGGCTCGTCGCCGCGACGGTTTGCCCGGAAGCACGACGACATCCTGTTCTACTGCATCGACCCGGGCCGGTACTGGTTCGACCCGCCGCGGGTGCCGGCGACCAGCAACCGCCTGCGCGGACTGAAGAAGAAGGCGACGGACGTCCTGGACATCCCGTCGATCAACAACATGGCGGCCGAGCGAACGGGCTACCCGACGCAGAAGCCGCTGGCACTTCTGGATGTACTGGTCCGGGCCTGCTGCCCGCCCGGCGGGGTGGTCCTGGACCCGTGCTGCGGGAGCGGCACGGCCCTGGTGGCCGCCGCCGCGGCGGGGCGGGTGCCGGTGGGGTGCGACATGAATCCGCGGGCGGTGGAACTGGCGCGCAGGCGGCTCCTGCTGGCGACGGCGCACGCCGGGTCGATCCCATAGGATTGGGCAATGCCCGGCCCGCCGGCACTCCCAACCCTTCTTGAGCGACTGAAGTCGCTGTACGCCCGGCGCATCGTCAATGTGAACGTGAACATCGTGGCGGCGGGCCTGATCTCCATCACACTGGTGACGGGGGTTGTGCACCTGGCCCGGCGCTGGTGGCTCGAGGAGGGCGACTACTGGCTGGTCTCCGGGGTCACGTTCGCGGCGGACATCGTGCTCGACGTGGCCATCTATTTTTTCCTGCACTGGTGGGCCAACCACTGCGGGCCCAGGAGGTACACGACGGGCGAACTCCTGCACGCGGACCTGACCTACTTCAAGAGCGTCACGCTCGTGCAGTTCGAGCGGGCGGCCCTGTCGCCGCTGCTGTACGCGATCGCGCTGGTGCTGCAGCAGGTGATGATGCGGCACGGGGTGTCCGAGGAGCTGGCGACGGCGGTGTCGCTGCTGGCGGGGGTCGGCGCGACCCGGGTGCTGCACACGATGTGGATGCTGGAGCAGGAGAGGCGTGCCCGGGCGCGGCTGAGGACCGGGCCGGCGGCGGCGCCCCAGGCGGTGGGACCGATGCCGAGCGTCAACGGGCACGCGGGGGAGCCGCAACAGTCCCGGCCGCGGGCTGAACGGACGGGCGCGACGCCGGGTTAGATGCGCGGCTCGGCCGGCATCGGGGTCATGCCCAGGCGCGTGTGGATGAGCCAGCGCCCGAGGTAGACCAGCGGCGTGAGCGCGATCGCGATGACGAACTTCAGGATGTAGCCGGTGACCGCGATCCGGATGATGTCGCCCCATGTGGCGACGCTGCCGTCGGCGCGCTCGAGGCCGTAGAAGAGGATCGACGTGATGAGAAAACTGTCCACGGCCTGCGAGACCACGGTGGAACCGGTGGCCCGGAGCCACACCATGCGCCCGCCGGTCCAGCGCTTGAAGGCGCCGAAGAGCCAGATATCGCACAGTTGCCCGATGAGGTACGCCGTGAGCGACGCGACGTACAGGCGGTTCGACATGCCGAACACCGTGTCGAACGAGTCCTGCGAGAGCGGCGAGTCCCTCGTGTCCACGGGGATCTTTCGGGCGGCCAGGATCAGGAGGAAGGCAAGGAGCGCGCACCCGAGCCCGAGGAAGGTCATGCGGCGTGCCCCCCGCTTGCCGTAGTACTCGTTCACCAGGTCCGTGAGCAGGAACGTCACGGGGAAGGACATCATCCCGACGGAGTGGGTCACGAACGGGTACTCCCCGACCCAGGGCAGGTGCACCGTGAACAGGTCGAGGTGGAAGAATTTTCCGCCCGTAATGTCGGCGACAAGCAGGCATGTGACGAAGACGCCGCTGAGCCACAGGTAGAGCAGGGTGGCGGCGTCGAAGCGGGCGGGGGCCGTGGGCATGTGTGTTCCCGGGTAGCCCGCCACTCCGTGGCGGGGCGCGGCACGGGCGTCCCGCCTGTGCGAGGGGCAGCCTACCGCCCCGCCGCAAACCCCGGCAACCCACCGCCCGTATGCTCGGCGGGCGTGTGCGGCATCGCGGGCATCCTGAGGGTTCACCAGCCGGGGCAGGCCACGCCCCCGCCGCACATGGCAATCCCGGAGGCGTGGATCGACCTGCTCGACGAGTCGATCAGGCACCGCGGGCCGGATGGGGCGGGGCGGTTCCGACACCGGGCGACACGGCCCGACGGGACGGTGGTGGACGTGGCGCTGGTGCACCGCCGGCTGTCGATCATCGACCACGCGGGCGGCGCGCAGCCGATGGTGCTGGGTAGGTCGGCTCTCCGAGCCGACAGTGGTGATGGGTCGGCTCGGAGAGCCGACCTACCCGGATCGCTCCGCCCCTGCCCGCGCTGCGCCGCGCTGGGCAAGACCACCATCGCCGTGGTCTTCAACGGCTGCATCTACAACCATCGCGACCTGCGCCGCGAACTCCGGGCCGCGGGTCACGAGTTCACCACGGACCACAGCGATACGGAGGTGCTGCTGCACGGATGGGCGGAGTGGGGCGCGGCCCTGCCGCGCCGCCTCGAAGCGATGTTCGCGGTGGGCGTGTGGGACGGCGCGGCCGGGGGGCTGCACCTTGTGCGCGACCGTTTCGGCGAGAAGCCGCTGTACACCCTGGACTCACCGGGCGGCGTGACCGCCTTCGCCAGCACAGCCGGTGCGCTCCTGCGACTTCCGCTGCGGCCGGGCGACGACCGCCCGGCGGACTGGCCGGCGCTGACGGTCGAATGGCTGACCTTCGGGCACGGCGGGCCGATGCGGCTGCTCCATGTCGACCCGGTCGCGCCCGGGCGGATTGTTCATCGCGCCGGCGACGGCAACGAAACCAACCCCTGGGTGCGTCGAGTCCCGTTCGGGGAGCCCGGGCCGGCGTTGAACGCGGGCGCCGCTGAGGCCGCGCTGCGCACCGCGATCCGGCGCCGCCTGGAGGCGGACGTGCCGCTGGGGTGCTTCCTCTCCGGCGGGATCGATTCCTCCCTCGTGGCACTCTTCGCGCGTCAGGAAGCGGGCACGCTCCGAACGCTGTGCGTGAGGATGCCCGACGCCCGGTACGACGAGTCCGGCGCCGCCGCGTCCGCCGCGGGGGTCGTCGGGTCCGACCACGCCACGGTCGAGGCCGCCCCGCGCCCGGCCGATGACCTGCCCCCGCTTATCGAGACTCTCGGGCTTCCGTTCGGCGACAGTTCCCTGCTGCCGACGTATTGGGTGAGCGGTGCGGCGCGTGAACACCTGGCGGTCGCGCTGACCGGCGACGGCGGGGATGAGATGTTCTCCGGGTACGAGCGGTACGGGGCGTGCCGGCCGCTCCGGCGGTTCCGCTGGGCGCTCCGTCTCTTCCCGTCGGCTGTCCTGCCGCGACGCGAGCCGCGGTCAAGGGCGGCCAAACTCGCCAGGCTGGCCGCAGCGGCACGCCACCGCGGGTACACCGACCTGCTCGCCGTCTTCCCCACCGAGCAGATGCGGCGGGTCCACGGCGACGCCGGCCCGTGTCTGGCCGCGTCGTTCCCCACGCCCGACCAGGCTCGCTTCGTCGACCAGGCCTTCTACCTGCCCTACGACCTGATGACCAAGGCCGACACGGCGTCGATGGCGGTCGCGCTGGAGACCCGCGCTCCCTTCCTCGATTCGGACCTCGCGGACGCGGCCAACTCGACGCCGCACGCCGTGATGACGCCCGGCGGCCGCCGCAAGGGCCTGCTTCGCGACGTGGCGAGGAAGTACTTTCCGGCGGAGATCGTGGACCGGCCGAAGCAGGGCTTCGCGATCCCGATCGGGGAGTGGTTCCGGTCGGACTTCGGCGGGATGCGGCAACTCCTGCTCGATCACCTCACCGGGCCGGAGCCGTTCGGGCCGGACCGGCTGGGCGTGGGGCCGATGATCAACACGGCGTTCGTGAAGCGGATGCTCCGCGAGCACGACGACGCGGGCACACAGTCGCTCTGGCCGTGGAAGGGGCGCGACCACGCGCGGCGGCTGTACATGCTGCTGGTGCTGTCGATCTGGGCCAAATGGCTGGCGCGGATCTGACGGTCAGCCGGCCTTCACGGTCGCGCGGCCGACGGAGTAGTAGGTGAACCCGCTCTGCCGCATGACCGAGCCGCGGTAGAGGTTCCTCCCGTCGAAGACCACGCGCTGCTTCATGGCCTCGCCCAGGCGCGCGAAGTCGGGGCTCTTGAACTCGTCCCAGTCCGTGCACACGACCAGCCCGTCTGCGCCGGCCGCGGCCTCGTACATGTCATCGCAGATCAGCGGGCCCGGCCCCAGTTCCTTCCGAGCGTTTTCGGCGGCCACGGGGTCAAACGCCCGCACGTTCACGCCGTAGCCCAGGGACTTTCGGATCAGCGTGAGGGCCGGCGCCTCGCGGATGTCATCGGTCTTCGGCTTGAACGCGATCCCCCAGAAGGCCAGCGTCCTGCCCTGCAAGCCCCCGCCCTTGCCGTTGTAGTGCCCCATGATCTTGTCCCAGAAGCGCTCGCGCTGCTTCTGGTTCGTTTCGTGCACCGCCTTCGACACATGCACGGGCAGCCCGGCCTGCTCACCCATCATGATGCACGCCAGCGTGTCCTTCGGGAAGCACGACCCTCCGTAGCCCAACCCGGGGTAGAGGAACGCGTGACCGATCCGCTTGTCGCTGCACATGCCCTCGCGCACGCGGTTGATGTCGGCCCCGTACGCCTCGCACAGGTTCGCCATCTCGTTGATGAAACTGATCTTGGTCGCCAGGAAGTTGTTCGCGGCGTACTTGACCATCTCCGCCGACGGGATGTCGATGATGTAGATCGGGTGCCCGTTGCGGACGAACGGGTCGTACAGGTCGCGGAAGGCGTTGCCCACCGCCTCGTCGTCCACGCCCACGACCACGCGGTCGGGCTTGTTGAAGTCGTCGATCGCGGCCCCCTCCTTCAGGAACTCCGGGTTGTCGGCGACACCGAAGGGGATACCGGGCCCGACCCGGTCACGGATGCGCTTCTTCACCTCCAGAGTCGTGCCCACCGGCACCGTGGACTTCACCACGATCACCTTGGGCTTCTGCTTCGGCCCGAGAGATTTCAGCACGTCCGCGATGTCATCCGCCGCCCCGAAGACGTACCTCAGGTCCGAGTGCCCGCGCTCATCGCTGGGCGTGCCGACGCAGATGAAGATCATGTCCGCGTCGCGGTAGGCCCGCTGCTTGTCGAGCGTGAAGTGCAGGCGGCCGGCCTCCACGTTCCGCTGCATGAGGTCCGTCAGCCCCGGCTCGTAGATCGGGCATTCGCCGCGCCCGAGCATGTCGATCTTGGCCGGGTCCACGTCCAGGCAGGTGACGTCATTGCCCGTGTTCGAGAAGCACACACCCGTTACGAGCCCGACGTAGCCGGTGCCCACCATGGTCAGCCGCATCAATCCGTCCTTTCCAGCCTCAGGGGAGTGGGGGTGAAGGGGCCAAGTATAGATCGAGCCGCGCGGGGTCCGGGTTCACTCCGGGTGCCGCTACACTCCCCGCCCTCTCTCGCCCATGCCCCGGAAACCACCCCGAAAGACCGATTCCATGGCCGCCCGGGCCGACCGGCACATGCTGTACCAGCGGGCTGTACAGGAGCCCGCGGCCGAGGTCGCGTTCATTTCGGCGGAGTTCCGGAGACTCCGGAACAGGCGGGCGCTCCGGCTCCGCGAGGACTTCTGCGGCACCGCGGCGGTGTGCTGCGCGTGGGTCAAGTCCGGCCGCGACCGGACGGCGGTCGGCGTCGACCTGTCCCGCCCGACGCTGGACTGGGGGATCGGGCACAACCTGGCCCGGCTGACGCCGGACCAGCGCGGGCGCGTGACCCTGCTGGAGCGAAACGTCCTGAAGCCGGGCCCGCGCGGCCGCGGGGCGGACGTGGTCATGGCGGGCAACTTCAGTTGGTGGGTGTTCACGACGCGGGCGGACCTGCTGCGGTACTTCCGCGGGGTTCGTGCCGCGCTGGCGGTGGGTGGCGTGTTCATCCTCGATATCTACGGCGGCTGGGAATCGATGAAGGAGCAGCGCGATCGTCGCGTGATCGGCGGGAAGGAGCGGGGGTTCACCTACATCTGGGACCAGGCGAAGTTCGACCCGGTGACCAACCGGATGACGGCCCATATCCACTTCCGGATGCGCGACGGCTCCCGCCAGCGCCGATCGTTCACCTATGAGTGGCGGTTGTGGACAATCCCGGAGGTCCGCGACGCCCTGGCCGACGCCGGGTTCGCACGCACCATCGTCTACTGGGAGGGCGAGGACAAGGACGGCGAAGGCGACGGCAACTTCACCCCGGCCGAGCACGCGGAGCAGTGCCCCGCGTTCATTTCCTATATCGCGGCCCTAGAATGAACCCCGGCGCGGACGCCCCGGCTGCCGAATAGAGTTGCGGCGTGCCGACCGCACCGTCCATCCATCAGGCCGTCCAGGAACAGATCGAGGGGGCGCTCGCGCGGGTCCGCGTGCGATTTGATGCCCAACTGCGCTGCGACCTGCCGCCCGTTCAGCGCCTGGTCAACCATGTCGAGCACTACCGCGGGAAGATGCTGCGGCCCACGCTGAGCCTTGCCGCGGGGCTGGCGTGCACGGAGCCCCCGGAGGCGGGGCAGGACGGCCACCGCCCCGGGCTGGGCGAGGGCCACGTCACGGTCGCGGCGGTCTGCGAGATGGTCCACATGGCGACCCTCGTTCACGACGACGTGCTGGATGACGCCGACACGCGGCGGCGGGGCGCGACGGTCAACCGCCTGCACGGGAACGAGGCCGCGGTCATCCTGGGGGACTACCTGATCGCTTCCGCCTATCACCTGTGCTCGCAACTGGATGCCCAGGCCGCGGCACTGCTGATCGGGCAGGTCAGCATGTCCATGGCCGCGGGTGAACTGCTGCAACTCTGGCACCGCGGCGACCATTCGCTGGACGAGCCGACGTACTTCGAGATCGTTGAGCGGAAGACCGCGGCCCTGGTCGGGGCGGCGTGCCGGCTGGGCGCGTGGTGCTCGGGTGCGGACACAGCGGCCTGCCGTCGCATGGAGACGTTCGGCTCGCGCGTCGGCGTGGCGTTCCAGATACAGGACGACGTGCTGGACATCGCCGGGCGCGAGGCGGTCGTCGGCAAGAGCCTCGGAAAGGACCTGGAGAAGGGGAAACTCACGCTCCCGCTGATCCACCACCTGGCGGCCGTCACGCCGCGGCAGCGGGGGCGCACGCTCCTGTTGCTCGAGGATTCCGCGTGCGGCGGCGGCCAACGAGACGTGCGCGAGGCACTGGAGGCCAGCGGGTCGCTGGAATACGCGCGCGGCGTGGCCCGGTCGCTGGTGGAACAGGGCAAGCGGGAACTGGATGCGCTCGCCGAATCACCGGCGCGCGAGTTCTTGCGTTCGCTCGCCGACGCCGCGGTGGATCGGAACCACTGAGCCGGTCCGCCGACCTACCCTGCACGCCGTGCGAACACAGCCGAACATCGCGATTGTCGGGGCGACCGGGGCGGTCGGGCGCGAGTGCCTGGCGATCCTGGAGCAGCGGCGGTTCCCGCACGGGGTGCTGCGAGCGCTCGCCTCCGCGCGATCGGCCGGCAGCACGGTCAACGACCGCGGAACGCCGCGCCCGGTCGAGGAACTTGGGCAGCGGTCGTTCGAGGGCATCGACCTGGCGTTCTTCGCCGCGGGGGCGGACACGGCCCGCGCGTTCGCTCCGTGCGCCGTCGCCGCCGGTGCGGTCGTCATCGACAAGTCCTCGGCCCACCGGGCCGACCCGGCCTGCCCCCTGGTGATCCCCGAGATCAACGGCGACCTGTTGACGCCGCTGCGGGCGCGGCCCGGTGTTGTGGCGGTCCCCAACTGCTCGACGATTGTGCTGCTGCTCCCGCTGGACCCGCTGCACCGCGCCTTCGGCATCGAGCGGATCGTCGTCTCCACCTATCAGGCGGCGTCGGGCGCCGGCGCCGCGGCCATGGCGGAACTGGAAGAACAGACGCGGACCGTGCTCGGCGGCGGCAGGGCGGAGCCGCGGGTGTTCAAGGAACCCTGCGCATTCAACGTTTTCTCCCACGATTCGGCGATCGACGGCGCGACCGGCTCCAACGGGGAGGAGGCGAAGATGGCCTCCGAAACCCGCCGCATCTGGCGCGACGCATCGGTCCGGGTGAACGCCACATGCGTCCGCGTCGGTGTCCTTCGCGGGCATACCGAGTCGATCACCGTGACCCTGCGCCGCACCGCGACGGAGGCGCAGGTGCGTGCGGCGCTGGCCGCGGGGCGCGCGATCCGGGTTCTTGACGACCGGGCCGGCAACAGGTTCCCGACGCCCCTCAGGGCGACGGGCGGTGACGAGGTGCTCGTCGGGCGCGTTCGTCCCGATGACACCCAGCCGAACGGGCTGGGCTACAACCTGCTCGTCTCGGGCGATCAACTGCGCATCGGGGCGTCGCTCACGGCGGTGAAGATCGCCGAGCGGCTGCTGGGGGTGTGAGTGCTTGACGTTGAAAGGCGCATCATGAATCGTCTCCGCCTTGCCGGATGGATCGTGCCCGTGCTGCTCGTTCCCCAGGCGGTTTGGGCCCAGCCCCATGTGGAGGAACAGGTGCTGGGTCCGCTGCTGGACAACTTCTACACCGGCCACGTTGTCTCGCCCAGGGGCCAGCGGCTGGCGAGCCTGGTGGCAAGGGCGGACGGCGGCGTCGTGATCGTGGACGGTGTGGAGGGGCCCGCGTTCGACGAACTGCTCAGCGCGGCGTTCGTGGACGTGAGCCTGCCGCCCGAGATCAACGACATCAGCGTGCTGGATGAGGCCCGGCGGATCCTGAACCTGCACCGCGAGGACACGGTGGTGTTCAGCGCGGACGGCTCGCGGTACGCCTATGCCTGCCGGATCGGGGGCGATGCCGTGATCGTTGTGGATGGGAAGGAGTTCCACCGCGAGCCGCTGGGGCCGGGTGGTCTCTGCCACCTCCGGTTCTCGCCGGGCGGCAAGCATGTGTACTTTGTGCGCAAGCCGGATAGGGGCGATCAGGGCTTCCGCCTGGTCATGGACGGGACGCCGTTGGGCGCGTCCTACCTCCAGCCGCTGCCGGTGTTCAGCCCGGGCGACGGGCATTACGCCTACGTCGCGACGGACCTTGGCGATCCCGACAGGCACACCCTCATCGTGGACGGGAACCCCGCGGCCTACAGCGGCGTGCGCCCGGAGTTCGCGTCGGCGGGCGCGCTGACCACGGTCCAGGTTGACCCGCAGACCCTGAAACAGACGCTTCTGCTGGACGGAGCGCCGGTGTTCACGGCGCTGCGGGTCAGCGGTGTCTACCCGGACCCGCTCGGGCAGCGGCTCGCTGCGGTCGGCGACATGGGGAACCAGTACCAGCAACTGTTCATCGACGGAACCGCCGCCGGCGGCGCGGCCCTGATCGATGCCGTGGTGTGGAGCCCGGACGGGAAGCACTACGCCGCGCTGTGCCAGAGCCCGGAGCGCACCCGGTACGTGATCCTCGACGGGCAGAACGGGCCGGAGTTTCAGAACATCACCGACCTCGCGTTCGCGCCGGATTCATCAAGACTGGTGTACGTCGGACTGATGGACGGGCAGTTGCACGCGGTGTTCAACAACGCGGACGTCATGCAGGGCGCGGCGATGATGCCGCTGAAGCCGTTCTTCTACGGGCCGGACTGCAAGGCCGCGTTCATCCAGGGGCAGAACCTGAACGACCTGGCGCTGGTGATGGGCGATGAGATGCTGGGCGGGCTGCGGGCGGTCAAGGGGCCGGCCTTCAGCCCGGACGGCACGCGCCGCGCCTTTGTCCACGGGCAGATCAACCAGGAACGGCCCGTTGTCGACCAGACCGAGTACCCCAGCCTGCTGGTTGAGCCGCTGGCGGCCCCGGCGGGCGGCCCGGATCAGCAGGCAAGGTACTTCGTGTTCAGCCCCGACAACGCCCACGTCGTGTTCCTCGCGGCGTCGCGGGAGAACCCGAAGGCGATGGGCTTGTTTGTGGACGGCACCCTGATCCCGGCGAGCAACACCCGCATCGGCCGGGTGTCCTTCACGCCCGACAGCAGGCACCTGCTCTGGACGGCCTCGGAGAAGCCCTTCCAGAACATCTACGTCGATGGGGAGGTCGTGGCGCGGTACGACCTGGGGTCCGGCTCGCAGTGGGAGTCGAACGAGGCGATGTGGGACATGTCGCCGGAGGGCGTGTTCACGATCATGGGGCCGGTGAACGGCCAGGTGAAGCGGTTCCGCATCACACCGCCGGCCGGTACGAGCATCGAGACGATGATCGCCGGGGCCGCGGGCCGCTAGACGCGCCCCCGATGCTCAGTCGCGTCGGCCGACGATGACCCGCGGCAACCCCTCGAAGTCCTTCAGGGTCATGACGCCGGTCAGCATCGGCTGGGCGCGGGCCAGCGATTCGGCGGCCGCGGCCGCCGAGTCCGCGACCTCGACGGCCAGCACCCCGCCGGGCCGAAGGAACGCCGGGCCCGAGTCGAGCACGCGCCGAACGTATTCGAGCCCGTCCGCACCGCCGCGGAGCGCGGACTCGGGCTCGTGGTTCTTGACGTTGGGCGCGACGGCGGGCCACTCATGGTCGGGGATGTAGGGGGGGTTGCTGACGAGGTAATGCAGGCTGCCGCGCCCGCGGGCGACGGGGTGGTCGTCGAGCGCTGACAGCATGTCGCCCTGAACAATGTCAAGCCGATCGCCCACGGCGTGGCGGCCCGCGTTCCGGGCGGCGACCCCGAGGGCGGCGGCAGAGATGTCCGTGGCAACGACGCGGGCGCCGGGAAGGCCCCTGAGCAGGGCCACGGCGATGCACCCGGAACCCGTGCAGATGTCGGCGATCAGGGCGTCGCGGGCAAAGGCGGGGTCGGCCCGCGCGTGATGCAGGACATGGGAGACGATGGTCTCGGTCGCGGGCCGAGGGATCAGGACGCGCCGATCCACGTGGTAGGGCAGGCCGTGGAACCAGGCCTCGCCGGTGAGGTACTGCACCGGCTCGCAGGTCAGGGCGCGGGCCACAAGCGAGCGGAGCGACTCGCGCTCCAGTGGGCTCGCCGGGCGGTCGGCGTCCATGTACAGGCGGAGGCGGTCGCACCCGATGACGTGCGACATCAGGAGTTCCGCCATGAGGCGGGGGGAGTCGAGGCCCTTCTTTGCAAAGGCGTCGGCCATCCAGCCCAGGAGGCGGCGGGTGGTCCAGGTTTCGGGCTTTTTCGTGCCGCTCACGCGCGGTGAGTGTACGGAAACGTTCAGACCGCCCGCACGTCGGCCCGGGGGCAGAGCCCCGCCGCGGCGCCCTCATCAAAGAGACGACGGAGGGCGGAGAGGCCCGCATCGCCCATGTCCAGCGTGAGGGGCGTGACGTACAGGTCGATGTAGCGCTCCACGCGGGCGGGGTTGGCGGCGTCGGTACGGGCGGCCGCGTGCTCGCGGTGGAGGTTGGCCATGGCGAACGTCCGGGCGTAGGCGATGGATTCCTCGCGATGGGCCGCGGCGTAGCGCACGGAGGCGCCGAGGGTGGCCGCGATCTCGGCGACGGTGCCGGGGCCGAAGCGGTCGTCCAGGTCGCGGCGGATCGCGTTGACACCGAGCGGCAGGGGCAGGCCGGTGCGGTCCCGCCACCAGGCGCCCAGGTCCACGACCTGGCGGAGGCCGGCATCCCCAAACGCCAGTTGGCCCTCGTGGATGATGAGACCCGCGTCGGCCCCGCCCGCTGCCACGGCGCCGATGATGCGGGCGAAGGGCATTTCGACGAAGTCGAACGCGCAGCCCATGAGAAGGCCAAGGACGAGAAAGGCCGTGGTGCGGGAGCCGGGGACCGCGATCCGGGCCCGTGCCGTGCGGAGCGAGGGCCCGTCGTGAATGGGCGAACCGGCACGCACCACGACCTTGGGGCCGTAGCCCTCACCGAAGGAGCCGCCGCAGCGCGTGATGACGTAGCGATCGGCGACGTCGGCGTAGGTACGGGCGGAAAGGGCGGTGATTTCATGGCCACCCCGGGCGGGCTCGGGCAATGCGGCACGGGCGTTGCCCGCGTCGGCTGCCGCGTCTGCGGGCCGCCGAGGAGCGGACCCAAAGGCCTCGCGGTTCAGGTGCTCGATGTCCTGGGCATGTGCGGCGTACCGGAAGCGGCCGGTGTCGAGCACCGGGGCCGAAAGGAGCCGGGGCGGCGCGTTCTGGTGGCCCCGGGGCTCCCCCAGCGAGGATGGGGGCTGGACCTTCCCGGTGATCGGCCACCACATGAAGGCGTCGTCCGGATCGGGCGAGTGGGCCAGAGTCAGCAGCGGTCGACCATCGGGCATGGGCGATGGTACCGCCCATTGGTCGGAATCCGTACAGGCCTGCCAACCCCGGGGGAACGACCGGGCGCCTTGACACGGCGCGAACCCGGTGGCAGTGTGAACCGAAGTGATCGCGGGACGCCGCCCGATCCGGGGCCTATCTTCCGGGGGGGTGGGGCGTCCCTGACTCCGGCCGGAGCCGCTCATGCACGACCGTTACCAGACCATCCTGTTGTTCGGTGCGCCCGGGGCGGGTAAGGGCACCCAGGGCAAGATTCTGGGGCAGATCCCGGGGTTCTTTCACCTGTCGTGCGGCGAGGTGTTCCGCTCGATCGACATGACCAGCGACCTCGGCCGGGAGTTCCTGAAGTTCTCATCGCGCGGCGAGTTGGTGCCCGACGGCACCACGGTGCGGATGTGGCAGCAGAACATGCAGGCCCAGACCTCGCTCTCGAGGTTCAAGCCGCGCCAGGACCTGCTGGTGCTCGACGGGATCCCGCGCAACGAGGCCCAGGCCAAACTGCTGCAGAAGCACCTGGACGTGCTGATGGTCGTCCACCTGATGTGCCCGGACAAGGAACGCATGTTCGAGCGGCTCCGCCGCCGTGCGCTCAAGGAGAACCGGGTGGACGACGCCAGGGAGGACGTCATCCGGCGGCGCTGGGACGTCTACGAGGCCGAGACACAGCCCGTGCTGGCCTTCTACCCGAAGCACATCATCCGCGACGTGAACGCGATGGGGTCGCCGGCGCGGGTCCTCCAGCATGTGCTGGAGGCGGTGGTCCCGGTTCAGGAGAAACACTTCCTGAACCCGGTCTCGGGGGAGCAGGACGATCCGGAGGCCGCCGCGGCCGCGCGCACATAGATTCAGTCCGCGTCCCCGCCGTACCTGTCGAGTCCGGACCGCGCCAGGTCCGCCATGACCCGGGCGGTTTCATCCGTCGGGCGCACGAGCGAGACGCCCATATCGCACCCGAAGAGGCCCACGCGCCGCAGCCACACGACCCTCACGACAACCTTGGCGCACAGGAAGGGCGTGGACAGCGTGGTCTGCACCTGGTCGCCCACGCGAAGGTCGACGCCCGAGCCGAGCCGGATCCTCAGGCCCGTGGCGGACACGTCGAGGATGCGGCCCAGGCTGCACGCGGCTCCCCGAAGCCGAACACGCCCGCGCAGGCGCCGGTTCTCCGTGGCGGGGGTCGTTCGGTCCGCGTCCATGCTCATTGATCGGCACGAACCCGTGTGTGAAACGGCTCGGGTCGGGGCGGCTGGTCCGGATATGACGGCGGCACCGGGCGTGCGGGGCGGCGGCCCCGGCTATGCTGCGCGTGTGACGCCGGAACAGGCACAGAAGCCCTTTCAAGATGCCCGGGACGCTCTGGACGCCGTGCTGGCACGCCCGGAAGTCATCGCGGGCGTGAGCGACGCGGTGCGGCGCCTGGCCGCGTGTTTCAGGGCGGGGAGCAAGGTCCTGGCCTGCGGCAACGGCGGGTCCGCCTGCGATGCCGCCCACTTCGCCGAGGAACTTACCGGGCGCTTCCGCGCTGACCGCCCCGCCCTGCCGGCCATCGCCTGTGTTGAGCCCGGGCACCTCACCTGCGTCGCCAACGACTACGGCTTCGACCAGGTCTTCAGCCGATGGGTGGAGGCCCTGGGCAGGCCGGGCGACGTGCTCATCCTCCTGTCGACCAGCGGCAACTCGGAGAACATCGTCCACGCCGCTGCCGCCGCACGCGAGCGCGGCCTCTCCACCGTCGCCCTCCTCGGCAAGGACGGCGGGCGCCTCCGCGGCGTGTGCGACCTGGAGGTCGTCGTCCCCGGCGCCACGGCCGACCGCATCCAGGAACTCCACATGCTCATCCTGCATGTGCTGGTGGAGGGGGTGGAAGCGGACATGTTCGGCAAGTCCTGAACCGGGCGCTCCCTAGGATTCCCCGGCGCTATCGCCGGGAGGTCCAATGCCGTACTACATGAAACTCGGCCTGCTGCCCCGCAAGCGGCACGTCCAGTTCCGCCGCCCCGACGGCTGCCTCTACTCCGAGGAACTCTTCGGCACCGAGGGCTTCACCGGGCCCACCAGCACCATGTACCACATCCACCCGCCGACGCAGGTCTACGGCTGGAAGAAGGAGTACGCGACCAGGGTCGAGTACGTCGAGCGCGAGGTCATGCGCATGCGCCACGTCCGCACCCAGCCCCTGAAGCCCCGCGGCGACTGGGTCAGCGGCCGCGTCGTCCTCTTCGGCAACCCCGACTGCGAGATGGCGGTCTGCCAGCCCAAGGAGCAGATGCCCTACCACTTCAAGAACGGGCAGGGCGACGAGTGCTTCTTCATCCATTTCGGCTCGGGCGTGTGCCACACGATGATGGGCACGCTGCGGTTCGGGCCGAAGGACTACCTGGTCATCCCCAAGGGGGTCATTTACAAGGTCATCTGGAACGCCCGAGTGGCCGGTCCCGACGGCAAGCCGACGGACGGCGGCCCGCCCATCGAATCGATGCCCTTCGGCAAGTTCCTCCTCATCGAGACCTGCAACGGCTCGCACATCGGCCCGCCGCCGCGGTATGTGTCGAAGCAGACCAGCCAGTTCCTGGAGCATTCGCCGTACTGCGAGCGCGACCTGGTCGTGCCGGAGGCCCCCCTCACCTGGGACGAGAAGGGCGACTTCGAGGTCCGCATCAAGGCCCGCGACCTGGTCCACTCCTACATCTACCACTACCACCCGCTGGATGTTGTCGGCTGGGACGGCTGCTACTACCCCTTCATCTTCAACATCGACGACTTTGCGCCCATCACCGGCAAACTCCACATGCCCCCGCCGATCCACCAGACCTTCGAGGCCCACAACTTCGTCATCTGCTCGTTCTGCCCGCGGATGCTGGACTACCACCCGCAGGCGATCAAGGTGCCGTACAACCACTCCAACCTCGACTCCGACGAGGTGCTCTATTACGTCGAGGGCAACTTCGGCAGCCGCAAGGGAATCGAGGTCGGCAGCCTGACCGCCCACCCGCAGGGCATCCCGCACGGCCCGCACCCGGGGACCATCGAGGCCTCACTCTCGGCCACCTACACGAACGAACTGGCCGTCATGTGCGACACCTTCCGCCCGCTCTATCCGACCCGGGCCGCCCTCGACCTGGACGACCCGAAGTACCCGGAGAGTTGGCAGGGCGAGCACTTCCCGGGCCTCTCCAGCGGCACGATGCACCTGAACGGCGCCTGCCAGGACGGCGCGGCGGGCGCCGCCCCGGGCCGCGTCCCGGTGCTGGAGCACAAGAACGTCGCCAATGTCTGGGCGCCCTGAGCGTGTCAGCGCGAGAAGAACCACCCCGCGACCGCGAGCAGGATGAACACACCGAGGATGGCGAGCAACGCGACCGAGATCCCGGTGCTCATGCGCGTCTTCTGCCTCATGCCTGCGCTCCCAGATCCCGGCGGAGGTGAGCGGGAACGGGCGCATTGTTCACCATGGCCGCGGTTGCGGCCTCGGCGGCGCGGTACGCCATCGACATCCCGTGCCCGTTGAACCCGCCGCAGAACCACACGGCGCCGGCCGCCCAGTCGCCGCCGACCGGCGCCACGATCGGCAGGCCGCCGGTGGTAAACCCCATGACACCCGACCACCGGGCGATGACGTCGCGGCTGGTGCCGAGCATCCGCAGGGCGAACCCCTCGATGCCGTTCTGGACCGCCTCGGTGAGGATGTCCGCGTACCCGACCTCCGTCTCCGCGTGGTAGGTCCGCCAACCGCCCACGACGACGGCGCCGTCCGCGGCCTGGCGCATGTATTCAGACCCGTGGTTGATGTAGTAGGAGTGGTCGAGCCGCACGCCGGGCGCGCGGAGCGCGATCATCTGCCCTCGATGGGGGGTGACCACGCCCCGCATCGAGCCCAGCAGCAGAGGGGTGTACGCATTCGTGCAGACCAGCGCGTGCCGGCAGATGATGCGCGCATCGGGGGTGGCGACCTCCACCCGGCCGCCGCCGGCGTCCGTGATACCGGTGACTTCCTGCTGCTCCGCGACCGGGGCGGGCAGGCGCGACGCCAGGTACGACATCAGTTCCCACGGGTTGCACGCTCCGTCCGCCGGGTTGACCAGCCCGCCGAGCGCTCCGGCTCCTCCCGTCCACGCCGAGTCGTCGCCCCGCTCGATCCACTCGGCCGAGAAGCCGTCCTCCCGCAGGAGCCGCAGCGACTCACCCAGTTCCGCGAGTTCGCCGGGCTCCAGGGCCAGCAGGCACGACGGCGCCCGCCGGTAACTCGGCAGCGCCTCGATCCCTTCGCGCCGCAGCCCGGCCAGGTTCTCCTCCGTGTCCCGCCAGACTGCCCGGGCGGTGTCGCGCCCCCAGGCTCGGACGGCCGCGGCGTAGTTGTCAGCCGCCCCGCGCATCAGGAAGCCGGCGTTGCGCCCGCTGGCCCCGCTCGCCACCGCGCCGCGCTCCAGGACCATGGCCGGCACACCCGCCGCCGCCAGGTGCAACGCGGCGCTCACACCGCAGATGCCGCCACCGATCACCACCACCTCCCGTTCGATGGTCGCGGGCCGCGCGCTGCGTCGCCAGTGGCTGATGGTCATGGAGGGCTCCCGGCGTGCCGCCGTCCGCCGTCAAGCGTACACGGCCGCGGGCAGACTCGGAGCGAGCCCCGCCGCGCCCCGGCGCGGAGGGCGACGAACCGGGCGGTGTGGAGGACCGGGCGGGTTGTGGCGCCCGACGATCGGCGCTAGCTCGCTCGTTTCACGCGGTGGACGAGGGTCTGGGCCTTGACCTCGACACCCTTGAGGGCGCTGTCAAGGGCATTCTGGTTCGGGGCGTAGGCCATCGCCGTCTGGACCGAGACGTGCTCCTTGCGGACCAGTTCCGCCAGCGAGTAGGTGAAACTCCGCATGCCGTCGGGGATGCTGGAGTTGATGATCGCGGGGATGTCCTCGTCCTGTCCGTCGCGGATCTTGTCGCGAACGACGGGCGTGTTGAGCAGCACCTCCGTCGCGGGGACCATGCCCACGCCCGCGTCGGGAAGGGCCGGCAGCAGCCGCTGCGCGCACACCGCCCTCATGCTGGTCGCCAGGGCACTGCGGATGAACCCGTGCTCCTCGCGCGGGAAGAACTCAAGGATGCGGTTGAACGACTGCATCGTGTCGGCGGTGTGCAGGGAGCCGAAGACCAGGTGCCCGGTCTCGGCCGCCTGGATCGCCGCCAGCACCGTGTCGTGGTCGCGCATCTCCCCGATGAAGATCACGTCCGGGTCCTGGCGCACGACGTAGCGCAGGGCGTTGGGGTAACTCGGCACGTCGATCCCGATCTCGCGCTGGCTCACGATCGCCTTCTTGCGGCTGAAGCGGTACTCGACCGGGTCCTCGATCGTGATGATGTGCACCGCCTCCCTGCTGTTGAGGTGCTCGATCATCGCCGCCAGCGTGGTGCTCTTGCCGGACCCCGTGACGCCGCAGACCAGGATCAGCCCCTCGTTGGTCCGCTCGACCAGGTCGTTGTAGATCGGCGGCAGGTGCAGCGCCTCGTAGGTCGGGATCTCGCTCTTGACCCGCCGGATCGCCGCGTTCGTGTGCCCGCCGGACCTGAAGATATTGACGCGGAAGCGGTCCTCCTTCACAAAGGTGGCGAAGTCCACGCCGCCCTCCCGCTCGAACCGCTCCCTGAGCGTGGCCGGGAAGATCGGATCGATCATGTGGTCCGCCTCGTCCTCGGTGATCGGTGCGCCCTGGACGGGGCGCAACTCCCCGTTGATGCGGAACGTGGGTGGGATCCCGACCTTCAGATGCAGGTCGGACGCGCCGAGTTTGCCCATACCCTCGAGCAGGCGGTGGATCGACAGGGGGCCTTGCACCATGGTGTCACTCCCCGGGGCGGGGGCGCCCCGAATCACGAGGCAGACGCGGCCGATCGGCCGCGTTCAATATAGCAGAACCACGGCCAGGTCGCAGACATTCGTGCCCGTGGGCCCGGGCCGCAGGTGCCCGCCGACCCGGGTGAAGAACGCGTAACTGTCGTGCCGGGCCAGGAACGCGGCCGGATCAAGGCCCATGCGCCGGGCCCTTTCGCAGGTGCCGCCGGTGACGATCGCGCCGGCGGCATCCGTCGGCCCGTCGATGCCGTCGGTGGCGAAGGTCGCGACGGCGATGCCCTCCCGCCCATCGATCTCGATCGCGGCCGCCAGCGCCAGTTCCTGGTTCCGCCCGCCCCTGCCGGTGCCGCCGCCGACGCTGACCGTGCTCTCCCCGCCGCTGACCCAGCAGCCGGGCCCGCGGTCGAGCGCCCCGCGCACGACCGTTGCCCCGAGCGACGCCGCCCCGCCATCCAGGTCAAGCCCGACGCCGGACCGGAATCCAAGTCCGCGAGCCGATTCCTGCGCCGCCAGGACCGCGGTCGCATTCCGCCCGACGATGCGTCCGGGGACTCGCGCCTTTTCCCTCAATCGGTGGCGCTCGTCGAACTCCGTGTCTTGAAGCACACGCAGAACTTCGGGAGTCGCGTTGATGCCGCGACACGCAAGCACCGCCAGCGCGTCGGCGGGCCGGCTGCTGCAACTGGACCAGGGCCCGGAGCCGATGACCTCCGGGTCATCACCGATGACATCGCTCATCACCAGCAGTTCGACGGGCCGGGTGCCCGCCAGCAGGGCCGCCCCGCCGCCCTTGAGCGTCTCGACGTGCGTGCGGACGGTGTTGAGTTCGCGGATGTCCGCCCCCGCGAGCATCAGCCGGCGGGACAGGTCCGCCAGCGCCCCCACGCTGATCCCGGGGCCCGGGCTGCACAACAGAGCCGACGCGCCGCCCGAGAGCAGCACAAGGAACGAGCGGTGTGCGGGGTCGCCCATGAACCCCGCGAGCGCGTCGGCGTGCCCGACGTTTCGCGGCGTGGGCGTCGGATGGTCACCGGTGCGTGCCCATCCCGGGACACCGGGCTGCTCCACGGTCAGCATGAACCGCGCCGTGGGTTCTCCGCACGCCTCCACAAACCCCCGGTACATCGCCGGCGCCGCCTTGCCGACCGCGATGACCGCCGGGTTGGGGACCATCACGGGGTCGCGCGCCACCGAGTCGCGCACGCACCGCCCCGGTTCGCACGCGGCAAGGGCGGCGCCCAGGATCGTGTGAACCTGACGCTCGTGGTCCTCGAAACGGGGCGGGGACATCGCCGGAGCGTATGGCGTGCCGCGCCGCCCGGCCTTGCTCAGGGCTTGTTCTGCACGGGCCCGTCTACCATCGCCGCGAGCCGTAGTGCAGTTCCAGGTAGCGGGCGACATAATCCACGATGGACGAGGCTTCGGGGATCTCCGGGTTGCTCGTCGGGCCCATGGGCTCGAACCGCATCCCCTTGAACCGCACCACCGCGTCCTCCACCGTCAGCCCGTACTGCAGCGCGATGCTGAACGCCCGGCAGAACGCCTGGCACATGCCCGACATCGTCGAGCCTTCCTTCGCCATCTTGATGAAGATCTCGCCCGGCCGCCCGTCCGCGTACAGCCCGATGGTCAGGTAGCCCTCGTTCCGCGACACCGCGAACTTGTGCGTCACCGAGTTCCGCGTGGAGGGCAGCGCGTCGCGGGTCGCAACCATCGGGGCGTTCTCCTGCTGCTTGGCCATGGATCGACAGCGTAGCCGCGGCCGGGTGGTATCGGCGGGGCGGGAGAGGACGCGACAACTTTTCATCTTCGGGTAGCCCGCCACTCCGTGGCGGAATCCGCGACGGAGTCGCGGGGTACCCTCAGCCCGCCTTCGCCATCGGTGTCACCTGACCGATCAGGCGGGTCACCACTCGGTTACGCCCGGACTGCTTCGCGGCGTACAGCGCACGATCGGCCTCGTCAAGCCATTGGTCCGCGCTGAGGTCGGCCGTGACGTCCGGGCCCGCAAGGCCGATGGAGGCGGTCACCGCGCGCTCCGGGTGCCGCGGCCAGGAGATCGAGGCCAGGGCCGCCAGGATGCGCTCGCAGACACCCGCGGCGTCGGTGGGCGTGGTGTCCGGCATGATGAGCGTGAACTCCTCGCCGCCGTAGCGGCACCCCACGTCCTCCTGCCGGCATTCCCGCTGGAGCACGCGGGAGAGGCCCTGGAGCACGGCGTCGCCCGCCGGGTGGCCGTATGTGTCGTTGATGGTCTTGAAGTGGTCCAGGTCGATCAGGGCCAGGGAGAGAGGGCGGTGGTGGCGTGTGCACGCCGAGACCTCGTCGGTCCATCGCTTGTTGAAGTGCGCCCGGTTCCACAGCCCCGTCAGCCCGTCGATCTGCGCCCGCTGCGCCAGCATCTGCACCAGCCGGTGCAGGCGCAGCGCCGAGCGCACCCGCACCCGCAGTTCCGTCAGGTTGAAGGGTTTGGTGATGTAGTCCACGGCCCCGAGGTCGAACGCCGTCACCTTGTCCTGCGCGCTCTGCAGGCCCGACAGCACGATCACCGGAATATCCAGCGTCGCGGGGTCGTCCTTGAGCCGTCGCAGCACCTCGAACCCGTCCATGTCCGGCATGTCCAGGTCCAGGAGGACAATCGCCGGGCTCGCCGTCCGCGCCTGCTCCAGCCCCTCCTTCCCGTTGGACGCCCCGGCGAGTTTCAGGTCCTCGTAGCGAAGGCGGGCCTTCAGAAGTCGGTGGACGTCCACCGAGTCGTCAATCAGCAGCACCGTGGGCTGCGAGTCCTCAAACGGGTGAAGGGTCGTCGCGTTCATCCACTCCGCGCGGCCCGGCCGCGCCCCCTGGTCCAGCGGTGCTTGCTACCGCCCGGTCGATGCCCGGGCGCACAACTCCAGCAGTTCAGACACCTGGCGCTGCACCGAGGCCAGCCCCCCCGACCGAAGCCCATCCTCCACCGCCGCGGCCCGCTCCGCGATGCCCGGGAACCCATAGCCTGATCCGGCGCTCTTCAACTGGTGGACCAGGCGCGCGAACGCCCCCCCGTTGCCGGCGTCGTGGGCGGACCTGATCGCGGCCAGGCGTGCCGGCAACTCGGTGACGAACAGGTCCACGAGTTCGGACATGTCCGGGTCCGAGGCGTACTCGCTTGTGATCGGACCGGCCTTGGGCTGGTTCTCGCCTCTAGGCATGGGCACCTCGCTGACGCCATGGATCGGCGTTCGCCGGGTGCAAGTCGAGGAAGGGAAATGACCCCAAGGGGATTCGAACCCCTGTTCCCAGGATGAGAACCTGGTGTCCTAGACCAGGCTAGACGATGGGGCCGTCCGAAAACAAACCGAGGCCGCCAACGGTAGGAGCGGCCGCCGCACTGTCAAGCCGGTTCCGCCGCCGGAGTCCGGCGCATCTGGGCCAGCGCGTAGACCGCCGCCTCCGCCTCCGTGTGCCCGACCACCGCACCCGCCGCCCCGCCACCGGCCTCGCGCCATTCCGCCCGATAACAGTTGAACAGTTGAACGTGCCGGGTTGTGAACCCGAAGCCCGCGGCCTGAAACTCCTGCCGCACCCGTTCAGGCCCCGGGTAACTCCGCCCATCGATACCGTAGAGGCAGCCGGTGGTGTCGAGCCCGCTCCATCCCGTTGCGTACAGGTCATCGATCGCAATCTCGAGCCCCATGCCGCTTCCTTTCCTCAGGGGTCGAAGGCCGCCGTCACCAACTGTCGCGTGCGCACAAACGCGGCAAGTATGGTAGCGCGGCGGCAGCGCCGCCGGCTCCCGACGTGCTCGGGGTCAACGGTGCCAGAAGACCAGGACCAGGGCGTCGTACAGCGCATGAACGGCCACGACGACCCCGAATCCGCGCATCAGGAACAGCCCACCGAAGTACGCCCCGGACCCGAAGTAGAAGACCGCCAGGCCCCACTCGATCCCGGCCCGCTCCGAGGACAGGTCGTGGTACATGGCGAAGGCCAGGGCCGAGAGCCCGACCGCCAGCACGCTGCCCGTGAGCGTGCGGACCCGGCAGACATCGACCAGCACCATGTGAAGCACGGTGATGCCGATGAGCCGGAACAGCAGTTCCTCGTACAGGCCAGCGCCGATGGACACCAGCAGCCGCGAGCCCGCCGGCATCGCCATCAGGCCGTCGGCCGCGGCCGCCGCGGGCGTGGAGTTCCCGAGCGATTGCATGAACACCGCGAAGGCCAGCAGCGGGGTGGTCCAGAGCAGGCTCTCGACCAGCATCCCGCCCAGGACGCCCGGGCGAACCCGCCACGGATCGCGGCGCATCACATGCCATGTGACCAGGATGACAACCAGCAGCGCCCCCGGCAGGTAGAGCCCGACCGCGCCGAACACCTCGAAGAAGTCTTGGAGAAGCGCCCGGGCCCTGATCGTCTGGGCGGCGCCGGTACCAGGGTCGCGCAGGAACAGCACCGAGCCGATTTCGTACGCCGCCAGCAGGGGCAGCAGGAACGCCAGCACATGCAGCGGTCGCCGCGACAGTTCGGCGTAGGCGTCGGGTTCGGCTGCGGGGCGGCGGGGCATGGCGGCACAATACCGGAGCCTCGCGCCTGGCACACGGTTCGCGTCGTGCCCGGCGATGCACAGGTTCTTTCCGCTGCTGCTGTCGCTGCTGTGCGCCCGTGCGGCCCTCGCGGGCGGGACGACCGTCGCGGAACTGGCCCGGATCGAGAGCCAGGGCGAGTCCGTGCTGTGGGGGGTCGGGCTGGTCCTGGGGTTGCCCGGCACCGGTGACAGCGGCAAGGACCTGGCCCTGGCGCGGCCGTTGGCGGAGGTTCTCCGCAACGCGGGCGTCCCGGTCGCCGACCTGGATGAACTCAAGAACGCCAAGACCGCGGCGATTGTCAACGTCCGGTGCGTGATCCCCGAATCCGGTGCCCGGCCGAACGACACGTTCGACGTGACCGTCTCGGCCCAACTCAACGCCAAGAGCCTCAAGGGCGGCACCCTGTTCCTCGTGCCCCTCCGGGCCCCCGTGGCCGGCGGCGCCGTGTATGCCATCGCGGAGGGCCAACTCACCATCGACGACCCGGAAACGCCGACCGTCGCGCGCGTCCGCGGCGGGGCCCGCGTGATGAAGGCGGTCAACACAAGCGCCGGCGTGGGCGACACGTTCAACCTGATCCTCCGCCCGCCCTTTGCGGGGTACGCGGCCGCCTCGGCGATCTCCGGCACCATCACGGGGGAGATCTACGGGCGCACGGGGCCGGACATCGCTTCGCTCCCGCCCATCGCGACCGTCGTGGATGACCGCACGATCCGCATCGACGTTCCGCCGGCGGAGCGGGCCAACCGGGCGGCGTTCATCGCGGACGTGCTGTCCGTGAGCATCGACCCGGCGCTGCTCAAACTGCCGGCCCAGGTGGTCATCAACTCCCAGAGCGGCGCCATTGTCGTGACGGGGGACGTCGAGATCAGCCCGGTGGCGATCACCCACAAGGACCTGACCATCACCACCACGATCCCGCCGCCGGTCGCGACACCCGCCAACCCGCTCATCGAGACGTCCCGCTGGGCCCGGTCCGGCACCGATGTCTCACCGGCGGAGAATGCCCGGCTGACCGACCTCCTCGCGGCGTTCAAGCAACTGAACCTTCCCGCCGCCGACCAGATCACGATCCTCCAGATGCTCCACCGCGCCGGGCAACTCCAGGCCCGCCTTGTCATGGACGAGTAGCCGTGCAGCCCGTTCACACCATGGCCGCAACCCCTGCCCCCCCGCCGAAGCGCGGCCAGCCTGAATACGGCCTTGTCGCTCGGCAGCGGTCGTTCGCCGGGGTTCTGGGAAGAGAACTCGCCGGGGGCGGGGCCGCGCGGCAGACGCCGGAGCAGCGGGCGCGCGCAACCGCGGAGCAACTGGTGGCCGTGACGTTCATCCAGCCGCTCCTCAAGCAGCTGCGGGAGACCAACCATGCCGCCCCGCCCTTCGGGCCGACCCAGGCGGAGCGCCAGTTCGGCGCACTGGCCGACGCCGATCTTGCGCAGCAGGTCACCAGGGCCGCGCACTTCCCGCTGGTGGACCGCCTGGCACAGGACCTGCTCATCCGCTCGGGGATGGACCGGGCCCAGGCCGCGCTCGCCGCGTCCCCCCTCCGACCCGAGGCCGCACCAGGAGTGAACGACTTTGCCCCCCGCTCATTCAACCCCTGAGGCGTCCGAACTCGCTCGCGAGGCGCAGCGCCTGCTCACCGAACTGGTGGATGCGTACACAGCCCTCTCCGCGGTCGGGCGGGAGCAGCGCATGTGCCTGGCCCGCGCGGACGGCGCGGGCGTGGAGCGATGTGCCCAGCGGCAACTGGTCCTGGCGCAGCGCGTCGCCGAACTGGACCATCGCCGGCAGGCACTCTGCGGCGGCCGCGCCGTGCCGATCTCCGCCCTGGTCGAGAGGCTGCCGGCCGCATCCTCCGGCCCGCTGCGGGAACTGACCGCCAGGGCCCGCGAGTTGATCGCCCGCGTCGGCCGGGAATACCGCGTTGTTCACCAGGCCACCCGCTCGCTCCTCTCCCACATGGACGGCGTGGTGCAGCAGGTGGCCCGCAGGCTGTCGCAGACCGGCGCGTACGGGCCCGGCGGACGGATCGATCCCGCGCGGGCCGTCGCCGGCGGCCTGGACATGACCCTCTAGGAGCCGCATGAGCCTCACCGGCGCGATGCACATCGGCAGTTCCGCACTGACCGCCAGCCAACTGGCGATCCAGGTCGCGGGCAACAACCTGGCCAACGCCGCGACGCCGGGGTATTCGCGGCAACTGGCGTACCTGACGCCGCTCCGCGGCGACCACAGCCAGCCGGGCCTCTCCGTCGGCCAGGGTGTGCGCGTCAGCGACGTGCGCCGCCAGGTGGATTCGGCGCTGCAATCGCGCCTCTGGGTCGGCGTCTCGAACGAGGCGGCCGCGGGCCAGACGCACGACATCCTGGCCCAGGTCGAGTCGGCGCTCAATGAACTCTCGGACAGCGACCTGTCGTCCGCCCTGTCGTCGTTCTTCAACACATGGTCGGAACGGGCGAACCTCACGAAGTCCTCGGCCGCGGTTGTCCAGCAGGGCCAGCAACTGGCCCAGTTCCTGCAGCGCCTCCGGGGCGATCTTGTCGCCCAGCGCGACCAGGTAGACGACCAGATCACCGCGCAGGTCACCCGGGCCGATGCGATCCTGACGGAAGTCGCCCGGCTCAACGGGTCGATCGCGGAGGCCGAGACCAGCGGCGGCGTGGCCAGCGACCTGCGCGACCAGCGCGACTCGCTCATCACCGAACTCAGCGGATACCTGGACGTCTCGGTCGTTGAGCAGGCCAGCGGCAGCATCGACGTGCTCGTCGGTTCGACCCCCGTCGTGCTGGGCGGGAAGTCGCGCGGGCTGATGGTCCGCCGCGAGACCCGCGGCGGCGCGGTCAGCGTCAAGATCGCGGTCGCCCAGGACCAGCGCGAACTGAGCGTGACGTCCGGGCGGCTGGGCGGGCTCCTGGCGTCGCGCGGCGCAGCGGTGAACGGCACGATCGACACGATCAACACGCTCGCGTCCCAACTGATCTTCCAGGTCAACCGCATCCACAGCACGGGGAGCAACCAGCCGGCGCTGCGCTCGACCACCGCGTCACTGGGCCTCAGCCCGGGCGACCGCTCGCTCGCGCTCAACGACCCGGACAACGAGACGGTGTCCGGCCTGCCGTTCGCGGCCGCCAACGGCGGTTTCGTCGTCCGCGTGAAGAACGCCGGCACCGGCGCGGAGGAGGAGACCTACATCCGCGTGGACCTCGACGGCCGCGACGGCACGGGGGCCATGGGCACGGACGACGACACGTCGGCCGACGACATCCGCGCGGCGCTCGACGGCGTGGCCGGGATCTCCGCGAGTTTCACGCCCGACGGCCGCCTTCGGGTCACCGCGGACTCCGGCCGCGAGTTCTCCTTCGGCGACGACACCTCCGGCGCGCTGGCCGTGCTCGGCGTCAACTCCTACTTCACCGGGAAGGACGCCTCCGACATCGGTGTGCGCCAGGACCTGGTCACGAACCCGAATCAACTCTCCGTCGGCCAGGTGCGCGACGGCCAGTTCGTCGAGAACGGCGCCGCCATGCAGATGGTCCAACTCCAGGACCGCACCCTGACCGCCCTCGGCGGCCGCTCCCTCAAGGACCACTGGGGCGACGAGGTGCAGCGCCTCGGCGTGGCGACGCAGACCGCCGCCACCGGCGCCGACGCCGCCTCGCTGGTCCGCGAGAACCTGGACGCCCAGCGGGCGTCCGTCAGCGGCGTCAGCGTGGACGAGGAATCCGTCAACCTGCTGACGTACCAGCGGCAGTACCAGGGCGCGGCCCGGTTCATCAGCGTCGTGGACGAGATGACCCAGACACTCCTGACCATCGTGTAGCCATGAGCGTGATCCCCGGCCATTTCGCCCGCGTCTCGAGCCTGATGGCATCCCAGGTCGCCCTGGGCCACCTGACCCGCACCAACTTCGCGCTCTTCCGGGCCCAGGGGCAGGCGGCCACGGGCCGGGCCATCGGCGCCTACAGCGACGACGCCGTGAAGGCGGCGGCCATCGCCGTCATGGACGACCGGCTCGAACGCTCCGCCCAGACCTCGCGCAACCTGGACCACGCGACCTCGAGCCTGAACGTGCTGGATTCGGGCCTCTCCGACATCTCCGACCTCATCCTCGAGGCCAAGAGCATCGCCTCCGCCCAGGTCAACGTCGGCTCGACCGGCGCGGAGCGGGAGCAGCAGGCCATCGTCGTCAACTCGCTCCTTCAGAACCTCTTCAACCTGGTCAACCAGCAGGGCGTGGCCGGATCCGTCTTCGGCGGGTCCACACCGGGCCTGCGACCGGTGGAAACCATGCTCGGCGGCTACAGGTACATCGCCCAGGGCCAGGGCCTCGTCACCGACCTCGGCCTCGGGGCGGCCGCTCCGATCACCATCGGCCCCGAGGGCTCCGTGGGCGGGGTGTCCACGCGCGTCCGCGGAAACGTGGACCTGGACCCGGACCTGACGCCGGACACGCGGATCACGGACATCGCCGGCGCCCGCGGCGTCGGTGTCGCGCTCGGAACCATCGAAATGTCGATCGATGGTGGGCCGCGCCTCTCCATCGACCTGTCGGCCGCGGACACCGTGGGCGACGTGGCCCGTGTCATCCAGGCCGCGATCCAGGACCACGAAGCCGCAAACTCGGTGACGATCCTCGGGCCCGGCGGCGTCGGCGTGTCGGGAGAATCGCTGGCCGTCGATCTCGCGCCCGCCACCGCCGGCGGGCCCGCCATCCAGTTCTTTGACCCCAGCGGGCAGACGGCAGCCGCCGACCTGGGCATCGCCGGGACGTTCACGCCGACCGCGGAGATCGGGCAGCCAACCGGCCCGCGCCTGACCTGGCGGACGCCGGTGTCGGTGCTGGCCGGCCTGACCGACGACCTGGGCTCGATCCAGATCAGCAGCCTCGGGCAGAACCGGATACTGGACCTTTCCGGCGCCCGGACGCTCGGCGATCTGCGCAACCTGATCGAGGGGACGGGGCTCGGGCTGAGGGTGCAGATCAACGAGGACGGCACGGGCATCGACGTTCTTAATGAGGTTGCAGCGGGCCGGGACCACGCGCTGTCCATCTCGGAGGTGGAGGGGAACAACCTGACCGCCACCATGCTGGGCATCCGGACCATGACCGCCGGAACCCCGATGGCAGACTTCAACGACGGACGCGGCGTGCAACTGGTCGACGGCGTCGTCAACCCGGTGACCGGACAGCCGGACCCGGCCCTCAACGTCGACTTCACCATCACCCTCGGCGATACCGCGGGCACCGAGATCGACGTGGACCTGCGCCCGCAGGACGTGCTGACGGTCCAGACGCTGATCGACCGGATCAACAGCCAGGCGGCCGCGGCGGGCGTCGCCGTCCCCGCGGACTTCCAGGCGGCCCTGAGCGACGGGCCCAACGGGATCGCCCTCGTCCAGAACGCCGCGTTCACGGGCTCGATCTCGGTGCTGGAACAGAACAACTCGCCCGCGGCGGGGCAGATCGGCCTGCTCAACGGGGTCTACGACACCGCGACCGGCACTTTCCGCGCCGAGGACCGCGCAAAGGTGCGCGTCGACAACCTGTTCACGACCCTGACGGACCTGCGCGATGCGCTGGAAAACAACGACACGGCTGGCATCACCCTTGCTGGAGGCAAACTCGAAGAGTTCGTCAGCCGGGTCGCGGAGACCCGGGCGCTCGTGGGCGGCTACGCCCGGCGCGTGGACGACGCGGCGGGGCGGCAACAGGACCAGGACGTGCTGGACGAGAAGATTCGGAGCAACGTGCGGGACCTTGACTACGCGGAGGCGGCGGTGAGGCTGAGCCTCCTCCAGACCCAGTACCAGGCGGGCCTCCAGACGACCGCGATGCTGCAGGGTCAGTCCCTGCTGAACTACCTGTAGGTGGCGTTCGGCCCGGCCGGGCCAGAGCCCGGCGCGAGGCGATTGGATCGAAACCGGTGGACCCGCATCGGCCGCGGGCCCGGAACAGACAGGACGTCACCCGCCGGAGATGGCGGGGCCGATCCGGAACGTGGCCGATATCGGAGCCTCGCACCATGGAAGTGCGGACGACACGATTCGGGGTGATCGACATCGCGGAGGACCGCGTGATCACCCTGCCCAAGGGCCTGCTGGGATTCCCGCGGGCGACGCGGTTCTGCCTGCTGGAGCCGGGCGACGACGCCTGCTTTTTCTGGCTCCAGTCGGTGGACGAGCCGAGCCTTGCCTTCGTGGTCACGGACCCGAGCCTGTTCGTGACGGACTACTCCGTCCCGCTGCGCCCGGAGCAGATGTCCGAACTGGGCCTGTCGCGGCTCGAGGACGCCCAGGTCTTCGTCATCGTGAACAAGGTGGACCAGCAACTGACCGGCAACCTCCAGGGGCCGCTGGTCATCAACACCCTGACCCGCGCCGGGGACCAGCTCGTCCTGGCCGAGAAGCGCTGGACGACGCGCCACCCGCTCGTGCGCGTCGGCGCCGCCGCACGCGCCGCCTCCGCCTGAGCACCGCTCCCCGTTCCGACGTTCACGGATGAACCCAGAGGAACGCGGCCGCCACGGAAGCGCGGCCGCGACACCAGAGAGGAAGGAGCCCGCGCATGCTGGTGCTCTCACGTCAGCGCGACGAGACGATCATGATCGGCGACGAGATCGAGATCACCGTCGTCGATATCCGGGGGGACAAGGTCCGCCTCGGGATCGCCGCGCCGACGAGAATCGCCGTCCACCGCAAAGAGGTCTACGAGGCGATCAAACGCGAGAACGAGCAGGCCGCCCAGGTCAGCCGCGACATGAGCGACCTGGATGTCATCCGCCGCGCCATCTCGCCCGGCCCGGCCCGCAACCGGACCCGCGTCGCGTCGAACCTCACCGCCCGCACCCCGATCCCTTCGTCCGCCGTGCAGCGCAGCCGCGCCGCCGACGGGCGCCAGTCCGCCTGAGTCGCCATGAACCGTACCGCACGCACACGCAAGGACAGTCCGCGGCGCTCGGCGCCGCGACCCGCGCCCTTAGCCTCAATCACGGAGGATTGTCATGGCTAGGATCAACACGAACGTCCCGAGCCTGATCGCCCGCTCGCAACTCCTGCGAAACAACCACGAACTGGAGTTCCGGCTCCAGCGCCTCTCGACCGGCCTGCGGATCAACCGCGGCGCCGACGACCCGGCCGGGCTCATCACCAGCGAACGCATCCGCTCCGACATCAAGGGCGTGCAGCAGGGCGTGGACAACGCCGAACGCGCATCGTCCGTGATCTCCACCAGCGAGGCGTCCCTCGCGGAGGTGAGCGACCTGCTCAACTCCATCAAGGCCCTCATCGTGCAGTCGGCCAACACCGGCGGCACGTCCACCGAGGAACGCGACGCCAACCAGCAGCAGATCGACTCGGCCATCGATTCCATCACCCGGATCAGCAACACCGCGTCCTTCGGCGGCCTGAAACTGCTCAACGGCTCGCTGGACTACACCCTCTCCAGCGTCAACACCACCGAGGTCGCCCGGGCCCAGGTCTTCGGCGCCAGTTTCGTCGCCGCCAGCCGGCTCCGCGTCGACGTGGACGTCCTGGCCTCCGCACAGGTCGGCGCCCTCTTCATGCGGGGCGACTACAGCGGCGCCAACGCCGCGTTCAACGGCACCATCCTGTCCACCACCACCCTGCGGATCGCCGGAGCCCGCGGCGTCAGCGAACTCACCCTGGTCTCCGGCACCACGCTGTCCGACGTGGTTCAGGCCGTCAACAACCTGACCTCGCTCACCGGCATCCAGGCCACCCTCCTCAACCCGCTCGACAACACCTCGGGCCTCACCTTCCAGGCCATCGACTACGGCTCGCAGTCCTTCGTCTCCGTGGAGCGCCTCGGCGGGTCCAGCAACGCGGCCGCCAACTACTTCGCGACGTACAAGTTCGCCGAGGACGCCCAACTCCCGGCCTTCCCGTTCACGTCCTGGGCCACGCTCATCTCCGCCGGCGACCTGACCCAGAGCAACCGTGACCCGGGGCGCGACGTGACCGCCCTGGTCAACGGCACCCTGGCCACCGGCAACGGCCTGGCACTCTCGGTCAACTCACCGGCCCTCAGCCTGAAACTGCTCCTGGACGAGTCGTACGCCACCAGCCCGCCGCAGCCCACCAGCAGTTTCTACGTCACCGGCGGCGGCGCCCTCTTCCAACTCGGGCCGGAGGTCACCGCCCAGCAGCAGTCCAACGTCGGGGTCCAGTCGATTGCCGCGTCCAGCCTCGGCGGCACGCTGCAGAACGGCAGCCTCCAGTTCCTCAACTCGCTCAAGTCTGGCTCCGACAACAGCGTCTCGGCCAGTGTCTCGCGCAACAACTTCACCGGGGCCAGCGACGTGCTGGAGAACGCGATCGACGACATCGCCATCCTCCGGGGCCGCCTGGGCGCCTTCGAACGCAACGTCCTCCAGACCAACGTCCGCTCGCTCCAGTCCGCCTTCGAGAACCTGACCGCCAGCGAGTCGAAGATCCGCGATGCCGATTTCGCGGAAGAGACGAGCCAGTTGACGCGGGCCCAGATCCTCTCCAGCGCCGGCACCTCGGTCCTGGCCCTGGCGAACCAGCAGTCGCAGCAGGTCCTCCAGCTCCTCGGATAGTGACCGCGGGGTCCTCCCGCTACCCGGGATCGGCCCGCGACGGGCCCCTCGAACGTCTCGATAACTCCGCACACACCCCTCCGGACCCCCGGCGCTCCACCCGAGCGCGGGGGTCCTTCCCTTTTCCCGTCGCGACGGAAATCGACATCCGCGGAAGCGGCGACTCAACCCGCCCCCCGCACCCGCCGATGCAGACACCGCCTCTGGGCGAGCGTCGCCCGGGGACGATCCGGCGCGATCGCCGGCGGGGCGGATCAGCCCGCAAGGGCGCCCCAGGGAACCACCACCGCCGAAGACTCGGCGGAAACGGACGCTCGGGCACACCCCCGAACCGGGCGCCGTCAGAGGCACTTCACGGAGGATCACTCGATGAGCCGGATCAACACGAACGTCACGTCCCTGATTGCACAGCGCGTCCTGGGCCTGAACCAGGGCGGCCTGACCCGCTCCCTCGAGCGGCTCAGCACGGGCCTCAAGATCAACCGCGGCAAGGACGACCCCGCGGGCCTGATCGCCTCGGAGAACCTGCGCTCCGAGATCAAGTCCATCAACACCGCCATCAGCAACTCCGAGCGCGCCGATCAGGTCGTGAACATCACTGAGGGCGGCCTCCAGGAGGTCTCCGGCCTCCTCACCGAACTCCAGGGCCTCGTGACGGCCACCGCGAGCAAGGCCGGCCTCTCCGAGGCGGAGAAGGAAGCCAACCAGTTGCAGGTGGACTCGATCCTCCAGACCATCGACCGCATCGCCTCGTCCACGTCCTTCCAGGGCATCAAACTCCTGAACGGCAACTTCGACTTCAACGTCGAGAGCGTGGCGGCCGGCGTCACCGACTACCGCGTCAACGGCGCCAAGTTCAGCGGCGACTCCCTCGCCGTGGACGTGGTCGTCACCGCCTCGGCCCAGCAGGCCGGCATGTTCCTGTCGATGGGCGGCACCGCGATCGACCTGAACGCCAACTCCTCGTTCACCTTTGAGATCGCCGGCGCCCAGGGCAGCCGCGAACTCTCCTTCCAGTCCGGCACCACTCTCACCAGCATCGCCGCCGCCATCAACACCTTCACGGACGTGACGGGCGTCACCGCGGCGGTCTCCGGCACCGGCATCAAACTGTCCAGCGAGGACTTCGGCTCCAAGGAGTTCGTGTCCGTCAAGGTCGTCGATGACGGCGGCTCGGCCGGCTCGGGCATCTACCAGCTCAACGCGAACAACTTCAACGCCTCACAGACGACCGGCGCCACCGCCTTCTCGGCCGCCACCAACGGCGTCCGCGACGACGGCGTGGACCTCGGCGCGACCATCAACGGCATCGCCGCCACCAGCAAGGGCAAGACCGCCCGCATCAACACGGACTTCCTGGACGTGTCGGTCACCCTCAACACCAGCACCTCGCAGTCCCTGGCCTCCGTCAACGCCTTCGACATCACCGGCGGCGGCGCCGAGTTCCAGCTCGCCGCGAAGGTCGACATCGCCGGCAAGGTCAGCATGGGCATCGGCGACGTGGCCGCCCGCAAACTGGGCAACAGCACCGTCGGCTTCCTGTCCGACCTGTCCAGCGGCAACGACTTCAACGTGGTCGACGGCGACCTCAACGACGCCCAGAAGGTCATCGCCGAGTCGATCGAGCAGGTCTCGTCGCTCCGCGGCCGCCTCGGCGCCTTCCAGAAGAACACCGTCGGAGCGACGATCCGCAGCCTGGGCATCGCGTCGGAGAACTCCTCGGCCGCCGAGTCCGTCATCCGCGACGCCGACTTCGCCGCCGAGACCGCCCAGCTCACCCGGTCGCAGATCCTGGTCTCCGCCTCGACGAACGTGCTCGCCCTGGCGAACACGCAGCCGCAGACGGTCCTCCAGCTCCTCGGCTAAGCCTGAGCCTGTAGCCTGATCCCCACGCCGCCCCGGCCCGACGCCGGGGCGGCTTTCATTGGGCCCCGCGGGTCCGGGCTCGCCGATAGTCCCGGTGTGACCCCTCCTGCACCCCCCGGGGCCGATCGCACGACGCCGCGGCCGGCGGTACGCCCGGACCCGCTCACCCGCGACTTCCTGGCGTTCCTGCGGGTCGAGTGCGGGCTCTCACGCAACACCCTGGACGCCTACGGCCGCGACCTGCGCGACCTTCGGGATGAACTGAGAGGGCGTGGCGGGGGCGGCGGGGAGGGCGGCGGGAGCGGGCACTGGTCGGCCGGATCGATCACGCCGCGGGCCCTGGTTACGCACCTGGCGGGCCTGCGCAGCACGCGCCGCATGGCATCGTCCTCCATCATCCGTCACCTGGCGACGATCAAGGTGTTCTCGCGCTGGCTTGTCGCCCGCGGGCACCTGCCGGAGGACCCCAGCGACATCCTGGAGCGCCCGACGAAGTGGCGGCGCCTGCCCAACGTCCTCTCCCCGCGCCAGCTCCGGCAACTCATCGAGGCGCCGCGACCGGACGAGAACCGCCCCGGCCCCCCCCTCTGGCTCCGCGACCGCGCCATGCTCGAACTGATGTACGCCAGCGGGCTGCGGGCCTCGGAGGTCGGCCTGGCCGCGCTCACCGACTTCCACGAGACGCTCGGCATCGTCCGCGTCACCGGCAAGGGCTCGAAGCAGCGGCTCGTGCCGGTCGGCACGCCCGCCCGCGAGGCCATCGAGCGGTACCTGCGCGACTGCCGCCCGCTCCTGCTCCGCGACGGCGGACGCGACAAGGGCCGCCTCCTGCTCTCGCGCACGGGCCGCCCGCTGGAGCGCGTCGCGGTCTGGCAGATCGTCTCGCGCCACGCCCGGGCCGCGGGGCTGGGCAAGGTCCACCCGCACATGCTGCGCCACAGTTTCGCCACCCACCTGCTCGCGGGCGGCGCGGACCTCCGCGTCGTCCAGGAACTCCTCGGACACGCGGACATCTCGACCACTCAGGTCTATACCCATGTGGACAGTTCACGCCTGAAGGACGTCCACCGGCGCCACCATCCCAGGGCCTGAGCGAGTGGCATGGGCAAGTCGCTCGGGACTTGCCCGTGTGGGGCGTCACACGGGGAAGCCGCCAGAGCCCGGCTCGCCCATGCCACCCTCAGACCACGCTCGGCAGCCCCAGCCCCTTGCGGATCGTCGCCACCTGCCCCATGTGCCAGCCCTCGTGCCAGCAGAGTTTGTAGCAGGCGTCCAGCGCGTCGTCGGCGAACCCCCCGGTCTTCTCCCTCAGCGGCACGGCCAGCGCCGAATCTGGAGCCGACTCCAGCCAGTTCAGCACGACCGCCCGGTGCGCGTCGAAGACCTTCCGCACCGCCGCCAGCGTCGGGTACTTCGTCGGCTCGTTGGTGGGCTTGGAGCCCATGCCGAACAGGGTATCCCAGCCGTCGGGGATAGCCGTGCCGGCCACGCCGACGGTGGACGCGATCCAGTGGTCGGTCATCGCCAGGTGGGCGACGACCCAGACGGCGTGATTGTCCGTCGGGCCGCACTGGTGCGTGCCCTTGTCCGCGGGGAAGTCCCTGAGGATCTTCTCGCTCACGGCGCGGGTCCAGCGGAGGAACGACGAGACGTGCCGGCGGGGATTCAAGCGGCTCTCCTTCGTGTTGGTGCAACAGGGTACGCCACCGGTTCACGCCGCATGGCCGCCCGGGCACTCCGCCGGCGGCACACTCGGGATCGAGCCGGGTGACACGCTGATTGTGCTCGTCAACCCCGGCGACGTGGGGGGCGGGGGGGAGGCGCACACCCAACGCCTCCCCGCCTGCGCCCCCAGGGGCCTTCCGCTCACGCCCCCTCCAGGAACCCCAGGCGCATCAGCATCCGCGTCGCCTCCGTCACCTCGTCCGGCGTGAAGCCGCTCAGAACCGCCGGCTGCGATGGCGACCCAAGCAGCGACGGCGGGTACGGCGCACGCCCCCCCGGGCGCGCCAAGACCCGCACCGCCTCAAGCACCGCGTCGGAGGCCAGAAGAAGTCGGTGCGCACTGATACCACCCAGTTCCCGTGCCATGGATCACCAGTCCTCTCACCCCGAGCGGGGCTCCACCAACCCTGCGACCGCCCCAGAACAGGACGGCCCTCCCCAGCCTCTTCGCACCGCGCCGCGGACGGATGCGGTCCGGTGTTAGTAGTCACGAATTCTGGTGACTTCCTCACGAAAGCGCCGGTACCCAGCATCCCGCGCATGGCGATGCTCGAGGGCCCGGGGCTGGCGGGGGTGATCGCCTACCAACTTGACGGGCAATGGCCGGCGCTCCTTCCGCCCGCGCTCTCGGTGGCCCTGTTGCTGTGGAGCCTTCTGATCGCGGGGGGGCGAGGCGGCGTGTTCACGCCGAGCCCGCGCGCGGGCGGCCACGGACACGCTCCATGTGCGCCCACGACACGAGCCACAGCGCCGCCGCGGCCAGAGTCAGCGTCATCCTGGCGCTCGCCGCCGGCCCACCACAAGGAGCACCAGGGCCATGTACACCAGGATCCCGCCAACGAGCGAGAACTGGAGCAGGCGAAGTGTGCGTACCGCGATCCGCGGCGCGCCGGGCAACTCGGGGGGTGGTTGGGGCGGAGTCTGCATTGTCATTATGCGGGGAAAAGGCTATCATTTACACGCTCGCGGGTCATCGCCGTGGGCAATACCTTGCCACGGACGGTGGGCCGGTGTTTGTGATGCCGGCGAGTACTTGGGGGGACCCTGGGGGAATACCTGCCGCTCGCCGCCCGGGCGAGCCGCGTGGAGAAGCCCATGCAGCCCTGTCTCGACCCGGCGTATCTCGAATCCAACACCTGGCAGAAACTAACCCCCGCGGCACGGTGCGCCCTCGAAGGGCTCCTGCAGTTCGCCATGCGCCGTCACACCGATTGGGTGATCGAGGGCACCCCCAAGCAACTGGGCCAGTGGCTCAGCAGCGAGTGCCAGTTCTCGACGGATGAGATCGTGGTGGGGCTGCGTGAACTCACCCTGGCCGGGTGCCTCCGCCGCGGACGCATCGGCTTCAGCCACGCGACCAGTTTCATCATGCAGGTGCCACTGGGCGAGCCCGCCGAGGCCTGAGCCCTCCATGGACACCGACTTCGACGCCCTGGCCGACGCTGCCCGCAGCGCCGTGAACAAGACGGGTGAGCACACGCTCTGGAAGGCCGCGATGGCCCTCCCGGACTGGTTCTTCATCGCGGACCGGGCAGGCGACGACGCCGAACCGCTCGTCGCCGCGGTGGACGGCGTCCCGCACCTGCTCGCCTTTACGGACGAGGACCGGGCGGAGGCGTTCTCCAAGTCGCGAGCGGCGAAGAAGGGCGGGGCCGCCACGCCCGTCCTGAACATGGGTGTCGCCGATGCCGCCGCATACTGCAAGGACCTGATGCAGACCAAGGTGGATGGCGTTCTGTTCAACAGCGGCAAGTACTCGTTCCAGGCGACGCTGTCCCGCATCGTGGACATGCACGCGCGGTACTCGAGGTGAATGTCGGCCCCGTCACGCTGGAACTGCCCGGCGGCAGGGCCAGGCTGGAGCCGTTCGGTCCCGCACACGCCGAGGGATTCCTGGCCGCGGCACGCGGGCCGGAGGTCTTCCGCTGGCTGCCCACGCCGCCGCCCCGGACACTCGAAGAGTCACGCAGGTTCATCCAGGACGCCCTGACAATGGCCGCGGGCGGCACGCAGTTCCCCTTCGCGATCGTCGATCGCGAGTCCGGCGCCGTCGCGGGCTCCACGCGGTACCTGGACATCCAGCCGGCGCACCGCGGGATCGAGATCGGCTGGACCATCGTCGGCGTGCCGTGGCAGCGGACGAGCATCAACACCGAGTGCAAGTACCTGCTCATGCGCCACGCCTTCGAGACGCTGGGCGCCGTCCGCGTGATGTTCAAGACCGATGCCCGCAACCTCCGCTCACGCCGGGCGATCGCCCGGATCGGCGGCGTGTACGAGGGCGCGCTCCGCAAGGCCAGAATCCTGCACGACGGCTACATCCGCGACACGGCCTGTTTCAGCGTCATCGACGACGAGTGGCCCGCCGCGAAGCAGCGCCTCCAGGGGATGCTCCGGGAGACGCGACCAGAGGGTGCGTGAACAGGCCCCGGGTCCGGGGGTGAGCGGACGCATTCGGGCTCTCCCTGAACTCCGGCGGTAGTGCTCTCCACGAGCGACGGACAGAGCACAACCCGGGTGGCGGCGCGCAAGACACGGGCGCCCCGGGCCGGGTCAGGCCCGGGTGCCGGCCCGCGACACCCCGCACGCGCCGGAGAGCGGCGCCACCAGCGGGCGCTGCCGCCGTGGTGAACCCGGACGCGGTTATTCTGGTACACCCTAGCGGCCGGCACCACCCGCGCGACCCCGCATGAAGACCACCCTTCGATCCCGTCCGGCCGCCGTCCTCGCGGCTTGTGCCCTGGGGCTGGCGGGGTGCGGGCACGGCGGGGGCGGGACGGGTGGGGCGCTCGAAGTGCGGAAAGTGCTGGGAGAGGCGGGCAACTCGCCGGGGCAGTTCGTCTTTCCGCGGGCCCTGGACGCCGATGCCTCGTCGTTGTGGGTGATCGACAAGACGGCCCGTATCCAGCGGCTGGACCCCCAGACTGGCAAGGCCTGGGTGTGCTGGCAGACCCCGGCGCACGAACTGGGCAAGCCCACCGGTGTCACCGTCGGCCCGGGGCCCAGGGGCCGGCCGGCCTTGTACGTCCCGGATACGCACTACCAGCGGGTGCTGGTCTATTCCGCTCCGGCGGACGTTCACGAGGAACCCAGGGAACTCTACCGGTTCGGGGCCTTCGGGCGGGGGCCGGGGCAGTTCATCTACCCCACGGACGTCGCGGTGCTGCCCGCACCGGATGGGAAGGGCCCCGGGCGGCTCTATGTGAGCGAGTACGGCGGGAATGACCGGGTGTCGGTGTTCGGGCCCGACCATGAGTTCCTGTTCTCGTTCGGACGGCCCGCCGAGGGGGCGGAGGTCTCCCTGCCCCCCGAACTCAGGGGCGACAACGCCGACCCGCCGGCCGAGGGGCCATCCTTCAACCGGCCTCAGGCGATCGCGCTGGACGCGGCACGGAAACGGATGGTCATCACCGACGCGTGCGACCACCGGCTGGGGGTGTTCGATCTCGACGGGCGGCTGATCCGATGGATCGGTTCGGCCGAGCAGGTGGGGAGCGAGCCGGGCCGGTTCAACTACCCCTATGGCCTTGCCCTGATGGACGACGGGACCGTGCTGGTGTCGGAGGTCGGGAATCACCGGGTGCAGCGGATCGACCCGGAGACCGGCGCCCCGCTCGGCGTGTACGGCTCGGTGGGGCGCGGGCCGGGAGAGTTCTTCACGCCGTGGGCGGTCGCCGTGCGGGGTGGTGAGGCGTGGGTGCTGGACTCGGGGAACAACCGGCTGGAATCGTTTGATTCCCCCGTTGCCCGGCGGTTTGCGGCGTCGGGCGTGGGAAGCGGGGGGGGAGGCCCGTGACCCCGGGCCTGCTCGCGTCGCTCTCCGTCGGGCCGATCCAGTTTCAGATGCCGGTCTGGCTGTGGCTGATCCCGGCGACCTGGGCGCTGTCGCTGTGGATCGGACGGCAGAACCTGTCGGGGCTGGCGACGGGCACTCGCCGCGCCGCGATGGTCATCCGCCTGCTGGTGCTGGCGATCCTCGCCGGCGCGATGGCCGAACCCAACTGGCGGACGGAGTCAAAGGACGTCGCCGTGACCGCGGTGATCGACGCCAGCCGCTCGGTGCCGATGTCGCGCCAGCGTGACGCCGACCGCTACATCGGCGAGGCCAGGGCCGCGGACCCCGAGCAGGGCGACCTGCTCGGGCTGATCAAGATGGCCGAGGCGGCCTACATCACCTCACTCCCCTCGCGGATGACACGGCAGGTGGAGACGCAGTACACCGGCCCGGCCGAGGGCACGGACCTGGCCGGGGCGGTGCGCAGCGCCCTGGGGGCGCGGCCGCAGGACGCGGCGTACCGCATCGTGATGATCACCGACGGCAACGAGACGACGGGCAACGTGCTCCAGGCCGCCGAGGCGGCCAAGGCGGCGGGCGTGCCGATCGACGTGCTCCCGGTCCAGTACTCGCTCTCGGGGGAAGTCCTGGCGGACCAGTTGGTGGCGCCCGCGACGGCCCGGATGGGCGAGAACATCACCCTGCGGGTGGTGCTGGACGCCACGAAGAAGACGACGGGCTCGCTGAACGTGACCGTCAACGGCGACCCGCTGGACCTGGACCCGGACACGCCCGGGAACGGCATCGCCGTGAGCCTGAACCAGGGGCGGAACGTGCTGGCCGTGCCGGTGACCATCCCCAGGGCCGGGCCGCAGAGGTTCGAGGCGTTCTACGAGCCGGCCGTGGGGGCCGACGGCGCCCGCATCGGCGATGAGATCGCGGAGAACAACCGGGCGATGGCCGTGACCTTCGTCTCCGGTCAGGGGCGGACGCTGGTGGTGTCGGAGACGCCGGAGGAGTCCGAGGCGCTGGTCCGGGCGCTCACGGAGTCCAGGATCGCGACGGAGGTCATCCCCTCGGCCAACTTCCCGCAGTCGCTGGCGGAACTCAACGCGTACGACGCGATCATCCTGGTGGACCAGGAGAGTTACGGCTTCAGCCAGCAGTCGCAGGAGGACCTGCGTCAGTACGTGCACGACACGGGGGGTGGGCTCCTGATGACCGGCGGGCCGCGGTCCTTCGGCGCCGGCGGCTGGATCGGATCGACGCTCGAGGATGCGTTGCCGATCCGGCTGGACCCGCCGCAGAAGCGGCAGATGCCGCGGGGGGCGCTGGCGCTGGTCATGCACTCGATCGAGATGCCCGACGGCCGCGGGTACGGGATCAAGACGGCCCAGGCGGCCGTCGATGCGCTGTCGCGCCTGGACCTGGTGGGGATCAATGAGTACGACCCGCGGGCCGGGGGCTCGGCCTGGGTCTTCCCGATGGCGGTGGTCGGCGACCGGACGGCGGTGAAGCAGGCGATCAACCGCCTCCAGTTCGGCGACATGCCGGACTACACCCCGTCGATCCAGATGGCGTACAACGCGCTGATCAACGCGGAGGCGGGCGCCCGCCACGTCATCATGATCTCCGACGGCGATGCCCAGCCCCCGCCCAACAAACTGCTGGACCAGTACCGCAAGGCGAAGATCACGATCAGCACCGTCGGCGTCTATCCGCACTCCGGGATGGACATGGCGACGCTGCGGCACATCGCCGAGTACACGGGCGGGACGTTCTACTCCGTCACCACCAGCGCCGGCCTGACGAAGATCTTCCAGATCTTCATCAAGGAGGCCCAGACCGTCCGCCGCTCCCTGATCTGGGAAGGCCAGCCCTTCAGCCCGGCCGTCGTCCCCATCCCCTTCGAGCCGATGCGCGGCGTGACCGGCGTGCCGGCGATCACCGGCTACGTCGTCGCGGCGGACCGCGAGGGGCCGGTCATGGTCACGCTGCGGGGGAAGGAGAACGACCCGATCCTGGCGGCGTGGCAGCACGGGCTGGGGCGCGTGATCACGTTCACCAGCGACGTGTCCTCCCGCTGGGCGTCGCGCTGGGTGTCCTGGCCCCAGTTCCGCTCGTTCTGGGAGCAGCAGGTGCGCTGGGTCATGCGGCCCAGCGGCTCGGCCAACGCCAAGGTCACCACGGAGACCGAGGGCGACAGCACGAAGATCATCGTGGAGATGCTCGACCAGGCCGGAGAGCGGCTGAACTTCGCCCGGTTCAAGGGGCGGGTGGCGCTGCCGGGCGGGGGTGGGGCGGACGTGGAACTGCACGAGGTCGGCATGGGCCGCTACGAGGGACGCATCGACACGCACGCCGCCGGGATGTACGTCACGAGCCTGAACTACGCCGCCCCCAACCCCGCCGGAGGGCCGCCCCTGGAGGGGTCGGTGCAGGCCGCGATCACCCGCCCGTTCGCCGACGAGTTCCGGTCGCTGACGGACAACACACCGCTGCTGCGCCAGGTCGCGGCCATGACGGGCGGGCGGGTGCTGGAGGGAGACCCGAAACGCGACGACCTGTGGCGGCGCGAGGGGCTCACCATGCCCGTTGCCCTTCGGAGCCTGTGGCTCGCGTTTGCGCTCTCCGGGATCGCCGTGTTCCTCCTGGATGTGGCGGTGCGGCGGGTGCGGATCGACGTGCCGGCCATGGCGAGCGCGGCCGCGGGGCTCTTCGGAAAGAGCAAGGCCCGGGCGGGGCAGAAGATGGACTCGCTGCGGGCAGCCCGCGAGATCGCCCGCAGGCAGATGGCGGAGAAGACGGCCCGGGCAGGCACGGTCGAGCGTGCCGCGACCCAGGCCGCCCCGCCGCCCGATGCCGCCACCGCCGAGCGCAAGTTCGAGGCCCCAGCCAAAGCGCTGCGGCGCGGGCCGAGCGGCCCGGTCGCTCTCGGCGGCGCGCCGGAGAAGCCGGGCGAGGCCAAGCCGAAGCCCGAGACGCCCGGCGACAAGGAAGACGGCTTATCGCGCCTCCGCCGGGCTAAGAAACGCGCCCAGGACGAGATGGGAGAGAGCCCATGACGAGCACACATAGACTCGCCGCGCGGGCCAAGCCCGTGGAAACTGGAGCGGGGCATGGCGACACGGCGCGTGGCGATGATGTTCGAGTCAGCCCGGCGCGTCCGATCGCGGCCCGCGCGCTGGCTTATGACCGCGCTCACGCCCCTGTCATACTTCGGCCTTCTCATGGCGCCGGGTCTGCTCAGCCAGTTGCCCGGCGTGTGCTGCGTCGTACCGCTCGTTTCCACGCAGTTCGGGCGCGAGGCGGCGCTGGGCCTTGCCTGGCTGTTTCTCACGCTCACCTCGATCCACATCGTTCGGGTGATGCGCCGTGCGCGAAGGGACTTCGGCGTGCTGCTCATCGACCAGGGTGTCGGGCTCGTCGGGTGCGTGCTCGGGTACGGCGTGTCGCTGCTGATGTTCGCTCTGTCCGACGCGTACTTCACCACACCCTGATCACACCCGCCGGGCCCCGCGGCCGCTGAACCGTAAGGAGATCACCATGGCTTCCGACCCCCAGACCCCGGCCGAAGTGCGTGAGCAATGCGACAAGTTCCGCGAGACGTACAGGACGCTGCTTGCCGAGATCGGCAAGGTCGTCGTCGGGCACCGCGAGGTGGTCGAGGGCGTGCTGACCTGCCTGTTCGCCGGCGGCAACGTGCTGCTGGAGGGCGTGCCGGGCCTCGGCAAGACGCTGCTGGTGCGGACCCTCGCCCAGTCGCTCTCGCTGCCCTTCAACCGCATCCAGTTCACGCCGGACCTGATGCCCGCGGACGTGATCGGGACCAACATCGTGACGGAGGACCCGCAGACGGGCCGGCGGCAGTTCGTGTTCCAGAAGGGCCCGGTGTTCGCGCAGGTGCTGCTGGCCGACGAGATCAACCGCGCGACGCCCAAGACCCAGTCGGCGCTGCTGGAGGCCATGCAGGAGCACGCCGTCACGAGCAGCGGGACCACCTACCGCCTGGCCGAGCCCTTCCTGGTACTGGCGACGCAGAACCCGATCGAGCAGGAGGGCACCTACCCGCTGCCGGAGGCGCAACTCGACCGGTTCATGCTCAAACTCGTCGTGGGGTACTCGCAGCTCGACGACCTGCTCACGATCCTGGACCGCACCACCGGCACGAAGACACCGGAGGTCGCGAAGGTCCTCGACGGCCCGGGCATCCTCGCGGCCCAGCAACTCATCCGCGGCGTCGTCGTCGCCCCGCACGTGAAGGAGTACGCGAGCCGCCTGGTGCTGGCGACGCACCCGGAGGGTCGCTTCGCGGCGGGTGGTGCGGGCGGGCCGACGAACAAGTACATCCGGTGCGGGGCGAGCCCGCGGGCCGCCCAGGCGCTGCTGCTCGGGGCGAAGGTGCGGGCGGTGACGGACGGCAGGTACCACGTGAGCAACAAGGACGTGAAGGACATCGCGCTCCCGGCGCTGCGGCACCGGCTGCTGCTGAACTTCGAGGCCGAGGCCGACCGCGTGGACCCGGACGCGATCGTGCGCCAGGTCCTGGAGATGACGCCGACCGAGCCGGTGAAGATGGCTGTTTGAAGAAGTACGCGGAGGGCGCAGAGGAGGCGCAGAGGCGCTGAGAAGAGATGGAAAGGGAACCGATCGAGTTACCCGCCGAACTCAACGCGCTCACCGAGCGGATTATCGGCTGCGCGATCGAGGTGCACCGCGCGCTCGGGCCGGGGCTGCTCGAACGACTCTACGAAGACGCGATGGTGCACGAGCTGACCCTTGTTGGGCTTGCTGTGGAGCGACAACGACCGGTTTCGCTCGTCTACAAGGGTCATGAGCTGCTCGGTCAGCGTCTTGATCTGGTAGTCGCCGAGAATGTTGTCGTCGAGCTCAAGTCGATCGAGAAGGTGCTTGAGGTTCATGCCGCCCAGTTGCTCGGGTACATGCGTGCCGGGCAATACCCGCTCGGACTCCTTCTCAACTTCAACGTCCCTGTGCTCCGGCAGGGGATTACGCGGCGTATCAACTCTCAAGCCCTGACACGACAACCCGCGCCACAACAGTCCGCTTTAGGCGCTTCCTCTGCGTCCTCTGCGCCTCCTCCGCGCCCTCTGCGTACCGCACCCCCATGCTGAAGACACCCGCACCAACCCGCCCCGAATCGATCGAGGACCTGCTGGGGCCCGACCTGATCGCCCGGATCGGGCGCCTGGACTTCACCTCGAAGAAGATCTTCGCCGGGAAACTCCGCGGCGAGCGGCGTTCCAAGAAGCGCGGCGAGTCCGTCGAGTTCGCCGACCACCGCGCCTACGTCAGCGGCGACGACCTGCGGCACATCGACTGGAACATCTTCGGGCGGCTCGACCGCCTCTTCCTCAAACTGTTCCTGGAAGAGGAAGACCTGTCGCTGCACATCGTGATCGACGCCTCGGCGAGCGGGGACTGCGGCGTGCCCGGCAAGTTCCTGTTCATGCAGCGCCTGGCGATGGCCCTGGGGTACATCGGACTCGTGAACCTGAACCGAGTGACGTGCACCGCGATCGGGGGGAGGAGCGGGACGGCGGGGCAGGCCGGCAGCGAGGCAGGGGAAGAAGAGGCACCGGCACCGCTGGCCCTCACGACCGCGGTGCGCGACCTGCGCGGGCGCCGCCGCACCCACGACCTGTCGCGGTTCCTCTGCTCGCTGCGCCCGGCGGGGGCCGCCCCGTTCGGCGAGGCGTGCCGCCGCATCGCGCTCTCGCGCCGCGGCAAGGGCGTGATGATCGTCCTCTCGGACTTCTTCATCAAGGAGGGCTACGAGCAGGGCCTGCGCCTGCTCGTGGGCCGCGGGTACGACCTTTTCCTCATCCAGGTGCTGAGCCCGCAGGAGGTGGACCCCGTTGGCCCGAACGGCCTGGCGGGCGACCTGCGCCTGCGCGACGTCGAGGACGCCGACTTCGCCGAAGTCACAATCTCCGCCCCGCTCCTGCGCCGCTACAAGGCGACGCTGGCCGCGTACTGCGACGGGCTGCGCGAGTTCGCCTCGCGCCGCGAGATCGGGCTGCTGACGGTGAAGTCGGACACTCCCATGGACACTCTGATCCTGGACTATCTGCGCAAGAGGGGGCTGCTGCGATGAGCGGCCGAGTGGTCAGGTGGTCGAGAAGGCGGGTGGCGGGCGTCGCCGCCCTGCTCGTGCTCGCCGGTGCGATGGGAGCGATGGGCGTTTCGCTCGCGTGCTTCCTTTACATGCCGGTGACGCAGCGGGGCAAGGGCAACGGCATCTCGTACCGGGACGCGCAGGCCGCCAAGCCCCTCTCGGTCAACTTTGAGGCGAGCGACTTCTCGACCGGTTTCGGCGTGACGACGCGGATGGATTACTGGTACTGGGTCACCGCGCAGCACTCGCCCATGGCCGTCGGGCTCACGTCGTGCGCGGTGGGCTGGCCGATGCGGGCGTTCGAGTCGTCCGACCCGGGCTTCGCGGGCGCCGCGTCGCAGGCGGAGTTCGCGCGGGCCCAGACGGCCGCCATGTCGCGCCCATCGAGTTCCAACCTCCCGAAGTTCCTGCACGCCCACCCGTACCGGGAGTTACCGACCGCGGTCCTGCCGCTGGGGCTGGCCGTGGACACGCTGGTCTTTGCGGCCGCGACCGGTGGACTGTGGTTCGGGTTCTCGACCGCCCGCGCCGCCCGCCGACGCCGCGCGGGGAAGTGCCTGTCCTGCGGCTATCCGTTGGGCGCGCTCGCGCGGTGCCCGGAGTGCGGGCGGGGCGGCTGTGCCGTGGCGCTCGCGGCGTTCCTTGCCGTCGCGGCGTGTTCCGGTTGCAGGTTCAACGGCTCGTCGCTCTACAGCGAACTGCCCTCCCCGGACTTTGAGCGGATCATGCGCGAGCAGTTCAGGCCGGGCATGGCCTACGCGGAGGTCGAGGACGCACTCCAGGACCTGAGGCTGTCGCATGAGCATGGCCCGGTCCCGTCGCGGAACGGCGACACGCCCGAGCGCGGGATCATGGCCCGCATCGAGCCTGGTGGGCCGTCGCTCGGCGACCCGTGGAGCCGCGCGCGAGACGGGTTGTTGTATCTCCGGTTCGCCGGCGATCACACGCTCGATGAGGTCGCGTTCGTTCCGCCGCGCGAGCGCCGGCACGACGATGCGGGGAGGGAAGTGCTTCTCGTGACCGGAGCAACGCCGTGACCTGGTTGACTCCCGGCCTTGCCGGCGTTGCCGCGGCGATCGCGGTACCGACGCTGCTCATCCTCTACTTCCTGAAACTCCGCAGGCGCGACGTGGAGATCTCGACCACGCTGCTGTGGAAGAAAGCCATCGAGGACCTCCAGGCCAACGCCCCGTTCCAGAAACTCCGCAAGAACCTGCTCCTCTTCCTGCAACTCCTGGTCCTCGCCGCCGCCCTCACCGCCGTGGCCGGCCCACGCACGCAGGGCGAGTCCCTCTCCGGCAACCGCCACCTGCTCGTGATCGACGCCTCCGCCAGCATGAACTCCACCGATGCCGCCGGCGAGGGCAACTCCGTCATCTCCCGTCTGGACGCCGCGAAGCAGCAGGCGATCAACCTGGTCCGCAACCTGCGACAGAGCGGCGCCTTCGACCGGGAAGGCGGCGACCGGGCGATGGTGATCGCGTTCGACAAGGGCGCCCGCGTCGTGCAGCCCTTCACGAGCGACAAGGCCGAACTGATCAGGGCCATCGAGTCCATCCGACCGACCGACGCCCCGACCAGCGTGGAGGAGGCGTACCGCCTCGTCTCCGCCCAGGCCAAGCGCGTGATGATGACGGAGGAACGCAACGGGCAGGTGCAGTCCTACGAGCGCCCGCCGGAGCCGGTGGGCACCATCCACCTGTTCTCCGACGGCCGCCTGTCAGACCCGGAGACGTTCACGCCGGGGCCGGAGGACGGCTTCGAGTACCACGCCGTCGGACGCACCGACGCGCTCAATGTCGGCATCACCACGCTCCGCGCCGGCCGCGCCTTCGACGACCCGACGAAACTCTCGATCTTCGTCGGCCTGGAGAGCACCGACCCCACGCCCCGCAGCGTGGACGTGCAACTGGCTCTCGGCCAGGACGCCGCCGGCATCCGCACCGTGGAAATGCCCGGTGCAACCGGCACCGCCGTCCCCGCTCCGCCGCCCGCCGCGGGGGGGGGCGCACCGCCGGCCCCGCCCGCGCCCCTCCCGCCGCGGACCCCATCGACCGGCGGCGTGGTGTTCTCGCTCGACCGCCCCGAGGGGGGCATCGTGAGCGTCCGCCTCTCCCCCAGCGGGGCGGACGCGCTGGCAACCGACGACGTCGCCTGGCTCGTCGTTCCCCCCGCGAAGAAACTCGCCGTCGCCATCGTCACCCGGGGCAACCTGTTCCTCAGCGAGGCGCTCTCCGGCCTCCCGCTCGCCAAACTCGACACCTACACGCCGGAGGCCTTCGCCCCGGCGCTCGCGGCCGGCAGGACCGCCGAGTACGACGTGATCGTGCTCGACGGCTGGCTGCCGGACCCGCAGGCGGATGCGCCGCTCCCGCCCGGCCGCTACCTGATCCTCGGCGCGATTCCGCAGGGCGTCGGGATCACCGCGGGCCAGGAGACCCGCGGCGCCCGCGCCATCGACTGGGAACGCGACCACCCCGTCATGCGCGGCCTGGCCCTGGACGACCTGTTCATCAGCAGGAGCCGGAAACTCACCCTGGACAAGGACGGCGGCGCCCGCACCCTGCTCACGAGCGACCAGGGCCCGGAGATTGTCGAGGTCGCCACCGACAAGGCCCGCGCGATCATCACCGCCTTCGACACCGCGGAGACCAACTGGCCGCTGAACGCCAGTTTCGTCGTCTTCCTCGGGTCCGCCGTCAAGTACCTCGGAGAGGACCCGACCGCCGCGGGCGTCGGGCGCCTCGTGCAGCCGGGGGACGTGCTGTCGGACCGCCTTCCCCCGGGCGCGGCGGACGCCCGGGTGCGAGGGCCGGGCGTGGACGCCGCCGTGCTGCCCGGGCCCGATGGGCGCGTCGTCTTCGGCCCGGTGCGGGAGGCGGGTCTCTACCAACTGTCCTGGCGCGGCGAGCCGGGCCCGACCGACGCGGTCCAGGGCGGCCGGGCCGTCCGGCCCTTCGCCGCGAACCTGCTCAGCCCGGCCGAGTCCGACATCCAGGTCCTCAGCACGCTCGCGATCGGCTCCCGCAACGCCGCGGCCCAGCGCGGCTCCGCCACGAAGGTCACAAGGGAACTCTGGCCCTGGCTGCTCCTGGCCGCCGTCGCGCTGGTGCTGTTCGAGTGGTTCATCTACAACCGCAAGGTGCAGCTGTGAGCATGAAGAACCCTCAGAGCGTTGGCGGGGCTACCCCCCGTACTGCCCGTCGGTGACCTTCTCCATCCACTCGACCGCCTGGCCGTCGAGCGACTCCTGGATGGCGATGTGCGTCACGGCGGTGGTCGGCGCGGCCCCGTGCCAGTGTCTCTCGCCGGGTGGGAACCACACCACATCACCGGGCCGGATCTCCTCGACCGCCCCGCCCTCGCGCTGCACCCGGCCACAGCCGGCCGTCACGATCAGCCACTGGCCCAGCGGGTGTGTGTGCCAGGCCGTGCGCGCCCCGGGCTCGAACGTGACGGCGTTCCCGGCGGCCCGTGCCGGCGGGGTGACCGGGAAGAGAGGGTCGATGCGCACCGCCCCCGTGAACCATTCGGCCGGTCCCCGGCCGGAGGGTCGCGTGCCGACTCGCCTGATATCCATGAGGAACTCCTGTTTCGGTGCTAAAGGAAGCGGACACCCGCGTGTGCGCCATGAGCGGCAGGGCGCGCCGGCCCGGGCTCCAGGTGACCCCGCGCCGGTTCGGGTTCGTCGCCGGGTTCGCCCTTCCCCGGTCGGTCCCATCCAGGTTCCGGGCGAATAGATCGGGCACGGTCCGAGAATACTGTTACCCACAAACGCCGCCCCTCGCGCGGCGTCATGCCCGGGAGGGTACCGTGCGCACCACTCTTCTCGCCGTCATCAGTCTGGTGCTCAACCTCAACGCCCTCGCGCAGCCGCTGGGCACGCCGCCGCAGGAGCGCAACGCCGCCCTCCGCTACTGGGCCGCGTGGCAGCGGATGGACGGCGCAACCCGCGAGAAGGTCGCCGCGGTGCCGTGGAAGGAGATGGGCGACGCATCGCGCCGCCAGGACCTGCCCAGGGCGTTCCTGGACGCCGCCGCGGCCGTGCCGCCCGTGCTCGTGGACCAACTCATCGCGGCCTCCGCGCTGGCGCGGTGCGATTTTGAGATCGAGTATGAGCAGGGCCCGCTCGCCCAGGTTCCGCACCTCGGCCCGGCGCGTACCGCGGCCCGGGTGCTGCGCATCGCGGCCCGAGCCAAACTCGCCGACGGTGACGCCGACGCCGCCGCCGCCCGCATCGCCGCGATCTACGGCATGGCCCGCCATCTGGCCGCCGATCACATACACGTCAGTTGCTTCCTCGCCGCGGGGATGGCCGCGGACGCGGGGGCGGAGGTGTCGGCCCTCGCCGCATCGGGCCGGTTGACCCCCGCGGCCCGGGCGTCGCTCACCGCCGCGCTCGACCGCTTCGACGCCGCGGACCCCTTCGGCATGAAGGCCGCCTTCGCCGGCGCTCGCGCCATGACCGTCGGCTGGGTGAAGGCCAACTACACCGGCGAGGGCGCGGGCGACCGGTTCGTGAGAGCCTGGCCGCCGCTGGGCGTGAAGATCGACAACTTCGCCGCCGCGTTTAAGGGCCGCGACGGGACGGAGATGGCCGCCCTCGCCGACCGCCTCTCGCAGTTCTACGACGCCGTGGAAGCCGCGTGGGACCTGCCGGAGGATCGTTCCGTCGCGGAACTGGGCCGCCTGAGCGGGATCAACGGCAAGTTGCCCTACGGGGCGCTCGCGCTGTTCATGGGTTCCGCGCCCGTGAAGGACAAGCAGGCGGACCTGGACGGCCGTGCCGCCCTCCGCGGGGCGCGAGAGGCGCTCGCCGCCGTCAAGTGACCGCCGCGGGCCCGTTCTGGCGCGTCCCCGCCAGGGCGCGGCGAGGCGGACCCGACCGACCCAGGCGGACGGGCTCTGCAAGAAGAGAATCGAACCAACTGTCCACAAACTGCGAATCTGTACTTGACAGCAGGGGTGGGGGGGGGGGGTAGATTCTTGCTCGAAAGGAGATTCGCCATGAAGCGAGTCCGCGTCGTCATCGGGCTGGCAACAGCCGGCATCCTCTCGTTCGGCCTTACCAGTCTCGCACAGGTCATCGGGCCCGACATCACTCACAGCCCGGGCTGGCAGTACGGCGGGTACAACTGCGGCTGCTACGCGAACGTGAACGCGACGAATGCCTCGTGTCGCGCCTGTTGCACTGCCGCGGAGATCCCGATGGGGCCTCTGACGCCCGGCCAGGTGCAGAACTGCTTCGCCCTGTGTGACCAGACCCACTACCCGTGCAACGGAACCCCCGGGGGTGACTAAATGACCTCGGCGTCACGGCGTTTGGCCCTCGGCTTGGGGTTTGCCGTGGTGGCAGCAGGCCTGCTCGGCGTATGGCTCTTCACTCAGCACGACGGTACGTCGATTCTGCTCCAACAAGTTGCCAAGTACAAAGAGAATCCGTCACACACGGACGACTACAACCGCACGATATCGCTCATCCGCAACGACTTGGCGCACAAGGCCGGGTGGAATCAATCCGACGCAGAGGTGCTTTGCGAACTCGCAGCAACGGAATACACGTTTAGCGGTCGCGTCTGGGACGACTCGGTGCCTCTTTCGGAGATCGAAGCCGCGGGCATTCAGCAGACTGCGGTGAGTACGGTGGGCGAACGGTTGGCATTGGGGCTACCGATCGAGCCGAAGGCGCGTGCTGTCCTGGTGAAGATGCTGATCGACCGCACAACCAATCCACATTGGCGAGCAAGACTATTGGCCTGCACCGTGCTTGTACAGGCAGGTCTGACGGATGACGATCCTTCAGTGCGAGCGCTCGTCGAACACATGAAGGGCGATCCTGATCCCGACGTCGCCGCCAACGCAGCGGGCCAGTTAGCGCACCGTGACCGGGTGCTGACGGCCCGCGCGGCGGCGGCGGAGCGGAGTGGAAGTCATTAGGAAGGAGGGCGAAATGAGACGCGCCCCGTTCGTTGTCCTGGCGCTGAGCGCCTGCGGGCTTGGCGCCCTCGCGGCCGTGAGCGTGCGCGATCGAGGCACGGCGGTAGCGCCCGTCACCACGGAAGCGCCGGTCGCGTGCGTGCCTTGTGCGGCCGCAAAGGCGAACTTCGGGCATGACCCGTTCTTCGCGGAAACCACCAACGACGCGCGCCGGTGGTTGGTCGTAGACCTGCCGGCCCAGGATTCCTGGTCCGTGACGGACGTCGCGCGTGTGCTGACTCTCGCGAGCAGCACGCCAAAGGACGCCGGGCTGACGTGGGAGAACCGGCTTGTGCGGTCGTGGGCGCTCCTGGCCGCGGGAACCCGCCTCTCGAAGTCGAACCCCGGGCTGAATGGCTGCGAATCGTTGCTCGTGAACGCGATCACAGGCGCTCTCGCGGATTCCGACCCGGGCGTTCGATACGCCGCCATGTTCGCGGCGATGGATGCCGGGCTCACCGACCGCCTGCCGCTCGCGGACGATCCTGACGGCAGCGTGGCCGAACTCGTGGGGTGGCGAAAGGCGCATCAGCAGGCGGGGTGAACATGTCCGTGCCCACCACGTCTCGCGGATCAGGGCCCCCCGCATTCACGCTTATCGAGATTCTCGTGGTGATCTCGGTCATCGCGCTGGTGATCGCCATTACGATCCCGGCGTTGCGGGGCGCTCGACAGACCTCGCGCCGCGTGAAGTGCATGGCCCAACTCTCGCAGTTCGGGCTCGCGTTCCGGATGCATGTGGACGAGCACCACGGGCTGCTGCCCTGGGCGGACGAGATGTATTCGCTCCCCTCGGGGTGGCTCGCGCCGCTCGACGCGCTCGAGCCGTACCTGAACTGTCCGCTCCCCCGCTTTGACCCCGCCGGCGCGGTCGTCACCGACCAGCCGTTCCTCTGCCCGAGCGACCGCGAGGTAGGTCCCGTCCAGGGATTCAGTTACGGGTACGCGCCGGTCTTCCTCTTTCAGTCGGTGAGGCCAAACCCGTGGCAGTCGGTCTCCAGGTATTACGACCTGAACCCGACCCTGCCTCTGCTCCAGGACCGCGGCCCGTTCCACGGGCGAGCGGGCGCCGCGCCGACCGTCGGGAGGAATATCCTCCGGTACGACGGCTCGGTCCTGCGCTCGGAGGATGCGAATCCCATCATCTAGCCGTCGTCGTTGCTCCCGTGTTCTCGCGCATGCCGGCGAGGGCGCGGCGGAGGAGCGTGCGGTCCGGGGATGAGCCGGGAACGCCGGCGACGGGCTTCTCCTGTGCCTCTCTCACGGTCGCCGCGCCGCCTGAAGCCGAGGGCGTCTCGATCGTCCCGTCCTTGCCAACCTCGTCAAACTTCACGCTGACCCGCGTCGACACGCCGCGTTCCTGCATCGTGATGCCGTACAGCCGGTCGGACGCCTGCATCGTCTTCTTGTTGTGCGTGATCACGATGAAGTGGCTGTGGCTCGTGAACTCCCGCACCACGCCGCAGTACCGCCCGACGTTCGCGTCATCCAGCGCAGCGTCCACCTCGTCCAGGATGCAGAAGCACGAAGGCTTGCTCCGGAAGATCGACAGCAGCAGCGCCACCGCCGTCAGCGTCTTCTCGCCTCCGGACAGTTGGCTGATCGACCGCGGCTCCTTGCCCGGCGGCTTGGCGATCACCTCGATCCCGCTCTCCAGCAGGTCGGTCTCGCCGGTCTCAACCCTCTGCCCGTCGATCTCCTTGACCAGCGGCATCAGGCGCACCTCGGCCCGCCCGCCCCCGAAGAGTTTGCGGAACATCCCGTGCGCGCCCGCGAAGTGCTCCTGGATCGTCGCGAACACCTGCCCGAAGCGCTCGCGGCTGGCCAGGTTGAGCCGCTCGATCAGCGCGCCCAGTTTCGCCGCCGCGTCGTCGATGTCCGCCACCTGCCGGATCAGGTCGCCGTTCCGCTGGGCGAGCTGCGCCTCCTCGTCGATCGCCTCCATGTTCACGCTGCCCAGTTTCTTGATCTCCACCCGAAGCCCCTCCACGCTCGCCCCCGCCGCCGCGGGGTCGATGCGGACGACCCGCCCGTCCGCCATCACCGCACGGTAGTCGGCGTACTCGAACGCCAGGTCCAGCGCCAGTTCCTCGGTCCCGCGGTCCTCCAGACCCTCGCGCTTCACCTCCACCTCGCGCCGCGAGACCTCCAGGCTGTGCCAGTCCCGCTCGACGTGCTGGGCGTGCTCCCGGGCCGCGTGCGCCCGCTCCCCCAGGTCTCGCGCCCGCTCGCCGGCGTCCGCCAGTTGCACGCTCGCGGCGGCGGCGTCCACACCCAGCCGCCGCGCCTCCGCCGCGGCCGCCCCGATCTCGGCGGCGGCCTGCTCGATCGCGGCCCGGTGCTCACCCATCCGGTGCGCGGAGTGATCGCACAGGCGGGAGAGTTCCCGTCGCTCCGATTCCATCTGCTCCGCCAGGGCCCGCAGCCGCCGGTGCTCCCGGCGCGCCGCCGCAACTTGCTCGCCCAGACGGCCGGACTCAACCCGGGCCGCCGCGGCCTCATCGCCGGATGCCTCCGCAGCGGCGCGCAGCGCCGCCAGCGAATCCTCGGCCTCCGCCGCCGCCCGAGCCTCGTCGCTGCGCAGCCGCGCCAGTTTCTCGGCACGCTCGGTCAGTTCCGCCCGGTCGCGCTCCAGCCGCTCAAGCCGTTCCGCCTGGTCGCGTGCTTCCTCGGCCAGTTCCGCACCCTCGCGCCCCAGCCGCGCGGCGTCCGCGCGGGCCCGCTCAAGCCGGGAGTGCTCCGCCGCCAGGGTCCGCTGCGCCGCGGCCAGTTGCCCGCGCAGGTCGGCAAGGCGGGCGCTCAGAGATGACGCCTCCGCGTCCGCCGCGGCCAGGGTCCGGCGCTCCGCCCGCAGCGACCCGCCCAGCCCCTCCACCTCCTGCTCCAGCGCCGCCAGTTCCGCGTGACGACGCAGCATCCCCGTGCCGTCCGCGCTCTCGGACATCGGCCCCGCCCGCAGCCGACCGGCCCCGTCCAGCACCCTCCCATCGCGGGTGACAAACCGCGCCCCGGGGGCCGCGACCGAGAGCAGCACCGCGCCCTCCAGGTCCAGCACCAGGTACGTCCCGCCGACCAGCCGGTCCAGCAATCCATCGAGCGGGACATCCCCCCGTGCCCGCACCAGCGACCGCAGGGGCGTCACGCCGCCGGACTCGATCAGCGACCGCAGCGCCAGCGACGGGTGCGACTCCGTCAGCACCCCCGCCCGTACGCCCGCCTCCCCGTCGGCGGACAGGAACGTCACGCGCCCCGTCAGCGACCCCAGTTCCTCGGCGCTCGGCAGCGCCGCACCCGGCGCCAGCACCAGCGCCTGCAGGTCCGCCCCGAGCGCGGCCTCCACCGGCGCGGCGTCCTGCTCCGCCACGTCCAGCAGTTCCGCCACCGGAGCGACCACCCCGGCAAACCCCCGCCCGGTGTCGCGCCGCATCAGCACGTCGCGCACCGCGTCCGCAAGCCCGACCCGGTCCCGCTCCATGTCCGCCAGCGTCTGCCGCCGCCCGTCCAACCGGGCGTGCCGCTGCTCCAGTTCCATCACCCGGGCCGCCAGGCCCCGGCGGTCCTCGCCCAGCGACCGCGCCGCGTCCTCGGCCTCCTCGTGCTGCACCTCCAGCCCCGCGACGGCCGCCGCGCTCCGCGCCGTGCCGGCCGCCGCGTCCGACTCGGCCTGCACCGCGCCCGCCAGGTGCCCCTCCGTCGCCGCGGCCTTCTCTGCCAGCCGCGAGAGCGCCTCACGAATCCCCTCGGCGCGGGTCCGGTCCGCCTCGATCGAACCCCGCAGCGACGACACCTGCCGGTCGATCTCCGCCGCCGCCGCCCGGCGCTCCGCCAGCGCCGCCTGTCCCGACGCGACCGCGCTCATCGCGCCGGCCCGGCGCTGCGCCGCGTCCTGGAGCGCCCGGTCAGCCTCTGCCAGCCGCTCGGCCAGCGCGGCAATGCCCTGGCCCTGGGCCTCGTCCGCGCCGAGCGCCTCGTTGAGGCGTGACTCGACCCCGCCCAGGCGGCCACGGTCGGCCTCCGCCTGCGCCGCCGCTTCCGCAAGCGCTCGCTCCGTCATCTGCTTGCGCTGCGCAGCCTGCTGCTCGGCGTGCACCGCACCCAGGCGCCGCTCCTCCAGCGCCCTGTGCTCGGCGAAGAGTTCGTGCCGCGCGACTTCCGCCTCCTGCTTGGCCTGCTCCAGGGCCGCCAGCACACCGCCCGCGTCCCGGCGCGTCCCCTCCAGTTCCGCCAGCCGCGAGGTCAGCCCCTCCAGCCGCTGCCGCACGTCGTCGTACTGGTCAAAGGCGATCGCCGCCCGCCACGCCCGCAGTTCACCGTCCAACTCGCGGAACCGGCGCGCCCTGGCCGCTTGCCCCTTGGCGATCCGCAGCCGCCGCTCCGTGGACGCCAGTTGCTCACGGCTCAGCGCCAGGTTGGCCAGGGCCCGCTCCAGTTTCCGCTGCGCCTCCACCCGACGCTGCTTGTACTTGGCGACGCCCGCCGCCTCCTCGAAGATCGTCCGCCGCTCCTGCGGGCTCGCCAGCAGCATCGCATCGACCTTGCCCTGCTCGATGATCGAGTAGGCGTCCGCCCCGATGCCCGTGTCCAGGAACAGGTCGCGGATGTCCCGCAGCCGCGCCCGCTTCTGGTTGATCAGGTACCGGCTTGTCCCGTCGCGGTACAGCCGCCGCTCGACCTCCACCACATCCGCATCAATCGGCAGCGCCCGCCGCCGCTCCCCGTCCCGCACGAACTCGACCTCCGAAACCTCTTCTTCGTTCTGCTCCGTGCCTCCGCGCCCTTGTGCCTCTGGGCCTTCTTCCTTCGTGCCTTCGTGCCTTTGTGCCTCTGTGCCTTCTTCAATCCCCTCGCTCACGCTCGGGGCTCGGACCGGGTTCTCGAACGTCAGCGTCACCGACGCCATGCCGGAGGGCTTCCGCCCCGCCGACCCGGCGAAGATCACGTCGATCATCTCCTTGCCGCGCAGGCTCTTGCTGGACCGCTCCCCAAGGACCCACTTGATCGCGTCCACGACGTTGGACTTGCCGCACCCGTTGGGGCCGACGATGCCGGTCACCGCGTCCCCGAACGCGAACTCCGTCCGGTCCGCGAAGGACTTGAATCCGCACAACGTGAGTCTGGCAAGGCGCATCCGACCTCCATGTCGCTGCTCGGCCATCCTGGCCACGAGGAGACCCCGGAAGGTTATCGGAAAACGGGCCGTCCGGTCCGTACTGTGGCCGGCCGCCCGATCAGAGCCCGATCCGCATCGCCCACCCGGCGTTCACGCGATCGTCCGCTCCGGCGGCTCCAGCGGCAGGCCGCGCGCCAGCGCCAGATACCTGTCGTACGCCGGGCGCATCTCGCGCAGCGTGTCGGAGGGGAACTTGTCGCACAGGGCCCGCCCGATCTCGAACGCGGTCACATTCTCGACCACCACCGAGCAGGCCGGCACGGCGCAGACGTCGGATCGCTCGTAGTCGCTGCGCTCCGCCTGTCCGGTCTTCAGGTCCACGCTGGGCAGACCCGCCGCCAGCGTGCTGATCGGCTTCATCGCGCCGCGCACCACCACCGGCTGGCCGTTGGTCATGCCGCCCTCGATACCGCCCGCGTGATTGCTGCCGCGGAGGTAGCCCAGCGTGCCCGAGCCCGCGGCGGCGGGGTCGAACCCGATCGGGTCATGGACTCTCGACCCCGCACGCGCGGCGACCCCCAGACCCATCCCGATCTCCACGGCCTTGATCGCCTGCACGCCCATTACCGCGCCCGCCAGGCGCGAGTCGAGCCGGTCCCGCCAGTCCATGCACGACCCTAGCCCCGGCGGGCAGCCGAAGACATGCGCCTCGACCACCCCGCCCACCGTGTCCCTGCCGACCTTCGCCCCGCGGATCACGCCGCACTGGCGCTCCGTCGCCGCCGCGTCCGGACAGAAGGTGCCGCTGGCGTCGCGCACCGTCCGCAGCGCCATCCATGTGTCCGGCCCCACCGCGATCTCCGTCGCGGCCTCTCCGATGGACCGTGTGAAGCCGAACGCCTCGATGCCGAACTCCCGCAGCATCACCCGGGCGACCGCTCCCGCGGCCGTGCGCGCCGCCGTCTCGCGCGCCGATGCCCGTTCAAGCACGTCGCGGCAGTCGGGGGTCAGGTACTTGATCGCCCCCGCAAGGTCCGCGTGCCCGGGCCGCGGCCGGAACACCGGCGGGGTTCTGGCCGCGTCATCGAGGCGCGAGTCCTTGTTGGCGATCCGGATCGCCAGCGGCGACCCGATGGTCCTGCCCCGCCGCAGGCCCGCCAGCACCTCGGCCCTGTCGTCCTCAATCCGCTGCCGCCCGCCGCGTCCGTACCCCCCCTGGCGACGCTTCAGTTCCGCGTTCACGAACTCAAGGTCGAGCGCCAGCCCGGCCGGAAGCCCCGTGACGATGACGACCATCGCCGGCCCGTGCGATTCTCCGGCGGTCTGGTAGTCGAGGCGGGGCATGAGCAACTATTGGATGGCCCGCCGCTCCGCGGCGGTGCTTTGCCGTTTCCGATCGCCTGCCATTTCTCCCGGGATCTCGCAGACCGCCGCGGAGCGGCGGGCCACCCGGTCACGCGCCCAGTTTCCCCGCGAGGAACCCACCGACCTTGTCGAGCGCAATCCGGTCCTGCTTGCCCGTGTCACGATCACGGACCGTGACGGTCTGACCCGTCAGCGTGTCCCCGTCGACAGTAAAGCAGTACGGGCACCCCGCCTCGTCCATCCGCGCGTAGCGCTTCCCGATCGACTGCTTGGCGTCCGTCTCGATGAACCCGCTCCGCCCGAACCTGCCCTGCAACTCCGCGTGCAGCCGATCGGCGACCTCCGGCATCCCGTCCTTGTTCACCAGCGGGAACACCGCCGCCTTGATCGGGGCGACGCGCGGGTGGAAGCGCATGATCTCCGGGCTGGGGCGGCTGGCGTCCTTCGTGTAGGCCTCGCACAGGATGGCGAGCACCCCGCGGTCCAGGCCCGCCGACGGCTCGATCACATGCGGGAAGTACTTCTCCCCCTTGGGCTGGCCGTTGGGCAGCGGCTCGCCCCGCGTCATGTCGAAGTACTTCAGGTTGTCCTTCAGCCCCGAGTGCTCGGCGTGCTGCCGCAGGTCGAAGTCGCCCCGGTACGCGATGCCCTCGAGTTCGCCGAAGCCCGGGGCGGTGAAGGGGAACCGGTACTCCACGTCGCTCCCGGCCTTGGCGTAGTGCGCCAGGTCTTTCTGCGGCGTGTCGTAGAGCCGCAGATTTTCGCCCGCGAGCCCGATCGACTCCCACCACTCCATCCGCCACTTCCGCCAGAACGAGAACCAATCGAGGGCCTCGGACTCGTGGCAGAAGAACTCGACCTCCATCTGCTCGAACTCGCGCGAGCGGAAGGTGAAGTTGCGCGGCGTCACCTCGTTGCGGAACGCTTTGCCGGTCTGCGCGATCCCGAAGGGGATCTTGACCCGCGTCGTGTCCACCACGTTCTTGAACTGGACGAAGATCCCCTGGGCGGTCTCGGGCCGAAGGTAGGCGACGTCGTCCTCGCCCGCGGTCGCGCCGACGTAGGTCTTGAACATCAGGTTGAACTGTTTGGGCTCGGTCAAGGTGCCGATCGCTTCGGCGTGGGGCGCGAGCACCTTCGGCCAGTCGGCCGGCGCTATGTCGGAGAGCGCGACCACCTCCATCTTCATGTCGAACTTCTTCTCTGCCTTCTTCCGCTGCCTGTTCTCGGTCTCTGTCCCGAGCACAAACGCGAACATGGGCGCTTCACTTGTGGTGCCCTGGCGCGTAAAGACTTGAACATGGTCGTAGCGGTACCGCTGCTTGGTCTCGCGGCAGTCCACCATCGGATCGTTGAAGCCCGCGATGTGCCCGCTCGCCTGCCACACCCTCGGGTGCTGGATGATGGTCGAGTCGAGCGGCACGGTGCGCACACGCTCCCCGCTCGGCCCGGTCCGCCCCCAGCACGGGTTCATCACCACGTCCTGCCACCATGCGTCCCGCAGGTTCTTCTTCAGTTGCGCCCCGAGCGGCCCGTAGTCCCAGAAGCCGTTGATCCCGCCGTAGATCTCGCTCGCCTGGAACACGAACCCGCGCCGTTTGCACAGCGCCATGATCTCGTCCATCGACTTCGCGGTGGCGGGGGAGGGCGGGTTGGACGCGGGGTCGGGCATGAGGTTCTCGCGCGCTGGGGCCGGGTGGGGCCAATCATACGGAGCGGCCCCGTCGGGTCACGGCGCGGGCGCGAGCCCACCCGCCCAGTCTGCCCGCTGCCGCCACGCTTCCGGCAACATCAGCCGAAGACGACGCGACTGCTCGCCCGTCACCTCCAGCCGCACCCGTGCCGCCGCGGCCTCATCGACCACCCCGTGCGGCATCCGCTCAGGCCACTCGACCACCATCGCCGTGTCCCCCGGCACGGCGTCCAGCCCCAGCGTCGCGGCATCTTCCACCCCGAGCCGGTAGGCATCCACATGCACCAGCCCCACGCCGCCGCGCCCCGCTGCGTACTCGTGCACGATGACAAACGTCGGGCTCGACACCGCGCCAGGCCCGATCCCCATCCCCGCCGCCACGCCCCGCGTCAGCGCCGTCTTCCCTGCACCCAGATCCCCCTCCAGCAGCACCACATCCCCGGCCCGCAGCAGCCGCCCCAGCGCCGCGCCAATCGCGTGCGTCTCCTCGGGCGACCAGGACTCCCGAACCAGTTCGATCACCGGCCGTGCTCCCACCCGAACGCCCCGGCATCGGCAACCTCACCACCGGGCCCGCGGATCGTGCAGCCCGAGCCGCGAGCCACCACCCCCACGCGCCACGCCGGGATCGGGATCTCCCCCGCGTCCGTCGTGAACAGCAACTCGTAGTCCTCACCATCCCCCGCCGCCCCCCGCCAGTCCGCCCCCTCCCGCAGCGGGAACGCCCCCGCGTCCAGTTCAATCCGCACGCCAGACGCCGCGGCAAGGCGCGAGGCGTCAAGCCCCAGACCATCAGAGATATCCATCATCGCGTGCAGGCCCGCCCCCAGCCCGTCCGCCAGCGCCATCGCTTCCGCCAGCCGCGGCTCAAACGCCAGGTGGTGCCCGAGCCCCGTCCGCGGGTCAAGCGTCGCCCCCAGCAGCCCGGTCACATACACCCCGTCGCCGGGCCGCGCCCCGGACCGCAGCACCGGGCCCCGCGCCGGGTGCGGCGTTCCCATGATGGTGACACCAAGGACAGGCAATCCACCGGGGCCATGGGGCGATGGCGAAGGTTCCTCAGAGATGCAGATATCCCCGCCGACCAGCGGGCACCCCCAGCGCCCGGCCCACACCGACATCGCATCGAACAGTTCGTCCGCCCACGCCGCCCCGGGCGGCAGCACCGCTCCGGCCAGGGAGCACACCGGCGTCCCCGCCATCGCCGCGATATCCGACACCGCCCGTCCAACCGCCTTCCGCGCGATCAGGTCGATCGGTGTCCCCGGCGGCGGCCGGAAGTGCCGCCCCGCGACGACCTGGTCCACCTTCAGCAGCACGTCGCCCCCGCCCGCCCGCACCACCGCGCAGTCATCCCCCGGGCCGACCGCGACCTGCGGGATTCCCGCCAGCCCCGCCGACCTCGCGTAGATGTGCCGGAGCAGTTCGCCCTCGCGCATGGCAGACACTAGCGGAGTCATGTGTGCCGGAGCCGGGGATGGCGGGAGGGTGGTGAGAGGGAGGCCCCCGGCCCCGCGCCCGCCGGCTCCACGGGCAGGCCGGCACCGTGCGGTAGACTTCCGCCCGTTGTCCCGCGGCTTCCAGCATCCCGAACCCGGACCGGAGCACGGCGGCGTCCACCGCACGGTCACGCTCGTGCTCCTGGCCGTCATGCTGCTGGGCCTGGGCCTCTCCGTGTACGAGCGGCAGTGGCAGAACACCGCCACGATCGGCGGGATCCTGCTCCTGTGCGCCCTGCCGATGCTGGTCCTGCGCCGCCTCGAGGTCTTCATCCCGCCGGAGTTCGAACTCCTCGCCATCGGGTTTACCTTCGCCGCCCTCTTCCTCGGCGAGATGACGGATTTCTACGGGCGGTTCTGGTGGTGGGACATCGCGCTGCACACCACCTCCGGCGTTCTGCTCGGCATCCTCGGGTTCCTGCTGGTGCACGTGCTCAACGCCGCCCCCCGCCTGGACCTGCACATGCGCCCCGGGTTCGTCGCGTTCTTCGCGTTCTGCTTCGCGCTCGCCGTCGGCGCTCTGTGGGAGATCTTCGAGTTCGCGATGGACCAACTCGCGGGCATGAACATGCAGAAGGCCTTCCTGGACGATCCCTCGGGCCTGACCGACACGATGTGGGACCTCATCGTCGATGCGCTCGGGGCCGCCGCCATCGCCCTCCTGGGCTACCACTACACCAAACGCGGCACGCAGTCCTTCGTCGAACGCTGGATCCACCGGTTCATCGCCGCGAACCCGCGCCTGTTCCGGCGGCCGTGAGTCACGCCCCGGTGGGAGAGGGCCGGGCGATCGCGCCGGTGTCCGCGATCCGGATATCGTCGATCGTGTAGAAGCACGCGGGGTCGGCCCTCCGCGCCGACCGCACGACCCCGGGCGTCCGGGAGCGGCGGACCTGCACGAACAGCATGGAGATGGGCCCATCCCGCCCCGTCCCCGCGAACTCCGTCACGACCACCCCGCTCGCCTGAAACTGCCCCTTCAGCGCCGCCCCGTGGCGGGTGAAGATCCGCACCACCTGGTCACCGAACGGGATCCAGTTGAGCATCGAGATCCCGACGGAGTGGCCCGTCGCCGCCCCGACCGCGAAGGCGATGCCGTAGGCCGGCACCGTCCGGATGTGCGCAATGACGGCCGAGACCGCGAACACCCAGATGATGACCTCCAGCAGGCCGAACACCCACGCCAGCCCGCGGTGTCCGTTCACCACCGCCATAGTGCGCAGCGTCCCGAGCGACACGTCGCCGATGCGGGCCGCGATGATCGCCACGCACCCGAACACGATGTCCCAACTCATGCGTTCCTCCTGCGCCGCCCGCGCGCCGGAGTCTACGGGCCGGGGCCGCGCACCGGTCAGCCCCGCGTGTCGAGAGACCTCAGGTACGCCCAGGTGTACAGCCCGGTGTCGTGCCCGTCGCTGAACCGGATCCGCAGCGCGTAGTTGCCGACAAGTTCCGCGTCCACCGCGGCCAGCGGCCCGGCCGAGGGCGTGCCCGCCGGCAGCACCGTCAGCGGGTTCTTTGTCATCTGCTCCCGCAGCAGGCGGGACTCGGCCGAGGGCGACATCCGCCGCAGCAGCGCGACCGAGAAGTACGAGGTTGCCCCGTCGGCCCACCGCACCGTGAGCCCACGGTCCTTCTTCAGGTCAATCGATGTCGGCGGCGGTTCCATCCCGGATTATTGGTGCCGGCAATCAACAGTCACCCGTCCCCAACCGGCCGCGCCCAGCGTCCATCTCCTCACCCTCCCGGCTTCTCGCCCCGGACCCCTCACTCCGGACTCCGTATCCTGTCGCCATGCCCGACGAAAGCACGCCGCGGTTCTCCGACCGCCTGCTCGCCGCCATCGGCGCCGTCGGCGTCCCCGCCTGCGTCGGCCTGGACCCTGTGCTCGAACAGATCCCCCACGCCGTGCGGGCCGCCCACCCGGACCCGCCCGCCGCGACCTATGCCTTCTGCCTCGGCGTGATCGATGCCGTCGCCGGCATCGTTCCCGCCGTCAAGCCGCAGTCCGCCTGTTTCGAGCGCCTCGGCCCCCCGGGCACGCTCGTCCTGCACGAGGTCTGCGCCCACGCCTCCCGCCGCGGCCTGGCCGTCGTGCTGGACGCCAAGCGGGGCGATATCGGTGTGTCGGCCCGGCACTACGCCCGCGCCGCGGTCCAGATCGGGGCCCACGCGATCACGGTGAACGCCTACCTCGGGATGGAGACGGTCGTCCCCTACCTCGACGCCGGCCTCGGCGCCTTCGTGCTCGTCCGCACCAGCAACCCGGACAGCGACGCCGTGCAACGCGCACGGCTCGCCGACGGCCGGACCGTGGCGGAGATGATGGCCGACCATGTGGCGGTGCTCGGGGCCGGGCACCTGGGCACGGCCGGCGTGAGCGATGCCGGCGCCGTCGTCGGGGCGACCAAGGCCGCGGACGGCCCCGCCCTGCGCAAGCGCATGCCGAACACCATGTTCCTCGTCCCCGGCTACGGCGCCCAGGGCGGCTCCGCCGAGGACGTCCGCGAACTCTTCGACTCCCGGGGCGGCGGGGTGCTCGTGAACGCCAGCCGCAGCGTGCTGTACCCGACTCCGCCCGAAGACCCGGACTGGCGGCACGCCGTGGCCCTCGCCGCCCAACGCTTCACCGACGACCTGCGCCGCGTGTGCTAAGCGAGCCCGCCGCGCACGCCGGGCCCGTCACTTCTCCGGCGTCCTGCCGCCGATCGTCAGGCTCACCCGACGCCGCGTCCGCCGCCGCTTCCGCCCCGGGCGCAGCCCCCGCAGAAGCCACGCGCCGGCCGCCAGCGCGACCGCCGTGACCACCCAGAACTGCCAGTCGTCAAAGGGGAATGAGAACCCAAGAACGCCCGTCACTTCAGCACCTGGTACACGGCCAGCGCCAGCACATACGCCATCCCGCTCATCCACACCAACTGGAGCAGCGCCCACTTCCAGTGCCCGCTCTCCCGCGCCGTCACGGCCAGCGTCGGCAGGCACTGCATCGCCAGCACGTAGTACACCAGCAGCGACCAGCACACCGCCGCCGTGAAGACCGGCGTGCCGTCGTCCCGCGACGCGTGCGCGATCGCCGCCTGCACCCCGCTGTCCTCGGCCTCCTGGTCGCCCGTGACCACGACCGCCATCGTGCTCGCGAACACCTCGCGAGCCGCGAAACTCGTCAGCACCCCGATGGAGAGCTGCCAGTCGTACCCCAGCGGCGAGAGCGCCGGCTGGATGAGCCGCCCCAGCCGCCCGGCGAACGAGTGCCGCGCCGCGTTGCGGGCCTCGAGCCGATCGGCGAGCGCGGCCGCGTCCTCCACCGTGAGAATCGATCCTCCCGGAGCGTCCGGCACGTCACCACCAAAGATGACCGGCCCGTCGAAGGGCGAGTTCGCGGCGCCGGGGCCCGCCCGCGCCGCCGCGATATCGGCGCGGAGCCGGGTGACCTCCGCGGGCGGATCGACCTTCGGGTAACTGCTCAGCCACCACAGCACGATGCAGATGCACAGGATGTTCGTCCCCGCCTTCTTCAGAAACACCATCCCCCGGTCGGCGGTCGTCGCCATCGCGGTCCGCAGGCTGGGCCACTTGTACGTCGGTAGTTCCAGCGCCATCGGCCTGCTCGCGCCCCGCAGGATCGTCCGCCGCGCGACCAGGGCGCTCAGGATGCCCGCGGCCGCCCCCAGCGCGTAGCACCCGACGAACGCCAGCGCCGCCAGCCCGGGCCGCCCCGGGAACAGGATCATCGTCAGCAGCGCGTACACCGGCAGGCGGGCCGAGCACGACATGAACGGCGCCACCAGGATCGTCGCGAGGCGCTCGCGGTGGTCGGGGATCGCCCGCGTCGCCATGATGCCCGGCAGGGCGCACGCGTGGCTGGACAGCAACGGCATGAAGGCGTGCCCCGGCAGCCCGAACGGCCGCAGCGCCCGGTCCATCACGAACGCCGCCCGCGCCAGGTACCCGGTGTCCTCCAGCAGGCTGATCACGAAGAACAGCAGGCAGATCTGCGGGATGAAGATCACCGTCGCCCCGACGCCCCCGATGATCCCGCCCGACAGAAGGTCCCGGAGCACCCCGTCCGGCATCACCCCCTGCACCCACGACCCCAGCGACCCGAAGACCCCGTCGATCAGGTCCATCGGGTACGCCGCGATCGCAAAGAGCAGCCAGAACAGCCCGGCCATCACCGCCGCGAACACCAGCACGCCCGCCACCGGGTGCGTGAACACGCGGTCGAGCCGGTCGGTCAGCGTCTCGGCATCCGCGGCCGCGTCGCCGCCGGCCGCGCGCTCGTAGATCGCGTCCGCCCACGCCCGCAGCCCCGCCCCGTCACCCGGCGGCGTGTGCGTGGGGATCCGGGCGCCGGCCAGCACAGTGTCCAGCCCGTCCACTCCCTCGCCCGTCCGCGCGCTCACCAGCACCACCGGGCAGCCCAGGTCGGCCGAGAGTTTGGCCGCATCCAGGTGCAGCCCCCGCCGCCGCGCCAGGTCGATCATGTTCACCAGCACGACCGTGGGCAGTCGCCGCCGCAGCACCTCGCCGACGAACATCAGGTTCCGCGGCAGGTTGGTCGCGTCGGCCACCACGCACACCGCGTCCGGCTCCGCCACCGGCTGCCCCCGCGGCGAGGCGCGCCCCGCGAGCACCGCCCGGCACACCTCCGCCTCCACCTGGTCCAGTTCCAGCGAGTAGATGCCCGGCAGGTCGATGAGTTCCAGTTCGGCGGCGCCGGCCTCCAGCCACTCTGAGCCGCCGGCGCCGGCCTCCGGCCGGTGCTTCACCGGCACGGCGCCGCGGGCCCTCCCGATCCGTGCCTCCAGCGTTGTCCCGGGAAAGTTCGACGTCTTGTGACGCAGCCCGGTCAGCCGGTTGAACAGCGTCGTCTTGCCCGTGTTGGGGTTGCCCAGCAGGGCGACGCGGCGTGGGCGCACGGGATCGGTGCGGGCCGCCAGGCCCGCGGGGCGATCCGCCTCACGAGACCGCAGGGCCGTCAACGACGACCTCCACATGGAGTTGCTGGGCCAGCGATTTCGCAAGCCCGATCCGGCACTCGGCCCCGCGCCCGCCCAGCACCGCGACGATGCACGGCTCGCCCGCCCGGCACAGCCGGACCCTGGCGTTGCAGCACAGCCCCATCGCCGCCAGGAGCGCCGCGTCAGCCCTGGTGAGCCCGGACTCCCGGATCACCCCGCTCTGCCCGCGCCTGAGCTGCGTGAGTGCCATCGCCCGGCAGCCGGCGTCATGGGGGCAGGTGGTGGGTTTCTGGGAGGGCATCACAGCGGGCTCCGCGTCCGGCGCATCGTAGGCGCGGGCCCGTCATTCCTTCGCGCGGGACATGTACGACCCGTCGGCCGTGCTGACCTTGATCAACTCGCCGGTCGCGATGAACTCCGGCACCTTGGTCTTCAGCCCGGTCTCCAGCGTCGCTTCCTTCAGCCGGTTGGTCGCCGTCGCCCCCTTGATGCCCGGCGGCGTGTCCGTCACCTGAAGGTCCACGGTTGACGGCATCTCCAGCGTCACCGGGTTCCCGTCCGTGCACAGCACGACGCACTGCGTATTGGGCTTCAGGTACAGCAGCGCGTCGCCCAGGACGTTCTTGTGGATCGTCATCTGGTCGTAGGACTCAAGGTCCATGAACGTCGCGCCCTGGTTGTCGGAGTACAGGTACTCCATCGGCCGCCGGTCCAGTTCCGCGACCTCGATGTCGTCCGACGGGATGAACCGCCGGGAGAGCGTCTTGTTGGCGACGATCTCGCGGTACGTCAGTTGCACGAACGCCCGCAGGTTGCCGGGCGTCCGGTGCTCGTTCAGGGTCACGACGCACAACTTGCCGTCGATCTTGATGCCGCTGCCGGGGCGGAGGTCACTCGCCTTCATGGTTCGCGTCTCGCTTCAATGGCTACAGTGAGTTGGGCCGGGATCGTAGGCCCGCACCTGTGCTCTTTCGCCCGCCGCGGGCTCGATCTCAGGAGGAAACCATGCTGGTATCGCGACGCGACTTCGTCCGGGCGGCCGCGGGGACAGTGCTGATCGCGCCGGGGCTGGCCGCCGCGTGGCAGCCGGAGGGGGCGGCGGGGGGGAAGGGCGGGGAGGGCACCTGGTTCGCCTGGCGCGGCGTTGCCCCGGGGGCGCACGTCGCGATCGGGGAGGGGGGCAACTCCACCCTGCTCATCGCCGGCGGCCACGCCCTGCTGGTGGACACGAAGTACGCTCCCTTCGGCGCGACCCTGCGCCGCGAGGCCGGAGCCCTCGGCGCGGCGCCCACGCTGGTCGTGAACACGCACCACCACGCGGACCACACGGCCGGGAACTCCGCCTTCACCGGCGACCTGCCGGTGATCGCGCACGAGAACGCCGCACCCAGGATCCTCGCGCAGACCGACCGCTACCGCCAGATGCTCCGCGCCGGCGTCGCCGCGGTGTCCGGGGCCACGGGGAAGCCGCCGGCGGCCATCGACCGGGTGACCCGCGAGGCCCGGGCCCGGGCGGACGCGGAGCCGGGGCTCACGCCGCAATCGTGGGCCCCGACGAAGACCGTGGGTGCGGAGGATGCGCTGGACGTGGGCGGCGTGAAGGTGGCGGTGCACCACTTCGGCCCGGGCCACACGGACAACGACCTGGTCCTGCATGTGCCGAGCCTGAACCTGCTGATTGCGGGCGACCTGCTGTTCTCCGGCCTGCACCCCTTCATGGACCCGCCCGGGGGTGCGACGAGCCGCGGCTGGATCGAGTCGCTCACGAAGGCGATCGCGCTGTGTGACGACAAGACCGTGGTTGTGCCGGGGCACGGGGAGGTGAGCGACGTGGCCGGCCTTCGCGGGCAGATCGGGTACTTCGAGAACACCCGCGCCGCCGTCGCCGAGGCGATCGCGGCCGGCAGGACCAGGGAGCAGGCCCAGGCGATCGACCTGCCGGAGTACGCCGCCTACGGCCTCAGGGACCTGGCCCAGAAGCGGGCCCTGGGCGCGATCTACGACGAGATCAGGGCGGGCCGGTAGGCGCCGCGTCCGCGTGAGCGGCCCCCGGGCCTCTCCGGCGGCCGCGTCGCGGGCCGTGCGCGCCGCGATCGGATATAACCGCCGCCATGCGAAGCGTGCTCCTCACGATTCTCGTGCTCGCCGGTACGGCCCGGGCGCAGCAGGCCCAGCCGGAAACTCCGCCCACCCAGGCGCCGCCCGCCGCCCCGCCCGGGCGCGAGGTCGAGGTCACGGCCGGGGCCCGCATGGAACTCGGGTTCAATGCGGGGATACAGGGCTCCCCCGGCGACGTGACCCTGACGCGTGCCGCGGGGACGATCGCCGTGAGTATCCCGGTCGGCGACCGCGCGGGGATCGACACCGGCTTCCGCTACGAACTGGCGAACTACGCCTTTGAGAACGCCACCGGCATCATCCCCGGGACCGGGGACCCGTGGGGCAGCGTGAACCAGGAGTCCGTCTTCGTCCGCTACGGCCGCCAGCAGATGCGCCAACTGGCCTGGTTCGTGGGCGGCACCGCGAACTGGGCCGGGGAGGAGGGCGCCGATATCGGGGACAGTTTCACCATGAGCGCGTTCGGCGGGGTGCGCTACTGGTTCAGCGAGCGGTTCTCGATCGGCTTCGGGCTTCAGTACGCCACGCGCCTGGAAGACTCCGACCTGTACCTCCCCTTCCCGACCGTCACCTGGGAGTTCGCGGAGCACTGGCGGCTCTCCACGGAGCGCGAGCCGGGCCGCGGCGTGGGGCTCACGCTGGCGTACACGCCCACGCCGGAGTGGCGTTTCGAGGTCGGGGGCGGGTACGAGCCGCGACAGTTCCGCCTCGACAAGGACGGCCCGCTCCCCGGCGGCGTGGTCCAGGACACGGCGTTCCCCTTCGGCGCGGGCGTGACCTACACGCCCTCGAAGAAACTCACGATCACGGGGGAGGCGGGCATCCTGCTCGGGCGCGAGTTCAAGGTCATGGATGAGGGCGGCGGCGTCGTCTCCGAGCCCGACGTCGATGCCGCGCCGTTCCTGGGCCTGCGCCTGACGTACCGCTTCTGAGGGCCGCCCTGGGTTCACGTCCGCCGGCGCCGGGGCTATGCGGTGTCCTCCTGGAAGCCCCGGATGGCCCAGGGATGGGTGGAGTCGGGACGGAGTTCGGCGATGAAGCGCGGGGCGAAGGGGGGCGGGCGCGAGGATTCGGATGGGGACGGCGGCGCTGCCGCGGGTGAAGGGGTGGGGGCGTGGGTCGCCGATCTCGATCAGGAGAAGAAACGAGCGTGGCCGTCCAATGGCACGGCCACCGCACGCGCCATGGAGCCCGTTGAGGGGTTACATCTTTTGTATGTGCTGCTCGTCGAGGATTTCCTGGACCGTGAGAATCTTGATGAGGCGGCCGGTCTTGCGGTGGAAGGCGGCGCACTCGGCCTCGGCGCCTTCGGTGAAGGAGAAGGCGACGACAAAGCCCTTCTGCCGGTCTTCGCGTGTCATCACGGCCTCGAAGGCGTCGATCTCCGGGCGGCCGACGCGCTCGGACTGCTTGACCTGAACGGGGAACCAGTCGCCCGCGAACATGTCGTTCTGGTCGCTGGGCTTGGTGCCGACCGGGAAGATGCGCCCGTCGATGCCCATGTCGCCGACCTGGACCTTGTTGGGCACGCCGCCGAGGGCGATGACGGCCCAGTTCTCGAACTCGAAGTGCGGGATGGATTTCAGCTTGTCCACGGTCCAGGGGAGGTCGCGGACAATGAACGAGTTCGGGTCGCCCGCCCTGTGTCCGGCGTCGCTCTCGCGCATCTTGCAGACATCTTTGAGGCGCTTCGCCATGCCAGTCGCAGTGGTAGTAGAACGAGCCGGTCTTCTTGAGCACGCGGGCGAGTTCGACGCAGCGTGGCCGCATGTAGTCGATGTATGCCTGCGTGCTGGCGTGGCGGTCGTCGAAGGAGCGTTTTTCCTTCGTCTCGCCCCAGAAGACCTCGTAGTTGCGGTTGGAGTTGAAGGGTGGGTCGATGTAGATGAGGTCCACGCAGGCGTCGGGGAGTTTCTTCAGTTGCTCGAGGTTGTCGCCGCAGTAGATGACGCGGGTGTCGATGAGGGCGGAGGGTCGGGCCGGGCGAGTGGTGGTGGTTTGGCTGTCCGGGCGTGTTCGTCTTGGCACGCGGCGAGCATACCGGGTTGGATCGCGCTCGTCAGGATGGTCCTGGGTGGCAGGAGGCGGGGTAGAGCACAGGCGGGACGCCTGTGCCACGAGAACTGGTAGGAAACCCGCCGCTTGCGATCGGGGCGCGGTCAACTGGCTTCGGCGCGGGGGTGGGCCTGGTTGTAGACGTTCTGGAGGCGCTGCGTGGTCAGGTGCGTGTAGACCTGCGTCGTGCTGAGGGACTGGTGCCCGAGCAGTTCCTGGACGCTGCGGAGGTCCGCGCCGTTGTCGAGCAGGTGCGTGGCGAAGGAGTGGCGCAGCGTGTGCGGCGAGATGGAAGGGTCGAGGCCGACTTCCTTCAGGTACTTGTCGAGTTTGCGGCGCACGGAGCGAGATGAGAGCCGGCCGCCGTGCTTGTTGACAAAGAGCGGGCGGCGTGGCCTGCCGTCGGCCCACGCGGCGGTCAGGCGGGCCTCGCCCCGGAGGCGGTCCGTGTATTTCGAGATCGCGGCCAGGGCGTGCGAGCCGAGCGGGACGAGCCGTTCCTTGCGGCCCTTGCCGCGGACCTTCAGGGCCTCGCCGGTGATGTCCACGTCGTCAACCTCCAGGCCGACGAGTTCGCTGACGCGGATGCCCGTGGAGTAGAGCGTTTCGAGCATGGCGCGGTCGCGCAGGCCCAGCACGTCGTTCTGGTCCGGGGCGGCCAGGAGTTTCTCGATCTGCTCGACGCTGATGGCCTTGGGCAGGCGCTTGGACTGGCGGGGGGTGCGGATCAGGACCATCGGGTTGGAGTCGGCCAGGGCCCGGCGCTCGGCCCACTTGTAGAAGGACCGGAGGGTCGCGATCTTGCGTGCCATGGTGGCCGCGGAGTAGGCCTGCTCGCCCAGGTGGGCCAGGAAGGTGCGGATGAGTTCGGCGTCGGCCCTGGCGATCGTCTCGGTGAGGGTGGTGGGGCCGATCTTGCCGGCGACGCCGTCGGGCCTGGCGGTGTCTGGGTTCTGGCGGCGGCGGAAGGCGTGGCCCTCTTCGGCCTCGCCGGCGTCGATGCCGTGTTCCTCGCTGAGGAACTCGACGAACTGGCGGAGGTCGGCGCCGTAGCAGCGGGCGGTGTACGGGCTGAAGTGGCGTTCGTCGATCAGGTAACTGGTGAAGGCGGCGGTCAGGGCGAGGGAGGGCATCGTGGTCGCTCCTGTGGGTCGGCGCGCGGCGGGGGCGCGGCTTGCCGTTCCGTTGGTGGTGTCGTTCGTGCGGTCCATTCGTGCTCCACTTTGCCGCGGGTGCCGCGGCCGTGGGCCGTGGTCCCGCCTGGTTACTTCGCCTCGTCCACGCGCCCGAGCCGGACCCACTCCTGGTCGAGCAGCCGTCCGACCGCGTGCCACGCCGCGAACTCACTGAACAGGTCCATGCTCACCACATAGCGGCGCCACCCGAGGGCCGAGTTGCCGTCGAGCCGCCCGGTCGCGTAGCGCTGGATGTCCATCTGGACCTGGTGGTTCTTGGCGTCGAGGTGTTCGCTGGTGACGGCCGACGGCGAGCCCGTGAAGTTCGAGTGGGGGCGCGGCGGCTCGGTGGGCGACGACGTGAGGGCGCGGGAGTCAAGATCGGCGGCGGAGCGGCCGGACTCGGGCCTCATGTAGAGGGCCAGGGAGAGGCCCAGGGCCGGCGGGTCGTAGGGGTCGTACGCGGTGACGGTGCCGATGATGATGCCGTCGGCGCCCATCTCCGCGGCCAGTTGCCTGGCCTCGTCGGGGGTTGCGATGCCCTGCATGTTGAGGGCCCGCATCGCGGCGATGGTGCGGTTCAGGGGCAGGGCGCGGACGCCGCGGACCTGGGCGGCCGCGGCGACAACCTTGTCGGTGATGGCGGCGATATCGGGGAGCGAACTGCCCGACTCGTTGCGGAGGGGGGCGACGGCCCAGAGGACCTCGCCTCGCGCGGCCAGGTAGGGGCTGGCGAGGGTTTCCGGCGCGACGAGTCCGGGCTGGTGCCGGGCGCAGGCGCCGAGGATGAGCGGGAGCGCGAGCGCCAATCGTGCGGCGGGGCGCGCCGGGCTCCGGGTGGCGGGCTTGGTGAGCATGGCCTGTTCACTTGTCATGGCGTCCTGCCGCTTTCTGATTCCCCGCGCTCCGGCGGGCTGTCCTGTGCACCGGCGGGGCGCCGGTACCGCGTCATTTCTCTTCGGGGACGTTGACCATTTCGGTGTGGCCGGACGGCCCGGCCTGGTTGCGCCAGGTCATGGCGAGTTTGACGGCCGGTGTGATGTCCATGGACCAGATGTTGTCGGTCTTGCCGCGGTTGCTGACGAAGAAGAGGCGTCCGGTGGCGCTCCAGTCGGGCATGAGCGAGAGGGCGGGCCCTGTCGTCAGGCGGACGCGGCTGGTGCCGGCGAGGTCGGCCATCCAGAGTTCGGCGGAGGAGGGGCGGCCGTCGGCGCTGGTGGCCCAGGATCCGGCGATCGGGACCGTGGCGAAGACGACCCAGCGGCCGTCGGGGCTCCAGGCCGGGTTGATGCAGGCGGCGACCGGGCTGGACGCGATCTCCGTCGGGTTGAGCGCCTGGCCGTCGCGCAGGTCGATCGTCCACACGGCGAAGGCGTGGTCGCCGCGGTCGCGGGACTTCTGGAAGAGGATGCGGTCAGCACCGCCGTCGCCGGGGCCGGGCGCGGGGCACCACTCCGGGAGCAGGCCGTAGCCGAGGAAGGTGGAGGTGCCGCCGCCGGAGAGGTTGGTGGTCCAGAGTTCCCACTGGCCGGAGACCTCGCCGAGGCGGCAGAAGACGAGCGACTGGCCGTCGGGCGACCAGGAGGGGTGCAGTTCGTGGGCGGCCGAGCCCGTGACCTGGATGGACTTCCCGCCGGCGGCGGGCATGACGTAGATGTCCCAGTTGCCCGCGCGGTCGCTGGCGAAGGCGATGCGCTGGCCGTCGGGGCTGAGTTTGGGCATCACGTTCTGTGACGGGTCGCTGGTGAGTTGGGTGACGACGCGGCTGTCCACCGTCTTGATGTAGAGGTCGGCGGTGGTCTTGTGCTGGGTGCTGGCGAAGACGATGTGGGTGCCGTCGCGGGAGACGTCCGGATCGAAGTCGGCGCCCTGCGAGGCGAAGGAGACCTGCGCGACGCTCGCGGATTCCTCGAACGCGGCGCCCCCGCCCCCCGGGCGGACGACGGGGACTCCGGTCGCGGCGTTGAGGGCCAGGCTGCTCGTGCTGGTGGAGGCCGCGGGCTGTGTCCCGCCGGTCAGCGCCAGGGTGATGGGGTTGATGTCGGTGCGCGGCGCGGGCGTGGAGAATGGAACCGTTGTTGCCGGCTTGGCCGCGACGGCGGCGACAGGCGGTCGGTAGGTGGTCGTGCGGCGTGAGGCGGTGGACTTCGGCGGATCGAGGCTGAACATCCCGCAGCCGGTGCAGGCGAGGGCACCCGCGGCCGCGAGATACTGAAGGGCGGTGCGGTGTCGCGGCGTGTGCATCGCGTCGGCTCCCAAGGTCTTGGGCTGCAAGGCCTTACATCCGCCGCCGGGGAGGGGATCGCCCCCGCCCGGTCGGGCTTTATCGGACGGCCTGCGCGGGGCCCTTGAGGTCCGGGTCAGGTCGCAGAACACAGATCGGACGTTGGGAGCGGCGACATGAGTCCGGGAACAGCGGAAGCGGCGCTGTGGCGGCAACGAAGCATCGCGGAGCGGCGTGAGGTCCGGAAAAAGACGAAGGGGGCCCCACCATGAAGCCCCCTTCGCGGAAATGAGTCTGGCGGAGGTTAGCCTGCCTGGCGGGTCGAGATTCCGGGCCCGGGCCGGCGTTCCCAGCGTGCGAAGCGGCCTCTGGGGCGCGTGGCGGCGGTGAGGCGTTCGAGGTAGAGGCTGAGTTCGTCTTCCTCGAAGTCCCGGAGGAACTCGTGCCCCGCGGTCGGGTTGAGGTGCATGATGCGATCGACGACCTGCTCCCGGGTCAATCGCGATGGGTCGGACGAGCGGCTCTCCGGCTGCTCGGAGGTACGTGCGTGCTGCATGTCGGGCCTCCGATGCGTTGTGGACCGGTGGGCTGTCGCCCGCCGGGTGGGGTGAGAGGTATCGGGCGGGGTGGGTGGCGGGCGAGAGTGTGTAACCGCGGGCGGACGGTGGGGCTGTTGGGGGCGTGTGGCTGTTCCTAGACTTGGGGCTATGGCCGACCCGAGCAAGCCGAAGCCGAACCTGGATCACCCGACGTTTGGGCTGGTGAAGGGATCGTTCCCCGGGAAGACGTTCCGGGCGACGGAGTTCCGCGGGCAGTCCACGCTGATCGTGGAGCCGGCGGACCTGCACGCGGTGATGGAGTTTCTGAAGGAAGGCGGCGGGTACAACTTCCTGTCCGACGTGATCGGGATCGACTACCAGAACTATCCGAGCCCGGTGATCGGGCGTTTCGCGGTGGTGTACAACCTGGTCTGCTTTGATCGCGACGACCGGTTCTTTGTCAAGGTGTTCCTGGACCCATCGATCCCGACGGCGGGGATCGAGGAGGACCCGGCTCTGTGGCTTGACAGCGTGACGGATCTGTGGCCGGGTGCGGAATGGACCGAGCGCGAGGTGTTCGACATGTTCGGGATCCGGTTCCGGAACCACCCGGATCTGCGACGGATCCTGACGTGGGAGGACTACCCCGCGCACCCGCTGCGGAAGGACTACCCGCTGCGTGGTCGCGGGGAGCGCGAGGCCTACAAGGTTGTAGACCGGAGTGACACATAGGGCGGCGTGCAGAGCGGGCCCTGATCGAGCCCGGCGGCCCGCCGGCGGGCGCTCCGCGTGACCGCAGAGCGCACGTCCACGGGCATCGATACGGGCCATAAACTGAAGGAACTGCGCGGTACCATGTGCGCCCGTGCCGGAGGTTTTTGCGAACGCCCATGCGGATACTCGTCAGCAACCCGGACACGCTGGGCGACTTGATCCTGCGGCAGCCGCTCCTGGCGGCGCTGGCGGGTGAGGGGCATGAACTGGGCGTGGTGGTGCGGGCGGCGTGGAGGCCGCTGGTGCCGATGGTGGCGCCGGGGGCGCGGGTGCTGGTGGCGCCCGGGAACGTCTACGACCCGGGGCTGGCGGCGTCGAGCCCGGACCTGCACGGGATCGCGGCGGAGGCCGCGGCGTGGAAGCCGGACATGCTGGTGGTGGCGCCGTTCCAGTGGACGGTGCTGGAGGAGCGGCTGTCACTGGAGTGCGGGGGCGCGGTGACGGTGCGGATGTCGGGGCGTCTGTTCGGGGATTCGGGCCCGGTGTCGGCGGTGCGCAGCCCGGTGGTGGCGGCGGTGACGGAGGAGATGCCGGAAGTCCGCAAGAACCGGGCGCTGGCGGCGGCGGTGCTGGGTCGCGCGGTGGAACTGCCGGACCCGAGGATCGAGGCGCGGCCCGAGCAGTTGGAGGCGGCGCGGGGCGAACTGGCGAAACTGGGGCTGGAGGCGGGGTCGTACTGGGTCGCGTGCGTCGGCGACACGGCGGACACGCGGGTGCGGAACTGGCGGCCGCGTCAGTGGGGCGAGTTGCTGTCGGCGTGGTCGCGGGAGCGTGGGCGGAAGTTCCTGCTGATCGGGCATGAGCCCGAGTCGGTGAGCGCGCGGGCCGCGGTCGAGGCGATGGGCGATGAGCGTGGGGCGGCGGTGCCGTGGTTCGGGACGGGCGACGGGGCGCTGGATACGCTGGTCGGACTGGCGGCGCTCTCGGCTGGGTATGTGGGGCGCGACACGGGGCCGATGCACCTGGCGGCGGCGCTGCGCAGGCCGGTGCTTGCGGTGTTCGGGGGCGGGACGTGGCCCCGGTTCCTGCCGGCGTGCGACCGGAGCGTGGCGGTGACGGTGGGCGTGCCGTGCATCGGGTGCGGGTGGCGGTGCCACCTCGAGGACTCGTACTGCATCAAGAATGTGCCCGTGGCGGAGGTGCTGCGGGCGGCGGGGGAACTGGAGGATGGTGCGGTGCCCGGGCGTGAGGCGCGGGTGCTGCGGGCGGACGAGGTGCTGCTGGCGCGGGTGGGGCGCGAGGGGGCGCACGCGGCGCAGGTGCGGCTGGCGCAGGTTTCGGCCGCACGATCGACGGTGGTCAAGGAGGGATCTGTGCTACGAGCGGAACCAGCACTGACCGAGGCGGCCCCGGAGGGGGCGGCGCTGTCCGAACCAAAGCCGTGGGCGAGCCATGACGAGCGGACGCTGCGTTTGCAGGAGGAGTTGCGTCGGGCGCAGCGGGACCTGGGGCTCGCCCGGGCGCGGGTGACGGAACTGGAGGTTGCGGGGGCGGAGGCGGGTCGTCACCGGGCGGAGCAGGCGGGGGCGTTGCTGTCGGCGCGGCAGTTGTATGCGGAGGCCAAGGCTCGGGCGGAGACGCTGGAGGCGAAACTGCTGGAGAAGACGGCGGAGGCGGCGGCGTCGCGCGAGCACGCGCGGATCAAGTCGGCGGGGGAGTCGATCTCTCGGAAGCAGTATGAGGAGTCGGTTGCGCAGCGGATCAAGGCGGAGGAGTTGCTGGCCCACAAGGCCAAGCGTCTGGCTGAGGCGGAGGCGCGGATCAAGGACCTGGACGCGCGGGCGCGGACGGCCGAGGGGCTGGGGTCGCCGGAATCGCGGCAGCGCGAGGCGAAGTTGCGGGAGCAGATCGCGGACCTGTCGGCGCGGCTGTCCGAGGCCGAGGGCCAACTGAACGACGTGCGGCTGCGGGAGCGTCGGCTGAGCGGGGACCGGGCGACGCTCCAGCGCCTGGCGCAGGAGCACGAGGCGCAGGTGGTGGTGCTGCGAGGGCGGGTGCGGGACCTGATGGCGTCGCGGTGGCGGAAACTGGGGCAGCGGCTGCACCTGGCGATGACGATGCCGTGGGAGGAAAACGGGAACGGGAAGCCGCGGTGAGCGGCCCCTGCGGGTCGTGATTCTCGGAGATCGGAAAGGCAACGCTCGCTGACGGCCGCGCTCTCATGGAACTCCGACGCCCTGAAGTTGTGAACCCCGCGGAGCCGGGAGCGGCGTACCGACCGAGTTGGTCGGGGCACGAGGGGTTCCTGTCGCCGGAGCACGAGGCGATCCACGAGGCGACGAAGGACCTGCCGGGGTGGCAGGACGTGGCGGACAGCCAGAAGTTGTACGAGATGGCGTGGCACAGCGGGGGCGTGATCCTCGAGGTCGGGGTGTTCGGCGGGCGGTCCGCGGTGGTGGAGATGCGGGGCGCGCTGCGTGCTGCCGCGGAGCGCGAGTCGCCGCCCCCTCAGTACTACGGCGTGGACATCGACCCGGGCTTTTTCGGGCGGAGCATCGCGTCCGTGGAGGGGGCGGGGGTTGCCGAGAGGTGCCTCTTCTATCACGGGGACCTGGCGCGGTTCATGCGGGACATCCCGATCACTCCGACGATGGTGTTCCTGGACGGCGACCATCGGTACGCGGGCGTGTGGGCGGACCTGAAGCGACTGAGCGTGCTGCTGGCGCCGGGGACGCCGATGCTGTGCCACGACTACGGCGGGATCGAGGGCGTGCGGCGGGCGGTGGACGAGTGGGTCGCGGAGGGGTCGTACGAAGCGATGGGCCGGTTCGCCGGGTCGATCCTGGTGCGGGCGACGGGGAAGTGGAGCGGGGCGAAGCGGGCGCGCGGGCTGACGGAGGAGTGTTTTCAGGCGGTGCGGTCATCGCTCTCGGCGTTGTATTCGGCCGCGGCGCCGGCGGGTATCCGGCGGGGCAGGCACCACACGCCGGTGCGGGAGATCACGCGGGCGGCGCGGTTCGACGCGCGGGGAATGAGCGGGGCCCGGTTGATGAGCGGGCGGGGCCCATGGCCGTACGCTGCCGACCCGCGGGCGGCGCGTGTCCCGGCCACGATGCCGGGCGGCCGGCCCTGGCCGCGGATCACGGTGGTGACGCCGAGTTTCAACCAGGGGCCGTACATCGAGGAGACGCTGCTGTCGGTGCTGAACCAGGGGTACCCGAACCTTGAGTACCTGGTGATTGACGGCGGGTCCACCGACATGACGCTGTCGGTGGTGGAGCACTACAAGGACCGGCTGGCGCACTTCGAGAGCGTGGTGGACCGTGGGCAGGCGGACGCGATCAACAAGGGCTTCGCGCGGGCGACGGGTGACATCCTGGCGTGGGTGAACTCCGACGACATGCTGGCGCCCGGGGCGCTGGCGGCGGCGGCGCTGGCGCTGGACCGGAGCGGCGCGGACATGGTGGCGGGCGAGGTGCATATCTACCGCGACGGGAGGCTCGCGCAGAGGCACATGACCTCCTGCGGCGACGGCCCGCTGCCGCTGGACGAGTTGCTCGACATCGACCACTGCTGGATGCCGGGGCAGTTCTTCTACCAGCCGGAGGTGCTGTTCACACGGGCGATCTGGGAAAAGGCGGGCGGGAGGCTGGACCTGTCGCTGTACCACTCGCTGGACTACGAGTTGTGGGTGCGGATGGCGGAGGCGGGCGCGACGCTGCACGTGATCGGGCGGCCCATCGCGCTGTTCCGTGCGCACCCGGAGCAGAAGACGGCGGGGTCGGTGGCGGGGGGATTCCGGGCGGAACTGCCGCGGGTGCGGGAGGCGATCCTGGAGCGGACGGGGCGTGCGCCGGTGTCGCACGGGGTGGACGGGGTGAGGCAGCGGCTTCGGGTCGCGCTGGTGAACGACGTGGGGTTCTCGTACGGCGCCGGGATCGCGCACCGGCGCGTGGCGGCGGCGCTGTCCGCGGCGGGGCACACGGTGCGGGCCTTCGCGGCGCTCTCGACGGAGCCGTGGCGCGAGGCGGCGCAGGTGAGCGAGGGCGACGTGCTGTCGCGGCTGGAGGAATGGAAGCCTGACCTGGTGATCGTCGGGAACCTGCACGGGGCGGGGCTGGAGTCCTCGCTGCTGGCGCGGATTGGGGGGCGCTTCGAGACGGCGTTCCTCATGCACGACCTGTGGGTGCTGACCGGGCGGTGCGCGTACGCCGGGCGGTGCACGCGGTACCTGACGGGGTGCGGGGCGTCGTGTACCTGCGCCCCGGGACACCCGGAACTGGCGAAGGAACTGGTGGCGCCGGCGTGGGAGCAGAAGCGGCGGGTGCTGGGGGGGACGCGGAGTTTGTCGCTGTGGGCGAACAGCGGGTGGGCGCAGAAGAAGGCGGAAGAGGCCCTCGGAGCCCCGGAGCCGGGTCCGTCACACGCCACGGGAGAACCTGAGTGCGGGGAGGCGGTTCCCACGGAGGAGCGCGGGCCGGGGCGGCGCTCGCCCGGCCTCGCAACGGTCTCGTTCGGGCTGGACCTGGAGGTATTCCGGCCGCGTGACAGGATGGAGTGCCGCGAGGCGCTGGGGCTGGCACGGGACAGGTTCATCATCATGAGTTCGGCGTCGTCGCTGGCGGACCCGAGGAAGGGGCTGTCGCACCTGGCGTCGGCGCTGGAGCGGCTGCGCCTGCGTGACGTGCTGGTGGTGTGCGTCGGGTGGTTCCGTCCCGGCGAGCAGGTGCCGATTCCGGGGATGCGGGCGATGGGGTACATGAAGGAGGCGAAGGAACTGGCGACGCTGTACGCGGCGGCGGACCTGTTCGTGGGGCCGAGCCTGGAGGAGGCGTTCGGGCAGGTGTTCATCGAGGCGGCGGCGTGCGGCACACCGAGCGTGGGGTACCCGGTGGGCGGGGTGCCGGAGGCGATCGCCGATGGGGTGAGCGGGCGCGTGGCGGACCTGGTGAATCCGGAGTCGCTGGCGGACGCGATCGACGAGTTGTACCGGGACCCGGCGCTGCGGCGGGACATGGGGGCGTGGGGGCGGATCTGGGCGGAGGGGCGCTTCTCGATGTCGGCGTCGTACCACAGCCTGCACCGGGCGCTGTGGGACACGGGGGCGGCGGCGCGGCTGAAGTTGTCGCGAAAGATCGACCTGGTGCTGTCGCCGGGGGAGCCGGAGGAGCCGGTGCTGGTAGCGGCGGGCGAGCACGGGTGGCGGGGGCTGGCGAACTTCGACCCGTGGGAGGGGCCGTACCGGGACCGCAACATCCCGCGGGGGCGGTGGGCGAAGGGGCCGGTGGCGACGGTGGAGGTGGAGTCGGAGTTCGAGGGGCCGGGGCGGCTGGTGATCGGGTACTGCAACTTTGAGGACGGGCAGCGGGTGCGCGTGCTGCGAGATGGTGAAGAGTGCGGCGCGGCCGCGTGCGGGTTGACGCGGCGCGGCGGGGCGCAGTCGGTGGCGTTCAGCGTGCCGGTGGTGAAAGGGAGCAACCGGTTCGATCTTGCGTTCTGGAAGTGGAGGGCGGGGCCGCGTCCGATCGCGATCCTGGTGAGTTCGGTGATGGTGATACCGGCGGTGGTCACGCGGCCCCATGCGGCGCCGGTGCAACGCTGAGGGGCGCTGGAGAAACTCGGGCGGGGGGGGGTGGTTGGGGGGGCGACGGTCGCCGCGGCGATCGCGGGCTTCCGTGTCCGCGCTCCCTTCTATTGCGGTCGCGGCGCGACGCGGGCGTTGTCGTGCACGGCGTCGCTCGGATAGACCACGACGGTGTCGCCCTGGCCGAGACCGCTGAGGACCTGGGCCTCGAGGCCGTTGCGGCGGCCGATGGTAATGTCGGTTGTGCGGGCGCGGCCGTCGCGCACCGCAAAGACGGCCCAGGAGTCCGCGTGGCGGAAGAGGGCGCCGGTCGGGACCCTGAGCACGTCGGGCTGTTCCCAGACGACGATGCGGGCCTCGATGCGGAAGCCGTCACCGAGGCCGGCGCGGGCCTCGGGCGGGTCCACGAAGTCGATGATGACGTTGACGCGCTGCTCCTCGACACCAAGGGCGGAGATCTTCAGGAACCCCGCGGGCTCAACGAGGCGAACCCGCCCGTTGAGCGGGGCGTCGCCGCCCCATTGCTCGAGGACGGCGGCGTCTCCCGGGCGGATGGCGACGCCGTCGCGGGAGAGCACATCGACGACGAGTTCCAGGTCCGTCGGGTCGCCGACCTCGATGAGCGGGGCGCCGGCGGGGACGGCGCCGGCGCTCTTCTGGATCACGCGGAGCACGCGCCCGCTGACCGGGGCGGTGATCTCGAACTGCCTGGTCTGGCCGGCGGCGCCCGGCTCGCCGCGCGAGAGGGCGGCGCGGGCCAGTTCCAGTTCGAATGCGGCGACGTCGCGGGCGAAGGCGGCGGACCTGCGTTCGGCTTCGCGCATGCGGAGCGCGGCCTGCGCCCGTTCGAGTTCCTGCGGCACGGCGGAGCCGGCGCGGATGGCCTCCTGCACCCGTGCCAGTTCGGACTGGGCGAGTTCCAGGGCGGCCTCGGCGCCGGCGAGGTTGGCGCCCGTCTGCTGGACCGCGGCCTGGGCGGCGTTGACGCGCGCCTCGGCGGCCGCCCGTTCGCGCGGGTCCAGGAGGGCGGGCTCCGAGGGCTCGATGACGGCCAGGACCGTCCGGCCCGCGGCGACGGGGTCGCCCTCCTTGAGCGGGGTGCGGGTGAGCAGCCCGGCCAGGGGCGCCGATACGGCGTATGTCTCCTTGATCCGGGTGCGCCCGTCCTCGTCCACGGTCACGCGGAGCGGGCCGCGGGTGACGGTCGCGGCTTCCACGGGGACGGGGCGGGGCCAGAGCGCCGCGGTAATGCCGGCGGCGACGCCCAGGATGATGATGATGAAGATGAGGCGGCGGAGGATTCGCTTCACGATCAGCCCTTGGTCTTCAGGACCTCCACGAGGTTCAGGGTGTCCACGGCGCGGCGGACGACGAGGCCGGAGATGATTGCCGCGGCGATGATGACGGTCACGGCGAAGGCGTAGGAGGCCGGGGTGACGACGGCGGGGATGCGGATGGTCTCGCCGCCCATGATGTTGCTGAGGATGTGAGCCAGGGTGCGTCCCAGGAGGAGGCCGGGCGGGATGGCCAGGATGGTGAGGACGGCCAGTTCGCCGAGCAGGATGCCCGAGGCCTCCGCCCGCCGGAAGCCGAGGATGCGGAGGGTGGCCAGTTCGTGGGCGCGTTCGGCGAATGAGACGCGGGCGCTGTTGTAGATGACGCCGAAGGCGATGATGCCGGCGAAGATGACGTTGAAGAGGCGCATCTGGAGGATGTTGCCGGCGATCGTGTCGCGGAACGACTGGAGGGCCGCCTGCTTCACGGTGACGGACGCGACGGCCGGGGTCTGCTTGAGCGTGGCGTAGAGGGCCCCGGACGCGGCGGGGTCCACGCGGAGGTAGGCGCCGGAGATCACGGGGCCCTCGCGGAGCAGCCGGTTGAGGGCCGCGGCGTCCATGTAGGCGGCGGTGCCGATGTAGGACTGCACGACGGCGGCGACGGGGATGGTGGTGACCGGGCGCTGGCCCTCGAGCACTTCGAGGGTCACGGTGTCGCCGGCCCGGACGCCCAGGAGGTCGGCGAGGATGGCGCTGAGCAGCACGCCCTCGCCGGGCATGCGGACGGGGCGGCCGCGCTCATCCACAACGCGGTTGAGGGCGGGTTCGGCCGGAAGGCCGATGACGCCCTGGAGTCGCGAGCGGGGCCCGGCGCGGATCCGTGCCGGGATGGCCCGGAAGGTCTCGGTCGCGAGGACGCCGGGCAATCGCGCGGCCTCGTCGGCGGCACTGGGGGATGCGGGGTTGGTGAAGGTGATCGTCATGTCCTGGCGCTGGGTCGTGAAGAACATGAAGTCCATCAGATAGTCGATGGAGCCCTGCATGAACCCGCCGACGACCAGAACGGCCGCGGCGAGGCTGATCCCGGTGAGGGACAGCAGGGCGCGGACGGGCTGGCGTTCCAGGTGGCGGAGGACCATGCGGCCGCTGGGGCCGAAGGCGCGCTGCACGCCCAGGCGTTCGACGACGGTCCGGCGGTAATCGGCCGGTGCCTCCGGGCGCATGGCTTGTGCGGGCGGGAGCGCGGCGGCGCGCCCGACGGCGCCGAGCGTGCCGAGGATGGCGGCGCCCGATGCGGCGGAGATCGCGAGCAGGACGGCGCGGGGGTCGAGGGTGAAGGCGAAGGCCGGGAAGCGGTAGAAGCGGGTGTACATGCCGGTCAGGTGCAGGCCGAGGAGCCAGCCGATCAGGACGCCCAGGGCGCTGCCGATGGCGGCGACGAGCAGCGCCATCTGGAGGTAGTGGACGGCGATGGCGGCGCTGGTGTAGCCGAACGCCTTCAGGGCGGCGACCTGCTCGCGCTGGGTGCGGACCAGGCGGGAGAAGACGATGTTGAGGATGAACGCGGTGGCCGACATGAAGACGGTCGGAGGGAAGATCGACATGATCCGGAGTTGGTCCAGTTCGTTCCGCAGGAACTGGTCGGACGTCTGCTCGCGCACGCCGTAGGCGCCCTGGCCGCCGTAGGGCTCGGTCAGGCGGTCGGTGCGGGCGATGACCGCCGCCTCGGTCGCGCCGGGGGTGAGCGCGATGGCGATGTCGTTGAAGGCGCCGTCCATGTCGAAGGCGGGGGCCAGTTCCCGGTAGAGCATCCAGAAGACGCCGTAGCGGCGGTCGTCGGGGAGCGCGTCCCCGGGGCGGACCTGGTAGACGTATTCCGGCGAGAGCCCGATGCCGACGATCGTGAGTTTCCGGAGCCTGCCGTTGATGACCGCGTTCACCGTCGCACCGGGGCCGAATCCGTGGGCCTCGGCGAAGCCCTCGCTGGCGACGACCTCGGAATCGTGCCCGGGTTCGGGGAGGCGGCCGCGGCGGAGGTGGAGTTCGCCCAGGCCGTACGGGGGACGGTCCGGGACTGAGATGAGGCGTCCGATCGCGGGCTCCGGCAGGTCCGGCACGTCGAGGTTGACCTCGGCCACGACGCGGGTGACCACGCGGGCGACGCCGGGGATCTCCGCGAGGCGGTCGCGGAGATGGGCGGGGGCGCGCTTCAGGTGGGCGAAGACATCGGGGAAGCGGTATCGCTCGTAGTACCGGTCGCGGGCCGCCGCCAGCGACGAGTGGGTGCTGACCGCCATGGTCAGCATCCCGACGCCGCAGGCCATGACCAGGGCGGCGGCCAGGAGTTGCGTCCACATCCGTGCCAGGTCGCGGAGCAGTTTGGTGTGGAGCGCGGTCACCAGGTGAGGTCCGAGGGCCGGGCCTTGTGCTCGTTGCGGTGGACGGAGGCGATGCGCCCGCCGGAGAGTGCGACCACGCGGTCGGCGATGGACGCGATGACGGCGTTGTGGGTGATGACGGCGGCGGCGGTGCCGAGGTCGCGGTTGATGCGGGTCAGGGCCTCGAGCACCATGACGCCGGTGGCGACGTCCAGGGCCCCGGTGGGCTCGTCGCACAGGAGCACGTCGGGCCGCTTGGCGACGGCCCTGGCGATGGCGACGCGCTGCTGCTCGCCTCCGGAGAGTTGCGAGGGGAAGTGGTCCGCTCGCTCGCGCAGGCCGACAAGGTCCAGGGCTTCCCGCGGGGGCATCGGGTCCCTGGCGATGTCCGTGACGAGCGCGATGTTCTCCGCGGCGGTGAGGCTCGGGATGAGGTTGTAGAACTGGAACACGAAGCCGATGTGCTCGCGGCGGTACCGGGTGAGTTCGGCATCGTCGAAGCGGGTGAGGTCGCGGTCCCCGTAGCGGACGGTGCCGCTGGTGGGGGCGTCGAGGCCCCCGAGGATGTTGAGGAGGGTGGACTTGCCGCTGCCGGAGGGGCCCAGGAGGACGACGAACTCGCCGGCGTAGAGGTCCAGGTCCACGCCGCGGAGGGCCTGGACGGCCACGTCGCCCATGTGGTAGGTCTTGGTCAGGCCGCGTGCTTCAAACACGGCCCGTGCGGGTGCGGGCACGGGGGGGCCCCTCGGGGTGGGTGCGGCGGCATGGTAGGTGAGGAATGCCGGATTATGGCGGGGGCTGGTGCTGGGGAGGCGGAGCGGATTGGACGATGATGCGGTGGGCCGGACCGGCGCACCCGGCCGCGTATCCTTCCCCGTCCCCGAACAGCCCCCCTCCCCCATCCCGCGATGCCCAGAGACATACCGGTAGGCAACGGCGACCTGCTCATCACCTTCGACCGGCACTACCGGCTGCGGGATCTGTACTACCCGCACGTCGGGTGGTACAACCACACGGACGGGCATGTGCAGCGGTTCGGGGTGTGGGCCGACGGGCAGTTCGCGTGGGTCGAGGACGCCGGGTGGCGGCGGGAACTGCGGTACAAGCCGGACACGCTGGTGACGGAGGTGCGGCTGACGCACGAGCGGCTGGGCGTGGAACTGACGTGCCACGACGCGGTGGACTCGCACGAGCCGGTGTACTTCCGCAAGGTGATCGTGCACGACCTGGCGGGGCAGCAGCGGGACGTGCGGGTGTTCTTCCACTTTGACCCTTCGATCCGCGGCTCGCCCGTGGGGGACACGGCCAACTACGACCCCGGGACGACGAGCGTGGTGCTCTACAAGGACGATTCGTACTTCCTGGTGTGCGCGTGCGACCAACTGAAGTGCGGGATCGACCACTGGGCGATCGGGTCGAAGCGCGTGGGCGGGGCCGAGGGCACCTGGCGCGACGCCGAGGACGGTCTGCTGGGGCGCAACGCGATCAGCCAGGGGTCGGTGGACACGACGGTGGGGTTCAACCTGTCCGTGCCGCCCGGGGGCGAGGCGTATGTGACGATGTGGATCGCGTGCGGCTCGTCGTACCAGGAGGTGAAGCACCTGAACCGGCGGGTGTGGGAGACGGGCCCGGACCGGATGATGGCGCGGACCGAGGCGTACTGGAAACTCTGGTCGGGCAAGGAGCGGATCGACACCTCGCCGCTGCCGGAGCCGGTGCGGGACCTGTTCCAGCGGAGCCAGCTGGTCCTGCGGACGCAGATCGACAACGACGGGGCGATCGTCGCGGCCAACGACAGCGACATCACGGCGTTCGGGGGCGACCACTATTCCTACTGCTGGCCGCGGGACGGGGCGCTGGTGGCGCACGCGCTGATCCTTGCCGGTCACGGCGAGTTGTCGCGCCGGTTCTTCGCGTTCTGCGCCCGGGTGATCGGGGACGACGGGTACTTCCTGCACAAGTACATGCCGACGGGCAACCTGGCGTCGTCGTGGCACCCGTGGATGCTCGACGGGCAGCGGGTGCTGCCGATCCAGCAGGACGAGACGGCGCTGGTGCTGTGGGCGCTGCGGCGGCACTTCGAGGCCTTCCGCGACGTCGAGTTCATCAAGAGCCTGTACGAGCCGCTGGTGCTGCGTCCCGCGGAGTGGATGCTGGCGCACCGCGACCACGCGGGGCTGCCGAGGCCGTCGTGGGACCTGTGGGAGGAGCGGCGCGGGATCCACACGTTCACGACGGCGGCGACGATCGGCGGGCTCCAGGCGGCGGCGGACTTCGCGCGGGACTTCGGCGAGCCGGACCGGGCCGCCAAGTACGCCGAGAGCGCCGAGCGGATGAAGGGTGCGCTGCGGCGGCACCTGTGGCACGCGGACAAGAAGCGGTTCGCCCGCATGGCCACGCCGATGGACGACGGGACGTACCGGCTCGACATGACGCCCGACTCGGCCAACTACGCCCTGTTCGCGTTCGGGGCGTTCGAGCCGCGCGACCCGATCGTGATGGGCGAGATGGCGTCGCTCCGCGAGCGGCTGTGGGTGAAGACCGAGATCGGCGGGTGCGCCCGCTACGAGCGGGACTACTTCCACCAGGTCGAGCGCGACCGCATCGACGAGGTGCCGGGCAACCCGTGGGTCATCTGCACGCTCTGGCACGCCCAGCACGCGGTCGCCCGGGCCGAATCGCTCGCGGACCTGAAGGCGGCTCTGCCGTACCTTGAGTGGGCCTGCCAGCGATCGTTCCAGTCGGGCGTGCTGGCCGAGCAGTTCCACCCGTACTCGGGCGAGCCGATGAGCGTCAGCCCGCTGACCTGGAGCCACGCGACGGTTGTGATCGTCGTGATGGAGTACCTGCGGCGCCACGCGGAACTCTCCCGCGGCGAGCGACGGGCGCAGGCCCGGCCAAACCCCGCAATCCTCACCGAGAGTTAAGGACCTGGTGCGAGCGCGACGGCGCACGCTGACGCGGACATCTGTGGGTGCGCAGCCGCTTCGGCGTCACAATCCTTGCCACGGGCGCAAGCCCGTGGTCAGCGTTCGTAGCAACAGGCTGCCTTCCTTCGGGGCCGAGCCGCTTCCGCGTCACAATCCGGTACGCTGGGGCGCCTACACCCACATCTTAATCCATCTTGTATTCTCGACCCGTGACCGTGCGCCGTGGCTCACGCCGGACATTGGTCCTCGGCTCTCCGCGTACTTCCATGGCGCGTGCGAGAGCGCTCGAGCGCCTCTGCTCATCGCAGGCGGCGTTGAAGACCATGTGCACCTGCTTCGCGGTCTTCATCAGTCGGTGGCTCTTGCCGACGCCGTGCGCGAAATCAAGGCGAACTCGTCATCCTGGTTGTCGAGGTACCTCCCGGAGTTCGCCTGGCAATCGGGCTACGCCGCGTTCTCCGTCAGCCGATCCGCGAGGGACGACGTACGCCGATACATCGAGAACCAGGCGGAGCACCACGCGAAGCGATCGTTCAAGGATGAACTCCGGGAGTTGTTGCAGCGGCACGGGCTCGAGTTCGACGAACGTGACCTCGCCTGATTGTGCGGCCGAAGCGGCTCGGTCCTGGCAAGGTAATGGAGTTCCTTGGCGCTCACGGACCACGGGCTCGCGCCCGCGGCAAGGATTGTGGCGCCGAAGCGGCTTGAAGAGCGAGCAAGGTACGCCGCAGGCGGCACTGACGCGGGGGAGGAGGCCCCCGAAGAGGGAGAGTCCTGACCATGTCTCACTCCCCGCGTTCTACGCCCGCTTCCGCGCGATGAGCACGCCCTCGCGGATCGGTACGCAGGCGCAGTCGAAGCGCCCTCCCGTCGCCATCCACCGGTTGAAGGCGTCCACCGCGTCGCGGGCCGCGTTCGTGCCGGACGGCGTATCGATCCACCAGTCGCCGGAGCCCAGGGCGTTGTCGGCGATGATGAGGGCACCGGGTTTGAGCAGGGTTTCCGCGGCCTCGACGTAGGCCCTGTAGTCGGCCTTGATCGCGTCGAGGAAGAGCAGGTCGACCGAGGCGGGGGCCAGGCGTGCGCCGAGTTCCGAGATCGCGCCCGGGGCCGCGGCGTCGATCTGGGTCACACGGTCCGCGACGCCGGCGGACTTGAACTCGTCGCGGGCGAATGCGGCGTGCTTCTTCTCCGGCTCGATGGTGTAGAGGCGGCCGCCGGGGGCGAGGCCGCGGGCGATCCAGATGCCGCTGAACCCGCCGAGGGTGCCGACCTCAACGGCGACGCCGGCGCCGCGGCCGTTGTTGGCGAGGGACGTGAGCAGGTGCAGGAGGCGTCCGACGTCGGGGCTCACGGCGATGTCCGGCAGGCCCGCGGCCCTGGCGCGTTCACGGTGTGTGGAGAGTTGCCGGTCCGGGCGGCCGAAGACTTCCGAGAGGTAGGCGGACGTGGCCTCCCAGCGGTGCGGGGTCATCTCCATGCGGGCAGGATAGGTCGCGCACCCGGCACGCTTCACGCCCGGCCGGGGCACATGCTCTACGATCACGGCGCGGCGCCGGGGGCGTCCGAGCGTGCGGCGTGGGAGTGGGACGTTGAACGATCGATTCTCACGATTCCCGGCCTACCTCGCCGAGCGGTCCAGATGGGTGCGGCTGGGGCCGGTGCCGGCGGTGCTGGCGCACCCGGACTGGGAGCGGCCGGCGCCCACGGTGATCTGGATGCATGGGCGCAGCGTGAACAAGGAACTGGACCCGGGGAGGTACCTGCGGTGGGTGCGGGCGGGGATCGCCGCGTGCGCGATCGACCTGCCGGGGCACGGGGAGCGCGCGGACGCGGCCATGCAGGCGCCGGCGCGGACGCTCGACGTGCTGGCGCAGGCGGTGGGGGAGATTGACGGCGTGGTGGAGGGCCTGGCGGACGCGGCGGTGGCCGGGTCTCGCGGGGTGTTCGACCTGGAGCGGCTTGGAATCGGCGGGATGTCGGCGGGCGGGATGGTTGCGCTGCGGCGGTTGTGCGACCCGCACCCCTTCCGGGCCGGCGCCGTGGAGGCGACGACCGGCGACCTTGGGGCGCTGTACCACCCGGAGACGGGCAGGCCGTGGCCCGTGAGCCATCCCCCGGGACGGGTTGAGCCGCTGGACCCGATGCGGCACCTGTCCGGTTGGCGGCCGATCCCTCTGCTGGCCCTGCACTCGGAGTCTGACGCGGTGGTCCCGGTGGCGGGGCAACGCGGGTTCATCGGGGCGCTGCGGGAGCACTGCCGCGGGGCTGGGGCGGACCCTGACCTCGTGCGGTTTGTCACATGGCAGGAGACGGGGGCGGCCCAGGAGCACATGGGCTTTGGGCGGTTCTCCAACGACGCGAAGAACCTTCAGACGGAGTTCCTGGCTCGGGTGCTGGGTGCCCCTACTTATCGCGGAACCTTCGCCGCCCCTTGAACCAGCAGCAATGGGCGTGCCGTCCTTCGGAGGGGCGGCTGCCGCCCGCCGATCGGTGGACTCGAGATGAGGCTTTGGCGAGCGGCGGCGCCCGGGATTGTGGTAGGCTGTGGCACACCCCTTGGAGAATGACCATGATCAGCAGGAAGGTTCTGGCGGCGTCACTGGTGTTCGGCCTGGCCGGCTCGGCGCTCGCGTGGACGCCGCCGACCGACGAGCAGGTCGCGGCAGCGCTTACCTCCTTCTCCGACCGCTCAAGGGCACGCCGACGACCGATCGCGACGCGTATATGAAGGCTCGCCGAGAGGCCGCGGCGGCGGCGGCCAAGGATCTGAGCGTCGGCGAGATGACGGCGGCGCAGTTGCGCAAGGCCAACCCCCTGCTGGTCGCCGCGGGCAAGTCCGCTGAGGTGAAGGACCGCCTGCATGTGCTGACGGCTGAAAAGGGGTCCGACGGGTTTACGGCCACGCTGATGCTGGCGGAGCAGATGCCGTATGTGAACCCGAAGGGCTCGGAGGACGAACAGGCGGCGGCGCTGGCCGGGCAGGTCGCGGCGTTCACGTCCGTGCTGGAGCACCCGGGATTCGCGGAGGCGATGAAGACCGATGCGGGCGCACCGGTGTTCGGCCTGGTGTCGCGGCTGGACGACAAGGCGCTGCCGCGGCTCTCGAAGCAGATTGTGGGGCTGGCGAGCGCCCTGACGCCGGAGTCGCCGCTGGCGCTGGTGCGGAGCGGGGCGCGGGCGATCGTGCAGGTGACGGCGGAGAACCCGGGGGCGTTCACGCCCGAGCAGCGTGCGACGGTGCGGACGCGGGCGCTTGCGGCGGTGAACGCGGCGGCCAAGTCGTCCACGGACGAGGCGGCGACCAAGTCGCTGACCCGTTCCGCCAGGTACATCGATGGGGCGTTCGCGCGGGGCGAGCTCGTGGGGCATGAGCACCCGGCGATGAACGTGATCTGGTCCAGCGAAGGGGCGCCCAAGTCGTTCGACGACCTGAAGGGCAAGGTGGTGGTGCTGGACTTCTGGGCGACGTGGTGCGGGCCGTGCATCGGGAGTTTCCCCGACGTGCGCAAACTGAAGGAGCACTACGAGGGCTACCCGGTGGTCGTGCTCGGCGTGACCAGCCTTCAGGGGTATCACATGTCGCGACCTGAGGGTGCAACCGGGAAGGCCGAGCGGATCGACACCAAGGACCAGCCGGAGCGCGAGTTCGCGCTGATGCCGGAGTTCATGAAGCAACTGGACATGACGTGGCCGGTGGTGTTCACGGAGCAGGAGGTGTTCAACCCGGACTTCGGCGTGCTGGGCATCCCGCACGTGGCGATCCTGGACCCCAAGGGGGTGGTGCGGTACCGCGGGCTGCACCCGAGCAGCCAGTGGACGCCGTGGGAGACCAAGACGGGGTACATCGACGGCCTGCTGAAGGAGTTCCACCTGCCTGCGCCGCCGGCGGAGGCCAAGGCGGACGAGACGACATCGGGCGGCTGATCCCGCCGGTCACGACCGGTTGAACCGCACGGCCCGCGCAGGCGGGCCGTTTCCTTGCGCTAGGCCCGGGGCTCGGTCCGGGTTGGGGGCGCTGCCGGCTCGGTGCGAGCCACGGTCAGACGGACGGGGTGCCCGAACCAGGGCATGTCCTTGCGGCCGCGGTACTTCTCCTCGAGGACTTCGGTGACCTGCTTCATGGTGCCCGAGGCGGGAACCCAGCCGTTGTCGATATCAGGGAAATCGATCCTGCAGTTGTCGCACTTGAGGTCGCTGCGGAAGCGGATGGGGCACCAGAAACTCTCGACGTTGCGGAGCATCTCCGAACCCAGGGACCAGACACCGGTCATCCAGTCGCAGTAGAGGCACCAGATGCGGTCGTGCCCGACGAGGCCGCTGAACTTGTGGCGCGAGACGTTGACCCAGTCGCCCTGGCGGTACTTCGGCAGGCCTATGAGCCATGTGATGGGCGGGTAGATGAAGACCTGGGCCAGGCGGACGACCCAGAACACCGGGGTGACAATCGCCGTCAGCCAGACGGCGGCGTGGTTGCGGGCGCGGCCGACGATGGAGTTCATGGTGGTGACGATGCGCGGGCCGCGGGCGTCCCGGAGGTGAGCCAGTTCGTGCAGCCAGCCCCAGAGGAGGACGGCGCTGACCTGCCCCGCGACGGCGCCGGCAAGGCCGAGCCAGCCCGCCCAGATCGGTCCCGCGATGATGGGGGCAACGGTGAAGTAGGTAATGGGGATGTCGAGCAGGGGTGCGCGGCACAGGGCATCGCCGAGCGATCCGCTGATCCGCGGGACCAGGTGCATGACCAGCGCCCCGATCAGGACGGCGCCCGCCGTGACGCCCCAGACGATGAGGAAGGTGTTCACCGTGTGAGAATACCTGCCGGGGATACCGTGCGGGCGGGGCCGCACAAGCGGCGGGTGAGTCCGGTACATTCTGGAGGATCCGGCCGCGTGGCCGGCCCAGCAGAAAGCGAGCCATTGCCGGACGACGGAACAGCGAGCGGGGCCGAGTTCTCAGCCTGCGTCGTGGTGCCGGTGTTCAACCACGCCGGGAGCGTGGGTGCGGTGCTGGACGGGATCGGGCGGCTGGGCCTGCCCGTCGTCGTCGTGGACGACGGATCGTCGGATGGGTCCGGCGACGCCGCGGCCGCATGGGCCGCCGCGCACCCGGGCGCACGATTGGTCGTCGAGCGTCACGCTGCCAACCGCGGCAAGGCGGCGGCGCTGGCGACCGGGTTCGCCCGGGCGGGGAGCCTCGGCGTGACGCACGCGGTGACGATCGATGCTGACGGGCAGCTGGACCCGGTGGACATCCCCCGTCTGGTGGACGCGGCGGTGGCCGGGCCCCGGGCGCTGGTGCTGGGGGACCGGCCGAGGGCGATCGCGGAGTGCCCTTCGCGGTGCCGGCTGGGCCGGCGTCTGGCGTGCCTGGCGCTGCGTGCCCAGACGGGCCTGCGTCTCCACGACACCCAGTGCGGGCTGCGGGTGTACCCGCTGGAACTGGTCCGGGCGGTGAGGTGCCGCGGCGGGCGGTACACGTTCGAGGCGGAGGTGGTGACGCGGGCGTGGTGGGCCGGGTTCCCCGTGGTATCGGTGCCGGTGACGTGCCGGTATTTTCCGGAGGGGGAACGGGTGAGCCACTTCCGGCCGGTGCGGGATTCGACGCTGCACACGGTCATGCAACTCCGGCTCATCGGGCGGTCGCTCCTGCCGTGGCCGACGCGCCGGCGGGAGCGGCCGGCGCGGCTCGTGGACGTGCTGGGGTGGCTCAACCCGCTGCGGGCGTGGCGCGAGGCGCGGGCCGGCGACCTGGGGCGGCTGGAGATGGCGGCGTCGCTGGGGATCGGGGTGTGGATCGGGAGTCTGCCGTGGTTCGGGTTTCACACGGCGCTGGTGCTGTACCTGGCGTGGCGGCTGCATTTTCATCCGGCGCCGATGCTGCTGGGGTCGCAGGTCTCGATGCCCCCGATCGGCCTGGCGCTGGTCGCGGCGTCTGTCGGCGTCGGGTACCTGCTGCTGTTCGGACACTGGCCGGACCTTGCCGAGTTCGACCCGCGTGCGGTGACGCTGTCGGTCGCCGGGGAGTTGGTGGCGGCGTGGACGGTCGGGGGGGTGCTGGTCGGGTTTGCGCTCGGGGTCGTGGTGTTCACGCTGACGATGGTCCTGTGGCGGCGGCGGGCGTGAGGGTGTGGATCAGCAGTTCGTCCAGGCGGACGGGGTGCAGGGCGCGAGCCCGCAGGTCCCTGAGAACCTCCGGGAGCGCGGCGGCGGTGGGGGAGACGTCGCGGCGGCTCGCGGGGTCTCGGCCGTCGTGGAGGAGGATGATGTCGCCGGCGGCGGCGCGGGCGACGTTGCGCACGATGCGGCCCGGTGTGGTGGTGATGCCGTCGCGGGACTTGCAGGACCAGGCGATCACGGTGTGGCCGGTGCGGCGGATCGCCGCGGCCAGGAGCGGGGACTTGAACCCCATCGGGGCCCGGAACAGGCGCGGCGGTGAGCCGGTGATGCGCGCGATGGCATCGTCCGTGCGCCGGACCTGGGATTCCCAGTAGGCGGGTGAGCCGAACATGCCGGCGCGGTGATGGTCGTAGGTGTGATTCGCCAGTTGGTGGCCCTCGGCATGGATGCGGCGGAGCAGTTCCGGGCGCGCGGCGGCGTAACGCCCGATGACGAAGAAGGTGGCGCGGGCGCCCGCGGCGGCGAGCATCGCCAGGATCGGTTCTGTCGATCCCGGCCACGGCCCGTCGTCGAAGGTGAGGGCGACGCGCCCGCAATCGGTGGGTCCGCGGGAGATGACGGGGCAGAACATCGGGCTGCGCGGCGCGAACATGCCGTACGAGAACACACCCCCGGCCGCGGCGACGGCGCCGGCGCCGCACAGCCATGTTGTCGCGAGGGGGGACATGGTGATTCCAGCGGGTTGCGCCCCGCGGTCAGCGGCGGAGGATGCCGGGGTTGTACTCGGGCTCGATGGCGTGCATGACGCTCTCGGTGCGCAGCGGTGCGGTGGCGCGGCCGGTGGTGGTGAGCAGGAAGGTGGCGCTGTCCTGCTGGTCCAGCCCGCCGTGGGTGGACGCCATGTCCACCCACCAGTCGAAGGACGACAGGCCGGTGTAGCAGCCCGGCCGCGTGGTCAGGAGCACGTCCGGCGTGTTCACGACGATGCCGTGGAAGGCTTCCCACAGGCGGGGCGGGGCGTCCGGGAAGCGGTGGTTGACGGTGGCGTTGAACCAGTCCCCCGCGGCGATGAAGCCGTCCGCGTCGGCCCTGCCATCGGCGGCCAGCGAATCCGCGGCCGGCAGGAGGGCGAGCACGTCGGCGTCGATCGCGGTGTAGCGGTAGCGTCCGCCGCGCTCCTGGATCGCGGCGCGGCCGTGCTCGCCCCGGACGATGACGCGATCGCCGTCCAGGTACATCGCCAGTTCGATCTCCGGGCGTGCGGCCAGGGCGGCGGCCACGTCAGCGGCGCGGCGCGTGTGCACGCCCGCGTAGTTCACCAGGCCGTCCTGTTCGATCACCACGTCGTCCGGCGTGCGCAGGCGGCCCGAGGGGCGGAAGCCCGCGCCCTTCAGGATGGCGGCCAGGTCGATGCGGGTGCCGGGGCGGAGGTTGTGGCCGTGGTCGGCCATCACGGAGACTTCCACCGCGCCGCGGCGCTCGTACAGAACCTGCATGACGAGTTGGTCCAGTCCATCGAGGCACTCGTTCACGCCGGCGAGCCCGTACTTGCTGACCAGGCCGGCGGTGCTGGCAAGGTAGACGACGGTGACCCGGTCCGGGCTGGAATCGAACGCGGCCTTGGCGCGGGCCAGGTCCACGCGGAACCAGCGGTGCGGGTACAGGAAGGACAGGCCGTTCTCCCAGTATTTCAGGCGGTAGTTCAGCCGCCGTTCCCAGGGGTTGCCGTGGCCGCGGACGCGCTCGGAGAGGCGGTCGGCGCGGCGGCCGGCCTCGCGGTCGTAGTACTCGTTGATGACTCCCGGGAGGGGAGGGGCCCCGAGCAGCCGGCTGAAGATGACCGGGCTCATCGTCGGGAACGGCGGGATCACCTTCACCGGCGGGTCGAACCAGGTCCACGCGGCGTCGGCGGCGCGCTGCGCGACAGGTTCGTAGGGGATGGAGTCGAAGAGGATGATGAGGTGGGGAACCGCGTCGGGATCGCGGGGCGGCTCGTAGACCCGGTCCGGCGCACCGTCGGCGTCATCGTCGTACGCCAGTTCACGGAGCCGGCCCCGGGCGTCGGGGAGCAGCCAGAAGTCCGGCCGGCCGTCGGCGTTGGTGTCGAAGGCGCGTTCGGCGGGCGTGGAGGCCAGCGGGGCGGGGAAGGCCAGGCGGTCGGAGGGCAGTACGCAGCCGGCCATCGCGGGGATGAGGGCCAGGAGCATGGCGGCCGCCCGGTTCACACGCGCACCCCCCGCCCGCGGAGCAGCGCCAGGGCCGGGATGAGGATCAGGATGACCCCGACGAGCGCGGCGGTGATCCCGATCGAGGTCAGCAGGCCGAGGGAGCGGACCGCCGGCGTGTGCGTCCACAGGAGCGAACCGAAGCCGGTGACGGTCGTGATCGATGCGGCGAGCACGGCGTGAAGCGTAGCGGCGAGCCACGGCACGCCCGGCGCGTGGTCACGGGCCGCCGCCACGATGTAGACCCCGGCGTCCACGGCGATCCCGGCCAGCAGCGGCAGCCCCGCGGCGTTGACCGGGTTGAGTGGGACACCCGCGGCCACGATCACGGCGTAGGTGGCGAGCGCGCCGAAGAGGAGCGGGATGAGTGAGAGCGCAACGCCGAGTGGTGTGCGGAGGAAGACGATGAGCGACCCGATCACGAGCCCGACCGAGAGAGCCAGGGAACGCGGCAGGGCCGCCCGGGTCGCCTGCTCCAGGTCATAGCCGAGCACGCTCATGCCGGTCGGCGTGGCGCCGGGAATCGGAGCGAGGGCGCTGCGCAGAGCCAGGACCGCGGCGTCGCGGTCGGTCCGGGTTGAGAGGGGCGAACCAAACCGCACGACCAGGACGGTGCCGGGCTCGCCGGAGTCCGGGAGGACGCGGCCCGCGAGCGCGGGGTAGCGGCGGAGATCGGTGAACGCGGGCGGTGTGCGCGCGGACACCAGGCGGCGGAGGAAACCGCGGTAATCCGTGAAGGCGGCGGGGTCGAACGCGGTGGCCGCGACCGCGGCGTCGAAGTCGGCGAGGACGGCTTCCGGGTTGAGGCCGGCGAGCCGGGCGGCGCGGGCGGGCGCGGTGCGCGGATCGGGGAGGAGCAGCGGCAGCCCAGCGACGGAGCGCACCCCGGCGTCGCGCAGCGGCGGCGCGGCAAGGGCACGGGCGGCGTCGTGCGAGCGTGCGAGGAGTTCATCGAACGTGGCGGCGCGGATCTCCACCGCGATTGTCTCGCCCCGGGACTCGAAGGTGCGCGTCGCCGCCTCGGTCGCGTCGAGCGGCGGATTCGGGCGCGGGTGGATGACGGTGAGGTCGCTGCCGAGCGTCGGGCGGAAGCCGCCCGCGGCGGCGGCGGCGAGTGCGCCGAGGGTCAGCAACAGGCCCAGGGTGAGGGTGATCCGGGGGCCGCGGGCGATGGATGCGGTGATCCGCGCGGCCACGGCCCCGGTGCGTCCGGGTTGGCGGGTGCGGCCGGTCAGCGGCAGGATCGCGGGCATCAGGAGGAACACGGCGAGCAGCGAACCCGCCAGGCCGAGCGTCCCGATCACCGAAAAATCGCGGAGCGCGGCGATCCCGCTGGGGCCGACCGCGACGAATCCGACCATGCTGGTGACGCAGTTCGCGGTGGTTGCCGGCCCGACGTGCAGCATCGCGCCGCGCACAGCGGCGACGTGGGGAAGGCCCCGGGCCTGCTGCGTCCGGTAGTTGGACAGGAAATGGATGCCGTAGTCGACGCCGAGGCCGGCCAGCACGGCGCCGACCACGGCGGTGAGCGGGGTGAGGGGCCACCCGAGCGCGGAATAGACGCCGAAGCCGGCGAGGATGCCGACGGCGGCCGTCGTGCAGATGACGACCGGGGCCATGAGCGCGCGGTAGAACGCCGCAAAGACAGCCAGGAGCAGCGCGACGGAGAGCAGCGTCGCGCGGATCGAGTCCGCCCGGATCACGGAGGACGTGAACGCGGCGATGGCGTACGACCCGCCGAGTTCCGCCGTGATACCCGGCGCGGCGAGGCCGCCGATGACGCGGGCGACCGCGGCCGAGAATCGAACGGAGAACTCCAGGTCGCTGGAGGGTGAGCGCCCCTCGATGCGGATGAGCAGCGAGCGTCCGTCGGCGGAGAAGTCGCCCCCGCCGTCACCCGCCTGTTCGCCGGGTTCGATGAGTTCGGCGAGCCGGAGCGGGTCGCGCAGGAGGTTCCGTGCGAGTGCGGAGGCCGCGGGCCCCGGCGCGGAGATCAGCGATTCCCCCCGGGCCAGTGCGCGGCGCATCTCGCGTGGCTGGAGGCGTTCCAGGAGCCTGTTGAAGCCGTTGTCCGTCAGGTAGAACGCTCCCGCGGGCAGCACCACGTCCCGGATGTACGCGGCCTCCTGCGGGTCGGCGCGGTCGCGGTAGCCCGCGACCATCGCGCGGGCATCCGGGTCCGCCGCGAGCGCGGCGTGCAGGCGTTCCGCGTAGCCCAGGAGAGCCGCGCGGGCGGCCGCGGCGGGGAGCGCGTCGTCCTTGACGCGCGCGATCACGAGCAGGTTGTCCAGGTCGTGGTACCGGGCGGCGACGCGGGCAAGGGCGGCGGCGGAAGGGGTTGCATCTCCGAGCATCGCTCCGAGTGAGGTGGAGAACGGTGCGCGGGCAATGGACACGATGGACACGGCGACCAGGAGCGCGGCGGCGATGAGAACCGGGCGCGGATGCGACGCGGACCACGCTGCGAGGGCGGACGTTGCTCCCGCCAGGCGGCCCGCGCTCATGGCGCGACTCTCACGGCGCGGCGGGGAGGGGTCATCGCCGCCGGCGGGAGAGGGGCGCCGAGTTCGATGCGATCGAACCTGACGGTGACGGCGCCCCGGGTGGAGTCGAGGCGCCAGAGCCCGGCCCACGGCACGCCGCTGATCACGCGGTACCGATCGAGCGTGAGCGTGGAATCCCCCGCGCGGTAGAGGCGCGGGGTGAGCGTGGCGCGGTCGATCTCGCAGACCGCGGACGTGCCGTCCGGGAGGACGCCCTCCACAACGAGGGTGCTGACGCTGGTGCCGGGGGCCTCGCGGGCGGAGCGGAAGAAGGCCGGCCCGAGCAGGTCGCGGGCGGCGAGGATGCCGCGGGCCGGGATGGAGCCCACCTGCTCCGCGGACATGCGGTCCGAGGTGAGCATCCAGACCTGGTCCGCGAGCGCGGTCACGTCAAAGACCGCTGTGTTCAACTTCCAGGCGCGGAGGCGGAGCCGGTCAGGGAACTCCACCGCCAGGGCCCCGTCCAGACGGACGGAGGACCCGGTGCGGTCGGAGAGCGTGACGCCCGCGGTCGCCGAGACCGTGCGGACCGAGTCGAGGCGCCGGGCGATGACGTCGAGCGCTCGCCCGGCGTCCATCGGCTCGTATGTCGGGAGCGGGGTCGCGGCGCAGCCGGTGATCCAGGCGATCGCGACCAGGAGGGGGAGGGTCCTCAGCATCCCGCCACCTTGGTGCGGAGCACTTTGCCCGTGGGGGACCTGGGCAGCGAGGCGACGGGTTCAATCAGGCGCGGAATCTGGTGCGGCGCCAGCCGGGTGCGCAGGAACTCACGGAGGCTGGAATCGGGCGGCGCGGCGTCGGCATGGCGCGGGACATAGACGGCCCGCAGGCGGGTGACGGTGTCGCTGACGGCGAGCGGGACCACAACGCACTCCGCCACGCCGGGATGGTCGGCCAGCGCGGCCTCGACCTCCTGCGGGTTCACCTTCAGGCCGCCGACATCGATGAGGAGTTTGAGTCGGCCGGTGACGAACAGGCGGCCGCGGGAGTCGAGGTGGCCAAGGTCGCCGGTCAGGAAGTGTCCGTCGGCCAGCGGGGAGTCGCCATCGAGGTATCCGGAGAACATGGACGGGGCACGGACCGCGATCTGGCCTGTTGCCCCGGTGGGCAGGGCGCGGGCGGGATCGGCCGGGTCCAGCACCCGGATGCTGACGTCCCGCATCGGCAGCCCCACGGAGCCGCGGGCGTAGTCGAGTGAGTTCGGGTCGCAGAGGGTGACGGAGCCGAGTTCCGACGCCCCGTACAACTGGCCCAGGCCGATCCCCCAGCGCTGCGTGAACTCACAGAGCAGGCGGTCCGGGAGCGGGGCGCCGGCGGAGAAGGCGAGCCGCAGCGGGCCCCGGCGCGTCGGCCCGTGCCGCGAGAGCGACTCGAACATCACCGGCACGCCCGGGAAGACTGTGCCGTGCGCGGCCAGGTGCGCGGCCGCGGCCTGGGGGTCGAATGGATCGAGGATGTCGATGGCCGCGCCGGCGAGCACCGCGGCGACGATCATGTCCAGGCCGTAGGAGTGGCACGCGGGCACAGCGAGGAGGACGCGGTCGCCCGGCCCGAGGCGTGCGGCGTGCGCGACGCTGTGCGCGTCGGCGTCGAGCGCGGGCGAGAGGCGGCGGGCGAGTTTCGAGGCGCCCGTGGTGCCGGAAGAGACCAGGACCACAGCGCCGGACGCTCCGGCACCGTGGGCCCCGGCCCGATCGAGATCGATGACGGGCACACCGCGGACCGCCGGGCCGGCCGGCACGCGCGCGATGGCACGCGAGCGCCGGGCGATCGATTCGACCTCCGCGGGTGCGGCCGCGCGGTGCACGGGGAGGATCGATACACCGGCGGCGATCGCGGCGAGGTACCACCCGACGGCGTCCGCGGCCCGACCCCCGTGGAGCAGCACGACCGCGCCCGGAGGAACCTGGGCCGAGAGGGCCGCGGCGAGTCTGCCCGCCCGGTGCGCCAGTTCATTCCACGACGCGACGGTGCGCGGGGCGCCGTCGGGCTCCACGGCACAGATCGCGGGGGCATCGGGGGCGTCGGTCGCGTGCCGCGCGAGGGCGCTGAGGATCTCGGAAGCGGCGCCGGCGCCCGCGATCATGCGGCCGCCGGTCCCGCCGTCAGGAGCGAGAAGTTCGGCTGCTTCGGCACCAGGGGCCTGATGCGTTCGTGGATGTCCAGGAGTGTCTTGAAGAGCCGCAGGCGCCAGCGGAGGGCAAAGACCGGCCTCGGGAACACATGCCCGGCCAGCACGGCGATGACCGCATCGTGCACCCCGCACGGGCCCGTGCCGTTCAGGAACATCTCGCGGAAGCCGTGGCGGTAATACCGCCGGACCATTCCGAAGAAGACCGACGACGACCCGTCGACGAACCGGGCGTAGTCGCGGCGGAGCCGCTCGGCGCGGCGGGGCTCGCGCAGCAGGGCGGCGGCGGCCGTGGCCGCGGCGCGGCCGGACATCATGCCCATGCAGACGCCGGTCGAGAAGATGGGATCGACAAACGTCGCGGCGTCTCCCACGAGGAAGTACCCCGGTCCGGCGAAGGGTTCGCACCGGTGGGAGAAGTCGGCGGTGACGTGGTTCCTTTCGTCGGTGGCGCGGGCCCCGGCCATGATCCGGCGCAGGTAGGGCGTGCGCTCGATGCCCCAGGCCAGGGCCCGGTCGGGGGCGATCCCCGCGGCCTTGATGATGTCCATCCCGATGACCATGCCCACGCTGGTGCGTTGTTCATCGAGCGGGATGACCCAGAACCAGCCCTCCTGGCACATCACGATGATCGGGGAGCCGCCGAGTCTGCCCTCGCGGCGCTCGACGCCCGTGAAGTGCGAGTAATAGGCGACGCGCCGGAGGTCCGGGAGTTGCCGGCGCGTGCCCAGGTGGCGCCCGGCGACAGCGCCCTGGCCGCTGGCGTCCAGCAGGACGCGGGCGCGCACGGGGCCGGCGGTCGTGGTCAGCGCCACGTCGCCGTCGCCGAGCCGGTCGATCGACCTGACGCCGGTGCTCTCGTGGACCACCGCGCCGGCCTCGCGTGCCGCGCTCACGACCATCTGGTCGAACGGGGCGCGCTCCAGGCTTGCGGCGTGAGATTCCTCGCCGTGCGGCCCCGGCTTGAACCAGAAGTCTCGGGCCTTCTCGCCGTTGCCCATCACGAACGACGCGCCGAACTTCGGGACCTGCGGGAGCGTGTGGAAGCGGTCGAGCAGCCCGAGTTCGCGGAGCAGCGCGTAGTGCCGCGGCAGGAACGACTCCCCGATATGGAAGCGGGGGTGGGTGTCCTTTTCGAGCACGATCACGGACAGCCCGCCGCGGGCGCAGCACAGGGCCGCCGTCGCCCCGGCGGGCCCGCCGCCGATGACCGCCGCGTCGTACGTCGTGTCCGCGATCATGCGGGTTCCTCCGGGAGCCGCGCGATCCCCTCGATCTCCACCAGGAGCTCGCGCCGGCAGATGTCGGCCCGGACAAACTCCAGGTCGCACGCGGGGTGGAAGGCGTCGGCCACATGGTTGAGCGCGGCGCGGTCCTCCGGACGCAGGTAGTAGACGCGGGCATGGGTCAGCGCGCCAAGGTCCGGGGCGCCGGCCGCGGAGAGCAGCGCGCCGAGGTTCTCGAAGGTCTCCTTCAGTTGCAGTTGGAGCGACCCCGGGTACACCGACTCCTCGCCCCTGACCGAGGCCGTCCCCCCGACCAGGAGCGATGCACCCGCGGGGAGGCGCACGCGCGTGGCGCGGGCGAAGCACGGCGGGCGCGGGCCGTGACGGTGCGAATACCGGTACGCGGGGCACTGGCGCGGATTCTCCAGCGACCGCCCCGGGCGCGGGACGCCCAGGAAGTGCAGCGTCAGGTCTTCACCGTCGTGCCCGATGCCCGTGGCGGTCGGGAGCGAGCCGTCGAAGGCGGCCGCACCGCCCAGCGACCGCGTGAAGGCATCGAACCGGCCCTGGTTGAAGACGAAGTACCGGGTCATCCCGGGGCCCAGCGGGTCGTGGATGCCGGGGATGAAGTTCCAGATGCGGACCAGGTGGGGAGCCCCCGTCGCCCGCAGCGCATCGCCGGCGTCGCCGTACATCTCGGCGACCGCGGTTCGCAGGCGATCAGGGGCCATCGCACGGGCCCCCTGGATCATGGCCGACACAAGGGCCAGTCCGGGCGCCTCGGTGACCGCGGGGCCCGAGTCGGTGGAGCCGGCGGCGGGGACGAGAGCCTGCACCCAACCTGGCAGGGGTATCGTGCCGGCGGCGCTCGGGCAGCGGAACACCGACGGCTTGAGCACGGATGGATACATGCGGACCCCGCCCCGGAAACCCACGAACCAAAGTCTACAGGAAACCGGGCTCGCAATGGGCCGCGATTCCGAGTCTTGTGCAACTGCCCAGCGTACCAACGGAGAGCACCTCGAAGGCCGGCTCGCCGGCGGCCAGGGCGTAGGCGAGCGCCGCCAGGGGCCCGGCGCTGAACATCTCGGGCAGGGCACCGGCGACATTGAGCACCCGTCGCCCGGTGAGCGCGGCCGACGCCGCCCGATCTGCGGCCATGGGCCCGAGCGACGCGGCGATCGGGCCGGGTCCATCGAGGGCGCCGCCTGGCCCGGTCCAGGTGGGCGGCCCGATCATCGCGATCGGCGGCCTGCCACGGGCCGCGGCGGAGGGGGCACGCTCCAGGATGATGGCGACGGCCCCGGCGCCCATGGGCACGCGTCCGAGCCCGCACGCCTCATACGCCCGCGCGACGAGTTCGGAGTATTCCTCGGCGGCGCTGACGACGGCCCGCGTCCAGCGCCCCTCCCGGATGCGGAGCGCCGCGAGGGCCAGGGCGTCGAGCCCGGCGCGGCGAGACCCGATGAGCGTCTGGCACCCGCCCTGGAGCCCCAGGGCCATGCTCAGGTGCGCGGCGGCGGCGTTGGGGACACCCTCGGCGAAGAGGGCCGGATTCGCGGCGGCGGGGCCCTCGCGGACGATCTGCCCGTAGTACGCCTCGCAGAAGTTGGTCGAGCCCTGCGTCGTGCCGAGCACCGCCGATGACTCTGCGAGCTCGGGGGAGCCGGGGCCCAGGCCCGCATCGGCGCACGCGGCGGTTGCGGCGGCGAGGGTCAGTTTGGCGTAGTCGCTCATGCGGCGCGTGCGGCGGGCGCCGAGCGGGTGCTGATACGCGGCCTCCGGGATCGGGCCTGTATCGGACTCGACCCGCCGGCCGCGGCTCACAAGATGGACCAGTTCTTCAGGCGTGGCCGCGCCCGGCAGCACCAGGCCCACTCCCGTGATCGCGACTCCCTCCGCGGGGCGATGCCGGGCGCTGGCCCGCGGCGGGGCCAGGACAATGCATGTGTTGGCCCCGCCAAAGCCTAGAGAAAGGTTGATGGTCCGGCGAATCCTGTGCGGCAAGGGCGCGGCGCGGACAAGCCGAAGGCCGCCGAACTGCGGCTGGTGGTGACCGGCCGTCGGCGGCGCGAGTTGGCGGCGCATCGCCTCGACGGCCAGCACCAGTTCCACGGCGCCGGCCCCGCCCAGGGTGTGGCCCAGATGGCTCTTGAGCGCCGCGACCGGGACCTTCGGCAGGCCATCGCTGAACACGGCGGCGAGGGCCGCGTATTCGGCCGCGTCGTTGTTCGGCGTGGCCGTGGCGTGCGCGACAATCAGGTCGATCTCAGCATGTTCCATCCCCGCGTCCCGGAGCGCAGCCCGGATCGCGCGGGCCGCACCCCGGCCCTCCGGCTGCGGCTGTGTCAGGTGGAACGAGTCCGAGGTTTCGCCGAAACCCGCGAGCGCAGCCAGCACGTCCGCGCCGCGTGCCGACGCGTCCCGGGCCCGCTCCAGGATGACCGCCGCGTACCCCTCCGACACCTTCATCCCGTCCCGATCCGCGACGAACGGGCGGGGCAACCCCGCGGCGACAAGACCCAGGCTGTCGAAGCCGGCGTAGGAATACTCGCTGACGCTGTCGTAGCCCCCGGCGATCACGGCGTCCGCCGCGCCCCCCGCCAGGAGCGTGGCGCCCAGCGCGATGCTCCCCAGCCCGGAGGAACACGCGGAGCACGTCGTCAGCATCGGACCCGTGATGCCGAGGCCGCCCAGGGCCTGCTCCAGCACGGACCCGGCCAGGAACCCGCGCAGGCGCGACAGGTCGCCGGTTCGCAGCGCCGCCCCCGCGGCGCGCATGCCGTGCAGCGTCGTGCCCATGACAACGGCGGTGCGAACGGGCCGGGCGCGGGCGCGACCGGGCTCGGTTCCGCACGGAATCCGCCCGCTGACGCTCCGGGCCCGTTCCAGGGCCCGCTCGACCACATACCGCATATAGCGCGCGGCCCGGTCCAGGTGGGGATGGAACTCCGCGGGCAACTCGGCCGCCTGCCCGCCCCCCTTGTCCCGCTCCGGTCGCTGCTCCAGCGCTGCCATCGGCCCCAATGCCGATGTTCCCGATGCCATCGCGTCCCACACGGACGCCGGGGAGAGCCCGAGATTGACCGCCAGGCCGGTCCCCGTGATCACGATGCCGGGCACCACTGGTCCTCCAGGAGTGCGGGGTGCAGGCACAGCCACTGGTCCGGATACGCCAGGACCGCCCGCTCGACCGCGGCGGCGAGGAGGCGCTGCGCCGGGTCGATGGTACCGCGCGGCGGCGGCTCCGGGTCCACATGGATCGGCTCGTCCACGACGATCCTGACGCCGCCCGCGACGCGAGGGGCGAAGACCGGCAGGATCGGCGCGCTCGTGAGGCGGGCGAGTTTCACGATGCCTTCCGGCATGAGCAGGGAGCCCCCGAGAAACGGCGCGGGCACGCCCTTCTGCCCCGGGAGCACGCGATCGGCCTGGAGCAGGACGACGGCGTCCTTGCGCAGGGCGTCGCGCAGGTGCATCCAGGCGGGCAGGCCGTCGTCCACGGGGCACTCCAGGACGCCGAGCCGCTCGTGCCGGCGGACGCGGAGCCGCTCGAAGACCGGGTAGGGGTCGCGCCGGAAGACGACGTAGACGCGGCGTTCGCGCCGCGCGACCAGCGCCATGGCGCCCTCGAACGACCCCATGTGAGCGGTGGCCAGGATTGTGCCGCGGGCCGGCGCGCGGGCCGCGTCGTAGTGCTCCTGCCCGACCACGCTCTCCAGGCGCGGGGCGCCGCCGTCCCTGTCGCCGAACTCCAGCACGGCGTCGTAGAAACTCCCGATCATCGCCCGCGCCAGCCGGGGCACGCCCCGGCCGTGCGGGCCCGCCCCCAGGACGCGGCGTGCATTGGCGAGCGTCCCGCGCCGGGTCGCGGGCGAGAACGCCCAGCCCCCCCACACCCCCGGCGTCCGCAGCGCCCGCGCCAGCCCCGGAGCGTGCGCGACGAACCAGAACAGGAGCGTCAGCCACGCCGCGGCCGCCCGGTGGCGCAGGGTTGTCATCTGCGCCGGGCTTCCGCGCCGGCGGGGGGGATCGGGTGGACGGTCTGCGTGCCCTCCGGAATCCTCAGATCGAGTTCGGAGTCCTTCACGCCCGGGTTGACGCGGATGTTCTTGAACTCCAGGCGGGTGACTTCGCCGTCGGGGTCCGTCATCTCCATGACCTTCAGGCACGCGGTCTGGGCGTCCACCAGCACGCGCACGCGAGCGACGTGCTCCCTGAGGTCGTCCGTCCGCGGCAGGAGTTCGAGCGCGACGGAGCGGTCCCCGTCGGTGCCCGCGCCGAACGAGGCGGGATCGGCCGGTTCGATGGTGAATCGCTCGCGCAGGACGGAGAGGCGGGGGAGCGGCGACCCGGTCAGTTCGCGCAGGTCGCCGCGAGCCTCGTAGACCTCCAGCACCCGCTCCTCCGGGTAGTAGATGCGGATTTCCCCGTCGCCGATCGTCATCACGGAGGCGTGCGGCTTCCGCGTGTCCCAGCGGACGCGGCCGCCGCGGACGGCCAGGGTGCCGGAGGACTTCATGGGCGCGCGGACCAGCGTCGAGTACCGCGTCTGCTCGAAGTCGGCCCGCAGGTCCGCGACCGTCGCGGCGCGCCGGTCGATGTCCTCCAGGCGCGGCGCCAGGTTCGCGGGCAGCGGCGACAGGTCCTGCGCCCGCGCCGCCGCGGCCAGCGCGACCAGGAACAGGATGGCGGCCAGGCGGGTCACGCGGCCGAAACTCCCGGGGGCTCCTGCTGGGCCCGCACGAACTCCGTGAGCGTGCGGACGGTGGCGAACGCGGCCCGCCCGACCTTCTTGTCCTCCACCTTGATCCCGAACTCCTTTTCGATGCTCGTGATGATGAGCAGGATGTCCAGCGAGTCCAGGTCGTACTCGCCGCCGACCAGCGGCATCTCGTCGTCCAGTGCCGCGGCGGCGGGGAGTTTGAGCGAGGTGCGGATCACGGCCTTGACGCGGTCGATGGTCGGCGTTTCGGGCATGGAGGAGAGAATAGCGGGACCGGCGCACGAAAAACCCCGGCCGCGCGGCCGGGGCTGGAAATCGGGCGCCGCTGCCGGCCCAGCCTCATCCGGTGTCCGCCAGACTCAGCGGATCCTGACTTCCGTGGGCACGGCGGGGCTCATCACGGGCATCCCAGCGCGAACTTCGTCGTGAAGCAGCCGAAGTCGGACAGGTTCAGCACGGTGTCCCCGTTGCAGTCGGCGTACGGGTCGCCGAGGGCAAACTTCGTCGTGAAGCAGCCGAAGTCCGACAGGTTCAGCACGGAATCGCCGTTGCAGTCCGGGTAGCAGGGGGCCGGGCCGCCGTCGACCGAGAAGTTGTCGACGTGCTGGAACAGGTCGCCCGGCGGCAGGAAGTTGCGTCCGATCCGCGCGCCCACCACATAGTTGCCCGACGAGGGCGGGGTGAACACCGTGGACAGGTTGCCGTAGTGCGGGTTCGTGGCACTGGTGGAGCCCGTGGCGACGCTGGTGAGCGACGTGCCGTCCACGATGATGGCGAACTGCCCGCCGTCGGCGTTGTTCCCGGCGGAGATGCGGGTCGCGGCGTAATCAAACTTGATCGTGTACGCGACGCCGCCGGTCAGCGCCAGGGACTGCGTCATCTCGATGCCCTGGTTGGGCTGGTTGGGCGTCGCGGCGTTGCCGACTCCGAACACCGCCGCCTGGCTGTCCGCCAGCGGCCCCGGCCCGTCGATGTCGAACACCTCGACGGTCTGCACGCTTGTCGCCCCGTTGGGCGTGAACCCGATCGCCCACGGATCGAGGCTCCCCGTCTCGAAATCTCCATTGACGACCTGGGCCCCGGCCGTCCCTCCCGCCAGAGCGAGGGCGAGAATGGCTACGCTGAACTTGGGTTGCATGAAGGTCTCCTTTGGCGCCACTCTACTGTTTCGCCGCCGGGAGTCAAGACAATTCCTGCGAGCGCCTCACCGTGCCTCCACGGGCCGGCGGGTCGCACTCGCCCGCCGCTCGCACGCCACCCCGAACCTCTGGCAGATCGGGTGCGAGGAGCACCCCTTGCCCCTTGCCGTGCACGCCCGCCGCCCGTGCCAGATGATCATGTGCGACAGGTCGCACCACCGCCGGCGCGGGAACAGGGCCATCAGCCGCCGCTCCACCGTCGCCACGTTTGCCCCCCACGGCGCCAGCCCGAACCGCTTGGACAGCCGCTCGATGTGCGTGTCCACCACGAACCCGACGTTGATCCCGTAGGCATTGCCCAGCACCACGTTGGCCGTCTTTCGTGCCACGCCCCGCAGAGACAGCAACTCCTTCATCGTCCGCGGCACGGTGCCACCGAAGCGATCGACCACGGCTGCCATCGCCTCATGGACCGCCCGGGCCTTGTTGCGATAGAACCCGGTCGAGCGGATCAGCGGCTCGATCTCCCGCGGCGTCGCGCGGGCGTAGTCGGCCGGCGTGGGGTACTTCCTGAAGAGCGCCGGCGTCGCCCTGTTCACACCCGCGTCGGTGGTCTGCGCCGACAGGATCGTTGCGACCAGCAGTTCGTGCGGCGAGGTGTAGTTGAGTTCGCAGCGGGCATCGGGGTACGCCTTTGCGAGCGCCCGCGCGAGTGCGGCCGCACGCCGTTTCTCGGCCGCCGAAACGACGGGCAGTTCAAAGGGCCATTCCGGGTCCACGGGCCGCTGGCGGGCGTTCATCGGCCCCGCCCCATCAGCCCCGGCTCCTGGAGTTCCGGGCCCGCCCGTGGCGGCGTCATCGACCACGCCCCGGCCACGAGCAGCACCAGCACCAGCGCCGCGTCGGTCGTCATCAGCGCCCGGGCCGTCGGGTGCAGGGCATCCACCGCGGCCCGGTGCGAGTCCGCGGCCGCGATGCTGCCCGCCCGGGCGGCATCCCAGTATGCCTGCATGTGCTCCGTCAGGTTCGGTGTGAGCACGAAGAACTGGTAACTGAGCACCGCGACCAGCGCGATGATGACCGCCCCGCCCACGGAGCAGGACGCCCGCCGCACCGGCAGCCCCAGCCCCAGCACGGCAATGGTGAATGTGACGCCGCAGGCCATCAGGCACACGAACTGCACCACGTCCGACGCGACGAACAGCCGCGACGTCAGCATCCCGCCCGCCAGGCGCCAGTGTTCGCCGGGGTAGGCCGCGAAGTCCGGCAGGGTGGGCCTGATCGATCGCATGGTGCGGAATACCAGGGCCGCCTGCACCCCCCTCATCACCAGCGCCCCGAGCCACACCCCGGCCGCGACAACATGGACAACCTGCACGATCCGCAGCATCCACAACAGTACGAGGACTTGAACGCGAAGGTCGCGAAGAACGGGTGGCACGGAGCGAAATCGGGAGTGCTTCGTCTTCTCCGTGCTCTCCGTGACCTCTGTGCTTCAATTTCTTCTTCCTCTTCTTCTTCTTCTTCTTCTTCGCGTTCTTCGCGACCTTCGCGATTCAGTTCTTCTCCGCGCCCCCTCCGCGAACGCGGCGTACGGTTTCGTCATGCGAGCCGTCGTCGTCACGAAGCAGGGCAGGCCCGTCGCGCCGAACATCACCCATGTCGCCGATTGGCCGGAGCCTGGGGTGCCGGGGCCGGGGCAGGCCCTGGTCCGCGCGCTCGCCACCGCCCTGAACCAGATGGACCTGTGGGTCGGGCGCGGCGTGCCGGGGCTGGACCTGACCTATCCGCGCGTCAGTGGGTGCGATGCGTGCGGCACCGTCGAAGAAGTGGGCCCCGGCGTGGACCCCGCCTGGGTCGGCCGCCGCGTCATCGTGAACGCCGCCGTCCGCCAGCCGGATCGCTCCCACCCCGACGACCCGCCCGCCTCCACCCTCGCCCCCGCCTACCAACTGATCGGCGAGCACCACAACGGGATGCTCGCCGAGCGGTTCCTCGCGCCGGCGGCCAACCTCGCCCCCGTCGGCGATGCCGACGCGGCGGAGGCGGCGGCGTTCGGGCTCTGCGCCCTCACGGCGTACTCGATGATGGTCACCAAGGGCAACCTCCGCCCCGGGCAGGCGGTCCTCATCACCGGCATCGGCGGCGGGGTCGCCACCGCGGCACTTTCGATCGCGAAGCACCTCGCCTGTCCGGTCGCCGTCACCAGCCGACACCAATGGAAACTGGACCGCGCGAAATCCCTCGGCGCCGACTTCACCATCCTCGACACCGGGCAGGACTGGTCACGCGACGTGCGGGGCTGGACCAACAGACGCGGCATCGATATGGCCGTCGACTCCAGCGGCAAGGCCACCCACCTCAACAGCATCAAGTCGCTGGCCCGCGGCGGGGCGTACGTCTGCCCCGGCGCCACCAGCGGCCCGGACGCGACCACCGACCTGGCCCGCCTGTTCTGGAACCAACTCCGCGTGCTCGGCTCGACGATGGGTTCCAGCGACGAGTTCCGCGAGGTGACGGCCCTCTTCCGCGCCGGCAGGCTCCGCCCGGTCGTCGACCGCGCCTTCCCCGCCGCGGGCGCCGCACAGGCCTACGAGCGCCTCGAAGCGGGAGAGCAGTTCGGGAAGATCGTGGTTACCTGGTGACGTGCCGTCCACGTCGGCTTTGCGACTTCGACACGGCGGCTACGGGCACCCGAGCGCAAACTTCGTCTGGAAGCATCCGAAATCGGCAAGATTCCGCACGCCGTCCCCGTTGCAGTCGGCGTAGGGCTCGCCCAGCGCGAACCTTGTCTGGTAGCACCCGAAGTCCGAAAGGTTGAGCGCGCCGTCGCCGTTGCAGTCCGGGTAGCAGGTCGCGGTGCCGAGCGAGAAGTTGTCCACATACTGAGAGAGGTCATTGGGGGCCAGGAAGTTCCGCGCGATCATGACGCCGACCGAATAGGTGCCCGACGTCGGCGGCATGAACGGCGTCGAGAGCGACCCATAGTGCGGGATGGTCGGAAGCGTGAGCCCGGTCGCGACGCTGACGAGCGGCACTCCGTCCACGATGATCGAGAACCGACCGCCGTCGTTGTTGGGCAGCCCGCCGATCTGGACGACCGCCGCGTAGTCCAACCGGATCGTGTAGGTCACCCCGCCCGTGAGCGCGACCAGTTGTGTCACCAGGATGCCCTGGTTCGGTTGGTTCGGCGGCGCCGCGTTGCCCACGCCGAACCGCGCGGCGTTGCTTGGCGACAACGGCCCGGGACCGTCGATATCGATTGATTCGACGAGTTGGAAGATGGTCGCGCCGTTCGGCGTGAAACCGATCGACCACGGCGTCAGGCTCCCGGTCTCGAAATCACCATTGACGATCTGGGCCCCGGTCGTCGCCCCCATCGAGAGGGCGAGAACGGCGACGCTGCATCGGCATCGCATGTTGCGTCTCCCCTTGCACCCTAACGCCACGACGCCGCAAGGGCGCATTCGGGCAAGCATTGCGTTCAAGAAACACGCCACGCCCGCGGACTACGCCCGCGGCACGCCGCGAGAAACCGAGCAGATCATCTGCTCAGTGCCCCGCCGCCCTCGCAGCGTACCGCAACGACCGGTTTCCGCAATGCCGAATCCAGGATTTCTACTGGAATACTGTCACCGGCCGCCCGCTGGCCCGGCTCGCCGCGGCCGCCTCCAGGATTTCCGTCACCACCGCAGCGTCCGCCAGGGTGGCGCGCACGTCGCCGCGACCCGTCAGCACCGCGTGGGCGAAGTGCGCCGCCTCCGCCTCGTACCCCGTGCCGGGCGGCTGCGGCACCGCCTCGGTCTCGGGGGCCCCCCGCCCCGGGAAGTGGTGGACCAGCAACGCCGGGAGGGGGGGAGTCCGCGCCAGGTCCCACTCGGCCGTCGCGTGCTCGAATGTCGCCGTGTACCGCATCCGGAAGCCCGCCCCCGGCGCCAGGTCCCAGGCCGCCTCGGCCGTGACGTGCGGCGGCCCGCCGTCGAAGTGGAACGAGGTCGTGAAGTGGTCCCGCCCGCCCGCGCACGACACCGTCCGCGGCCTGCCGAAGCACCAGTACAGAAAGTCCACGTCGTGCACATGCAGGTCGAACAGGCACCCGCCGCTGCGGGACTCATCCCGGTAGAACTCCGTCGCCCAGCCCGGCCCCGCTCCCAGCCGCTGGAGCGCCACGCTCCGCACCGCCCCCAACTCGCCGCCCACGACCCGGTCGCGCAGCCAGTCCCAGCCGGGCCAGAACCGCATGCACATCGCCGGCATGCACACCCGCCCCGCCGCGACCGCCGCCTGGTCCAGCCGCCGCACCGCCGCGCTCGCCAGCGCGACCGGCTTCTCCACCAGGACGTGCCTGCCCGCCGCCAGGGCCGCCTCGGCCAGGCTCGCGTGCGTGTCCGTGTACGTGCAGACGCTGACCGCCCCGACCCCCGGGTCCGCCAGCAGCGCCGCCGCGTCCCGGTAGACCCGCGCCCCCGACAGGTCCACGGGCTCGCCGGTCGCGAGGTTGCCGCGGCCGGCCGACTCGGCGCCCGCGCTGCGGTCGCAGACGGCCACGACCCGGCACGGCAGCCCGGCCGCCGCGGCCGCCCGGTACGCCCGCAGGTGGGTCCGCCCCATGAACCCCAGCCCGATGATGCCGATGCCCAGTTCCACGCGGGCAGAGGGTACCCCGCTGCTCCGCGGCGGCCCGGGGCCGACATGCCCCGCCGTTGATTCGGAGAGACGACCTGCCCGGCCGGCCTGCCGGTATTCTGAAATAACCGTGGGGGACCGTCGTTGCACCCCCTCGGTGCCGATGCTGTGGCGGGTCAAACAGGAGTTCAACGCATGAAACGCGGCGTGTGGCTTGTCGGGGCGGTGGCGATGGCGGCGGCGACGGTGCTGGCCCAGGGGGGCGGCGGGGGCGGCGGGCGCTTCGGCGGGTTCGGGGGCGGCCCGTTCGGCGGCATGAACCAGACAATCAGCACGCGGGACCTGACCCGCTACGAGGACTTCCTCCAACTGACGCCCGAGCAGCGTGACATGGTGAAGACCCTGCACGACGGCTACACCGAACAGGCCAATGCCCAGAACGACAGCCTCCGCGAGAAGATGGACAAGGTCCGGGCGGAGTTCCAGGACACGCGCGACCCCAGCGTCTGGCAGGGGCTTCAAGGGACGATGGAGGAGGCCCGGGCAAGCCGCAAGAAGATGGACGCCGCGTTTCTGGACGACGTGAAGGCAGTTCTGACGGCCGACCAGTCGGCACGCTTCCCGCAACTGGAGCGTTTGATCCGCCGCGACCGGATGCTGCCCCGCGGCCTGATGAGCGGGGAGCGCGTCAACGTCGTGGAACTGGCCGAACAGGCCGAACTCCCCGCGGAGGTGAAGGCCCAGGCCGATCCGGTGCTCGAGCAGTATCAGGAAGAACTGGACCGGGCCCTGGTCAAGCGGACGGAGGTCACCGAGGACACGATGCGGCAGGCCGGCGTGCTCTTTCGCGATGGCGACATGGAGAAGGCCGAGGCACTCCTCGACAAGGCCCGAGAGGCAGCCGTCGCCGTCCGCGACGTGAACACCAAGTACGCCCGCCAGATCGAGGGGATGCTCCCGGACGACAAGAAGGCGGCCTGGCAGGACGCCGTGCGCAGGGCCTCCTTCCCGCAGATCTACCGGCCCACTCAGGCTTCCCGTGCCCTGGAAGCCGCCGCGGGCTTTGCCGACCTTGACGACACCCAGAAGACCGGGATCGCGGCCCTCCAGGCGTCCTACACCCGCGATTCGGCGGGCGTGAACCTGCGACTGGGCGAGGCGCAGCAGAAGGCCGAGGAGACCATGAGCGTCATGGAGATCATGCGCCGCGGCCGCGGGCAGGATGACGGGCCTCTCGGCGACCTGCGCCGCGAGCGCCGGGACCTGGATCGAACGACCCTGGACAACCTGAAGAAGATCCTGAGGCCCGAGCAGGTTGAACGCCTGCCCAGCAACGAAGATCGCGGCGGTCCAGGGGCGGGGAACCGGCAGGGCGGTGGGCCGGATGAGGGCCAGGGCGGCGGGCGGCGGCGTGGAGGGGGTGGGCAGGACGGCGGCCGCCCGGGCGGGCAGGGGGGGCGGCGGGGCGGCGGCGGGATCGGGTAATCTCACTCAGCGAATACACTGACGGAATCGGACGCCGGGCGCATCCCTAGTGCCCGGCGTCTTTCATTCCCGGTTGAGCGGGCGGATGGTTCCCCAACGAGCGGAAGGAGCAGCCCCATGAAGGCATCGTGCATCCTGGCGGTCGTCGCGGTGATCGGGCTGGGCGGCGTTGCTTCCGCCCAGCAGCAGGTCATGGTCTCCGCGATGACCAGCGTGGGGGGGCCCGGCGGAGCGAGCGGGCGGATTCCCCGCAGCAGCCTCGACAAGTACACGCGGCTGCTTGCTCTCGACGACACGCAGATGGAGATGGCGCGGACGCTGTACGAGGGATACAGCGGGGCCCACGAGGCCGCGTCGAAGGAACGCAAGGACCAGTTGGGGGTCCTGATGAGATCGATCGAGGAGACCGGCGATCGGGGCGCCCAGCAGGAGAAGACGGCGGAGGTCATGAAGGCCTACCGGAAAAAGGTGTCCGGGCTCGAGACGTCGTTCATGTCCGACCTGAGAGCCCTGCTCACCGAGGAGCAATCGGCCCGCTGGCCCGGCGTGGAGCGGATGCGGAGGCGCGAGCTGGGCCTGGGTCATTCCGGCGGAGTGTCGGGCGGGTCGGTGGACCTGATCGATGTCGCGCGGTCGCTGGACCTCGATGGACCGGGGCTGGCCGATGCGCTGGGCCAGTACGAGGTGGAACTTGACCGGGTCATGGTCGAGCGACTGGACGCCAAGGATGAGTTTGACGGCTCCCATCCGGGCGGCGGGAGTTTCGACGCCGGGTCACTCCAGTCGCTGATGGCCGAGTCCAAGGAGTTCGGTCGGCGTGTCCGCGACATCAACGAGTCCTTCACCCGCCGCGTCGAGACCCAGCTCGCCGAGGGCGACCGGCCGGCGTTCCTCGCCGAGGTCCGTCGCCGGTCCTTCCCGCAGGTGTATCGCGAGCCCTACGCGATGAAGATGTACAAGGCGGCGCAGGGGTTCAGCGACCTGACCCCCGATCAGAAGGAGCAGATCGGCGCCGACCTTGATCGCTACCGGCACGAACTGGACACCGCGAACTCCGCGTGGGCGGACGCCATCGCGGAGTCGGAGGATGACCCCGGCAGCGGCACGGTCAGCATGGGCGGCGGCACGGTCATCAGCCTGCGGACGGGCGACGAGCCGCGGGCCCTGACGGACGCCCGCAAGGCCCGGCGCGAACTGGACCAGAAGTTCCGCGACCGTCTGAAGGATCGCCTGACCAAGGAGCAGCAGGATCGCCTGCCCAAGCCGGAGGAGGAGGGCCAGCGCCACGTCGTCGAGGGCGGCGCGGAGGTCATCACCATCGGCGGCGGCGGGTGATCCGTGAGCGCCCGTCGCGAAGAACGCGGGTGTCCGCGACCGGTTTATACTGACCATCGCGGCGATGCCGCGGTTGCCCCCTGACACCGGAGCCCCCATGACGACCCACCGTTCACGCCTGGCCTGCCTGCTCGCCGCGATGGTCGCGCTGCTCATCCCGGGCCCCGCGCGGGCGCAGGTGGGCATGGCCATGAACATGGGGGACTTTGACGGTTCGATCACGCGCACGAGCCTCGACAAGTACGCCAGGGTGCTGGGCATGGACGACGCCCAGAAGGAGATGGCGGGCACCCTCTTCGAGGGCTACCGGACCGCGTACAAGGCCATCGGCAAGGAGATGCAGGAGGCGATCCAGGACATCGGGCGCCGCGCCCAGGAGGACCGCGACTGGTCCCTCTACCGCACGGAGATGCCCGAGAAGATGAAGGGCTTCACGGAGCGCATGGAGAAGGTGCGGACCGGCTTCCTCGACGACGTGAAGGCCCTGCTCAGCGAGGACCAGAAGGCTCGCTGGCCGAAGGTCGAGCGCATGCGCCGGCGCGACGAGGGGCTCCGATTCGGTTTCGTCAGCGGCGCCGGGGTGGACATCGTGGACGTGGCGGCGGGCGCGCTGGGCGAGGCGCCGCCGCCGGCGGAACTCCCCGCGGTCCTGGACCGCTACGAACTGGAGATGGACAAGGCGCTGGTGGACCTTCAGGACGCGGGCAGGGAGCAGCAGGACAAGGCCATGGACGCCGCGAGCAACATGGACATGGACGCGATGCGTGCCATGATGAAGAAGTTCGAGGACATGGCCAAGGGCCTGCGGGACATCAACCAGCGCTACGCACGGCTTGTGCGGCCGCTGCTGCCCGCGGACGCCGCGACGAAGTTCGATACGGAGGTCAAGCGGCGCAGTTACCCCCGCGTCTACCGCGAGACTCTGGCCGAGAAGAGCCTGGCCGCGGCGGAGAAGTTCAGCGACCTGACCCCCGAGCAGCGCGAGACGCTCGGGTCGCTCCGGGAGCAGGCGGACCGCGAACTCCCCTCCGCCCGCGACGCGTGGGCCGCCGCCATCACCGATCGGGAGAACGCCGAGGGCGGCATGCTCAGCGGCATGATGCAGGGGGCCATGGGCGACGGAGGCGGCGGCAGCGACGGCGTGAAGGACGCCCGCAAGGCGGTCCGCGACCTCGAAGACCAACTGCTGTCGAAGTTGAAGGCGGCCCTGACGGACGCCCAGAATGAACGCCTGCCCACCAAGGACGACGTGAAGCAATCTGAAAACGGGTTCGACGTTATGTTCGGCGGGGGTTGACCCCTCCCTCCGGGAGCGGGGGCTTCCGGCCCCGCAAGTCGTGGCCCGCGGGGTCCCGGCCCGGTCAAGACGGAGACGACTGGGCGGCATGGCAACGCAAGGCAAGGAATCGCTGGACACCGTCGGCCCGGAGCGCCGGCCCGCCCGGAGCGGTGTCGGCTCGGAGGGCCTGCCCGCCCAGAACGGCCACGCCGCGGGCGTGCTGACCGAACGCCCTGAGGTCGATCCCGCGGCGGCCGCCTTGATTCAGCCGGAGCAGGCGGTCCGCCTCCGCGCGGTGCCTTATGCCTTCAGGAACGGGCGCCTGCTGGCGGCCATGCTCGACCCGAGCGACCTGGAGGCGGCGGACGAACTGTCCGTGTCGGCCGGGCGGCCCGTGCAGCGCGTTCCCATTGCGCCGGACGTTTTCTCCGATCTCCTGCGGGGCGTGTACGGGACCACGGCGGCCCAGATGGCCGCACGACTCGGCGGCGCCGGCGGCGGGGAGGACGACCTTGTCGCGAACCTGGAGGCCGTCGAGACCGGCGACCTGCACCGGATGGCCGAGCAGCCGTCACTCATCAACCTCGTCAACCTCATCATCCTGGAGGCGATCCGGGCGCGCGCCTCCGACGTCCACATCGAGCCCTTCGAGAAGAAACTCGCGGTGAAGTACCGCGTGGACGGCGAACTGGTCGAGCAGCAGCCGCCGCCGAAGCACCTCCAGCCGGCGATCACCAGCCGCATCAAGATCATGGGCGGCATGAACATCGCGGAGCGTTATGCCCCGCAGGACGGGCACATCACGCTCCGGTTCGAGGGGCGCAAGATCGACATCCGCGTCTCCACGGTGCCCACGCTCTACGGCGAGTCGGTGGTCATGCGCATCCTCGACAAGCAGGCCGTGCAGCTGGACCTTGCCACCCTGGGCATGCGGGAACAGGACCGGCGCGAGATGCAGCGCCTCATCGACCTGCCGCACGGCATGGTGCTCGTCACCGGGCCGACCGGCTCCGGCAAGACGACCACCCTCTACGCCGCCCTCACGAAGTTGTACGACCCCGCGCTCAAGATCATCACGATCGAGGACCCGGTGGAGTACGAGCTCGCCGGCGTCAACCAGATCCCGGTGAACCCGAAGCGCGGGCTCACCTTCGCCTCCGGCCTGCGATCGATCCTGCGCCAGGATCCTGACGTGATCATGGTCGGTGAGATCCGGGACGGTGAGACCGCGGAGATCGCGGTGCGGGCCGCGCTCACCGGGCACCTGATCTTTTCGACCCTGCACACCAACACCGCCCCCAGCGCCGTGGGCCGGCTGCTGGACATGGGCGTTGAGCCGTTCCTGCTCGGCAGCGTGCTCGAGGGCATCATCGGTCAGCGGCTGGGTCGCCGCCTGTGCCCGTTCTGCCGCACCCAGATCGACCTGCCGGAGGAGACCCGCCACCGCCTGAGCGATGCCGAGCGCGCCCTGTTCACGGACGGCAAGGCGTACAGGGGCGCCGGGTGCGACAAGTGCGACGGCTCCGGGCTCAGGGGGCGGCTCGGGTTCTACGAGATGCTCATCGTCAGCGGGGCCGTCCGCGAGGCCGTCTCGGCCCGCAGGTCGGAGCGCGACCTCCTCCGCGTCGCGCCCGCCAGTTACCAGCCGATGCGGCGCGACGGCCTGGCCAAGGCCGCGGCGGGCGAGACCAGCGTCACCGAGGTTCTCCGCGCCACCCAGGACGCCGAAGAGGGCCTGTGATGCCGACCTTTCGCTACGAGAGCCTGGCGGCCGGCGGGGCGGGGACCGTCGAGGCGGCGGACCGCGCCTCGGCCGTGCGCGAACTCCTGCGCCGCGGCGTCACGCCCAGCGAGGTCGTTCCCCTCACGGGCCCGACGCGATCGGAGCCCGGAGCGCCAGCGACGGGTTCCTCGTTCACGTTCACCCCCTCCGTCATGTCCCGCGCGGAGATGGCCACCTTCATCCGCGAACTCGCCACCGCCGTCCAGGCCGGGCTCCCCCTCGTCCAGGGCCTGCGCACCATCGCCTCCCAACTCCACCGCCCGCGACAGAAGGCCATGCTCACCTCGATCATCGACCAGGTGGAGCACGGCCGCAGCCTCGGCGACGCCGCCGAGACCTGGGGTCGGCCGTTCACCGACCTCACGGTCAACCTCATCCGCTCGGGCGAGGTCTCCGGCCGCCTGCCGGAAGTCCTTCTCCAGGCCGCGGACCTGCTGGACCGCGACGTGAAGATGCGCCGGTCGCTGCTGGCCGCCCTGCTCTACCCGCTGATCCTGCTGGCGCTCATCAGCGCCGCGATCGTCGTGATCGTGACCGTCATCGTGCCGCAGGTGCTGAAGTCGATCGAGGGCGTCGCCACGCTTCCGCTCCCGACCCGCATTGTCCAGGGGTTCGCCGCGTTCCTGGGCGCCTGGGGGTGGGCGGTCGTTCTCGGGATTGTCGTCGTCATCTTCCTCCTGAAGCGCACGCTCGCCCGTCCGGGCCCGCGCCTGTGGGTGGACACCCAGTTGCTCCGGGTGCCGATCCTGGGCCGCCTGCTGCGCGACGTGGCGGTGGCCCGCTTCACGCGCACGCTGGGCACGCTCACCGCGGCGGGGATCCCGGTGCTCGCGGCCCTGCGCACGACCCGCGGCACGCTCGGGAACAAGGCGATGGAGCGCGTCATCGACGACGTGGCGGAGCAGATCGCGGCCGGCCGAACCATCGCCGAGCCGCTCCAGAAGTCGGGGTACTTCCCGCCCATGCTCGTGCAGATCGTGAGCATGGGCGAGCGCTCCGGCCGCCTGGACCAGATGCTCTCCCAGGCCGCCGGGGCGTTCGAGGACCGGACGGAGACGAGCCTGAAACTGTTCACCACCGCCCTTCCGCCGCTGCTCGTGGCCCTGATGGCCGGCATCGTCGGGTTCATCGTGCTTGCGATCCTGCTGCCCATGCTGGAGATGCAGGACGCTGTCGGAAAGTTCTGATCGGTTTTTCCTGTGGCACAGGCGTCCCGCCTGTGCGGAGTCCAGAGGCGCCATGAAGACCAGCAACAGATGTGCGGCGCGGGCGTCCCGCCCGCGAGGCAGGCGGGACGCCCGCCCTGCACGAGCCTTCACGATCATTGAGGTCATCGTGATCGTCGTGATCCTGGGCGTGATCGCGGCCGTCATCGCGCCGCGGCTCTTCTCCCGCATCGGCCAGTCCAAGCAGAGCGTCGCGGCGAGCAACGCCGCGAGCCTCGCCGGCGCCGTTGGCACCTACATGATCGACAACGGCGGGAAGGTCCCGCAGGGCACGTCCATCGACGTGCTCGCCGAACGCCCGACCGCGGAGGGAGGGCACGGCCCGTATGTGGACTCGGCCGAGGCGCTGGTCGACCCCTGGGGCAACAAGTTCATCCTGAAGGTTCCGGGCGAGAAGAACTTCGACTTCGACGTCGTGAGTTACGGCGCCGACGGACAGCCCGGCGGCACGGGTGAGGACGCGGACATCACCAAGCCCTGACCACAGACCCTCTCATGCGCCCCCGCGGATTCACGCTCGTGGAACTCGTGCTCGTCGTGATCGTTCTGGCGATCACCGCCGGGATGGTGCTGCCCCGCATGGTCTCTCCGGACCGACACCGGGCGGAGGCCGCGGCACGGGCGCTCCGCGATGTGGTGTCCGCCGCGGCACGGCGCGAGGCCCTGACCAGCGAGCCGGTCGCGCTCGACTTCGACTCCGAGACCGGCGTGCTTTCCGTGCTGACCCCCGTGCCGCGCGGCGCCGGCGACTGGTCCCGCTCCATCGTCTGGCGTCCGGACCCGATGACCCCGCCCGCCGCGCTGGCCCCGCTGGAAGTTGTCAAGGCGACCGCCGACGATGTGCCGCTCCCCGCGAAGCGCTGGCGCGTTGTGATGCAGGCCGCGGACCGCAGGCCGGCGCTGCGGCTCTCGCTCCGCTCGTCGTCGGGCACCTGGACCATCGACCTGCCTTCCGAGTCCGCGGCGGCATCGCTGGCCGAGGGTGACACGCCGCCGGCGACCTCCATCGACCTGGACCGTTCCGGGCTGAGGGACGCCGCATGGTGACCGACGGGCGGCAGTTCGGGGGCCATGATCCTGCCCGCTGTGGGGCAGGGCTTCGTTCGCACCCACGGCCGTGGCGTCACAGCCCGCGGAGGCCGTGGCACGTTCGCGGCGTCATCCTCGTCGACGCGATCATCGGGGCTGTCATCCTCGGTGTCGCGCTCGTGGTCATCATCGGGCTCTCCGGCCGTGCCCTGTCCTCGCAGTCCCGCGGACAGGAACTGCAGGTCGCCGCCATGCTCCTGGACGAGCAACTGGGGCTGGTCACGATGCGCGGCGCGGACAACTACGCCGCGGCCTTCCCCGCCGAGGGATCCTGCGACGCCCCCTACCAGGACTATCGCTTCAAACTGGAGTTCTCCGGCGGGACCGGGGGCGGGGCCTATCGCGTCCGGGCCACCGTCTCCTGGACCACCGGCGGGCGCCCCCGCAGCGAGACCGCCGAGACCCTGATCGCCCCGCGCACTGAGGAGGATCCCGTCCGCCGGCCGGAAACACCCGTGAGCCGCTACCAATGACGCCCGGGCCCCGCCATCGCGGCTTCACGCTCGTGGAGTTGATCCTCGCCGCGATGATCACCGCGCTCATCGCCGGCGCGACCGCGACCGCGCTCGGCCAGATGTCGCGTGCCCGCGCCGCGTCGGTGGCCCACCAGGAGGCCTTCTCCGCTGCCCAGGCCGCGGCTGATCGCATCGCCCTCGACGTGCTGACCGCGGCCCGCGATGAGGATCTGGCGTTCTGTCGCGTGGCCGTCACCGATGGCGGCGCGCCCGGCGCGGAATCCGACTCGATCCTGCTCCTGACCCGCTCGCTGCGGCGCGTCCGCGGCCTCGTCGAATCTCCGGAGGGGGCCGATTTCGAGGTGCAGTACCGCCTCCTGGACGGCACGCTGTGGCGTCGCTGCGACCCTGCGCTCGACGACTATCCTGACGCGGGCGGCGTGGCGGCCCCGGTCGCCGAAGGAATCGCGTCGCTCTCTATCGAGGCCTGTGACCGTGAGAACTGGGTGGCCTCGTGGGATTCGGACTCCGACGGGCTGCCCTACGGCGTCCGCATCATCGTCACCGCCCGGGATTCCGAAGGCCGCGCCACCGCCGTCGTGCGCAAGGTCGTCCCGCTCGACCGCGTGCCCCCGCCGCCCGAGACCGCGGATGAAGATGAATCCGCACCCCCGCCGGCGGAGGGCACGCCATGAGCGCGGACCACAGGGTGCGGCGATTGGCGGACGCGCGGCCCCGGCCCAGAGCGGGCGGGACTGTGGCGCCCGCCTTTGCGACCTTCCTCGTCCTCTGGGTCATCGTCATCTCGTCCGTGCTCCTGGTCGGCATCGAGTCGGCGGCTTTCCAGCAGGCCGCGGGGGGGCGCGAGGCCCTGGCCCGCGTCCGCTCCACCTGGGCCGCCCGGGCCGGGGTGGAGGCGACCCTGGCCCGCCTCGAGTACGACACCCGGAACCCCGACACCACCGACGCCTTCCTCGTCGTGGACGACATGGCCGACGCGGCCAGGGGCACGCTGGGTGGCGGTGGTGGGGCGGAGTACCTTGTGGCCTATTCCTCCCCGACCGGGGATGTGCTCGGCCCCGCCGACGCCCATGCCAAGATCAACGTGAACACCGCGTCATCGAACACCATGATGGCGATGCCCTACATGACGGAGGACGTGGCGGACGCCATCCTGGATTGGGTGGACGCGGACGATGACGTCAATCCGTTGGGCGCGGAGATCGGCCAGTACCAGGGCCTGCCGTTCCCCTACATCCCCCGCAACGCCCCCCTGCGCTCGCTCGCGGAAATGGAACTGATCCTCGGTGTGGAGCCGGAGTTCGTCCGCGGCGAAGACTGGAATCTCAACGGCCTGCTCGACGCCGGCGAGGACGACGGCGACGACTCGTTCCCTCCCGACAACCGCGACGGCAGGCTCGACGCCGGGTGGTCAGGGCTGCTCACCACGCAGAGCCGCGAGCCCATGCTCGGATCCAGCGGCGAAGAACTTCTGGACCTGACCGCTGCGGACTCCGGCACCCTTGTCAAGCGGCTGGGGATTGACAACCAGCAGGCGGAAGTCGTCGTCAACTACGCCGCGCTGGCAACCGGCGGCACGCTCGCGGACTTCCTGCGCACCGACCTGAACCGCCTGCGCAATCCGACGACCAATCAGCCGATGGACGCCGGCGCCCGCGCCCTGACCCGCGAGCAGCTCGGGGCCCTGCTCAACGAGACGAGTTTCGGTCCGCCCGCCCCGGGCGTCCCCGGCAAACTCAACATCAACATGTGCGAGGCCGAGCCGCTGGAGTACCTGCTGGGCAGCGACCTGACCCTCGCCGACGCGATTATCAGCGAGCGGTCCGCGCGGTCGTTCGGGTTCACCAGCCTGGCCGACCTCCTGGACGTGCCCGGCATGACCCGGAACCGCCTGGCCCAACTCTTCCCGCTGCTGACCGTCCGCTCCAGCGCGTACATTGCCACCGTCCGCGGGCGGGACACCGCCACCGGCCTGGAGACTGAAATCGTGGCCACACTGGATCGTTCGACCCTGCCGGTGTCCATACGGGAGTTGCGCATCCGATGACAAGGGCCGGATCAGGCCAGGATCATCCCCACCGCGTCGCCGGCATCCGCGAGCACGCGGGCCGGCTGTGGCTTGTGGCGCTCCAGAACCGCACCGGCCTGGCGGTGCTGGAATCCCGCTCGCTTGATGCACGGGATTCCGCCGGCCTGCGGGACATCCTGCACCGCCACCGCGTCGAAGAGGTCGTCCGGCTCGCCCCCGCCGCAGAGACGATCTGCAAGTCGGTCAGCGTGCCGGCGGGGGACCCCGACGCCGTGGCATCGGCCTTGGCGCTGATGGCCGAGGCGCAGTTACCGGACGCACTTCCGCGCCACCGCCGCGCCAGCGGCGCCATCCCCGATGTCGATCGGCACGGGCAGAAATCCGGCCTGCTGACGGGTTGGCGGGCCGGGAGCGAACCGGTTCCCCTCGACGGCGACACCGAGGAACGGTGGACCACCGTGCCGGCGGCCCTCGCGGTTCTCAGCGGCACGGCGCCCGTGGCGGCAGCGCGGGACGCGGGTGTGGGATCGGGCGGGGCCGTGAGCATCATCGTTCGGGGCCCGACCCGGACTCTCGCCCGGGTTCTGATCACCGAACGCGAGGCCGACTTCGGCGCCGCCGTGCACGAGACAGCCCAGGCCGCGGGTGTCGGAGCGGACGGTCGCGCCGACGGCGATCTCTGGCTGGATGAGCGGGCCCGTGCGTCCGTGGCGGGAGTGGTCAGCGGCCTGCCGGCGGACGGCGCGTGGCTCCGCGAGTACGGCCTCGCGCTGGGCGCCGCCATGGTGGCGGTCGGATCGCGCGGCCTGACGGACCTCTCCGCCTCGGCGCCCGGGACCAGGACGGGAGCGGTGGAGCGCACTCTTGACTGGCTCTCCATCCCGGGCCGCGCCCCCGCCGTCATCGCCGCCGCGGTCGCCCTGATGCTCCTGGTGCCGCTGGGGGTGTCGTGGGGGCGCAGCGCGGTGCTGGCATCCAGGGCCGGCGCGCTCGACGAATCCGCGGGACAACTCGCGGACCTGGACCGCCAGGCGGCGCTGTACGAGGCCCTGGATCAATCCCGCTGGCCGATGACCAAACTGCTGGCGGACATCGCCGCGGCCACCCCTGTCGGGGTTGTCCTGGACAGCGTGCGTCTGTCGCCGGAGACAGGGGTCGGGCTCGACGGCACGGCGCCGAGCCCGGAGCACATCGAAAAGATGCAGGCCGCGTTCAACAAGACCGGCCTGTTCCGCGACCTCCGCATCGACCGGCAGGAGAGCACCGACGCGGGCGTGAAGTTCAGCGTGAGCGCGAAGGTCGCCAGCCCGCACGTCCGCGTCGCGGATGCCGAGGACTTCGCCGGCCGATCTCTGGCCGTACGCCTCTATGGTGACGGCGCCTCCAACACCGCGTACAGCGCATCATCGGCGCACGACACGGGCCGCCAGCGAGCGCGCGCCGAACGCGCGGAACGGGAGGATGGTTCCGGAGACGGGGCGCCCCGCTCGCCCGATCGCCCCGCGGCGTCCGGCCCCGCGACCATCCCGCCGCCGCTCTCGGACGCGGATATCGAGAAGTTGGACGCCACCGCCGCGGGCAAGCGGTGGGCCGAATACAAGTCGCTCATCCGGACGCTCCCCGCCGCGGACGCGGCAACCAGGGACCGGCTCAGCGCGGAGGCCGACAAACTTTTCGCTCGCTTCAAGGCTGCCCAGGCCCCCGCACCCGCCGGGGGTGGCACATGAGCCTGCTGTCCTCGTACACCGCGCTCCCGCGTGCCGCCCGCTGGGGGATCATCGGGCTCGCCGCCATCGCGGTGTACTTTGCCGTCGTGGAGCCCACGCTGGACTACAAGGCGACTCTTGATGCCCGCGCGGACGCCGCGGCGATCCGCCTGGCGAACTACCGGCGCGGCGGGGAGAGCCGGGCCCGTGCCGCGGACACCATCCGGCGCGGCCAGGAGCGCTTCGCCGCGATCGCGTTCCCGGGGGAGGGCGACCAGGCGGCCGAAGCCCTGAACAAGGCCATCAACAAGGTGCTCGACGACAATCACGTCGGGAAGGCGGTCCTGCGCTCCAGGACCGTGCCGCTGAACCCCGGGCCCCTGGACCGCGTGCTCCGGCCGGGCGAGAAGATCGAGCGCCGCATCGTGGACATCCAGTTCGACGGCACACCCGAGCAGGCCGCCGCCGTCCTCGCGGCTCTGGAGCAGCAACCGCAGGTCACACAGGTGACGCGGGTGCAACTCGACCGCCAGCCCGAGGGGCGCATCCTCCGGGCGGCGATCACGGCCGAGGCCTGGGCCCGCGCACGGAAGGAGGCCCGTTGACCCGTTCCGCATGGGCTCGGCTGGGGCCCGCCGTGCAGGCCGCGCTGGTCGCGTGCGCGCTGGCCCTCCTGATCATCGTTGTGACCGTTCCCTCGCTCGCCGTCGCGCTGCTGACACGCGGGCCGCAGCCGCCGGCCCCGCTCGCCGGGCCCGGCGCGGGGGTGTCCGACAGGATCATGGCGCAACTCGCCCAGGTGGACGGGCGTTCTCTGTTCTTCGTCCCCGCCGCCCCGCCGCCTCCGCCCCCGCCCCCGCCAAAGGACGAGGGGCCCCGCCCGGTCCCGAAGCCGAGCACCTACACCGGCCCGGTCCTGGTCGCGATGGTCAATGGCACGGCGTGGTTCGGAAAGGACAAGGGCGATGGGGGCGCCAGCGACAAGATCATCTCGGTGCTCACCATCGGCGGTCCGGAGGTCCGCGGCGTCACGCTGCTGGGCCTGAACCCGCCGTGGTCCGCGAGGGTCCTGTGGAAGGGTGTTGAGTTCGACGTGCCGCTCCTGGCGCCGGACACCGTGGTGAACAAGGAGCAGCCTGCCCAGCCGCCCGCCTCTCGATCACCCTCAACCGCCGCGAGCGACTCCCCCCCGATCGCGTACGACGGGCCGCTGCCATCCGGCGAATCCGACCAGGAGTAGACATGCGCTTCCTCCGCTACACCCCCGCCGCGGTCCTCGTGCTCGCCGCAGGAACCTCGCTGGCGCAGAACGGCGCACCGCCGCCCCGCGCCGATGCCCCGGCGGCGGAACGCCCCCCGCTCCCGGGCCGCCGCTCGCTCAAGAACGACGAGCCCACGGTCCTCGCCTTCGACAAGGTCACGGTCGACAAACTCATCCCGTTCATCGTGAAGGCCACCGGCATGGTCGTGATGCCGCAGCCTGACGTCCTCACCCGGCCCATCACCGTGATGAACGACCAGGCCATTCCCCAGGAGCAGGCCCTGGACCTGGTCTTCCTGGCGCTGCACCAGGCCGGTGTCGCCGTGGTCGAGTCCGGCGGCGTCATCACGCTGCGGGACATCACCGAGGTAGACCGGCAGGACGTGCCCGTGATCGGCCCGAAGGAATCCGTGCTGGGACGCGGCGACCTGGGCCTGATGGCGGAGAAGGTCTATCCCCTGAGCAACTCGACCGCCGAGAAGATGGGCGAACTGCTGAAGGACGCCATCCCCAAGTACGCCAAACTCTCGGTGGATGCGGAGTCCAACCAGGTCGCCGTCATGGGCAACATCGCCCTCCTGCAGCGCATGGAACGCCTGATCACGTCGCTCGACCGCCCCTCCTCGGCCGCGCTCGTCAGCGAGACGTTCCGCCTCCGCTACGCCGACGCCGCGCAGATCAAGGCCAATATCGAGGAACTCTTCTCCGCCGAATCCGGGCAGGCCGCCGGTCGCGGCCGGAACAACCAGGGCGGCGGCGGTGGGCGCAACTTCCAGTTCTTCGGCGGCCCGGGGGGCGGGCAGAACAACCAGAACCAGCGCAACCAGGGCGAGTCCGGTCCGGGCGGCGCGGCCGCCTCCGAGAACCTCCGCGTCACCGCCAACACCCAGCAGAACGCCGTCACGGTTGTCGCGGAGCCGATGATCTTGTCGGAGGTCCGCGACCTGATCGAGAAGAACTGGGACCTGCCCCTGGAGCCGGAGGCCGTCGTCCCCAAGATCTACGACCTCCAGAACACCGACCCTATCAAGATGCGCGACCTGCTCCAGCAGACCTTCGGCCAGCCCGAGGGCGTCACCGGCGGCGGCGGAGGGGGGGGAGGGGGCGGGGGGGGCGGCGGCAACAACGCGAACCGCGGCACCGCGTCGGGAGGGGCGAGCCAGGGCGTCGGCCGCCTCGCCGGGCAGTTCTCGTTCCAGGCCATGCCGGAGTCCGGCCGTCTGCTGGTCGTGGCGAAATCACCCGACAACATCGCCGTCATCGACGAGATCATCAAGGAACTCGACAAGCCGCAGACCGTGGGCCTGCCCGCCATCGTTGAACTGAAGCACGCGTCGGCCGAGGAACTGGCCGAGCAACTCAACACGCTGCTCTCCCAGGAGGGCACGCTGGCCCAGATCCCCCGGGCCGAGTCGGGCCTGTCCGACAGCGAGGCCAACGCCAGCCCGTTCGCCACGCAGCAGACCACCACCGACAGCACGGGCAATACGACCCAGGACACCACGAGCAGCACCACCATGACCTTCTGGTGGCAGCGGGCGCGCCCGCCGACGGATTCGCGCGGCGCCTCGAACCTTGTGGCGAAGGTGCGCCTCGTCCCGGTGTGGCGTCAGAACGCCGTGATGGTGCTGTCGCCGCCGGAATACAAGAACTCCATCATCGAACTCATCGGGCAACTCGACCAGCCGGGGCGGCAGGTCCTCATCTCCGCCATCGTGGCGGAGGTTGCCCGCGACGACGCGACCAGCCTCGGCCTGCGGTGGTCGAGCACGGCGATCAGCCCCGCCGCCGGCCCCGACAACTCCATCAGCATCGGCGCGGGGACGCGCGGCACGGAGAACCAGGTCTTCGGCAACAACCTCTTCGACACCTCCGTCCTGAACGTCAACGCGAACCTCAACGTGCTGCTCCAGGCCCTGGCCCAGAAGACCGCCGTCAACATCCTCAGCGAGCCCAAGATCTTCACCAGCGACAACCAGGAGGCGGAGTTCTTCGACGGCCAGGACATCCCCTTCGTCACCGACACGCAGACGAACAACCAGGGCAACCTGGTCCAGTCCTTCGACTACCGCGCGGTGGGCATCCAGCTCCGCGCCCGCCCGCGCATCACGCCCGACCGCAAGGTCGACCTCCGTGTCAACCTCGAACTCTCCTCCATCGTCCCGGGCCAGACCCTCTTCGGCGGCTTCATCGTGGACCGGCGCGAGACCACCACCCAGGTCATCGTCAAGAACGGCCAGACCATCGTCATCAGCGGCATCCTCCGCAGCGAGGACTCGAACGTCCTGCGCAAGGTGCCGATCCTGGGCGATATCCCGCTGCTCGGGGCCATCTTCCGCTCCCGCGACAAGACCATCAAGGAGACCGAACTCATCCTGTTCATCACCCCCGTCGTCGTGGACAACGTGGACGACGTGGACGCCGTGACCCAGCCCCTCCGGGGCCCGCTCGACACGCTCCGCCAGCGCTTCCACTGGGACGAGAAGAACCGCGGCGAGGCCCCCGATCTGCGGGAGAACAAGTAATGCGGCCCGGGTGCCGCGGCTCCGGACGGCCGTGTCGCCCGGCGCCCGTTCCCGCCGCTCCGGCGCAGCGCCTCCCACGGACGCGAGCCCGCGGCGCCGCCGCCCGAGTTCTCCCGCTGTTCTGCCTTGCGCTCGCCGCCTGCGTCACCGTGGACGAGTCCCCATCGCGGGGCATCCGCGTGCACGGACAGGACCCATCCGCGCGCACCGGAGCCCCCGTTGCCATGCCCGACGGCCCCGTCGCCCAGCCCGCGCTCGGCGCCACCAGCAGCACGGCGCGTGTGCGGGTCCAGGTGCGGCCGCTGGGTCAGGTCGGGTATGACGGGCAGGTGCTCCCGCTGGTGTCGCCCGACGGCCGGTTCATCGCCGTTGAGGGCGGCGAAGCGCCGACGTGGGAGACCCTCCTGGCGGCCCGCGGGGCTGCGGTGCCGCTCAGGACCACAGTCATCGTGTACTCCCTGGCGGGGGCGGCGCCGGTCCCGGTGGTCTTCGGCACACCCCTGCCCACCGGCGCCGTCCTCGGACGCGGATGCGGCGACGAGGGCTTCCTGGTCGAGTGGCCGCGCCCCGATGGCGCGCGGTGGATCGGCCTGGCGGACTGGCTCAGCGGCGGGATCACATGGCTGGCCCGGGGCGACGCCGTGAACGCGCACGCCGTGCTCACCCCCGGCGGTGAACTTCTCTACACCCGCGGCGACGGCTACGACGCGCCCCGGCAACTGGTCCTGCGCCGGCGGGACGGTTCGGAGGACGTGCGCTCGGACGCGGGAGAGTCGTACACCTTCCCGATGACCACCGGTGACACGACCACGGTGTTCACGCTCATCGAGTCGCCCGCCGGGCTGGACGTTGCCGCGATCGCCCTGACGCCCGACCCCGCGGCGGCGGGGCGCACGAGCCTGGGCGCCGTCGTGGCCCGCGCGCGGCTGACCGGGCCGTCCGGTGCCGAGATGGCGTACCAGGTCGCCGCCGGCGCCGCGCCGGCCCTGCCGGTCCGGTCGACAGATCCCGGTGCGCCGGCCCGCGACCTGCTGCTGCTCGTGCCGCGGGCGCAGCGCCTCGGGCGCTTCGACCCGGCCCGGGCCGGGTTCGACCTGTTTCCTCCGAACACGGTCGCGGCGGCCCTGTCGGCCGGTGATCCGCCCGGGTATTTCGCGGCCACCCCGGACGGCCTGGTCTTCGTCGCCGACAGGGCGCTCCGGGATGCTGCCGGCACAGCGTCGGCCCCCGGAGCGGCCCCGGTGCTGGGCGACCCGTATGTGCCGCGGGCGACCACCAACCCGGAGCGGCCCTACATCCTGATCGGGCCCGTGCCGCGCGACCCGTTGCGTCTGCGGATCGTGGCGATGGCCGTCGCGCCGCCCGAATCGTGAGCGCCCGAGGGGGGTTCAGGAGTTCTCCCCGGGCGTGCCGCGCCGCGGAGCGGGGTACCCCGTGTGCGCCGTGGTATCCTGCGGCCGGAGGACCACCATGACCAGGGCCATGATCGGTGTGCTGCTCACCGCGGCGTCCGTCGCTGCCGCGCAGGGCACCCTGTACGGCGTCAACATCGGGACGAACCAACTCGTAAAGATCGACCCCGCGACCCTCGTCGCGACGGTGGTCGGACCGGTCGGCACGGGGCCGCTGAACGGCCTGACCGCGGACCCCGCGACCAACACGCTCTACGCCCTCAACCCCGGCGACGGCGGGCTGTACCGGATCAACCCGGCGACGGGGGCGACGTCCCTCATCGCCTCGGGGCTGTTCACCAATAACGCCAACGGCCTTGCCTTCGACCCCGTGGGGCCGCGGCTGCTCGTGTCCGACAACAACGCCAACGAGTTGCACGAATACAACCTGACGACAGGTGGGTCCGCGCTGCTGTCCACCATTTCCGGGGCGACGGATATCGAGGGCCTGGGGTACAACACCACGAGCCAGACGCTCTTCGGCCTCAGCGACGGCGCGACGGAGGCGGTCTACAAGATCCACGCCCCCAGCGGCCAGACCAGCCAACTGGCGGTGATGCCGTTCCCCGGCATCTGGCGCGGGCTGGACATCGACTCCTCCACCGGCCTGCTCTACGCCACCACGGTCAACCCGAACCGGCTGGTCACGATCAGCACGGTCACGGGGGTGGTCACCAGCCTGGGCGCGATCACCGGGACTTCGGGCGCGATCCAGGGGCTGGCGTGGATGCCTGCCCCGTGCTACCCGGACTGCAACGGCGACGGCGCGCTCAACCTTGCCGACTTCGGGTGCTTCACAACGAAGTTTGCGCTCGGCGATCCGTACGCCGACTGCAACGCCGACACGGTCCTCAATCTCGCCGACTTCGGGTGCTTCACGACCAAGTTTGCGCTCGGGTGTCCGTGACCCTCAATCGCGGTACTTCGTGTGGCAGTCCGTGCACGAGGCGCCGAGCAGCCTGAACTTCGCGGAGAGCGCGGCCGCGTCACGCGCGGGCAGGCCGTCCTCAATGGCCTGGGCCAGTTCCGCGCTGGCGAGCAGGTGAGCCGCGAAATCGGCGGGTTTCGCGGCCGCCGCCGGCGACCCCGCCGCGTAGCGCAGCAGGTCGGCCAGGCGTCCGGCCTCCGCGACCGGCACCAGGTCCGGGTGGCCGGACGGCGTCGTCCAGCCCGCGGCCTCGATCTCCTTCAGGTTGTCGTGGTGCTGGTCGATCTCCACCATGCCCTTCACGAAGCCCGGCGGGGGCGAGACCTCCGGGAAGGCGCCGGGCACGGCGTCCAGTTGCGCGGCCGAGAGCACCGTTGCCGTGGCCGCGCACGCGTACAGGCCCTTGTAGTTGGGGGAGGTGCCGGAGACCTTCATCCGTTCCACGGCGTCGCCGGGCCGGTCCCATCCGAGGCTGACGGCGATCGCGGCCGCGGCGCCGGCGCTGCGGTGCTTGCCGTGGTGGCAGTGGATGTAGACCGGGCCATCCTTCATGGCGTCGCGGGCGGCGCGCGCCAGTTCGGCGCGGCGAGCATCGGTCATGCCGTTGTAGCCGATGGGCAGGTGGATGTACCGCAGGCCCTGCTCGTGGGCCAGGGCAACCTCTGGTTCCATGCCGTCGACGCTGATCACCGTGCGGACGCCCATCCGCTTCAGCGTCCGGAACCCCTGCGCACCCTCGGGTGCTGAGCCGGACCAGAAGTTGTCGTGGTAGGCGACGACGTTGACCAGGCCGGGCAGGCTGGCCGCGGCGGGGTCGGAAACAGCGGGCCAGGCGCGTGTCGCGGCGTGCGGCGTGGCGGGTGTGGAGCAGGAGGCCGCGGCGAGGGCAATCAAGAGAACGACAGGGGCGGCGCGTGTATGCATGGAAGGGGAGACTCCTTGCGAGTGTACCCGCGCAGCCGCGGGGTGGTTGCGGAGGTGCCGGCCGATGGTGCCCGCCGCCTCGATCGACCTCGGCTTCAGCTGGGACTCGCTCGTTCATGTCGAGCGGGATGCGATCGAGTCGTACGTGCGGAGGAGGCCGGGACCGCGCGCCCGGTAAGCCTGCCGTTTTATGGGGTTCATGGGTCCTGGCGTCTTTCGAGCGGCACGGCACAAAGGGGCGGCGCCCGGCAGTTCTGCCGCGATGCCGGGTTGTGGTGCCTGTACCAGGAACCCCGGACGTTCGGCGGACCCCGGATGATCGACTGCATCTCGGTGTGCTACCGCCCGGCGTGTCCCGGGCCCGCCCCGAAGGCCGAGGTGTTCGAGAACGACGAGTTCTACTGGATATGCGGATCGCGCGATGTTCTTCCGGTTCTCGCCGATCGCCTATGTCGACCCTGGCACTGACGAATCGGTCTGGGCCGGAGCGATCACGCGCGTCGGCGGGCGCCATGCGCCCGGTTCAGCGGAGCCCATATTCCTTCAGTTTGCGGTAGAGGGTGCGTTCACCGATGCCCAGCATCGTGGCGGCCTGCTCACGGTTGCCGGCGGTGAGGCGGAGGGTCTCACGGATCGCCCGCTTTTCCAGTTGCTGCAGGGACGCCCCGGCGAGCGAGGCCCCCCCCGCTTCCGCGGGGGGCTCTGAGTCGTCCGCGGACCTGATGTCGTCGGGGATGTGGCGGGCGTCGAGCACGAGGGGCTGGCCCGGGGCGCGATCCTCGGCGCCGGCCATGACGAGCATGTTCTGCACGACGTTCAGCAGTTGCCGCACGTTGCCGGGCCAGGGGTAGGCGGTGAGGCGCATCATCGCGGCGTCGGTGATGTCGGGGACCGGGTGGCCCGCGGCTCCGCCGCGGATTCCAGGATCCGAAGAACCGCCGCGGAGCGGCGGGCCACCCAGCGCCGGGCCACCCGCCGAACCCCGCGCGATCGCGTGCCGCACGATCCGCGGGATGTCCTCGCGGCGCTCGCGCAGCGGCGGCAGGTGGACGTGCGCCCCCTGGATGCGGAAGTACAGGTCCTGGCGGAACGTGCCCGCGGCGATCAGCGCCCGCATGTCCTTGTTCGTCGCGCTCACGAGCCGCACGTCCGTCCGCCGCGGCTCGTTGGAGCCCACGCGCACCACCTCGCCCGTCTCCAGCACGCGGAGCAACTTGGCCTGCATCTTCAGCGGCATGTCCCCGATCTCGTCGAGGAACAGCGTGCCGCCGACACCGCCCGGACCACCCGTGGCGTACTCGAAGACCCCCTCGCGGTCCTTGTCCGCCCCGGTGAAGGCCCCGCGCACATGCCCGAAGAGTTGGTCCTCCAGCAGGTTCTCCGTCTCGGCGGCGCAGTTGAGGGCGACGAACCGGCCCTTGGCCCGCGGGCTGTTCGTGTGGATCGCCCGGGCGATCAGTTCCTTGCCCGTGCCGCTCTCACCGGTGATGAGCACGGGGAGCGTGCTGCCCGCGACGGTCTTCACGGTCCGCAGGATGCGCCGCATGGGCTCCGACCCGGCGACGATCCCCTCGAAGCCCTCGTGCTGCACCAGCCCGTCCATCCCGCCCGCGTCATGGCGCAGGAGCACGGTCTCGGCCGCCCGGTTCACGAGGCTGCGGAAGACCTCCAGGTCCAGCGGCTTCTCGATGAAGTCGTACGCCCCCTCCTTGAACGCCGCCCGGGCGGTCGCGACGTCGCCGTGGGCGGTGACCATGATGGTCTCGGCCTGCGGGTGGAGCCTGCGGGCTGCCCGGAGGACGGCGAGCCCGGCGTCGGAGCCGTCGGGGGCGACGCCGTCCGCGCCGCCGGAGGTCGGCATGCGCAGGTCCGTCACGATCACGTCGAAGGCGCCGTGGGTCAGTTCATCCACGGCCTTCCCGACGGAGTTCACGACGGTGGAGATGTGGCCCGGCTTGCGCAGGGCGTCGGCCATCACGTCGGCGTGTTCGGGCTCATCCTCGACGATCAGCACCTGGGCGGCGGGTGTTTCGGGCATCCAAGAAGTCTATTGGTCTGATGCGCTGATCTGGGGCGGGGCCTTTCAGGCCCCGAGCGGGACCTGGAAAGGTCCCGCCCCGGCCAGGTGGCCCCGGCACGCCGCGCAGAGGGCGATGGCGATCGCGTCCGCGACGTCCGCGGGTTCCGGGCGGGAGACCAGGCGCAGGCGGGCCTGCACGGCGTCCTGCATCTGGGCCTTGCCCGCCTGCCCGTTGCCGGTCAGGAACTTCTTGACCGCCCCGGGGCGCAGTTCGATCAGCGCCGGCCCCGCCCGGCGCACGCACAGCAGGATGACGCCGCGGGCGTGCCCCATCGTGATCGCCGTGGCCGGGTGCTTCGGGTGGGCGAACACGGCCTCGACCGCGACCGCCGCCGGCCGCAGGCGGGCGAAGATCGCCGACAGGTCCGCGTCGAGTTCGACCAGGCGCTCGGCAATGGTGGCCGCGTTGCGGGCGCCGTCGCGCCCCAGCCGGATCACGCCCGCCTCGACAAGCCGCGGCTCGTCGGCGCCCGTGTCCAGGCAGGCGTAGCCCGTGACGCGCAGGCCGGGATCGATGCCGAGGATCAACATGAAATCTCAAGGGCTCCAAAGCCGCAAAGTCTCAAATCGAACCACCGGTCTGGAGACCGGTGCCACCTAACCACCGGTCTGGAGACCGGTGCCACCGTAATGCCGCAGCCAGTGGACCATCGTCCGGGCGAGCACGTCGGCTTCGAGATTCACGCGCGAGCCGGGCGCCAGCGACCCGAGGGTCGTCAGGTTGAGCGTCGTGGGGATCAGTGCCACGTCGAACACGCCACCCGCCGGGTCTACCCGCGCGATCGTCAGCGACACGCCGTCGAGCGTCACCGACCCGCGTGGCGTCACATACGGCATCAGGTCCGGCGGCGGGCGGATCGTCACCCGGTGATCGCCGCGGGTGCACAGGTCCTCGACCACCGCCACCCCGTCCACATGCCCCTGGACGAAATGCCCGCCGAGCGGATCGCCGACCCGCAGCGCCGGCTCCAGGTTCACCATCGACCCCGGCCGCAGGTCCGCGAGCGTCGTTTTCGACAGCGTCTCGGGAACGGCGTTGAAGATCAGGTCGCCGGACACCGGCGGCTCCGCGAGCGTCAGGCAGACCCCGCTCACGCAGATCGAGTCCCCGGGCGAGTGCTTGTGCGTCCACCCGCCGGGGTCCACCGCCAGGCGCAGGCCCGACGGCGAGGCCATCGCCGCCGCCACCCTCCCCCTGGCCTGAACAATCCCCGTGAACATCCCCCCACTGTCGCAGGTTCGACCTCCCCGCACAAGCGCCGGGCTTGACCGGGGGTGCGGTGCCCTCGATACTGCCCATCCCGCGCCGGGTTGCCGAGCGCGGGAACCGGGCGCGGGCGGCCGCGAACCCATCCCGTTGGCTATGGAAAGCCGACTGCAATCAACCCCTGCGCCGGCTCGGAGAGCCCGGAGCAGGGGGTGGAGTCCACGCCGGATGCTCAATCCCCGCCTGTCGTCGCGAGTGTGCCGGATCGTCCGTGGGGCGGTGCTGTCGGCGGCGCTGGCCGCGGGGGTGCTGGCGGGGCTGGTGCCCACCGGTTGCGGCACGGGGTACGCCTCCCGTTCGCCGGAGGAGCGGCGGGCGAAGTTCCCGATCAACCACGCCGACTACCGGCGGGTCGGATACCGGCTGGACTGGGTCGGATTCCCGGTGGCGACCGGGAAGGGCCGCATCAACTTCATCCATGCGGATTCGGACGTGGTCGCGACGCTTGAGGAGGGCAGCACGGTGTCGCTGCTGGCGGCCGGCAACGGGGCGGTGCGGTGGACGAACCAGCTCGGCGACCGGTTGACGCGGTTTGTCGGGCTGGACCGGATAGGCAGCCGGGTGTACGCCTCGGGCGAGGGCGACCTGTTTCTGCTGGACGTGGACTCCGGCAACGTGGTGAGCCGGCAGAAATACCAGAAGATCGTGTCGACGCCGCCGGTGATCTACGGCTCGCTGCTGATCTACGGGACGGGTGTGGGCGAGGTGTTCGCTCACATGGTTCTGTCGGCGGTCGAGGGGGTCAAGGCCTGGGGCAACCACATCACCGGGGCGATCGTGGCGGCGCCGGTGCTGGTGGGCACCTCGGTGGGCGTCGTGACGCAGACCGGCCGCGTGATGTTCATCGATGCCGAGTCCGGCACGCCGACGGGGTCCAACCAGATCTATGACGGGACGGTGACGGACCCCGTGGCCAGCGACCGCGTGATGTACATCGCGGGCCTCGACCAGTCGCTGTGGGCGTTCAACGCCAGCGGCGGGACGCAACTCTGGCGGGTGCGGACGGATTCGCCGCTGCGGGTGCAGCCGACGCTGCACGGGGCGGTCCTGTACTGCGAACTGGCGGGCAAGGGGCTGACGGCGTTCGATGCGCAGCGCGGGACCGTGATCTGGACCAGCAAAGCCGCCAGGGGCCAGGTCATCGCGACCAACGGCGGGCGCCTGGAGTGCTGGGACGGGCGGACCATGTACCTGATCGACGCGGCCAACGGGGACGTGATCGAGCGGGCGACCCTGCCCGGCGTGGCGAAGTTCACGACGGACAAGTTCGACGACGGCAACCTGTACGCGGTGAGCACGTCCGGCCTTGTGGTGAAGTTTGCACCGGTCGGGAAGTAGGTGTCGTGAGCCCGTGGCCGGGCTCGCCGGCGCGGGATACAGGAAGCAGTCTCGGGTAAACTGGGGCGATGCCCGACCTGGTTCCCATTCGAAGAGCGCTCCTGAGCGTCAGCGACAAGACCGACCTTGTGCCGCTGGCGCGGGCGCTGGCCGCCGCGGGCGCGGAGCTGATCTCGACGGGGGGCACGGCGAAAACCCTGGCGGGCGCCGGGCTGCCCGTGACTCCCATCGACAAGGTCACGGGCTTTCCGGAGATGATGGGAGGGCGGGTCAAGACGCTGCACCCGAAGGTTCACGGGGGCCTGCTGGGCCTGCGCGACGACGCCGAGCACGCGGCGGCCATGAAGACCCACGGGATTGAACCCATCGACCTGGTGTGCATCAACCTGTACCCGTTCGAGCGCACGGTGGCGGCCGGGGCCGACCGGAACGAGGCCGTCGAGCAGATCGACATCGGCGGGCCCAGCATGATCCGCTCCGGGGCCAAGAACCACGAGTGGGTGACGGTCGTGACCTCGCCCGGTCAGTACGACCGGGTCGCGGCCGAACTGCACGAGAACAAGGTTGACGGGAAGGGGGCGACGGCCCGCCGCCTGCGGGCGCAACTCGCGGCCGCGGCGTTCGCGCGAACCAGCGAGTACGACGCGGCGATCGCGGCGTACCTGGGGAAATCATCGGGGGATTCGGCGTTCCCGCCGGTGCTCAAACTCGGCTATGTAAAGATGGATGCGCTGCGGTACGGTGAGAACCCGCACCAGGAGGCGGCACTCTACCGCGATCCGGCCTCCAGCGGGCCGACGATTGTGGCGGCGGAGAAGTTGCACGGGAAGGCCCTGAGTTACAACAACGTCGCCGATGCCGCGGCCGCGCTGGAGATTGCGAAGGCGCTGTCGCGGCTGGACCCGTCGCGCGTGGGCGCGGCGGTCATCAAGCACCTGAACCCGTGCGGGGCGGCCCTGGCGGCGGACGTGACGGGTGCGGTGGATGGCGCGCTGGTGGGCGACCCGCTGGCGGCGTACGGCGGGATTCTGGCGGTGAACCGCGCGCTTGATGCAGGGGCGGCCGAGCGGCTCTGCGCCGGCGACCTGTTCCTGGAGGTCGTGGTCGCCCCGGCGTTCGAGCCCGCGGCCCTGGAACGCCTGAAATCCCGCTGGGTGAACGTGCGTCTGCTGGCGGTGGGAGAGCGGCCCGCGTCGGTACGCCGGAAGATGGAGTACCGTTCGATCCCCGGCGGGATGCTGGTGCAGGACCGCGACACGGGCGGGGCCGACCCGAGCGGGTGGAAGCACAGCGCAGGCCCTGTGCCCACGGCGCGGCACATGGCGGATGCGGCGTTCGTGGAGACCATCGCACGCTTCCTGTCGAGCAACGCGATCGCCATCGGCGGGCCCGACCCGCAGCGGCCCGGCGCGACACGGCTGTACGGCGCGGGCGCAGGGCAGATGGATCGGGTCGCGTCCTGCCGCATCGCCGTGGCGAAGGCCGGTGAACTCTGCCGCGGCGCGGTTGCGGCGGGCGATGCGTTCTTCCCGTTCCCCGACGGTCCGGGGGCGCTGATCGACGCGGGGGTGAAGGTGATCGTGCACCCCGGCGGGTCCAAACGCGATGCGGAGACCTTCGACCTGTGCAACCGCGCCGGGGTCACCTGCCTAGTCACGGGCGTGCGGCATTTCCGGCATTGAGCCCCGCAAGTTCCGAGCCGGAAGCAGCCGCGCCGGCGGCGTGAGGGGCCCGGACCTGATCGTGCGGATGAAAGCCAATGGTCTCTTCGTCGGCGGCGCTCTGGAGCCGCGGCAGAGTTGCACCACAGTGGAGCCGGAAGGGCCTGTGGAACCTGTCCGAACGGCACACTACCCTTCTCCCGCCTGGGCCGCGCAGCCCGGCCCGGCCGCAGGGTGACCCTGCCGACGCGGGCTGCGGGGTGTTCGATGCACAGGGACCGGGCAACTCGGCAGAGCGGCGGGGGGCGGGACGGCTTCGCGATTGACGACGGCGAGTCGCTGGACGGCTCGGTGGTGGCCGCCGCGGGGGGCGGGGCGGTGATCCACCGCTTCGGGTCCGGGCTGGATGCGAAGGTGCTGGTCCTCAACAAACTGTTCATGGCGGTGCGCGTGGTGTCGGCGCGGCGTGCGTTCACGCTGCTGCTCAAGGACCTGGCGGAGGTCATCCACGTCGAGGACGGGAAGTACCTGAACTACGACTTCGAGTCGTGGCGCGAGATCGCCGAGGTGCAGCGCGAACTGGAGCGCGAGCGCCACGACTGGGTGCGCACCGTGCGCTACGAGATCGCGGTGCCGCGGATCATCCGGCTGATGGGGTACGACCGCCTGCTGCGGCAGGACGTGAAGTTGAACCGGCGCAACCTGTTCGCGCGGGACCGCAACCAGTGCCAGTACTGCGGCAAGCACTTCTCGACCGCGGACCTGTCGATCGACCATGTGCTGCCGCGGGCCCAGGGCGGCGGCGACACGTGGGAGAACCTGGTGTGCGCGTGCCTGTGGTGCAACGCACGCAAGGGCGGGCGGACGCCCGAGCAGGCGGGCATGAGGCTTGTCCGCGCGGTCAAGCGTCCCAAGCGCAACCCGCTCATCACGCTGCGCCTGGGCAGCGAGAAGTACCAGTCGTGGAAGACGTTCCTGGACGAGGCGTACTGGTCGGTGGAACTGCGGTAGTGGGTGCCCCGCCACTCTGCGAAGCGCCGGAGTTTCGCAGTCGGCGTCATTCTTGGTGCACTGCTCGGATACCCGATTCGTTACTGGTTCCAGCCCGGGTTGGTGCGGGTGATTCTCTCGGTTCGGGACTACATGAAGAGTTCCCGAAGATCGTGCGAGACAGCGCCATTTTCCGACGGCCGTCGGGGTTTGGGGAGCGTGCATGGTGCTCTTCGCCCTCGCCGGGGCATGGCTCGGGTCACGAGGGGAAAGTGGGCCGCCTTCGGCGTGACCGATCCCGCCGCGGAGCGGCGGGGTACCCAGGATGCAACCTCCCGCAGCGGCCAGCGTTACCATTGGTGCATGGCGCGGATGACACTCCGGCCCGCCAACTGGCAGGGCCAGCATGTGAAGGTTGAACTGGACCCGATCTCCATCGGGCGCCATCCTGACAACACGATCCCGATCCACGACGACAAGGCCAGCCGGTTCCACTGCGTGATCGAGCCGGAGGATGGCGGTGGCTTCCGGCTCCGCGACCTGGGCTCCCGCAACGGCACCCGGGTCAACGAGGCGAAGGTGGAGGATTCGCCCCTGCGCAACGGGGACACCGTCCGCGTCGGCGACCACGAGTTCACGGTGGAGATCACCAGCGAGGCCGCGCCGAAGGCCGCGGCCAGGACCCGGAAGAAGGCGCAGCCCGGGTCGCCATTCACGCCGCGGGCAGGAGAACCGGACTGGGTCGGTGAACTGAACCGGGTGATCGAGTCGCTGCCGCCCAGGGACGAGCGGGAGACAACGATCACGATCATCGACGCGGCGGGCAAGCCGTCGGAGGCGCTCGGGGGCGACGCGGAGGGGCCGCTGGCGGTGCGGTTGCTGCTGGAACTGTCGTCCAAGTCCCGGGCGACGGATATCCACATGGAGCCCAAGGGGGAACTGACGCAGGTGCGGCTCCGCGTGGACGGGCAGATGGTGACCGTGGTGGAGTTGCCGGCCCGGGTGGGGAACCTGGTCTCCGGGCTGATCAAGACCGCGTGCCAGATGGGGCAGGCGGCGCGCGACGCGGTGCAGGAGGGGCACTTCTCGGCCCGGTACCCGGACCGCCGGGTGGAGTTCCGGGTGAGTTTCACGCCCAGCGTGCACGGGCAGAAACTGGTGATGCGGGTGCTGGACCAGCGGGAGATCCCCCGGGCGCTCGACGAACTGGGGCTGATCCCGTGGATGTACCAGCGGGTGCGGCGGACGTGCGAGCAGGACCACGGGCTGCTGCTGGTGTGCGGGCCCACGGGCTCCGGCAAGACGACGACGCTGTACAACGCGCTGCGGCACATCGACCGCCACGCCAAGAACGTGGTGACCATCGAGGACCCGGTGGAGTACCAACTGGACAACGTGACGCAGATCCCGATCGACGAGGCCAGGGGCAACAACTTCAACCAGTTGCTGCGGTCGGTGCTCCGGCAGGACCCGGACGTGATCCTGGTCGGCGAGGTCCGCGACGAGGACACGGCCCGCACGGCGATGCAGGCGGCGATGACCGGGCACCTGGTGTTCTCCACGGTGCACGCCAAGGACACGATCGCGTCCGTGTTCCGGCTGCTGGACCTGAAGGTGGAGCCGTACCTGGTGGCCAGTTCGCTGGAGATCGTGCTGGCCCAGCGGCTGGTGCGGACGCTGTGCGAGGGGTGCAAGCGCCCGGTGGCCGTCGCGCCGGGACAGGCGACGCGGCTCGGGCGGTTCCTGGGCGGGAAGACCCAGGTGTACACGGCCACCGGGTGCGCGCGGTGCCTGCGCACCGGCTTCCGCGGCCGCCGCGCCATCTTCGAGTTGCTGGATTTCAACGACGAACTGCGCGACATCATCCTCCGCGACCCGTCCATCCAGGCGATGAAGAAGATCATCGACCAGGGACACTTCACGACGCTGGCGCAGTCCGGCTGGCGCCTGGTGGCCGAGGGGGTCACGACCCTCGAAGAGGTCGACCAGGTGGCCGGGCAGGGGTGACGCGGGGCCCCGGCGAATCCGGCGTCGCAGGCGCGGGGGTGAGCACGGGATCATCTGCCCGGGCTGCGGGTCGATCAGCGACACGCCGGCATGAGAGAACACTTCACAGGCGGCGACGGCGCATGGCGCCGCCAAAGAGGATGAGCGCCAACGCGGCTACCGGCGGTTCGGGCACAATCTGGAAGCCCGCCTGATCGTCGAATGTCGTCCAGGCATCGCGCACGGGGAATGCGAGCCCGAGAGTAAGAAAAATGTCGATAGGCTGGATCGCCTCCGTCCGCAAGACGACTTCCCGTGGGGTGTAATTGACCGGAGTCCAGGTGGCACGCCAAAGCCAGACGGGATTGGCGTACTCAATATCCTCGAACTGACCGACTGAGATCATGCGCACGCCCCCACCGGATGGAATCCCGGGGAAACTGTATATGGACATATTAGTTGCAGGGTTGGAATACACGCCGGTCGAGGCGTTCAACACATTGACAAGATTAAAATAGGAATCATTGAGACAGAGGACGTGACCAACTTGTCCAATCCCGCCGTGCGTATCCCAGATTGCGGTCCCGTTCACCGGTGGGGCGAAGGAAGCGGACACGGTAATAGTTTGGGATTCTCCCGGGGCGAGGACGCTGTGCTCGAACTCAATATGAAAGTAGGCTTCCTCCTGGCCGGATGCCGTTGACAACGGCATTGCGACGAAACAGAGGACGCCGCAGCGCCAGATCATGGCGTCCCCGACAACTGGACGACATTAATGCTTTCAGCACTGATCTGGAGACCTCCCTGAGAACCGGGGTCACACCGAACGCTCCTCCAGTATACCACGGGCTTTGGCCGATGCCGTCGAAATCCTTGGACTCCTGCCTAACCCGAGCCGCGGCGGGCACTTGCGCGAGGAAGCGGAGTAGACACAGGCGGGACGCCTGTGCCACAAGACATGGTAGGTAAGGAAGGCGTAACGCCTGTGCCACAAGACACGGTAGAACGCCCGCCTACATCGCCCCGCCGGCGAAGACGACGCGGTGCTTCTTGCGGCGGGGGTCGGGCTCGGGGACGGCCGAGAGGAGCGACTTCGTGTAGTCGTGCTTCGGGTCGCCCAGGACCTGCTCGCGGGGCCCCTCCTCCACGATCTTGCCGCGGTACATGACGGCGATGCGCTTGCAGACGTGCTGGATCACGGCCATGTCGTGGCTGATGAATAGGTACGAAAGGCCGAACTCGGTCTGCAGGTCGTGGAGCAGGTTGATGATCTGGGCCTGGATGGAGACGTCCAGGGCGCTGGTCGGCTCGTCGCAGACGATGAACTCGGGCTCGAGCGCGAGGGCCCGGGCGATGCCGATGCGCTGGCGCTGCCCGCCGCTGAACTCGTGCGGGTAGCGGTCGGCCGCGGCCTTGGGCATGCCGCAGCGGACGAGCAGCGACTCGACCTTCGCGCGCAGTTCGTCGCGGGACTCGACGAGGCCGTGGACCAGCAGCGGTTCCCCCAGGATGGAGGCGATGCGCATGCGCGGGTTGAGCGAGCCGGCGGGGTCCTGGAAGATGATCTGCATCCGGCGGCGGAGGCCCTTCAGGGCGTGCCCGCGGGCCTGGAAGACGAGCTCGTCGTCGAAGATGACGACGCCGGAGGTGGGCGGGATGAGTTTGAGGACGGTGCGGCCGACGGTGGTCTTACCGCAGCCGGACTCGCCGACCAGGCCCAGGGTCTCGCCGCGGGCGATGTCGAAGGAGACGCCGTCCACGGCGCGGACGTAGCCCACCGTCCTCTGGAGGATCCCGGCCCGGATGGGGAAGTGGGTGTGGAGGTCGGTGACGGAGAGAAGGGGCGCCGGCGGGGCTGGGGCCCCGTCGGGATCGGCGGCGCGTGCGGTTTCGGGGAGTCGGCTCACGCCGGATGGTAGTGGACCCGACCCCGGCGGAGAAAGCGGGCGAAGGGACTTGAACCCTCGACTTTCACGTTGGCAACGTGACGCTCTACCACTGAGCTACGCCCGCGCGACCTCCCCGGACCCTTTGCGGCCCAGGGAAGCAGAGGAAGGTAGGCGGGGGGGTGGGGCCGGTCAATCCAGGTCCACATCCGCTGCCGCGGTTTGGTGCCCGGGATTAAGGTCCGCCGGCGACAGCCCGACCGCCCGTCCGGAGACCGGTAGCCGCTATTTCGTCGGCCTTCGGTTCTTGTCAGCGATCCCGGCGAGGATGATCAGGAACGCCACGAGGCGGATCGCGTGCGGCACAACCAGGCTGATGTCCCCACCCGTTGCGAACGCCAGCACGATCCAGTTCAGGGCCAGCGTCCAGAACGCCAGCGCGAGCGCCAGGAAAAGCCGGTCGTGGGTGTCACGCCAGAAGCGAAGAAAGAACAGCCCGCCGATGCCCGCGGCGGCGGCGAGCGCCCCGTTCAGGAACACGAGCAAGGTTTCCACGCTCATGGCCCGGCCCTCCGGCCGCCCCCCATCTCCCAGACAAGCCCATACAGCAGCAGGAGAAGGCCCACAAAGGCGGCCGCGGACCGCCACAGGCGCAGGTCCACCGTGGGGAGAAACATCAGGTCGGCGCAGACGAGCAGGCTGTCGACGGCCAGGCCGACGAAGCACAGTCCACCCCACAGGAGCAGGGCGGCGCCGGAGCGAAGGTAGCCGCGGATGAGCAGCGCGGCGCACGCCAGGCTCGTCAGGGCGCAGAGGAGGTAGACCGTCTCAGCCATTGGGCGGCTCCTGCGGGCGTGAGCCCAGGCGGAAGGCGTCGGAGAACGCCCTCAACTGGGGCGAGGGCTTGTTGTAGATCAGGCCGATCACCGCGACGCGCCGGTCCGTGTAGGCGTGCGCCAGTGCGTGGGCCGCCGCTCTCGCGGCTTCTGACGCGGGCGCGAACCGGTACCCGGCGGCCTCCCGTTTCAGGAGGGCGCATCGCGCCATGTCCGCCATCTGGTCCGCCGCCCAGGGCTCGCTCAACCGCAGTTTCGTGGCGGCGGCGGCGGGTGACACGGCCGCGGGGTCCAGCGCCATGATGTGGAGGAGTATCTCCAGTTGGGCCACGGAGTGGATGTACTCGAAGATGAACGCCTGAACCTGCGGCGGCATGCGGTCATCGCTCATCTCCCCTCCAGCGGCCTGCCCGGGCGGCGGATCGCAGCATAGCCTCCTGCATGGGCATGTCCACCTGTTCTGGGGAGGGCGACCGGGGCCGCGGCCTGTTACAGTCCGCGTGATCTGTCGCGACGGAGGGCTCCCGCCTGGCACACACCCGAGCACACGGCGGCCGCGTAGCGAAGGGTCGGGCTCGGCTTGTCATCGCGGCGAACCGGCTGCCGGTGCGCCGCAGCCCCGGGGCGCGGTCCGTGGGGTGGGAACGGAGCCCCGGCGGCCTGGTGAGCGCGATGCAGCCGGTGATCGAGGAGCGCGGCGCCCTGTGGGTGGGCTGGGACGGCGGCACGGGGGCGGCGCGCATCCCCGCGTTTGACACGCTCAGCCTCTCGCCGGTCCGGCTGAACCGCACCGACGTGGATCACTACTACCACGGCTTCTGCAACAGCACGCTCTGGCCGCTGTACCACGACGCGATCCACCCTCCGCAGTTCCACCGTGACTGGTGGCGGCCGTACCGCGACGTGAACGCCAGGTTCGCGCGGGCCATCGTGCGCCGCGCCGGTCGGCGGGCGACGGTCTGGGTGCACGACTACCACCTGCAACTGGTGCCGCAGATCGTCCGGCTGACCCGGCCGGACCTGCGGATCGGGTTCTTCCTTCACATCCCGTTCCCGGCCGAGGAGTTGTTCGCGTGGCTCCCGTGGCGTGCGGCGCTGCTGCGGGGGTTGCTGGGCGCGGACGTCTGCGCATTCCAGACCGAGGCGAGCGCCGCCAACTTCTCCCGCGTGGCCCGCCGCTACACGGCCGCCGAGGGGACGGACCGCGAACTGGAGGCCGAGGGGCGGCGGGTCCGGTGCATCGCCGCGCCGATCTCCGTGGACGCCGACCAGTTTGAGGCCCTGGCGCGCTCGGACTCCGTGCAGCGGCGCGCCGCGGAGATCCGGCGGCAACTGGGGGGAAGAAGGGTGCTGCTCTCGGTCGACCGGCTGGACTACACCAAGGGCATCCCGACCCGGCTTCGGGCATTCGAGGAACTGCTGCGCAAGGGCCGGGTCAGCGCGCAGCGGGTCGTGCACGTCCAGGTCGCCGTGCCCAGCCGCGAGGAAGCCGTCGGCTACGACGAGGTGCGCCGCGAGGTGGAGCAGACGGTGGGGCGGATCAACGGCAGTTTCAGCGAGCCCGGGCTGACCCCGGTGCACTACTTCCGGCGCTCGCTGCCCAAGGAGGAACTGGCGGCGTACTACGTCGCGGCGGACGTGATGGTGGTCACTCCGCTCCGCGACGGGATGAACCTGGTCGCCAAGGAGTATGTGGCGTGCCGCGTGAACCACACGGGTGTTCTGGTGCTGAGCGAGTTCGCCGGGGCGGCGCGGGAACTGCGGCGGGCGGTGCAGGTGAACCCGCGGGACGTCGACGCGTTCTGCGGCGTGCTGCTCCAGGCCCTCTCCATGGACGGGCGGGAGGCGAAGATGCGGATGGCGGTGCTCCGCACCCAGGTGCGGCGGCACGATGTCTTCTACTGGGCCCGGACGTTCCTTCATACGCTTGAAGAATGAGCGGGGGGCTGCCATCGCGCCTGGCGGAGATCGCCCGGACCACGGTCCTGCTTGTCGCGTCGGACTTTGACGGCACGCTGGCGCCCCTGGTGCCGGACCCGGAGCGGGCCGAAGCCTACCCCGGGGCGGTAGAGGCACTGGTCGCGCTCGCCCGGCTCGAACGTACCCACGCGGCCATCATCTCCGGGCGCGGACGCGCCCTGCTGAGCCGGCTGACCGGCGGCCCGCCCGGCGTCCACCTCGTGGGAAGCCACGGGGCCGAGGACGACCTGGCGACTCGGGAATCACCGCCGGCAGGGCTGCTGGAGGCCCTGGCGGCGGAGATGGATGCGATCGCGGCGCGCGCGCCGGGGCTGGAAGTTGAACGGAAGCCCCTGGCGGTGGCGCTGCACTGCCGACGCGCGGGCGATGCGGACGCGGCGGCAGCGGTTGACGCGGTGCTCCGGGGCCCGGGTGCCCGCGCCGGCGTCACGGTCCGGCACGGCAGCCGGGTGGTCGAGGTCTGCGTGAGCAGCGCGGATAAGGGGGCCGCGCTGAGCCGCCTGCGGGCTCACGTCGGCGCAACGGCCGCGGTGTTCATCGGCGACGACCTGACGGACCTCGATGCGCTGCGCACGCTGGGCCCGCGCGACCTGGGCGTGTGCGTGGGCACGGGCCTCGGCGAGGGCTTCCCGCGTGTGGCCGATGTCCGGGCGGTTGTGGCGCTGCTGGAGCGGCTGGTGGTGCTGCGCGCGGGCGAGTGATCCGGCCGACTATCGCCGGGCGGCGGTCTGCCCGCGTGCGCCGCGGACGGCGTCCAGGACCTGACCGGGCGTGTAGGCGTTGCTGCGGAAGGGTTCTCGGAGGCCGGGGCCTTCGATCACGAGCAGCGGGATACCGACGGCGCCGTACTCCTTGAGGAGTGACCACCCCGCGGCATCGCTGGCGGTGAGGTCCACCTTGACGGGAACGACATCGCTCTGGTTGAGGGCGGCAACGACGGCCTTGCTGCGGAGCACGGCCTGCTCGAGCGTCTTGCAGTTCAGGCACCAGTCGGCGGTGAAATCGATGACGAGGGCGACGGGCTGGTCACGCAGCGCCGCGAGGTCCGCCGGGCTGATCGGCCGCGGTTCACCGGCCGCGACCGGCGGGCCGCCGTACACCCGCCACGGGATGGACGTATCGGGGATGCCGAGGAGGACGGCGATATAGACAAACGCGGCGGCAAGGGCGCCGCCCACGACGGTCCATGTGCCGCGGGCGGCGAGGCTCCGGGTGATCTGGAACGTGCGGATGATGAGCCACAGGGCCGCGGCACAGACGAGGCCGGCGATGGCCCACCAGTGGGCGCCCTTGGCCCAGGCGGGCAGGCCCGGCACGAGGGCGACGCTCCCGACACCGAGGAAGAACGCGGCGACGGCCAGCATGAGCAGGCCCATGACCTGCTTGACGAGTTCGCTCGCGGGGCCGGTGCGGGGGAAACGGGCGACCCACTGCGGACGCGCCGACAGCACGAGGTAGGGCAGGGCCATGCCGGCGCCGATCGCGGCGAAGGTGGCGAGGGTGATCGCCGGGTTCTGTGTGGCGGCCCACGCTGCCGCGGCGCCCATGAACGGCGCGGTGCAGGGGGTCGAGAGCACCGCCGTCATGATGCCGAAAAGGAAGGAGCCGCGGGCCGTCTCGTGATTGGGGCTGATGAGGTAGACGGCCTGCGGGAGCCGGGCGCTGAACAGCCCGAGCATGCCGACGGCCATCGCGGCAATGAACACGCCGACGCCCAGCGAGAACCACGGCGTGCGAAAGAGCGTGCTGATCGCCGTGAAGCCGCTGATGAAGGCGATCGCCAGGCCGATCGCCATCCAGAACGCGACGACCCCGACGGAGAGCATGACCCCCAGGTAGAGGCAGCGGGCCGGATTCCCGGCGGCGTGGCTGAGGCCCATGATCTTCAGCGGGATGACGGGCATGACGCATGGCGTGAGGTTGAGCAGGAACCCGCCGAGGGCGGCGGTGAGCAGCAGCAGGGCCAGGCCGACGCCGCCGGTGGGGTCGATGGTGAAGGACCAGCCGAAGGCCTGGAACCGGACGCCCGCTGATGCCGGCGGGGGGGCGGCGCGCGGGGCCGTCGCGGCGGAAGGGTCGCGGCTGTAGGACGCGGGGTCGAAGGAGGCAAAGTCCGCGTCCGCGAGCGGCGGGGGGAGCGCGGCGGCCTGGTCGAGACTGATGACACTGAGTTTGACGGCCCGAGTCAGGCTGTCGGGCATGAGGCAGATCGAGTCGTCGCAGGTCTGCCACTCGGCCTTGACTTCGACACTCAGTTCCGTGCCGGGGGCGGCGTCCTGCGCGATGGTGAGCGGGATGAACGCGACGGCGCGGCCGTCGAACACGCCGAACTGCACGGGCGAGCCGGAGAAGCGGACCTCCACCTGCTGCACGGTCGGCCACTGTGTCGGCAGGGCGCGAGCCCCGGGGGGCGTGGTGACGCTGATCGTGGTCGGAAAGGGGACGAAGCCGCCGAGTTCCGGCGGGGCCACGGGGTCGTTCGTGTTGATGTGCCAGCCGGGGGCGGTGTCGAAGACGACGGCGATGGGCAGGCGGTCGCCGGGTGTCACTGTCGTGCGCAGAGGCTTGACCGTGACGGTGGCGGGCGACTCGGGCTGGGCCAGCGCGGCGGGCGCGGCGAGGGCGGGGATCAGCGCGAGGAGGGCGCGGAGGATCATGGTGGCAATCGTACTGGAGGAGCGTGCGAGAGGTTCACGGACCGGAGCGGTCCGGCCCGGGTCGCCGCCCGGGATTCACCGGCCCGCGCGGCTACGCGATCACGCTCCTGCCCCCCATGTAGGGGCGCAGGGGCGCGGGGATGCTCACCGTGCCGTCGCGCTGCTGGTGGATCTCCAGCAGAGGGATCAGGATGCGCGGGCTCGCGGCCACGGTGTTGTTGAGCGAGTGGCAGAAGACGGTCTCGCCCTTGCCCTGCTCGCCGCCCGCCCGGTAGCGCATGTTGAGGCGCCGGCACTGGTAGTCGTAGAGGCGCGACGCCGAGTGCGTCTCGCCGTAGCCGCCCTGCGTAGGTCGGCTCTCCCTGCCGACATCCGGCGCCGCTCCGTCGGCTCGGAGAGCCGATCTACCCGGATCACGTCCCGGCATCCAGCACTCGATGTCCACCATATCCGCGTTCTTCGGGCCCAGGTCGCCGGTGCAGCACTGGAGCAGCCGGTAGGGCAGCGAGAGCGATTGCAGCAGTTCTTCGACGTACCCGATCATCCGCTTGTGCCACGCCCGGCTCTCGGCCTCGTCCGCGCGGCAGATCACCACCTGCTCGACCTTGTCGAACTGGTGGATGCGGTAGAGGCCCGCGGTGTCCTTGCCCGCGGCCCCCGCCTCGCGCCGGAAGCATGTGGAGACGGTGACGTACTTCCGCGGCAGCGTTGCCTCGTCCAGGATCTCGCCCTGGTGGATGCCCATGAGCCCGACCTCGCCCGTGCCGGTGAGGAACAGGTCGTTCGGGTTGGCCCGCGACTGCGCCGCGGATTCCGGGCTTGGAACATCCCCTGACCTCTTCCCGGATTCCGCAACCTCCGAAGAACCGGCGCGGAGCGCCGGGCCACCCAAGACTTCGTACGCCTGCTCGCGCCCGGCGGGGAAGAAGCCGGTGCCGACCATCGCCTCCTCGCGGACGAGCACAGGGACCGACATCGCGCGGAAGCCGTGCTTCTCAACCATGAAGTCGAAGGCGTACCGCAGCACCGCCTGGTGCAGGCGGAAGCCGTCGCCCGTAAGGATGTAACTGCGCGACCCAGCCATCTTGACGCCGCGCTCAAAGTCGGCCAGCCCCAGGTCGCGCACGAGGTCCAGGTGCGACTTGGGCGTGAAGCCGCGGCTCGCCTCGAATCCCCGAGCGGCGTCGAACCCGGGCGGGTTCCAGCGGCGGATCTCGACATTCCCCTCGCTCCCGGCGCCGACGGGTACGTCATCGTCCGGCGGCAGCGGGACGGTGAGGAGGAGTTCGCGCAGCCCCGGCTCGATCCGGGCGATCTCGGCCTCCAGCGCTGCGCCACGGGCCTTCAGCGCCGCCGGCCCCGTCTTCAGTTCGTCGAGTTGCGTCTGCATGGCGGCCTGCTCGCCGGGCGGGGCCTTCTTCATCGCCCCGGCGAGCCTGCCGATCTGCGGCCCGATCTCCTTCTCGACCTTCGCCTGCTCGGCCCGCAGTCTCTCGCGCTCCGTCGTGAGTTCCCGCCGCCGCGCGTCCAGGTCCAGCAGCCGCGGGATGTCCGCCTCAATCCCCTTCTTGAGGCTGCCGTCGATGAATCGCTGCGGGTTCTCGCGGAGTTGCTTCAGGTCGATCATGGGCGGAGTGTACGAGCTCTTTCAGAGCCCGCTGCGGGAGCAGCGGGTCAATCCCCGGCTTCCGCCGGGGGCTCTGTCGGAGCATTGCGCCGTCAACCCCCGGCTTCCGCCGCGGGCTCCGTCGGGGTGCCCCATAGACTGCAACCATGATCCCCGCGGTTCTTGCCCTCGCGCTCCTTTTCCATCCCGACCTGCCCACCATCATCGTCACGAGGGACGACACACCCATCGACCGCTCATGCCGGGTCGTCATCCCCGCGGGCACGGTGATCGACGACGCCAACAACGACGGTGTGCTGCACGTCGCCGCCGATGGCATCACCGTCGAGTTTGCGCCCGGGTCCGTCCTGTGGGGCTGCCCGCCGGGCACGCCGCCGGACCTGATGAAGGGCGTCGGCATCGCGATCGACGGGCACGGGGGAGTCGCGGTGCGCGGCGCGGCCGTCCACGGCTTCCGCGTCGGCATCCGGGCGAGGAACGCCAACGGACTCACCATCGATTCATGCGATGTGTCCGGCGGCTACGCGATGCACCTGAAGTCCACCCCCCAGGCCGAGGACGAGTCCGACTGGCTCTGGCCGCACGAGAACGATCAGGGGCAGTGGGGGACCAACTACGGCGCGGGCATCCAGGTCGAGCGATCGGGCGGCGTCACCATCAGGAACTGCACCGCGCGCCGCAGGCAGAACGGCATCATCCTCGATCGCGTGCGCGAATCCAGGGTCTACGACAACGACTGCTCGTTCCTCTCCGGGTGGGGGCTGGCGATGTGGCGCTGCGAGGGCAACACGATCACCCGCAACGCGTTTGACTTCTGCGTCCGCGGCTACAGCCACGGTGTGTACAACCGGGGGCAGGACTCGGCCGGCATCCTGTTCTTTGAGCAGAACAGGAACAACATCATCGCGGAGAACTCTGCGACGCACGGCGGGGACGGGTTCTTCGGCTTCGGGGGGAAGGAGGCGATCGCCCAGAACCCGCCGCCGCCCGGCGTCACCCTCGACTACAAGGGGCTGGGCAACTCCGGCAACGTGATCGTGAACAACGATTTCTCCTATGCCCCGGCCCACGGGATCGAACTCACATTCTCGTTCGACAACCGGATCATCGGGAACACGGTCGTCGGCAACGCGATCTGCGGCGTGTGGGGCGGGTACTCGCAGGACACGCTCATCGCCAAGAACCTCTTCGCGGACAACGGCGACAGGGGCTACGGCCTCGAGCGCGGCGGGGTGAACATCGAGCACGGGGCGGGCAACCAGATCGTCGGCAACACCTTCAGGAACAACTCGTTCGGCGTCCACCTGTGGTGGGACGAGGACAAGTGGCTCGACGACAACATGCCCTGGGTCTCCGCCAACGATCGCGGCAGCGGCACGCGCCGCCTGCCGTCGACGGACAACTTCATCGCCGAGAACACGTTCGAGGGCGGCGAGACGGCTCTCGTGCTCCACGACTGCGACGCGACCACCACCGCTCGCAACACGTTCACCAACGTCGGGAAGGTGATCGACGCCTCGCAGGGCTCGGCACCCGTCGAATCACCCATCGCCGTGAGTTATGCGGCGCCGACGTACGAGGCGCTGGGGGATACGCGCCCGGTAGGGGCGCGCAAGGACCTCGCCGGGCGGGAGAACATCGTGATGACCGACTGGTTCCCGTGGGATCACCGGTCGCCGCTGGCCCGCGTCATCCACCACGACTCCGACACCTGCACGCTCGAGTTCACGGGGATCGATTCGCGGAGCGTGCGGACCGTCGTGAACGGGCACGAGGACACCCCGACCCCGCACGCCGCGGACACCCCCTGGCAACTGACCTTCGCCGCCCCGCACGGCGTCACGGAGTATTCCGTGAAGGTCGCGCAGGGCGATTACAACGCCGCCTTCAGCGGGACCCTCATCAAGGCGGACTGGGACACCGCTGTGTTCGCCTGGCCGGCGCCGGAGCCGCGGGAAACCCCCGAGGGTCCGCGCATCCCGCCGGACCTGGCCGCGTGGCGGGCGCTGGCGACCGGTCCCGGTGCGGTGCACACCAGACTCCCGGGGCTCAACTTCTCGTTCGGCGGACGCGGGCCCAGCGGCGTGATCGACGACCCCGCCGTGAAAGCCGCCCGCTTCGGGGGCGATTATTTCGGCGTCATCGCCACCGCGTCGGTCAGCCTGCCGCCCGGCAGGTGGCGCGTCATCACGCGCAGCGACGACGGCATCCGGATCTTCGTGAACGGCACGCCGGTGATCGACAACTGGACCTGGCACGGCCCGGCCGAGAACCGTGCCGAGTTTGACGCGACGCCCGGCAACAAGCCGACCGTGCTGCGGGTGGAGTACTTCGAGATCATGGGCGGCGCGACGCTCGACGTTCGCCTCGAACCCGTGCCATAGGAGACGCGGCCGTCAGGGAGCGACGCGCGGTGCCGCGCGGCCCGTTCGCTCACGCTCGGGGCTCGTTTGCGTATAGTTCCGCCGACGCCGAGGTAGCTCAGCTGGTTTAGAGCGCTGGATTCATAACCCGGAGGTCGGGGGTTCGAGTCCCCCCCTCGGCACTTCATCAAGGTCGGTCCGGGCGCCGGTTCAGCCAGTACCGGATCAACCCGGACGCCGCCTCATCGGTCGCCCGTCCGCCGTCCGCCGCCGTATTCGTGGTGACGAGCACGGCGAACCCGCGCTCCGGCGCCAGCCACGTTACGCAGTACCACATCGTGTTCGATCCGCTGTGAGTCAGCACGAGCCCCGTGTCGCCTTCCTGGTTCCCCTTGGCCCACGGGCGGGTCGCGACCGACCAGCCCATGGCGTACCCGCCCGCCGGCGGCGTGTGCAGTTTTGTCCACGATTCCGGCGTCAGGAAGGGCGTGCCGTCCGCGGCACGGACCTCCAGCCCGGCCGCCCCACGCAGGTGCGCCGTGACAAACCTGCTCCAGTCCGCCAGTGACATGTGCACGATGCCCGCGGGTCCGATGGCCACCGGGTTGTCCGACCGCGAGAACGGCCCCGGCTCCAGCGGCACGCCCGCCGAGTGCCCGCGGGGTTGATCGGCGCCGGAATCCCCTGACACAGGGTTGCCGGGGGCCCCGAAGCCCGCGGACGTGATGCCCAGCGGCCCGAAGACCTCCCGCCGCATCAGGTCCTCCCAGGCCGTGCCTGTCGCCGCCTCCGCCATGTACCCCGCGATCGCGAAGTTGGAGTTTGAGTAGAGGAACTTCGACCCGGGTTCGTACTCCGGCGGGTGATTCAGCACCCCCTCGGTCAGCAGCCGCCGCGCCTCCGTTGGCGCGCCGCGGAAGCGCCACAGCCGCCCCCACAGCCCATCCCTCTCCAGCCCGCTCGGCGCCCCGCCGCGGTTGCACAGGAGTTGCTCCAGCGTCACGTCGCGCCAGCCCGGGTCCATGTTCATGTCCGGCAGCCCCTGGCCGAGCGTCGTCATCCATTTGAGCGTCCCCCGCTCCACCAGCCGCGCCACCAGCGTCGCGGTCATCGCCTTTGTGCACGACCCCAGGTGCCACAGGTCGTTGTCCGTCACCGCCTCGTCGTGGCCGGCGCGGCGAACTCCGCACACCCCGATTGCCGCCAGCCCATCCGTGGTCACGATCGCCCCTCCCAGGGCCGGGAGTTTGTGCTTTGTGCGGATCGGATCCAGCAGGTCCGGCAGCGGCTTCGGCTGCGCCCGCGCGCCAGCCACCGCCAGGATCAACCCCGCGCACAACGCAGCCAGCATCTTCATGGCGTCACCCAACGAAAAACGGGTCGCGGCCACACCCGTGCCGCGGCCCGTTCAATGCTAACGAGTGTGATACGCGCGGTACCCGCCCGGCGTTACCGCACCACCCGGCCCGCAACCGCGGAGTTGTCGGTTGTGCCGCCTGTGGCCGGTTGTGCGACGCCGGGGGTCGCGGGCGACCTCTGGCCCTGGGTTCCGCCTGGGACGTTGGTCACCCGGATCGGGCCCCGCGCTGCCGGCTGATGCCCGGCCGCTACCGCCGGTGCGACGGGAACAGCGAACAGGGGCTCCGCGTGCGGCGCAGGCCCCCACGGAGCGGCAATCAGGGCCACCGCGATGCCTGCCGCCGCAACGGCCAGCCCAACCACAATCTTCGATCGCGCTGACACTCGATTTCCGTTCATCGCCAAGGCCAGCCCAACACCGGGCATCGCCCGATCCTATTCATGTTCGGAGAAAGATCGGTTCCATTGCAACCGGGCACCCCTTGGACTCTGTTTTCTGGAACAGGGCCCAGAGGTTAGGCGAGGCTAACAGATCCGGCAAGTTCCTCAATCGAAGAAACATGTTGCCGAAGTGTCCAGTTCTTGAGGCCCTTGGCAATGCGGATCGGGCAGCGAGGGTCGGCAAAGAGCGCGGTGCCTACCTGTACAGCGGTGGCCCCGGCCAGAATGAACTCCGCGGCGTCGCGCCATGTGGAGACGCCGCCGACCCCGATGACCTGGATCCCCGCATCCTTCGCCACCTGGGTGTAGACAAGATGCACCAACCGAACCGCCACAGGATGCAGGGCTGGGCCGGACAGGCCGCCGGTCGTGTTGGCGAGCCGCGGGCGGCGGCTCTCTACGTCGATCGCCATGGCTGGGATGGTGTTGGAAATGGACAAGGCATCGGCGCCCGGACGCCCGTCAGGGCCGCCAGAGGGCGAAGCCCCACCTGATCGGGCAGCCGCGGCCGGGGTGATGGCGGCCCGCGCGATATCCACGATTGTCGGCAGCCCGGCCGCAATCGGGCTGAGTTTGACGATCATGGGCTTGCGACTCAGGACCGGGCGGACCTTCGCCACCAGATCCGACAGGGCCGCCGGGTCCGACCCGAACTCCGTCCCGCCGTGTACGTTCGGGCACGAAACGTTGAGTTCGACGCCCGCCAGCGCATCAATCTCGTCCATTGCTGCCGCGACCTGTACATAGTCGTCGATGCTGAACCCGGCGACGGAGCCGATCACGGGGCACGGGACGCCCGCGATCCGCGGCGCGACGTGGGAGACAAAGGAATCCAGCCCCGGGTTCGCCAGGCCGATCGCGTTGAGCATCCCGCCCCGGCACTCCAGGATGCGCCAGGTCGGGTTGCCCTCCCGCGGCAGGCGCGTGATGGATTTGGTCACGATCGCACCGACCCGCGGCAGGTCCAGTACGTCCGCCATCTCGTCGAGGTGGCCGCACGTTCCGGCCGCGAGGATCACGGGGTTACGGAGCCGGATGCCGGCGATCCGCACTTGAAGGCTGGGACCATCCTGGGCCGTCACCGCGGGAGAGTAGCCCCGGGCGGAGCGTGACGCCTACGCGGTCCGCGGCACGAGCCCGCGGACGCTGGCCTCGCGCCTGCGGATGACGGGTACGGCCTGCTCGGACTCGGCGAAGCCCTCGCCGAAGCGGAACAGGCGGAAACTGTTGGCGAGCACGAAGACCTCGCCGGCGAAGTGGTAGAGGGCCGCGATGCCGACCGCGAAACTCCCGGTCTCGGCCAGCCGGCCCGTGCCGGCCAGGACCAGGCCGATGATCGCGATGATGATCGACGCCGCGATGTTCTGCGCGGTGATCGTCCGTGTCTTGCGGGCCAGTTCAATGAGGAACGGGACACGGGCCAGGTCGTCGTTCATCAGGGCCACGCCCGCGGAGTTGGCGGCGACGTCCGACCCCTCCAGCCCCATCGCCACGCCGACGTCCGCGGCCGCCAGAGACGGGCCGTCGTTGATGCCGTCGCCGACCATCATGACGCGGTAGCCCGCGCGCACCAGCCCGCGGATCTGCTCGTGCTTCTCCTCGGGCAGGCACTCGGCCTCGATCGCGTCCACGCCCACGGAGAGACCGACGCGTTTGGCGACGCCCAGGCGGTCGCCCGTGAAGATCGCGACGTGCCGCACACCCAGTTCACGCAGGCGCCCAACGACGGTGCGCGTATTGCCGCGGACCTTGTCCTCGAGGCCCACGGCCCCCAGGTACCGCCCGTCGCGCATCACATGCACGCCGGTCATGCCCTCGATCTTGGCCTCGACCGCTTCGATCTCGCTCTTGATGCCGGGCTTCAGTTCCAGCAGCCACTTGGCGCGCCCGACGGCAAGTTCGCCCATGCTGGTCCGCGCCTTCACGCCGCGCCCGTGCAGTTCCTCATACTCGGTGCTGCCGTCGGGCTCGATGCGGGCCGCCCGGGCTGTCGTCACGATGGACTGAGCCAGCGGGTGGTTCGAGTGTTGCTCCCCGTTGGCCGCGGCCTTCAGGAGTTCGGCACCCTCCACACCCGTGGCCGGGACGAGTTTGGTGACCTCGAACCGCCCGGTGGTCATGGTGCCGGTCTTGTCCATCACGACGGCGTCGACGGAGGCCGATGCCTCCAGGTACTGCGTGCGTTTGATAAGGATTCCCAGGCGTGCCGCCGCGGCGAACGCGGCGACCATGGCGCTGGGGCTCGACAGCAGCAGCGAGGCGGGGCAGGCGACGATCAGGACGGTGATGGCCGAGAGCGTCGCGGTGCTCTTGATCGCCGGATCGGTGCTCTGGCTCTTGACAAACCAGACAATCGCGGCGACCGACAGCGCGATGGGAACGAAGAAACTGGCAACCTGCTCGATGAGCAGCTGGCGGGGCGTGCGGGTGGACTCGGCCTCGCGGATCAGTTGCGTCACCTTGCCGATGGTGGTGTCCGCACCGACCTGGGTGACGGTCACGTCCAGGCCGCCGGTCAGGTTGCTGGTGCCGGCGTAGACCGGGTCGCCCGGGCCGACCTCGACCGGCATGGCCTCGCCGGTCAGGGACGCCTGGTTGACGTTGGATCGTCCGGCGGCGATGCGCCCGTCCACGGGCAGGTTCTCGCCGGGCCGGACGCGGACCGTCTGGCCGACCTTGACCTCCGACAGCGACACCTCGCGCTCCGCGCCGGACTCGACGATGCGGGCGACGTCCGGCGTCAGGCCGACGAGTTCCTCGATCGCCCGCTGGGCGCCCCACGCCGTCCGGCTCACGATCTGGTCGGCCGCGAGCAGGATGAACGCCAGCCACCCGGCTGTCTGATACGACTGGTTGGCCAGGGCGGCCAGGATCGCGATGGCGACCAGCGTGGAGGAGGACGGCCGGTTCCGCCGGATCTCCGTGATCGCGGCCCCGAACAGCCGCCAGGAGAGCAGGATGGCCCCGATGGCGGCCGGCAGTTGCCCGATCTCCGAACTCGCGAGGCCGAAGACGTTGCAGATGGTCGTAATAAGGACCAGCACGCCGCCGACCAGCGCCAGCACGATGAACCCCTCGCTCTGGGCCTCCCCGTGCGAGCAGGCCACCATGTAGCAGTTGTCGTCCTCTTTGCCGTGGGTGTGGCCGTGCTCGTGGGCTGTGGCTGTGGCCATGGGGACTCCGGAAGTGGGGGCCAAAGCCCCGTTGAAGCCTGATGCCCCGCCGAAGAAGACCGGCGGTTCCCCCCGTGGTACCCCCGCGACTCCGTCGCGGCTCGCCCTGCCCCAGCGCGACCCTGCCGCGCGGGGCGTATGGTAGCCGCCGAGAGCGGCGATGCCCGCGTGGGATACGCCGCGGTTTCGGGGCAGGTTCGATCCGGAGGTGTCCAATCGCCAAACGACCGAGCCAGGGCGACAAGGGACGCGGCCGAACCGACTCTGGACCGACGATCGCCATTCTCGGGGCGGGGCAGATGGGACTGGTCTGCGCCGGAATCCTGGGCACGCCGGACCGGGGCCGTGCCACCGAGACGCAGGATCAAGACCCGTGGAGCCCCGTGCCCCCTGTCGTCATCTGGGCCCATGACGATGCGGAGGCGGGCGACCTTGCCCAAGCCCGGTCGAGCCCCAGGCTGCCGGGTTTCCGGTTGCCGGACACCGTGCAGGTGGCCCTCTCGGACCGGAAGGCGCTGTCCCGTGCCGACCTGGTCATCTCCGCGGTTCCGGTGCAGTTTCTGGCCTCCGCGTGGTCCCGCCTGCGGCCGTACGTCCGGCCCACGGCGGCGGTCCTGTCCGTGTCCAAGGGCATCGAGACGGAGACGCTCCGCCGGCCCACCCAGGTGATCGCGGAGACCCTCCGGGACGACCCCGATGCGCGGCCGCGTCGTATTGGTGTGCTCTCCGGCCCGACGATCGCGGCCGAACTTGCGCGGTGCATGCCCGCGACGATGATCGCCGCAAGTGACGATCAGGAGTTCGCCGGGCAGGTGCAGCGGCTGTTCTCGACCAGTTGGCTGCGCGTCTACACCAATCCGGACGTGCTGGGCGTGGAACTGGCCGGGGCGACGAAGAACGTGATCGCGATCGCGGCCGGGATACTGGACGGCTTGCAGGCCGGGTACAACGCGAAGTCGGCGCTCCTGGCGAGGGGCCTGGCGGAGATCACCCGGCTGGGGGCGGCCATGGGCGCCAGCCAGGAGACGTTCTTCGGGCTTGGGGGTGTGGGAGACCTGGCGACAACGTGCTTCAGCCCGGAGGGGCGCAACCGGTCGCTGGGCGAGGCCCTGGGGCGCGGCGACTCGCTGAAGTCATACCTGGGCCGGAGCCCGTTCGTGGTGGAAGGCGTGCCGACGGCCAAGGCGGTCCTGGCACTGGCCCGGAAGTACCGGGTGGAGATGCCGATAACGGCCGCCGTGCACGCGGTGCTGTACGAGGGGCTCGACCCGCTCGCGGCGATCGCGCGGCTGATGAGCCGTGAACTCAAGGGCGAGAGGGTGGGATGAACCCGTGTGAAGATAGGTAAGGGGCGGTGGAATATCGTGTCCGACCCCTTGACAACCTCTGCCATTCCAGTAGTTTAAGTGCGGTCCTGTCGCGGCAGGATGAGAGGGAGCCCGTCCCAGCATCGTGGCTGTGTGTCGGTCGTGGAGTACTTCGCGCGGCGCTGTCGCCGCGGAATCACCGAGTTGCGGATTTGAGAAGAAGGAGCAGATGATGAAGTCTCGTGTTCAACTGATGGGTCTGGCGGCCGCCATGGGTGCCGGTTTTGCGTCGAGCGCCGTCGCCCAGAGCACGGCGTATGTGATCGACAACCGGGCGCCTGTCAAGCAGATGGCGAGTTTCCCGATCAATGCGCCGGCGTTCAACATCATCGGGCCGGTGACGGCGACGTGCTTCGCCATCGAGTTTGACAGCACGGGCACGCTGTACGGCATCACCTACTCGGCTGGCGCCCTGACGAACCAGCTGGGCAAGTTCGACACCGGCACCGGTGCCTTCACCCCCATCGCCACGCTCAGCGGCCCGGGCCTGAACGAGGCCAACGCCGGCGGCATGGCGTGGGACCAGACCACCAGCACGATGTACATGCTGGGCGGGCAGAACCTGTTCAAGATTGACCTGGCCACCGCCGCCACGACCCTCGTCGCCCCGATCACGGGCGGCCCGGCCGGTGCGCTGTGGATTGAGATTGCCTGCGGCCCCACCGGCGACATGTACATCCACGACATCGCCACCGACCAGATGTGCAAGATCGACAAGAACACGGGCGTCTGCACGATCCTCGGGCCGACCGGTCTCCTGGCGAACTTCGCCCAGGGCATGGACTTCGACCCGGATACGAACATCCTGTACGCCTGCATGTACACGGGCGGCGGCACGGGGCAGTTCTGCACGGTGAACCTCACCACCGGCGCCTGCACCCCTGTGGTGAACACCCAGCCCTGGACCCCGAACGGCCCCGAGATGGAGATCGCGATCCTGGGCACCGGCGCGGTGCCGTGCTACCCGGACTGCAACGGGGACGGCGTGCTGAACCTGTCCGACTTCGGCTGCTTCACCACGAAGTTCGCGCTGGGTGACCCGTACGCCGACTGCAACGGCGACGGCATCCGCAACCTGTCCGACT
>JADLGW010000027.1 GCA_020849105.1 Phycisphaerales bacterium | reverse complement strand
TTTTTTTCCACTGGTCGTAGCCCGGTGGCGGCGGATCGCCCAACCCCTGGGGCATGTCCGCGTCGTACTTGTACACCGCCAGACGCTTGTGGGGATTGCCGGAGGCGTCGTTGAGCGTCACCCAGCCGGCGGAGTAGACCCATCGCTTGTCCGTCTGCGGTTCGGGGAGGTCTTCCACCCAGTAGGCCGCCGCGTCCATCAGGTCCGGGCGGTTGATCGCCGCGCCCTTCTCCGTCGCGTTGAATCCCAACTGCGGCGTCTGCGCGTGGGCCGCCCCGCACACCGCGACCCCCAGCGCGGCCGCGAGCACCCTACCCCCCCCCCTTACGGCAGATGAAAGAACGGCTGATGCAGGCGCCAATGCTCATCGCGGTCTCCTTCTTCGCGTGCGCCCGGAACAACCCGGGCTGGTTCCGCCTGAAACAGGCGCCGCCCGCGAACGCCGCGGGACGGCGTGGGCACGGGCGGGCCTCCAAGTGTGCCGCCGCGTGCCAGAACCAAAGGGCGTACCCGGGGCGCGGCGGGCGGTTGCAACAAAAAGAAGGATCGAAATCCCGGATCAGGGCGCCCGGTGCCACACGTTTCCGGGCTCGGCCCGGATGACCGGGCTCGCCCCGTCGCCCGCGGCCGTCAGCAGCCGCTGCATCGGCTCCCCCGCCGGCTCATCGCCCATGGCGAAGGTCGAGTGGTGGACCGGCAGCATGTGCCCCGCGCCCAGTGCCTTGAACATGGACCATGCCTGTTCCGGCGTGGCGTGTGTGTGCTCCCAGGGGTCGTAGGAGCCGATGCCCAGGATCGCGAGGGTCACTCCCTTCACCCGGTTGAAGGCCTCGGTGTACGCCGTGTCCCCGGCGAAGAGCACGCCGTGGTCGTCTGTGCGCAGGACGTAACTGTTGTAGCCGCGGCGCAGGTCGAGCGCGGTGCGGGCGCCCCAGTGCGCGGGCCGGACGGCCTCGATGGTCAGGTCCCCGAACTTCAGTTCATGGTTCCAGTCGACCTCGATGACGTTGCCGAAGCCCTCCGGGATGAGCGCGGCGGTGCGCCGGGCCGTCACCACGGTCGTCTTCGGATTCGCCAGCCGCCGCAGCGACGGCTTGTCCAGGTGGTCAAAGTGCGCGTGGGAGATCAGGATCAGGTCGGGCGGCGCCATGCGGTCGGGCCCCCACGGCGCGGGCATCAGCCGCGGCAGCCCGAGCGTCACCCCGCCGACGCACATCCCGATGCGGTGCGAGAACACCGGGTCGGTCAGGATCGTCACGCCGCCAAGGCGGAGCAGGGTGGTGGCGTGCCCGATCCAGGCGGCCGCGAGTTCGTCGCCGAGCGCGGGAACCTCCGCCTGGCCGTACCCGAGGACAGCCCGGCGGGCGCTGCGGACGGAGGCCAGGAACTCCCGCGGGTACCGCTTCAACCCCGAGCGGGCCGCCTTCGCCCCGCGCCGCACATTGGCGAGGGCCGTCCGCGGCCTGCTTCGTGGAACAGCGTCATCCGGCATCATGCTCCCCGGTCAACAATAGGAGCGGGCGGGCGACGGGTGCGGGCGGCCTCTGTGCCCCGCTGTTCCCTGTTCCCGCTTCCTTGTACCCTCTCCCCATGAAGCACAGACGGCCGCTGGTCGGCGGCAACTGGAAGATGAACACGTCTCGCTTGTCGTCGGCGACGCTGGCGCGGGCGGTGGTGGACGGGCTCGTGGGCCTGAAGGGCGTGGACGTGGCCGTGTTCCCGCCGTTCCCGTATCTGCTCTCGGTCGGCGCGATCCTGCGGGAGCGGGGGTCGTCGATCCGGCTCGGGGCCCAGGACGCGTGCGACCAGCCCGACGGGGCCCTCACCGGCGAGGTCTCGTGCGCGATGCTGAAGGACTGCGGGGTGTCGGTGGTGCTGGTGGGGCACTCGGAGCGCCGGCACGCCCTTGAGGAGAACGAGACCGTCGTCCACAACAAGGCCCGTGCGGCCCTGGCGGCCGGGCTGGACGTGGTGCTGTGCGTGGGTGAGCGGATCGAGGAGCGCGAAGCCGGGCGCACGGACATGGTGAACGAGGAGCAGGTGCGGCTGGCCCTCCGCGAGGTGCCGGGGGAGCAGATCGCCCGCCTGGCGGTCGCCTACGAGCCGGTGTGGGCCATCGGTACCGGGCGCACCGCGACCCCGGCCGACGCCCAGGACGCCCACGCCAAGATACGCGCCGTCCTGGCGGACCTCTACGGGCAGGACGAGGCCGATCGCGTCCGCATCATCTACGGCGGATCGATGAAGGCCGCCAACGCCGCGGCGATCCTCGCGCAGCCGGACGTGGACGGCGGGCTGGTCGGCGGGGCGTCGCTCTCGGCGGGGGAGTTTGTCCCCATCGTCCGCGCGGCGGCGGGGTGACGGGGGGGCGGGGGGGGCGGGGCGGCCCTACGGGCATCCCGCGGCGAACTTGGTCTGGAAGCACATGTAGTCGGCGACGCTCAGCCCGTTGGTCAGCGAGCCGGGGTTGAGATCGAGGTTGCAGTTGGCGTAGGGGTCCCGCAGGGCGTACTTCGTCTGGAAGCACCCGAAGTCGGCGAGGGTGAGGGCGCCGTCGCGGTTGCAGTCGGCGTAGCAGTTGCCGGTCTTGCACCCGACGTACTGGACGATTATCTGGCAGTCGCCGCCCCCGGCCGTCTCAAAGTCGCCCGCGAGGTAGAGCGATTCTCCGCTCCCGTCGTCGTGGGTCGTCATGCCCCAGACGGCCCAGCCCATGCCGGGCGGGACGGCGGACCAGGCGTGCCCATCCCAACGCGCCAGGTTGCGTGCCGGAACGCCGCCCGCATCGCTGAAGAGGCCCGCGACATAGAGGGCCGGGCCGCGGCCGTCGTCAAAGACCGCCATCGAGTAAATCTCGATGATCCCGGTGCTGGAGAAGCCGGCGCCGACGTTGGACCACTGCGTGCCGTCCCAGCGGCCGAGTTCATGGATATTCAGGTTTCCGCCGCGGTTCATGCGCGCGACGTAGAGCCCCGGCTCCGTGCCGTCGTCGTAGACGCACATGGCGCGGGCACTGGCGAGTTCGACGCCGCCGCCGACGGGCTGCCATGCGGCCCCGTCCCAGCGGGCCATGTGCGGCAGCCATCTCCCGTTGACCGTGCCGAATGTTCCGATGACATGGAGGGACGGCCCGGAGCCGTCGTCAAAGACCTTGTAATCCGTGACAAGATTGTCGAAGTCACCGATCTCGGTCCAGTGGTCGGTGTCCCACCTCATGATGTACTGATAAACAGGAAACCCCAGCAGTGCCTTGCGTCCGTACACGACCCGCCCCGACCCGGTGGGTTGCACGGCGATCGGGAACACCGCCTGATCCCCGAGGATCCCGGTTCCCACCGCCCACTTTTCCCCATCCCAGACGCGCAGGAGCGGGCTGGGGAGCGGCGGGTGCTCGCGGTACGTCCCCCAGCACACCAAACGGGGTCCCTCGCCGAGGTCAAAGGTCGCGAGGTCAAGCGTCTGGAGAGATGGATTGGGCTGCACTCCGCTCGGCAATCCCTTGGGCAACGCTTCCCATTCCCGGTTGCGAAACCGGGCGACAGTGCTCGTCGCTGGCGGGAATCCAGGCAGGTTGTGGAATGATCCGACGGTATATAGGGCCGTGCCACTCCCGTCGTCGTACCACACCGGGCGTCCGCCCCCACCTCGGAGGCCCATACCCGCCCAGTACGGCGTGCATGTCTGCGCGTCCGCCGTCGCCGCGAGGGCCAAGGCAACGAGCGCGGCGCGGATCACGGCGTGATCTCCGAGTACCGGATGGTGAGCCAGTCGAGCCCGGTGGTCGCCCCGACCGTGTTGCCCCCGATGAACACGCCCGGCTTGAACTGCCCGATCTCCTCGTCCCACACGGACGGCTCGTACCAGATAGACACCGGCACGTCGTCGTTGGGCCCGCTGAACGCGATCTCCCAGCGTGGGACACCGGGCACCTGCGGTGGTTCGGGGTTTGACTGGAACTTCATCGTGTGGATGTCGTAATCACCCCCGGCCTGGCGCAGCCTGCCCGTGACAAACGCGCTGACCGGCGCGTCGGTGACGTGCGTCGGCTGGGTTATGATCGCGACGCCGCGGTCGTCGCCCGCCGCGAAGGTGCCGTCGGTCCGGTTGACCCACAACTCGACCCCGCACGCCGGGCAGTTCCCGGTGTCCTCGTAACACGCGGTGGTGAACCTGTTCCCCTGCGCCGCGGTTCGCGTGTATCCCGTGACGAACACGAAGTTCTTCAGGGTGCCCAGGTCCTTGCGGGTCCCGACGGCGACGGCGGTCGGCTGATCGTCGCCGGCCCCCGCCACGGATAGCGCTGACTGCCAGGCGACCGTCCCGTCATCCAACACCTTCACTGTTAACCAATCGTGCAATCCCGTCCCCGCAACGCCGACCTTTGCGGCCACATAGAGACTGGGGTCGGTCGCGTTGTCCATGGCGCACGCCCGCCGGCGCCGCCCGGTGAACAGGGCTGCGGCCACGAGTGCGCCGATCCCTCCCGGCGCGGGGACAACCTGGAAGGAGCCCTCACCCTCGATGGGGGTCCAGTCGTCGAGTTCGGGCGAACTGATCCCAACGTCGAGGAATACCTGGGGCGGCGCGTTCGAATGGGTTCCCAGCCGCACCTCTCGCGGATCGTACGAACTCGGCGTCCATG
>JADLGW010000026.1 GCA_020849105.1 Phycisphaerales bacterium | reverse complement strand
TTTTTTTCCACTGGTCGTAGCCCGGTGGCGGCGGATCGCCCAACCCCTGGGGCATGTCCGCGTCGTACTTGTACACCGCCAGACGCTTGTGGGGATTGCCGGAGGCGTCGTTGAGCGTCACCCAGCCTGCGCAGTAGACCCATCGCTTGTCGGCGAGCGGTTCGGGGCGGTCTTCCACCCAGCAGGCCGCCGCGTCCATCAGGTCCGGGCGGTTGATCGCCGCGCCCTTCTCCGTCGCGTTGAATCCCAACTGCGGCGTCTGCGCGTGGGCAGCCCCGCACACCGCGACCCCCAGGCGCCATTGCTCATCGCGGTCTCCTTCTTCGCGTGCGCCCGGAACAACCCGGGCTGGTTCCTCCCGAAACGGGCGCCGCCCGCGAACGCCGCGGGACGGCGTGGGCACCGGCGGCCTCCAAGTGCGCCGCCGCGTGCCGGGACCAAAGGGCGTACCCGGGGCGCGGCGGGCGGTTGCAGGAATCTGCGGCCGCGGCGCCCGGCGCTCCGATATCAGGATGCCCATGAACTCCCCGCCCATCGTGCGCGCCCCGATCGCCGACCTCGACCCGGGGTGGTTGTTCCTGCTCGCCGGGATCGGGATCATCGCGGCGACAGTGCTGATCCCCGCCCTCGATGAACTCTCGGCCGCCCGCGTGCAGCGGGACCGCGCGATCGCCCTCTACGAGAATCGCGCCGACCGCAACACCCGCTACCAGACCTACCTGACCGCCCTGGGCGAGGAGCAGCCCTCGCTCGTCGCCGCCCTGGCCGCTACGCAACTGAACCAGATCCCGGTGGATCGCCAGCTGGTCCTGGAGCCGCCCGACCCGGCGACCGCCAGCGCCTCGGTCTTCCCGGCGCTCGAACCGCCCCCGCCAACCCTGCCCGAGTGGGCTCCCTCGAACTCCGTACTCCATCGCCTGGCGACGGGCCAGCACTCGCGGACGTGGCTCATCGCCGCGGGCGGTCTCTGCCTTCTGCTGGGGGTGCTGCCGGCTGAGCACTCAGAGCGCAAACCTCAGAACTCGCAGGACGAAGCCGCACTGGGTACCTGATTTTGCCCTTGTGAGTGTTGAGTTTTATCATCCCGGGTGTCCGCGCTTACGTTCCGCCCGAAGCACCGCCTGACCCACGCCCGTCAGTTCGCGGCTGCCTATGGCGCGAAGACCCAGCGAGCCGGCGGCCCTCTTGTCATCTTCTCCCGCCCCAACGACCTGGGGCACCCGCGCCTGGGCCTGTCCGTCGGCCGGCGCGTCGGCAACGCCATCACCCGGAACCGCGTCAAACGCCTCCTCCGCGAGGCCTTCCGCCACCTCCAGCACGAACTGCCGCCGCTGGACCTGGTCATCAACGTGCGCCCGCACGAGCCCCGAGACCTGGACGCCTACACCCACCTTCTCCGCGATCTGGCCGTCCGCCTGGCCGCGGATTGGGAACGCCGCGGGGGCGGGAGGGCCGATGCCTAGGCTGCGCGCGATCCTCTCCCTTCCCTTTATCCTGGCCGTGCGCACCTACCAGGTCACGCTCGGCCCGGTCCTGGGCGGCCACTGCCGTTTCGAGCCCTCGTGCAGCCGCTACGCCATCGAGGCCTACCGCCTGCACGGACCGCTCCGCGGTTCATGGCTGACGGCACGGCGCATCTCGCGCTGCCACCCCTTTGGCGGGCATGGCTTTGACCCGGTACCCCTACCCCGGAACGGCCATTCCTGACATCACAGCGCCCGCCCGGTAGTTCGGTAGCACTAACATTGCCGCGGCCGGCGTTCTACCCATGACCAGACTTCCTGCATCCAAGCGCCGCGAGCAACTGCTGGACAAGGCGGCAGACCTGTTCGCCAAGATGGGATATGCCCGGGCGACAACCGCCCAACTCGCCAAAGCCGCGGGCGTGACGGAGCCCATCATCTACCGCCACTTCGGGTCCAAGAAGGAACTGTTCGTTGCCCTGATCGAGCGGACGGGCCGGCAGACCATGGACGCGTGGGAGCGGCACCTGGCCGGCGACCAGGACCCCGCCGAACGCCTCCGGCGCCTGCTGGGCGACAACCCGATGGTCAGCGACCGCGGCCGTGCCGCCTACCGCGTGATCCTCCAGTCGATCAGCGAGGTGGACGACGCGGACATCCACGCGGCGCTCAAGCAGCACATCCGCAGCCTGCACGCCTTCCTGGCCGAGGAAATCCAGAGCGCCCAGGAATCGCACCGGGTCACCGCCCGGTTCTCCCCGGACATCATCGCGTGGCTGCTCATCGATATCGGCCTGGGCTACGGCGTGCTCAGCGCCATGCAGATCCAGGACCACAACGTGGACCCCCGCGGCGAGCATGTGCAGCACATCCTGGGGCGAATCCTCGTGGGCAAGGAACCGAAGCCCGGGTGAAGGCGGTCACCACCGCCACCGCTGCGCGATCGGCATCCTCCGCCCGGGTCCGAACGCCACGCTCGTGACCTTCAGCCCGGTCGCGAGTTGCTTCCGCTTGAACTCTGCGCCGTCGATCATGCGGCCGATGCGGGCAACGAGGGCGGGGTCGATCCCTGTCTCCCGGGCGATCGTCCCCGGCGACTGCCGTCGCTCCACATACCGTTCGATCACCAGGTCCAGCACGTCGTAGGGGGGCAGCGTGTCCTGATCGGTCTGGTCCGGCGCCAGTTCGGCGCTCGGCGGCTTGTCGATGCTCGACTGCGGGATGGGCGGGGCCGTGAACCCGCAGGCCGCGGGGTTCTGGTTCATCCAGCGGGCCAGGTCGTACACCTGCATCTTCGGCACGTCGCACAGCACGGCCAGGCCGCCGTTCATGTCCCCGTAGAGCGTGGTGTAGCCCACCGCCAGTTCGCTCTTGTTGCCGGTCGTCAGCACGACCGCGCCGGTGCGGTTGGACAGGGCCATGAGCGTCGTGCCGCGGGCCCGCGACTGCAGGTTCTGCTCGCACACGTCCGGCTGCGCGGCCCCGAGCGCCGCGAGCCCGTGCCCGGTGAACGCCGGGTCGAGCGACTCGCGGAACCCCCGGACGGGCGCGCCGATCGGGATCGTGATGCACCCGATGCCCAGGCGGCGAGCCAGGTCGTACGCGTCGTCGCGGCTGTGGCCGGACGAGTACGGCCCGGGCATGGAGACCCCGGTCACGCCGGCTGCCCCTATGGCCGCGACCGCGATGGCCGCGGTGACCGCCGAATCGATCCCGCCTGAGAGCCCGATGATGGCCTTGGAGTGGCCCGTCTTGCGCAGGTAGTCGCGGGTGCCCAGGGCCAGAGCGCGGAACAGCACCTCTTCGGATGGCGCCGCAAGCAGCGGATCGGCCACCTCCGGCGCCCCATCCCGGACCTCCGCGATGACGATGCCTTCCTCAAACCCGGCCCCCGCCGCGATCAGCCGCCCCGAGGGGTCATACACCGCCGCGTGCCCGTCGAAGACAAGGTCGTCGTTCCCGCCCACCTGGTTCACCGACGCCACGAACACACGGTGCCGCCGGGCCTGCGCCCGCAGGATCTGCCGGTGCAGCGCCCCCTTGCCCAGCACAAACGGGCTCGCCGACGGCACCAGAAACACCCGCGCGCCCGCCGCGACGAGGTCCGCGGCCGGGTCCGGCCCCGTCAGGTACCGCCCCGCGAACCCCGCATCCTGCCCCTTCCACAGGTCTTCGCATATGGCGAGCCCCAGCGGCAGGCCCGCGCGACCGCCATGGTGCGCCGGGTCGCCCAGCACACACGCCGAATCGCCGGGATCGAAGTACCGGTCCTCGTCGAACACGTCGTAGGTCGGCAGCAGCCGCTTGTCGTACCGCGCGAGCACCGCGCCGTCGCGGAAGGCGAGCAGCGAGTTCGTGACCCCCCCCTCCACAGCCCCCGCAGCGCCCGGCTCCAACCCTTTCACCAGGGGCACGCCCAGCACGACCGTGATCCCCGCCGGCGCCGTCAGGCCGGCCTCACGGGCAGCCGCCCCGCACGCCCGCACGAATCCATCGGCCAGCAGAAGGTCTTTGGGCGGGTAGCCGCACACCGCCAGTTCAGGGAACACAACCGCCTCCACGCCACCCTTGGCGGCCCGGCGGATGAAGTCCGTGATACGCTGTGCATTGCCCCGGGCATCGCCCACGACTGGGTTGAACTGCACCAGGGCCAGCCGCATGTGCCCGGATGATAGTGCGGGGGCGGGCACGAGCGGCAGGGAGCCTCCATGCACACGATTACCCGCGTCGTCATCGCTTCCTTCGCGCTCGCGTCCGCCGCGTCCGCGCAGGTCACCTTCGCCCCCGCGCTCCCGGAGCGACCGCTGCGCTACGAGGTCGGGTCCGACTATTCCCTCCGGCGCGGCCCGAGCCCGGAGGCGGCGGGCACGGTGCTCAGGCAGTCGGCGGTGCTCCGGTTCGACGCGGCGGCACACCAGCCCGAGGCCGGCATGGCCCTGCACATGACGATCGAGCGTCTGCGCGTGGAACTCACGGTCTTCGACTCCATCGTCCCCGAGGGGAAGGTGACCCTGCTGGAGTGGGGGGGTGAGGGCGGCGTGACGCTGCCCGCCGGTGCGCCCGCGGCGTTCGCTGTCTACCCGGAACTGGTGAAGACCGGCGCGGACATCCGGCTGCGGGCTGATGGCTCGGTCGAGTCGATCACGGGGCACGAGGCCGCGTACCAGGTTGCGAAGCAGGGGGATACGCCGCGGACCTCGTACCTCGGGTCGTTCTCGCAGGCCGGCATCGTGTCGATGGTCGAATCGCTCTTCGCAGTGGACCCGGATTCCAAGCCGCGGAGCGTGGGGGATGAATGGTCTCGGGTCGAGTTGATCCAGTTGACGGCCTCGCGCCGGGCGCTCACCACGACGAGCCTGACATTTGCCGGGGTGGCGGGCGACACGGCAAAGGTGACGGGACTGGTGAAGACGGAGGTCCAGCCTCCCAAGGGCGTGCCCGACCCGGCCGACCCGAAACTCGCCATCGCGGAGCAGCGGGGCAGCGTGGCGCTCGAGTGGGACATGAAGGCGGGCCGGCTGCTCTCTCGCACCGCCGAGCGATTCATCGTGTGGGAGGCGACCCTGGACGTCACCGCCAAGCCGATGGTGGTGAAGGATTACACCTCGTCGCGACACACGGCAAAGTTGGTATCGAACTAAGGACTCCGCGTTCCCGCGGGCACCCCATCGACAGTGTCGCCGTGAAGCAGCCGAGGTCGGCCAGGTTGTGCGTGCTATCGGTAGTCGGCGCAGAGGTTCTTGACGTGCACGGCCGCGCGTCCTGCGCCCGGGGCAAGCGCCCCGTGCCCGGACCCCGCCGGCCCCTGCTCGCGTGTTCCCGGGCTGTCCGCCGTACGCTCACGAAGCCGGATGGACCAAGCATGCCGGTTCTGGAGGCCACGATGAACCCACGCGGTTTGGTTCTGATGCAGGCCGCGGTGTTCGGCTGGGTCATCGCCGCCGGCGCGGGCGCCCAGGGGATACACGCGGTGGCCAAGGAGTTCTATGTTGGCCAGTATTCACGGAGCCCGTCCAGCGCTTACGCCGACAACAGCACCGCCCGCCCCTTCGCCGACATGCAGACGGCGCTGACACAGGTGCGCGCGTGGCTGGCGGCCACGCCCGATCACGGCGAGGTCTACGTCCGCGTTGCCGGCGGGGAGTACCGGATCGAGCGGCCCCTCATCTTCACGCCCGCCGACAGCGGGACGGAGGAGTTCCCGGTCCGCTGGGTGGCGTGGGACGGCGCGCCGGGGCAGGCTCCCGACGACGACGTGCTGGTTTCCGGCGGCCTGCACATGGACCGCGGCTGGGCCATCGACCCGACCGTGGCCGTTCCCAACGCGAATGTGTGGAAGGCGCCGCTGGCCGCGTACCGGCCCGAGCACGACCTCCCCGCCCCGCGCAGCCTGTGGTACGACGGGATGCGCCTCATCCGAGCGCGCTTCCCGAATCCGCCGGAATCGCCGCTGCGCGCCTGGCCGGCCGACTGGCCCGCGGCTGTCCTCTCGGACCCCGGCCTGCCCCCTCCGAACGCGAACGAGGGATTCCTGATCACGAGCGAGGTCATACGCGACGTGAGCGCCGGCACCCAGACCGTGGTTGTCGGCAACGGCCTGGACCCGTCCGATCCCGGCCGTCGCGAGCGCCGCGACTATGAACTGCCGAGAATCGACAACTGGCAGGGCGTTGAACTCGTCGGCTTCAACGGGTATGTCTCTCCGCGCCAGATTGTGAACGGACCGGTCAGCCAGGAGAACGAGAATCCCGGCCGTCCGGGGTATTTCCGGGATGTCCGCTTCACGTTCACGATCGAGAAGCGCCGGATTCCGAGGACAAGCGGCCTGGACCCGGACACCGACTACCAGGACCTCGGGGGCTTCGGCGTCTTCGATCTTGAGGATGGTTTCGGGTTCCCGCCGAAGAAGTACGGGCAGCGTCTGCTGCAGATCAATGGCGAACGGAATCCGCTGGGGCCGCTCCGCCCCGCCCAGGTGGTGCTGGAGAACCACTTCGCGTTCCTGGACCGCGCCGGAGAGTGGTACTGCGACAGGGCGAACCTCTGGATCGTCCTGCCCCGCGGCGACGATCCGAACCCGTCGGGTGTCCGCCCCGGCGTGGTGCTCCCGCTCGTCCAGAAACTGCTGGTGCTGGACGGCACGCGGTGCGTCACGTTCACCGGCATCGACTGGGCGTACGCGGACATGCCCTTCCCGGTCCAGGGCTGGCCGGGCGAGAACGTGCCCGGCTATGCCACCACCCAGAGCGGCTGGCAATGGCAGGACCGCGACCGCAACTACGACGTGACCAACGCGCTGCCCGCGGCGGTCGAACTGCGCGGCGCCCGGCGCGTGGAGTTCGCGTCCTGCCGCTTCGGGCACTTCGACGGGAGCGGGATCACCATCGGGCAGCGCTACGACGCCCCCGCGCCGAACGAGTACCTCGAATCCAGTGACAACACGATCACCCGGTGCGAGGTGTTTGATACCGGCGGCCACGGGATCGACATCGGCGACCAGCGCACCCAGGAGCGCAACGGCTGGGCGGCCGGCGCCCACCTGCCCACGAGGCCGGAGCCCCACGACAACAACGTGGTCACCCAGTCCTACATCCACCATTACGGGGTCACCTACAAGGATGGCGCGGGCATCCTGATTGCGCACACGCGCAACACCACGATCAGCCACAACTGCGTCGAACTGGGCAACTGGTCCGGGATGGCGATCGGGGATCTACAGCGGCATCAATACACCGGTGATTACCCGGATTGCTCGTGCGCGACCTGCTCCAACCCCGCGTGGCCGCGGACCAACGAGCACGTCCTGGTGCGCGGCAACCTCGTGCAGAAGACCTGCCTGCGCCTGAATGACGGCGGGGGCATCTACATGATGGGGTCGCAGCGCCTGGCCCCGGACGGACCGATGAGCGAACTCGACGGCAACTACATCCGCCTCATCAACCACGATCCCTACAAGAACTACATCCATTATGTGATGGGGCTGTACTTTGACGGCGGCTCCGATGGGTGGGTCGTCAGGAACAACGTCATCGCGGATGCGCAGTACCCGTTCCGGTTCGCGGCCAGGCGGGAACTGGGGACCGATCGGGAACCGTCGCCGGCAACCGCGTGGGGCGCCGCCGCATGGCCCGTTCCCTGGATACCGGCCTGCAACGTTGCGCCGCCGATCGCGTGGCCCGGGCAGGAATGGTCCGTGACGGAACCGAACTGGTGGCTGTCGCCCGGCGACGCCGCCCGGGGCTATGCATCCGTCACCAACTGTCCGGGGTATTTCCCCATGGCTCACAGCATGGCATTCCCGGAGTATCCGGGCCCCGGGACGCCTCAGAACTGGACCATCAGGGCGGTCGGCGACGGCGGCTCAAGGGAAATCATGGAGGCCGCGGGGCCCGAGAACTTCAACGCGCGGATTCTCTCACAATCCACCGAGCGCATCGCCAATCGGGGGTACCGGCACCGCACCGACACCGGGGAGCCCAGCAAGGAGATCGAGTGGACCTGGTGACCGCCTGATCGTGGCCTACTCACCCGCCCGGGATTCCGCCCGGCTCACCAGCAGCCATGTCACCGCCAGGCCCGCCGCCCCCAGGTTCGTTACCGCCTCCGTCGCGCCCACAAGCACGCTCACGGCCGCGAACTCGCGGCTGCCGGTAATCGCCAGCAGCCCGGCCAGGCCCGCGGCACCCGCCTCGCGCACGCCCAGCATCCCCGCCGGGCTCACGATCCCGATGATGAAGAAGGAAACGCTCACGATCACGGCCTGCTCCACCGGCAGCGGCGCCCCCAGCACGGCCGCGGCCAGCATGAACCGCGCCGCCTGCCCGGCTGTGTCCACCAGGCGCAGGCCGATGGTCGCGCTGACGATGCGCGCATCCGACAGGATCGTGAACGCCTGCGCGATGTTCCCCATCGGGCCCCGGAGCAGTTCGCGCCACTTGCCCCCCCCGGGCGACGCCAGCCACGCCCGGATCCGCCGCGCTGTCGCCGCCATCACGACAGCCAGCACCGCGGTTCCGCCGAATCCCACGGCGGCCCACGCCCAGTCGATTCGTCCGCGCCACAGGCTGACCGCCGCGAGCGGCGCGACCGTGCACAGCAGCACCGCTGCGACGGCCGCGAACCACCCGGCGACTAGCGTCACGGGGATGCCGTGCCGGCGCTTGTGGATCGCGGCCCGCGCGATCATGCTCGCCTTGAACGGCAGATAGGCCAGGAACGTCGCCAGGGCGTTGACGGCGATCATGTCCGAAGCGGGAATCCGGCGCACGGGCAGCAGCGTTGCCCAGAAGATCACCCCGTTGACCAGCAGCGAGAGCGCCGTCAGCCCGACGAGCCCCGCCAGCGACGACAGCGGTGCATCCCACAGGCGTGTGAGTTGCTCTCGGTTGCCCGGCGAGAGGGCGGCCCGCACGCACCACACGAGCGCGGCGACGCACACGGCGAAGCCCAGCAGTTGCACCGCGATCCAGCGGAACCGGGCGGCGCGGGTCACGGGCCGGCTCCTAGGTCGAACATGGCCTGCCCGCTCTGCCATTGACGGGCCGGTACGGCGTACGGGGGGCGAAGCCAGTCGCGGAGCCGGTGCGGCGTCACGTCGGGATCAGACCAGGCGGAGGCGTGAAGACGGTCGAGTTCGGCGAAATCCACAAGAACCCAGCGTACGCCGAGTGCGCGGAGCGATGCGCTCCAGTGCGCGGTGTCTTCCGGCGCGGCACGGATGGCATCGCCCAGGGGCCAGCGGTCCCACGTCGTGTTGTAGACGACCGGCGCGGCGTAATACAGCGGGGTGGCGCTGCCCAGCAGGTACACCCGGCCGGGCGGGCGGGCGAGGTTGACCTCGATCTGCGGCGGGAGGGCCGCTCCCTCCCCGGTGGTTCCCATGAGTTCTCCGGTGAAGAACCCGGGGCCGGCGACGAGAAGGGCGTTGGGCCCGCCGTCGTGCTCGCGGCTGAATCGCAGGATGCTCGCGCCTGTCTGGATCAGGATGACCAGCGCGAGCCCTGCACGGGCACACCGCCCGAGGCCCCCCGCGCCCGCCGCGGCGAGCGCCGCGACCATGCACGCGGGGACAGCCAGCGGGATCAGGAATCGCGACTGGAGGTGCGTGAGGAAGAGCCACGCAAGGATCTGCGCGACGAGCCCCGCGACCAGGACGATCCCGAGGCGGCGCGAAGCCCCCGCGATACACGCCGCCACCGCTGCCGCCATCGTGACCGGGAAGAACGCCGCCCACTGCGGGTGAAGCAGGCCCCGGTGCGCCGAGAGCAGCGGGTGCGCCTCATCACCGGGCAGGACCAGCAGCCGCAGCCGGTCCGCGATCGAGCCGTCGAACGAATGGGCCCGTGCGTAACGCGATACCTGCTCCGCGCTCCAGTGTGCGGAGCCGAACCAGGCCGCGGCCGCGGGGAACACCGGGTTCCCTCCGTGCAGCGCGTTGCGGGCGAGCCACGGCGCCAGCATGAGCAGGCCGGCGCCGGCGCAGGCCCCGATCACGGCCGCCCACTCCCCCGGACGCGAGCGCGCCAGGAGCAGGATGCCCACGGACGGCCCGAAGAAGAGGATCGCGGTGGGCTTGCACCCGCACGCCCCGCCGACCAGCAGCCCGGCAAGCACCCCCCGCCGCCACGGGGCAAGGCCCGGTTCCAGGGAGACGAGCATCGCCGCCGCGCCCAGGGCCGCCATCCCCATCTCGTTGTACGCCAGCGACCCGACGACGATCGTCCACGGCGTCGCCAGCAGCAGGCATCCGGCGATCGCCCCGGCGCGGCGGGCGGTCTCGCGATCCGCGCCGCACGCCGTTGCCGCCGCGGCCCCGGCCCGAGCGACGATCCAGCACGCCAGCAGGGTCACCGCGCTGTGCAGCAACTGGCAGGAGATCAGCAGCCACCCTTCACCCGCGAGCAGGTCCGGGAACGGTGGGCCGGCGGAACCGGCCCCGCACAGCACCGCAAGGTGCGTGAATGCCGATTCCATGTACGAGGGCAGGTACGAGTAGACGTTGTGCGTCAGCGGCTCGATCCACCCGCCCCGCACCCATTCCCGTGGCAGTTCCAGGTGGTACGACATCGCGTCGTACCCGCCCGCCTCGCTCGCCCACAGCCACCCCGGCGGCTGGCAGGCGGCGACCAGCAGGAGCGCCGTCGGCGCCAGCGCCAGCAACGCCCATGCGGGCAGCCGCGGTTCGATCTCGCCTCTGGCCCGTGCGCCGGCAAGTTGGTGCGCCAGCAGCAGCAGGCCGGCGCCCGTCACCGCGCCGGATGCGACCTGGTTCAGAAGCCCGAGCGTCCCCAGCCCGTGGCTCAGCGTCAGGGTGAGCGTCAGCCCCACGGCGGCCTGGATCGGCCATGGGTTCCGGGCCCCGCGCCAGAGCGCACGAGCCGGGCGCCCGATTCCAACAGACCCGAGCAGATAGGCTCCCGCGGGCACACCCGCCTTCACGAGCGTGAACGCGACCGCGGCCAGCCGGGCCGGGGCCTCCCCATCCGGACCCCCGATCATCGCGACCCCGCCCATGAGCGCGAGCCCGAGCGCGGCGATGCCCGCTGCTGTGACCAACGGTGAGCGTGGGGACGCCAGGTTCATCCGGCTCCAGGGAACCCAGTGCGGGCGGCCCAGAGGTTACGGCGGAGACGCGCCCGGTGCGGGCTCGGCGTCGATCAGGCCGACGCTGGCAGCCCCCGCGTGCTCGCACACGTCGTGGACGGCGACGACATCGCGGTACGGGACATCGGCCGCGGGCTGGATCAGCACCACAACCTCCGCCGCGCCCGCCCCGCGCACGAACCGCTCCAGCCACGGGCCCACCTCCCCGACCGAGGCCTGCTGGAGCGTGGACCCGGTGACGACCGTCCGCCCGGCGATCGAGCGGAGCGCGAGCACGACCTGCACCCGCGGCGTCGCATCGCCCTCTCCGCCCTCCCCGGACCGCACGGGCACGGCGGATCGCAGCACCCACTCCGGGCCCATGATCGTGGTCCCGGCCATGAAAAAGATCAGGATGACCATCACGATGTCCACCATCGGGGTCATGTTGGGCCCGAACCGCAGTTCGTACTGACGCAGCGCCGAACGCTGCCGCATCGCCCGCACGCTCACGGCACATGCTCCGTCGCCAGCCTTACGCTGGCGACGCCGGCTCGGCGGCAGGCGTCGATCACCGGTTGCACCACCGCGTAGGGCAGGTCGCGTGCCGCCCGCACCTGCACGACCGTGTCGGCGCGGGCCGCCAGCCGCTCGCGGATCAGCGCATCCAGCAGGCGCGTCGCCACCGGGGCCCGGTCCACGATCACCTCCGTGGCCGTCACGCTTATGGTCAGCATCCGGAGCGGACGATCGGACGACCCGCCCCGGGCCTCCGGCAGGCGCATCGGGACGTCGCGGGCCTCCGCCAGTTTCCCGACGATCAGGTAGAAGACGATCATCACCATCACCACGTCGATCAGCGGCGTCACGTTGACATCGCCGAAGGGGCGCGGCGCGTAGGGCAACCGCCGTCTCACCGGCGCGCCTCCACGACGGCGGCCGGGGGTGCCGCGTGCGCGTGGCCCGTCGGGTAGAGGGGTCCGGAGCCGTGGGCCAGCACGCTCTCCACCAGTTCCGACGATACCACCATGGCGCGGGTGCAGACCCGATCGATGATCCCGCGGTACAGGCCGAACACCAGCAGGCACGGCGCCGCCAGGCACAGCCCGAGCAGCGTGTGGAAAAGGGCCTTGGAAATCCCCAGCGACAGTTCCGCGGGCGTTGCCTGCCCGGCCGACATCCCGAGCGTCGAGAACGCCAGGATCATCCCCCAGATCGTCCCCGCAAGCCCGACCAGCGGCCCCAGGTTCCCGATCACGTTGAGCGGCTCGACGCGCCGGAACCACGACGCGGACTCCTCGGATGCGGCGAGTTCCGCGGCTTCGCGTGCGGCCGTCGGGTCGGGCTTCTGCGGCGGAGCGCTGGAGCCCTTGGGCGGTGCGGCCGGGACGTGACGCAGGGCCGCGTGGACGACCCGCGACGGGAACGACCTGTCCTTGCGCGTGAACTCCCGCAGTTCGGCGATGCGCCCGGTGGCGATCAGGCGCCGCATGGTCTCGACCGTGGGACCGGGCAGAATGCGGCGCGGACGGATATCCATGGCGTTCCGCACCATCAGGGCAACGGCGATCACAGATCCGGAGATGAGGACCACGCTGAAGAGGTCAAAGGATTGGACGAAGAGCGTCCAGAGGCCGGAACCCGCGTCCTGGGCGAGAATGTAGGGAGGCACCACCGGCGAGTTTAGAGCGGTCGGGCTCGGTCCGCACACACCATCGGACCGGCACGGGCAACTCCGGCCGGTAGGTGTTCGGACGCGGCGGCCCGGCCGGCATCGGTGCTGGCAGTTCCAGCCGCGGGGAGATCGGCGGCACTGGCCATGTGGGCAAGGCGCCGGGCATACCGATCCAGGCGATCCACGCGATCATCCAGGTCGTCCAGGGCAGCCCCGATGGCCAGGACCAGTTGGAATCTGGTGGCCTTCTTCAGAGCCTCACCCGGGATTTCTGATGATCGGCACGGCCCCCGCCCGCGCAGCAGCCAGTCGCCGTTCACCCCCAGGGATTCGCACAACAGAGACAGGAAGACGGCGTTGGGCTCGGCTCCCCGCAGGTACCGCCGCACCGATTCCGGGCAGACGCCCCCGGCCCGCGCCAGGCCATCGGTGCCCGCCCGGATCCAGAGCGCGCGCAGCCGCTCCGTCAATGCCGACGACGGGGGCTGGGACGCGGGCGTAGCGATAAGGCGGGCACGGAGGGTTGTTTCCCCCGTGCCTGCTCGGGTCGGCCGGAGAGAGAGGCGGAGCCCGGGGCCCCGGCGTGAGCGGCCGACCCGGTTTTTTCAGTTGTCCAGGTCCGCCGTGTTACCGCCCAGCGCCCCGTACGCGTCGAAAATGACACCCTGGATGACCAGCACCCTCACCGGGTCGATCTGGTCCTGGAAGAACTTCACCATCTCACTGGTGTTCTCCAGGGTCTGGAGGGTCGCGAGCCGCTCCTCCTCCGTCAGCCCGACCGGCGGCCCGTTGACCGCGTAGGCGCCGGCGATCAGGTCGATCCATCCGGAAGCGGTGGTGGGGGGTGATGCCGGCGCATCCGTCTGATTCAGGTGTTCGTAGGCGAACCGCAGCAGTTCGAGCAGGAGGTACCACAGTTCATCCTCGCCAGGCTCAGGCTCCATCTGAGCGCTGGGGATCGCGCGGGCCGCGGACGGCGAGGCGCTGGGCCACCCCGCAAGGAGCCCGAACGCGGCAATCCCCAGCAGCACATATCGATTCCGGGCATTAGACTGGGCGGGGGGCGTTGACATGGTGTTTCTCCGGGCAGTCAGACCGGATACCCCGGGGCCACAGCCCCACGACCCCGGCCCGCATGACGAGAGGCGTTCGTCATGGCGGCGATGTGAGCCCGCCTGCGGTTTTTTTGCGGGGGATATCGTGAGCCAGATCGAGCAGGCAGTGTTCGGGACGGTCGAACCCCCCTCCCTGGGGGGGCTGATCGAACAGATGCGCAGCGGCGACCGCGCCGCCGCGGCCCGTTTCGTCGAGGAGTACGGCCCCCGTGTCCGCAGGCGGCTCCGCAGCAAACTCTCGCGGGCGATGCGACGGGTGTTCGACTCTCAGGATCTGATGTCCACATTTGCCCGCCGGCTCGATGCCTTCGTGCACGCGCGGAAACTCCAGGCGACGACGGAGGGGCAGTTCTGGTCGCTGGTGTTCCAGATGGCGGAGCACGCCCTGATCGACAAGGGGCGGGTCTTCCGCCGCCTCCTCAACACCGAAGCGGAAGATGGGCCGCTGGCCCAGCGCCTGCACGAGCGCATGAGCGCCGCGGAGGACCGGGAGGATGGCGCCGAACTGGAGATTGCCGCGACCCTGGACCTGCTGCCCGATTCAACCGACCGCGCGATCCTGTCGCTGTGGCTCAGCGGCACGCCCCACGCGGTCACCGCGGACTGTGTCGGGCTGAGCCCCGCCGCCGTCAGGCAGCGCTGGAGCGCGATCCGCGCCCGCCTGCGGGCCGGGCTGGGGGGGTGACCATGGTCACGAGCACCGGCGGTATCGACGGGGCGGCGTGGAACGAGGCGCTGGAGTTCGGGCGGCGGGTCGGCGGCCTGGATGACGAGGCGCTCGGCGATGCCATCGAGGCTCACGGACGCGAGGCCGTGGAACACGACCGGCCCATCGCCCTTGCCTTCTACCTCGCGGCGCTGCCCGGCCTTCACGAGCGCGCGGTCCCCCTCGACGCGGCCATCGATGTGGCGCTGCGATGGCTCGTGCACCGGGGCCACACCGCCGCATCCGCCCGCGACCGCCTGGTCAGGTCCCATCCGGGCCTGGCCGGGCCGATCGACGAGGCCGCGCTCCTTGGGCAGGCACTTGTCGCAACCTCCGATCTGCGTCGCCGCATCGATCCCGGCGTGCGTGCCCTGCCCTGCGAGTTCGGCCCCGCCATAGGCCAGGGGCGGTGCCGCTTCGAACTCGTTGAGTTTCTCGGGGCCGGGGCGGGTGGCCATGTGTACCGCGCCGTGGACCGGACTCTCTCGGACCGCGGGTTCAGCGCGGTGGTCGCCGTCAAGGTGTTCGATGCCGTCGACGCATCCAGTTGGGCGCGGGAGCGGTTTGTCGAGGAGGCGTCCAAGGCCCGGCGCGTCCGGCACCTCAACGTTGTCCGGGTCCTGGACCGCGATGTTTCCGACGCGGGCGAGGACTTCATCGTCTATGAGTACGTCGAGGGCGGAACGCTGGAAGACTGGGCCCGGGGCGCGGCACGCGGCCGCCGCGACCTGGTCCGCGTCGCGTCGGGCATCGCCCGGGGCGTCCAGGCCGCTCACAGCGCCGGGGTGGTCCATTGCGACCTGAAACCGGCCAACATCCTGATGACCTCCGACGGGGAGCCGCGCATCGCCGACTTCGGCGTCGCGGTCCGGCGGGAGGCGTGGGCGGAGAAACTGGACACCGCGGCCACGGACCGGCCGGTCGGGAACCTGGCCTTCATCTCCCCGGAGCAGTACCGGATGGAGCCGGGCTCGCTCTCGCCGGTGTCGGATGTGTACGCGGCGGGCGGGCTGCTGCACTGGCTGCTCACGGGCACGCTGCCCAACGGCGACTCGCTGGCGGAGATCGAGCGCCGGCACGGCGACCCGGCAGCGCCCCCGCCCATGCTGGGCTCCGGCGCCGACCGGGATCTGCGGGCCATTTGCTCCCGGGCCCTGGCCCGGGACCCGGGGGCCCGGTATCAGTCCGCGGCCCAACTCGCCGACGACCTGGACAGTTGGCTGGCGCGGGAGCCGATCCGCTGGACCGGGCCGTCACCCATCCGGGTCTTTTCGCTGTGGACGCGGCGGCGTCCGGGATTGGCCGCGACGCTCGCCGTGCTGGCCGTTGTGGGCGCCGGCAGCACGGGCGCCATCCTGAGACTTCGTGAAGCGGCGGCTGCGTCGCGGGTGGCCGCGGCGGCTGCGAGCGAGCGGGTCAGAGTTCGCGACGAAGAAAAGCAGAACGCAAGGAAGGAGCTTGTGCGGCGATTTGGCAAGACCGCGGTTGTGATGGCGATGAACAAGCCGTGGGAAATGCTGGCCCTCGCGCCGTATTTCGACTGGATGCTGGGGACCTCGGTGTTCGGCGATCCCGGGGATGACAAGCCGATCTGGATCAACCGGGTTGCCCTGATCGGCCGGATGCTGGACAGTGCCCGGGCCCGCGAGGGCGACACGGGGCTTGAAACGCTCCTGCTGGAGACAACCCTGGGCTTCTGGCTGCTCACGGAACACAGGCCCGCGGAGGCCGGCCCGCTGCTGGAGCGGAACCGAGCGGGCTGGCACTCGCTGCTGGCGGACGATGCCGCGCCCCACCGCTGGGGGCGCGTGCTGCGGGCCGTCGCCGAAGTGCAGACGGAGGTGGAAGCCGGTCGGGCGGGGCAGCCGGCCTGCCTGGCGGCGACCGAGCGGCTCCGGGCCGAGGCCGCGATGCTCTCCAGCGGCCCCTCGGAATCGCTCCTGCTCGAACTCGTGAAACGCACGCTCGATGAGGCGCGGCGAGAAGCGCCGGCGCCGTCGCTTCACGTCTGGAGCACGCCCGTCCTGAACGGGCGCGAATAGTCCCAGTGTGCAGCCGCGCCGAGAGCGGCGATCAGTTCGTCGCGCGTCCGGTGGGGCTCGATGACGCGGTCCACCCAGCCGCGGGCGGCGGCGTGGCGGATGTCGGCCTGCTCCGTGTAGGAGGCGTGCACGGCGGCCAGGATCTGCCTGCGCTCGTCCTCGTCGATCGTCTCGCCGCGGCGCTCGCGGGCCTTTTCCTCGATCATCGCCAGCGTGCCGGTGGCCTGGCTTGCGCCCATGACGGCGTAGCGGGCCCCGGGCCAGGCGAGCGTGAGGAAGGGGTCGAACGCCCGGCCGCACATCGCGTAGTTGCCCGCCCCGTACGACCCGCCGAGGATGACCGCGATCTTCGGGACGATGGAGTTGGAAACGGCGTTGACCATCTTCGCCCCGGCGCGGATGATGCCGCCCTGCTCGCTGTCACGCCCGACCATGAAGCCGGTGGTGTCGTGCAGGAAGATGATGGGGACCTTCCGCTGGTTGCAGTCCATGATGAACCTCGCGGCCTTGTTCGCCGAGTCGTCGTAGATCACGCCGGGCATTTGGGAGGCTTTGGTCGGGCCGCTCTTGCCGCCGGCGACGGTGCGCTGGACGAGTTTCTTCTGGTTGGCGACGAGGCCGCAGGGGAAACCACCGATGGTCGCATAGCCGCAGACGACGGTTTGGCCATAGTCGGGCTTGTACTCGTCGAAGTCGGGCTCCTGGGTACCCCGCCGCTCCACCGTGGATGCTCGGGCATCAACGAAGCACGCGATCACGTCACGCGCGTCGTACTGTGTGCCCGGCCTGTCGGAGAACACGTCGTACACGCCGTCGGCGGGGCGCGAAGCCTCCGGGGCGCCGCTCCCGGACGGTCGCGGCTCTGGAGAACCGCCACGGAGTGGCGGGGTGACCCGGTACTTGGCGATGAGGGATCGCAGCCGCTCGATGCACGCCGTGTCGTCCTTCTCCTTGAAGTCGATGGTGCCGCTGACGGCGGCGTGCATCTCCGCGCCGCCGAGTTCCTCGTCCGTCACGTCCTGCCCGATCGCGGCCTTCACGAGCGCGGGCCCGGCCAGGTAGAGCCCGCTGCCCTCGGTCATGAGGAGCGTGTCGCACAGCACCGGCAGGTACCCGCCGCCCGCCACGCAGTACCCCATGATGGCCGCGATCTGCGGGATGCCCTCGGCGGAGATCACCGCGTTGTTCCGGAAGATGCGCCCGAAATCATCAGTGTCGGGGAAGACGTCCTCCTGCAGCGGCAGGAACACGCCCGCCGAGTCCACCAGGTAGATCAGCGGCAGGCGGGCCATCATGGCGATCGTCTGGGCGCGGATGATCTTCTTGCAGGTCATCGGGAAGAACGCCCCGGCCTTCACCGTCGCGTCGTTGGCGATGACCATGCACCGCCGACCCTGCACCGTGCCGATCCCGGTCACCACGCCCGCCGCGGGCGCCCCGCCGTATTCCTTGTACATCCCGTGGGCCGCCCACAGCCCGAGTTCCATGAACGCTTTCGGGTCATCAAGCAGTTTGTCCACCCGCTCCCGGGCCGTCAGTCGCCCCTTCTCATGTTGCCGCTCGATGGCCGCGACTCCGCCGCCGAGCCGGATCTGCTTCTCGAGGAGCGCGTACTCCTCGGCGAGGGTTCGCAGCGGGCTGGGGGCGCGTGTGGACACGGGGTGCTCCGGGGCCTGATGCCTAGCGTAGCCGCTGGGTCCCGGCCCGCCCCGATTCCTGCTATTCTCTCCCCCGCTCGCCGGATCTCACTCTCCCCGCCTGCTCGTTCCTGTCGCACGGGCGGGCGTGCCCGCCCCATCCCGGGAGGCCGCAGATGTCACGCTCCCTGTTCGCCCGCCTTGCGGCACGCCACGGCCCGCGCGTGGACGCGATGTCGCGCCGCCGTTTCCTCGGCATCACGCTCGCCGGCTCGGCGGGCCTGCTGCTCTCGAACTCACCCGCGGCCGCGTGGGTGGGCATGGGGCGGCGTCGCGTTGCGGGCAAGCGCGTGGTGGTGATCGGGGCGGGCTTCGCCGGGCTCGCGTGCGCCTATGAACTGCGGAGCGTCGGGTATGACGTGACCGTCGTCGAGGCCCGCAACCGCGTTGGCGGGCGGGTGCTGTCGTTCAACGACCTGGTGCCGGGAAAGGTTGTCGAGGGTGGCGCGGAACTGATCGGGTCCAACCACCCCTGCTGGGTGGCGTACAAAGAGAGGTTCAGCCTTGATTTCCTTGACGTCACGGAGGCCGAGGATGCGGAGTTTCCGATCATCCTCGGCGGGAAGCGCCTGACTGGGACGGAATCGAGCGCCCTGTACGAGGAGATGGACGCGGCCCTGATGCCGATGAACGACGACGCCCGGAGGATCAACTCGGACGAGCCGTGGGAATCCGAGGGCGCCGCCGCCCTGGATGCGCGCACGACGAAGGCCTGGATCGACGGGCTGTCCTGCTCCGACCTGTGCAAGCAGGGACTGACGGTGCAGTTCAGCGCCGACAACGCCCAGGACGTCGCCCTCCAGAGTTACCTCGGCAACCTGGCCCAGGTCAAGGGCGGGGGCGTCGAGGCGTACTGGACCGAGAGCGAGGTCTACCGCTGCCGCGGCGGGAACGACCAACTCGCCAGGATCCTGGCGGAGTCGATCGGCCCGGACCGCATCGCCACGAACCTGCCCGCGCGCACGGTGGAGGTCCGCGAGCGCAGGGCGATCGTGACCTGCGCCGACGGGCGCACCATCGAGTGCGACGACGTGGTGCTGGCGGCGCCGCCCACGGTGTGGAGCAAGATCGAGTTCAGGCCCGGCCTGCCGCGCGACGTGCTGCCGCAGATGGGCACCGCCGTGAAGTACCTGGGAGCGGTGAAATCCCGCTTCTGGCGCGAGCGCAGACTGGCGCCCGACAGCCTGACCGACGGCGACATCTGCATGACGTGGGAGGGCACGGACAACCAGCCCGGCGACGATGGCGCCGCGCTGACCTGCTTCTCCGGCGGCAACGCCGCGGCCCGGGCCCGCTCACGCGACGAGACCGCCCGCACCGCGGCCTTCCACGACGGGCTGGAGGCGCTCTACCCGGGCTTCAAGGCGAACTTCGTCAGGGCGCGGTTCATGGACTGGCCCGGCGACCCGTGGACGTTGGCCGGGTACTCCTTCCCCGCGCCGGGGCAGGTGACGACCATCGGCCCGCGCCTGCGCCGGGGCCTGGGGCGTCTGCACTTCGCGGGCGAGCACGCCTGCTACGCCTTTGTCGGGTACATGGAGGGCGGCCTGCACTCGGGCGTGGACCTGGCAAAGAAACTGGCGGTGCGGGACGGCGTGGCGAAGTGACGTGCGCCCGTGCTGACACGCGCTCCGGCACGGTCATGCCCGTCGCCGCAGCGCCGCCGCGGGCGGGTGAGATTCGACGAACCGGACCAGTTGGGTGCGTGTCGTTCCGAGGCGGACGGCCGCGGCCCTGGTGTCGCCCCCGCTGCCCTCGATCATGTCGAGCGCTTCGGCCAGCATCGCCGGGTAGTCACGGTGCTCGGGGTTGCAGGCGATGCGTCCGCCGCGTGAACGCGCCAGCCACATGGGGGACCGTGCCTCTCCCGCGGGGACCGGCCGGCGGACCCCCACGGCAAGTTTGATCCGCAGGCGGAAGAGGGCGACGCGCTTGTTCTCCTCGGCGCTGCGGCGCTCGGAGGCCGAAGCCTCGATGCCGGTGGGCCTGTGCGTGATCGTGACCTTCGTCTCCACCTTGTTGCGGTGCTGGCCGCCCGGGCCGGAGGCGCGGGATCGCCCCCAATCACACTGCCTCATCAGGTCGTCGTCGCTGATCGCGGCCGGGTGCATGTCAGGCCCCGCGAGCGGGCTTCGTGGCTCTGGCGGGCTTGGCGTGTCCGACGGGGGCGGCGGGCTCGACCTTCATCCTGGCGCCGGCGGCACGCAACTGGTCCAGTTGCCGCCGGCCGATGCGGGCCCGGAGCGTGACGGAGTCTGCGTCATAGTCGCGTGCCGCGACCTCCGCCCGGTTCTCGATGGTGTGGATGGTGCGGCTGTCGGCCAGCGGCACGGTGATCAGGAGGTCATCCACCGGCCCCCGGGCCGCCTCACGAACGCGAGCGGTGAGTTCGGCCAGCCCGTCGTTGCGGATCGCGCACCCCCGGTCGCCGGCGCCACCGTCCCCTCCCTGGGGCAGGGGCGGAAGACCACGCCCGATGATGGGGATGCAGCCGGGCACGCGCTGCTGCCACACCAGCAGGTCGCGGTTGTCGCGCAGGCGGTCCACCTTGTTCAGCAGCAGGATCCGCGGCGCCGGCGGCATCCCGGCCAGTCCGCGGCGCTCGTCCTGCTTCAGGGATTCCCTCATCAGTGAGTCGAGCGTCTGGTTCACCGTGTCGTAGTGCAGGGAGGCCGCGGGGTCGGCCACGTCCAGCACGATCAGGAGCAGGTCGGCGTGTGTCGCCTCCTCCAGCGTGGCCCGGAATGACGCGACCAGGTTGTGCGGCAGGTCGCGCACGAACCCGACGGTGTCGGAGAGCATGACCGCGACGCCGCCGCCCAGGTCCCACTGGCGGGTGCGGCTGATGAGCGTCGCAAAGACCCGGTCATCGGCGTATGCGCCCCCCGCGGTGAGCGTGTTGAACAGCGTGCTCTTGCCGGCATTGGTGTACCCCACGATGCCGATGGTGAAGAAGTCGGTCTTGCGGGCCTGGACCTCGCGACGCTTGCGGTCCTGGATCTCCGCCAGTTCACGGGAGAGCATGACCCGCCGCCGCTGCACAAGGCGCCGGTCGATCTCCAGTTGCTGCTCGCCCGGGCCGCGGGTGCCGATGCCGGCGACCGCGCCGCCGCCGACGATGCGTTCCAGGTGGTCCCACATGGCGCGGAGGCGGGGGTAGGTGTACTCGAGTTGGGCCAGTTCCACCTGGAGTTTGGCCTCGTACGACGTGGCCCGCCCGGCGAAGATGTCCAGGATCAGTTCCGACCGGTCGATCACCTTGCGCCCGGTCTCCTCCTCGATGGTCGCCAGTTGCTTGGGCGACAGGTCGTGGTCGAAGATGACGGTCGAGGCATCCACGGCCCGGCACAGGTCCGCGAGTTCCCTGAGTTTCCCCGAACCGATGAACGTCCCCGCGACCGGGCGGTCCAGCGACTGTGTGAGTTCGCCGACGATCGTCGCGCCCGCCTGCTCCGCGAGCGCCCGCAGTTCGCCGAAGGGGTCGGCGTGGTCGTACCGCGACGTGGGCAGCCGTACCGCGGCGAGCACGGCCCGCTCGGCCGCCACCTGGATCGTCTCGCGGTCCTTCCTCTTGGGCATCGGAGATCGTAGGGAAAGCAGGACGCGTACTTCTTACGTCCCGTCGTGGGCGCGCTGCATCGCCGCGATGTCGAGTTTGACCATGCCCATCACGGCCAGCATCGTGCGGTCGCAGGCGGCCTGGTCCTTCGGGTCCATCAGGTGGGACAGGTTGCTCGGCACGATCTGCCAGGCCACGCCGAACCTGTCCGTCAGCCAGCCGCACCGGATCGGCTTGCCCCCGCCGGCGGTGAGCGCGGACCACAGGCGGTCGATCTCCGCCTGCGTGTCGCACGAGGCCATCAGCGAGACCTGAAAGTTAAACGGGTCACTCGGGCCGCCGTTGAGCGCGGCGAACGGCTGCCCGTCGATCTCGAACGTGACGAACATGACCGAGCCGGGCGGCTGTTTGTGGTGCTCCCGGCCCGCCTCGCCGTAGCGGGCGACCTGCTTGATCCGCGAGTTCTTGAAGACAGAGACGTAGAACTTCGCGGCCTCCTCCGCCTTGTCCCTGAACGACAAACAGGGCGTGATCGTGTTGACGGTGGCCATGATGCAGCCCTCCTCGGCGACGTATCCGATTCTACCGCCACCCCCGCAGGATACGGGCGACCTCATCGGCGAGGCCGATCATCGCCGTGCTGGGCGTGTGGGCAAGCGGGTCGTCGATCAGGGCGATGCGATGGTCCCGCACCGCGGGGATGTCCAGCGTACCGACGCGCCTCAGGAGCGTGACCAGGTCGCCGGCCGATACGGGCGCCGCCCGCGCCGGCGCGTCCGGGGGCCGCGGCAGGATCAGCAGGATGGCATCGGGCGAAAGCCGCAGAACATCCTCGGCATCCAGCGTGATGTACGGGCTTCCGTCGGTGATCGCCGGCACGCCGCCGAGCCGCTGCAGGACCTGGTCGTGGAACGAGCCCGGCCCCAGCGCCGATGGTGGGTCGACGGCCGCGAGCAGCAGGACGCGGCCCTGGTAGAGGTTGTCGCGCGGCGACCACGCGGCGTCCATGCGCGACAGGATGGGGACAGCGTCTCTGCCGAAGGTGAGCGCGACGCGGCGGGTGCAGTCGCGGATGTCATCGAGCGTGAGCATCGGGAAGGCACGAACCGACCACCCGTTCTGGGCGGCCAGTTCGGTAAGTCGTGCCGGCACTCCGCCGGCGCCCTCCTCCATCAAGATGTCCGTGGGGCGCACACGGACCATCGCCTCGTAGTCGAGGCCCGATTGGTCGCCGCACACCGGGATCGACTTGGGAAGGGCGAGGTCGAAGCCGTGCCGCCCGACGATGCGCGGCGCGAGCCCCAGGTCGCGGAGGATCACGCCGATCGCGGGGCTGAGCACGACGATGCGGGGCTCGGCCCCGGAGGGCGGCACGGCGGGGGAGCGTGTGGAGAGAGCCCTCCACACGCCGAGCGAAACGCAAGTCACAGCGATCAACAGGAACAGGACGATTGGCCATCGGCTGGATCGCGTGGTCGGCACGAAGGAGGGTAGAAGCGCGCGACCGAGAGGGGGCGTTGCCGTGGCTACCCGCCGCGCCCGCTTGCGGTCGCGTTTCTCATCTCGTCGCGCAGGCCCTCCAGGATCGCCGCGGGGTAGAGCGGGAACGCCCAGGCCCGGTCGGCGAGGATCGCCGCGTTGCCCGCGAGCGCGCGGGCAAGCGCAGCCTCGTCGCCGAGGCGAGCCAGGGCATCGGCGTGCACGAGGCGCGAGCGCCGCAGGGTATCGTGCAGACGCAGAAATTCCTCGCGGCGGGCCGCGGAGCGGCGCGGGGCGGCTGCGATACGCGCCACGAGCAACGATCTCTCCGCGGCGGCGGCCGTGTCGCCCAGGAGCGACGGGTCATGGCGGGCGCGGTGCGCACGCCAATCCGCACGCGCCACGTCGCTCGGCGACGGTGCATCGGCGCCGGGCAGCGGCAGCAGGCGCGTCGCGGTGATCGTGCGCACGGGGGCGAGGGGGCCTTCGAGGCCCGCGGGCTGCCACGCCGCAAGCCAGTCTTCGGTCACCCGGTCGTAGCCCTCGTGTGAGTCATCGCCGCCGCCGCCCGTGCCGTGGACGAACAGGTCGCACGCGGCCAGGCGCATCATCGCGGTCATCAGCAGGGCACGGGGGGCCAGTTGATCCCGCGGCGAGTGCGCCAGGTCCTCGGCGTACAGGCGGCGGCGATGGAGGGCACGACCGTGGGCGTGTGTCGCGGGCGCGTCACGCTCCCCCACGCTCGCGCCTCCCATGGACCAAAGCGGGAGTTCGAAGCGATCCTGCACCGGGTCCGCGACGAGCGGGCGGATGCCGGCGGACGGGTGGGCGGCGGCGGCGGCGTTGTACGCGGCCACGCACGCCTCCGGGTCGGCCGCCATGGCGTCCACGAACGACGCGAAGAGGTTGGTGCGCCGGAGGTCCGTGGCGAACACGGTCGGTGCCGGCGGGATCAGCGGCGACATCAGGTCCGCCATCGCCGCGGCCACCCGGCGCGCGGGGGGCGCCTCATCGGGGTGCGCGGCCCACGCGGCGGCGATGCGGGAAAGCCCCGCGTCCACGAAGTCCACGCCCGACTTCGGCGGCGGCGCGCCGGCCGCGGCGTCCCATGTGGCGCGGCGGAGCACGCCGCCGGGTTCGACCACGGGGTACGCAACGACAGTATCGGCCGGAGGGTCGTCCTGGTCCACGACCAGCCACGCGGGCGAGCCGCCCCGGGCCCGCGCGATCGCGTCAGCGGCCAGGTACTTGGCGAGGATGCCGGGGTGCCAGAACGCCGCCTGATGCCCGGTCATGATGAGAGGGCGGTCCATCGGCAGGCCGAGTTGGGTGCGCAACTGTCTCGCGGCACCAGTCGTCGCAAAGCCTTCGACTGGTGGCACCCGCTTCGTCACGCTCAATCGCAGGCCGCACAGGGCGCCGTGTCAACCTGCGACAGGGCCCGCAGGGGCAGCAGCCCGGCGCAGCGCCGCAGTTCGCGGTGCAGGATGCACCGGTAGTGCGCCAGGCGGACACCGGGGTCGTCCAGGTGCCCGCCGAATGACCGCTTCAGGTCCTTGTAGATGAGTTTGACGGGAAGTTCGGTGATGCGAAGGCCCTGGGCGACCGCCTGGACCCAGAACTGCATGGGGAAGGCGTACCCGTCCACGTCCAGCGACAGGCGACGCAGCCCCGCGACGCGGTAGGCCTTGAACCCGCAGAAGGAGTCCGTGAGCGCGAGCCCCAGCCGCTCGTTGAGTTCCGCGGTGATCTGCGCATTGATGGCGCGGCGGTCGGGCGGCGGCGCGTCACCGTTGGCGTCGGCCATGTACCGCGAGCCGCTGATCACGTCGGCGTCGTCGCGCTCCATCGCCTCGATGAACCGCGGGATCGCGGCCGGCTCGTGCTGCTCGTCGCAGTCCATGGTGATGACCCAGTCGGCCTTCTCGCACATCCCCCATCGGAAGGCGTCTTGCATCGACCGCCCGTACCCGCGGTTCTCCGCGTGGCGCACGACCTCCACCGGGTAGCGAGCCAGCAGCAGCGGCGTCGTATCCGTCGAGCCGTCGTCGACGACCAGCACCCGCGTGCCCCGCGGCACGATCGCCAGCACCTTCTCCAGCACGCTCTCGACGTACTTCTGCTCGTTGTAGACGGGGATTGCGACCAGGATCCGCAAGGCCAACCTCCCTCCGGCGGGGCAAGTGTAGGGTGGCATGGGCCAGTCGCTTTGGACTTGCCCGTGCGGTGTTCTCACGGGCAAGCCGCCAAAGCCCGGCTTGCCCATGCCACCCGCCGGGTGCCGCGTTACAGGTCGTCGTACACGTCCTTGCGATGCTGGATGCGCACCACGGTGACGACGATCGTCCCGTAGTCCGTGATGCTGTAAATGATCCGGTAGTCAAACTACCACACGGGTCAGTCGAGCGCGAGACGAGCCTTGACAGACTCCCACGACACGCGGGCCTCCTCGGCCAGCGCCTTCTTGGCGGCTCGGATGTCGCGACGATCCTCGAGGAGTTCAAGCAGCCGGAGGTCCTCCACGGAGACAAGCGCGGCGGCATCCCGACCGTTCCGTTGCACGAGAACGCGCTTCCCGTGGGCGCGTACCTGGTCGATCACTTCCGAGAAGTTGGCCCGGGCTTTCTTGGCGGAAATCGTGGTCATGGCGCGGCCTTTCGGTGTCCATGGTGTACACAATGAACATCGGCCGGTCAAGTGTGTAGCGTGACCCGGTTATGGGCCTTTGTCAGAGCCGCTTCAGCGCCGCCACCAGCCCGTCGATGTGCGATTTCTCGTGCGCAGCCGAGATCTGCACGCGCAGCCGGGCGTGGCCCTCCGGCACCACGGGGTAGCCGAAGCCGATGACGAACACGCCCAGTTCCAGCAGCCGCTTGCTCATCGCGATCGCCTTGGCCGTGTCGTGCACGATGATCGGGCAGATGGCGGTAGGGGACTTCAGCACGTCGAACCCCGCCTCGCCGATCTTCTGCCGGGCGTACGCGACGTTGTCGCGGAGTTTGGCGACGCGCTGCGGCTCGCGCAGGAGGATTTCAATGGCCTTCTGTGCGCTGCGTGCGACGGTCACCGGGAGCGCGTTGCTGAACAGCGTGGGGCGCCCGCGCTGGATCAGCAGTTCGATGACTCGCTTCGGCCCCGCGACGAACCCGCCCGCCCCGCCGCCCAGGGCCTTGCCGAGGGTGCCGGTGAAGATGTCCACGCGGGATTGGGCAGGTCGGCTCCCCGAGCCGACACGAGGCGCCGAACTGTCGGCTCGGAGAGCCGACCTACCCAGGTCGTCGATCATCCCGTAGTGCTCGTGCGTGCCGCGGCCCAGCCGCCCCATGACGCCGTGCCCGTGGCTGTCATCGACAACCAGGATTGCCCCGAACTCGTCGCAGAGCCGGCGCATCGCGGGCAGGTCCGCCAGCGACCCCTCCATGCTGAATACGCCGTCGGTAACGACCCACACCTGCCCCGTCACCGCCGGATTCACCCGGGCTTCCTCCAGGCGCTGCCGCAGCGAGTCCTCGCCCTCCAGCCGGTTGTTCTTGTAGAGCGACTTGTGCAGGCCCTTCTTGATCACGGTCGCCAGCCGCACCGAATCGATGATCGACGCGTGGTTCAGTTCGTCGCTGATGATGACGTCGCCGGGCTCGCACAGCGTGGGGAACACCGCCTCGTTGGCGTTCCAGCACGAGACGAACGTGTAGGCGGCCTCCGTCCCCATGTAGCCGGCGATCGTCGCCTCCAGTTCCTCGTGCGGCGTGAATGTGCCGCAGATGAACCGCACGCTGGCCGTGCCCGCCCCGTAGTCCCTGAGGGCCCGGGTCCCCGCCTCCACGACCTCAGGGTGGTCCGCCAGCCCCAGGTAGTTGTTGGAGCAGAAGCACGAGCACTCGCCGTAACCCTTGACACGGACGGTCGCACCCATCGGGCCTTCAAGGGTCTGGAGGTGCTTGTACTGTCCGCCGGAGCGGAGCCCCGCGAGCGTGGCGTCGGTACGGGCGTCAAACGGCCTGGCAGGGGCGGTCGCGGTGGTCATGGCGGATTGTACGGGCGCACAAAAAAACCCCGGCCGCGGGGCCGGGGTCAAGGCTCATGTCAGGCGCTCACGGGCAACCGAGAGCGAACTTCGTGGTGAAGCACCCGAAGTCCGACAGGTTGAGGACGGAGTCCCCGTTGCAGTCGGCGTACGGGTCGCCCAGGGCGAACTTCGTGGTGAAGCACCCGAAGTCCGACAGGTTGAGGACGGAGTCGCCGTTGCAGTCCGGGTAGCAGGCAGGAGCCGCCGCGCCCACGTTCCAGTTGTCGAACACGCCGGTGTTGTACGCGCCGATGCCCCATTGCTGGCCGAACAACCCGGAGATCAGGTTGACGTCGTCGCAGGCGTACGTCTGGTCCGGCGTGCCGTTGAAGTCGGTGTCAAAGTCCAGTTGCAGGTGGTCGCCGCCGTTGGAGATCGTCACCGTCATCCGCGCCGCGGCGAACGGGGCGCTGAGCGTGAAGAAGCCGGAGCCGGCCCCGCCCCATCCGCCGCCGTTGTTCCCCTGGTACAGGCCGAAGGTGTTGAACATGCCCGAAGCGTCCTGGCTCTGCACCTTGATGAAGAGATTGTTCGAGCCGCCCAGGCCGGACTGAAGGGCGACATACTGCAGCCCCGTACCCTCGCAGATCACGTCGACGCTCATGGGGAACGCCGTGTACGCCGCCGACGCCGTCGCGTGCGTCATCGACTGGATCCCCGAGGCGGTCGAACGCCCCTGGTTGCCCTGCACGGCAAATGATCCGGCGGTCACGTTCCAGTCCGGGCCGATGGGACCATCGGGCCGGTTGAAGTCGTCAGACCACTGGCCGAGCGAAACGGAAGACACCGCGAGGACAAGCCCCGCTCCGATCACAGATCGCTTCATCACAATCCTCCCATTTGAGTGTCCGGCCGCGGCCGGACTTATGGGTTACAGGATACCGCACCAGGCGATAGTGTCTACCCAAATATGGGAGAAGACCCCAGATGCCGGGGCCGAGAGAGGTCCGGAGCGGCTTCTCGCCCGGAGATAGGGCAAACTACCCAAGAACGCACAAGCCGAGCGTGCGAGGCCGTCATTCCTCGGAATCGCCCTTGTCCGCGGCCTCAATGTCCTTCTCGGCCTTCTCGGCGGCGGCCCGCTCGGCCTTCTCGATATCCGCGACGGACTTGCCCAGGGCCTTGGCTTTCTCGGCGCGTTCCTTTTCAGCCTTCCGCTTGGCGGCCTCGATCTTCACGCGGTCCGGAGCGATGATGATGCTCGCCTCCTTGCCGAACCAGCGCGGTGACTGCTCGATCTTGCCCACGTCGATCAGTTGCTTCTCGACCTGCCTCAGGTGCTCCAGCCCCAGTTCACGGTGGGCGATCTCGCGCCCGCGGAAGCGCTGCACGACCTGGACCTTGTGACCGGCCATCAGGAAGCGGCGAGACTGGTCGATCCGGATCTGCACGTCGTGCGGGTCGATCTTGACGCTCCGCCCCAGCCGGACCTGCTTCATCTCGGCGGACTTGGACGCGGCCCGGCTCTTCTGCTGCTTCTTCGAGAGTTCATACTTGAACTTGCCGTAGTCCATGATCTTGCAGACCGGCGGTCGCTGGTCCGGGACCGTCTCGACAAGGTCGAGGCCCCTCTCCATGGCCATGCGCAGGGCCTCCGACGTCTCGATGACGCCGATCTGCTCGTTATCGGGACCGACCACGCGGATCGGCGTGATCCGGATCAGGTGATTCACGCGGGTGCGCTGCACGGGCGGGCCGCCCCTGTCAAACCTTCTGCCGTTGATGCGAGGACTCCTTGGGTCGGGTGATGTCCCGGGGGCGCAGCGGCGATCCTTCTCGCCGGGCTGAGGGACGGGTGCTCCGGATTTCAGGGATCATCGGGAAGTCACGGGGCCACGACGCCCGCACCGGGGCGGCGTCCTTCGTGATGGTGCTGCGGTCTGCACGCGGCTGGTCTTCCCGGGCGGCCCGCTCCGGTGGGCCTGGTGAGACAAACGATAACCCGTCCCCCGGGGTACGGCAAGGAAAATCGTTCACTGGTTCCGCACGATGAAGAAGATGTTCAGGGCGATGCTGAGCATGGCCACAACCGCCAGCGCGATGATGAGGGCGTCCCGCACCACCGGCCGCGCGGCCGCGCCGCTGGAATCCACGGGCAGTTCGACGGGCATGGCCGCGGCCTCCGCCGCCGCGATCGACGCCAGGTCGGCCGCCGGCACGATGTCCTTGTGGGCCAGCGGGGGCGGCTCCTTCTTCGAGACCGCCCGCAGGTCGATCAGCAGGTCCTTGCAGGTCTGGTAGCGCTTCCGTGGGTCCTTGGCCATCATCATCTCGATGACCTCGCTGACTCCCCCGGACAGCTTCGGGTTGACGTGGTCGGGCGGGGCCAGGTCCGCCTTCAGGTGCTTGTGCATCACGGCCGACGGGTTCTTCCCGTCGAAGGGCACATTGCCCGTGACCATGTGGTAGAGCGTCGCCCCGAGCGAGTAGATGTCCGCGGGCGGGCCGATGTTCACCTCGCCCCGGATCTGCTCCGGGCTGATGTAGTACGGCGTGCCGAAGGCCTTGCCCGCCTCGGCCTCCGCCGCCTCCTTGTCCGTCATCGCCCGCGCCAGGCCCATGTCCGCGAGTTTGGCGACCCCCTCGCGGTTGATCATGATGTTCTTGGGCTTCACGTCGCGGTGGATCAGCCCCTTGCCGTGGGCGTGCAGCAGGGCCTCGGCCATCTGGGTGATGATCTCGATCGCCTCGGGCTCGCTGAACCGCTTGTGCTTCAGGATGTCGTCATAGACGGTGCGCCCCTCGACGTACTCCATCACGAAGTAGTGGTAGTCGCCGGCCTTCCCCACGTCGTACGCCTGCACGATGTTGGGGTGGTTCAGTTGCGCCGCCGCCCGGCCCTCGGCGTAGAACCGCTCGATGAACTGGGCGTTGCTCGTATACTTGCGGGGCAGGATCTTGATCGCCACCGTCCGATCCAGGCTCAGTTGCCGGGCCTTGAACACGGTCGCCATCGCCCCGGCCCCGAGTTTCCCGAGCACCTTGTAGCCGGGGATCTTCTGCCCGCTGCGTTCGGCCTCGATGATCTGCTTCAGCCGCGCAATCTGGCGGCGGGTCACATACTCGTTGTCCACCAGCAACTGCACCAGTGAGGCCTGGCTCGCGTCCTCCCGCAGTTGCCGGGCGGTTTCCAGGCAATGCTGGACCTCCTCGGTGGTCGCCAGGCCCTGGTCCACCACCAGTCGCCCGACGAGCGTGTCCACGTTGGTCCCGCCCTTGGCCAGTTCCTGGACCTGCTCCTCCGCAACTTCAGTGGACACGGGTTTGCCGGCCGCCGGCACCGGGCCATCGGGCGGCGGCATCGGAATCGTGTCGTCTCCGCCGGGAGAGCGGCTGCCGCTGCGCGAACTCATGCCCGTTGTCGGGGTGCCGAGGGACCTGGGATCATGCGGCGATTGGCTCATGCACGTTCGCAGCCCCCTCCCGAACGGGCCGGCTGTGGTAGTTTAGGGGGTCCACAGACACCGGCTTCAAGCCGGTGCATGCCACCGGCACGATACCGGTGCCACTCGCCCCTCTATCGGCCTTACGGACGGGTGGCTTGGACGGTTCTTGTTCGACCCCGGTGCGCGGATACTGACCCGGTCTCATAGACTGCCACAGCAAGGGGCCACCGCCCCGGGGAGGAGCCATGGCACACAAACCACACGTCGCCGTCGTCCTGGCCGGGTGCGGGCGCGGTGACGGCAGCGAGATTACCGAGGCCGTCAGTTGCCTCATCCACCTGAGCCGCCTGGGGGCCACCTTCGCCTGCTTCGCCCCCGACGCCCCGCAGGCCGACGTCGTCAACCACGTCACCGGCAAGCCCGCCCCCGGCGAGCGGCGGAACCAGATGGTCGAGGCGGCCCGCATCGCCCGGGGCAAGGTCGCCCCGCTGGCCTCTCTGGACCCGGAGAGGTTCGACGCCGTGGTGTTCCCCGGCGGCTTCGGCGCCGCGAAGAACCTGTGCACATTCGCCAAGGACGGCGCGAACTGCACGGTCATCCCCGATGTGGAGCGTGTCGTCAAAGCCTTCCAGGTCGGGGGCAAGCCCCTGGGCATGTGCTGTATCGCTCCGGTGATCGCCGCCCGCGTGCTGGGCAAGGCCAGCGGCGGCCCGGGTTGCACCGTGACCATCGGGGACGATGCAGGGACGGCCGCGGCCGTCGCGAAGATGGGCTCCACAAACGTCGTCAAGGGCGTGATCGAGGCGGCGGTGGACCCGAAGAATCGACTCACCACCTCGCCCGCTTACATGTACGACGACGCCACGCCGCACCAGGTCTTCGAGGGCATCGGCCGGATGGTCGAGGGGACGCTGAAGATGGTCCGGTCCGCGGCGGCGATGCCGGGATAGTCGCCGCTCTTGTGGGGCAGGCGTCCCGCCTGCCGTTTGGTTGACGCCGGCGAGCAGGCGGGACGCCTGCTCCACAAGAACCCCCCGATGCTCGTCACCGAAACCCGACCCCGCAACCTCAAGTGGTTCCACGCCGGACCGCTGCTCTTTGGTGACTGGGGCACCAGCCGCCTCTACGTCCTGGGCCTGGCGTTCTATTACACCGGTCACGCCTCCGTCACCTACCTGCTGGCGATGTCGGTCATCATGGCCGGGGTCGCCTGGGGCTACACCATCGTCTGCCGCTGCTTCCCCGATGGGGGCGGCGTCTACGCCGCCTCGCGCCGCGTCAACCCCACCCTCTCGGTCTTTGCCGCCACCCTCCTGCTGTGCGACTACATCGTCACCGCTGCGCTGTCCGCGGTGGAGGGCTTCCACTACTTTGGCGTGCCGCACCAGTTCGTGGTCCTGTGCTGCCTGCTGACGCTGGTGGGCATCGGCATCGTGAACTGGCTGGGGGCCCAGAGCGCCGGCCGCTTTGCGCTGATCATCGCCGTCGTGGCCATCCTGGCCTCCGCGATCATCGGCGTGCTGTGCCTGCCCATGCTCCCGCGGGGCCTTGCCTCAATCGACCCGACGGTCCCGGGCGTGGACACGCCCTGGACACGCTGGGAGTCGCTCGTCCGCATCATCCTCGCGCTCTCGGGCGTGGAGGCCGTCGCGAACATGACCGGGCTCATGCGCCGCCCGATCGCGCGCACCGCCCGGCGCACCATCTGGCCCGTGCTGATCGAAGTGGTCGTGCTGAACCTGGTCTTCGGGATCGCCCTCAACGCGCTCCCGCAACTCAACGCCCCCCGCACCCCGGACTACGTCGCCCTGGAACTGCGCCAGGGCCTCGAGAGCGACGCCGTCCCCAAGGAGGTCAAGCAGTACCGCGACACCGCCGTCAAACTCCTGGCGACGGAGGCGGCGTCGAACGTCATGGGCCCCTCCGTCGGGTTCGGGTTCGGCGTCGTGACCAGCATCGTGTTCGGCCTGCTGCTCCTCTCGGCCGTCAACACCGCGATCATGGCGATGGTCTCCGTCATGTACTCGCTGGCGCAGGACCGGGAGGTGCCCGGCCTCCTCACGCGGCTCAACTACTCGGGCGTGCCGTGGCCCCCCCTGCTGATCTCCCTCCTCCTGCCCGCGGGCATACTCCTGATCGAGGCCGACGTGAAGTCGCTGGGCGAGCTCTACGCCATCGGCGTCGTCGGCGCCATCGCGATCAACTTCCTCTCCTGCGCCTGGAACAACGAACTGACGCTCGGCCCGTGGGAGCGCCGCGGGCTCTGGGCCCTCGGCGGGCTCATGCTCTTGTTCGAACTGACGATCATCGTCGCCAAGCCGCACGCCACGCTCTTTGCCGCCATCATCACCGGCGCCGTTCTGCTCACCCGCTACGGCGTCCGGCTGAAGCACCCGCACCGGGCGGAGCCCGTGCCGGAGCCCGCGTCCGGGTGGCTCGCCGAGTGCCAGGCACGCCCGATCACACTCGAAGGCGGCCGCCCCCGCGTCATGCTCGCCGCCCGCGGCCGGTACCAGTCCGAGTTCGCGGTGGACCACGCCCGCCGACGCAAGGCCGTGCTGTTCGCGATCTACGTCCGCACGCTGCGGGTCATGGACGTGGAGCCCGGCCGCGTACCCCGCCTGGAGTTCGACCGCGACGCCCAGGTCGCCCTCGGCACCACCGCCACACTCGCCCGCGAGGCCGGCGTCCCCTTCGTCCCCATCTACGTCACCAGCACCGACATCGCGGAGGAGATCCTCGATTACACCGTCACCTACGGGTGCCAGACCCTCATCATGGGCAAGACACGCCGGACCTTCCTTGCTCGCAAGGTGTCCGGCGACGTCGTCCAGCGCGTCGCCGCTCTCCTGCCCGACGGCGTCTCGCTGATCACCCGCAGTTCCGACGCACCCTTCACCCCGCTCCCCGCACCCGATGAGGCCGAGCGGGAGGACGAACCGCCCCCGACATGAGCCGGTCGGAGGGTCGCCCGTTGCTCGGTGCCCGACCTGCCGATACTTGGGCATGTTTCCCGAGGTCCGGGTGCTGATCGACGAGCACCGCATCGCCGCCCGCGTGCGCGCGATGGGGGAGGAGATCGCGCGCGACCTGGCCGCGGCCGCCGGACCGGACGGCCGGGTCATGCTGATCCCGGTGATGACCGGCTCGATCATCTTCGTCGCGGATCTGATCCGGTGCATGCCCGTGCGCCTGCACCTGGGCGTCGTCACCGTGTCCAGTTACGCCGGCGCCGCGACGGAATCGGCGGGTGCTGCACTCCGCGGCCAGATCCCGCCCGGTCTCGCCGGGACCCATGTGCTGGTGATCGACGACATCCTCGACAGCGGGCAGACCCTCGCCCTCGTCCAGTCGCTCATCGCGGAGCAGCGCCCGGCGAGCCTGCGCACCTGCGTCCTGCTCCGCAAGGCGCGCACACGCCGGGCGGACCCGCCTGTAGACTTTGTCGGCTTCGACATCGGCGGCGAGTTCGTGGTCGGCTACGGCCTGGACCACGACGGCCTGTACCGCAACCTGCCGTGGATCGGCGTGCCCGTGCCGGCGGTCGCGCAGGGTCGGGGCGGGGGGCCGCCATGAACCGCCTCGCGCCCCCCGGCGAGCGCGTCATCCTCCGGATCCGCCCTCACCCCGTCTACATCCTGCTCACGTCGCTCGGCTGGCTCGTCGCCGTCGCTCTCCTGGCCGCCGCGGCGGTGTGGGCCGGCCGCTCCTTCGGAATCACGTACACCGGCCGCATCGTCACGGCGCTGGCCGCGCTCGCCATTGTGAAACTCATATGGCAGACGCTCCAGTGGGGCAGCCGCGACTATGTGCTCACGGAGAACCGCGCCGCGGGGATGCTCGGCGTGATCCGGCGGTACCGCAGCGACCTGCCGCTGGCCCGCCTTCAGCACCTCACCATGTACCGCTCGCTGGGCGAGCGCCTGACCGGCGTCGGTACCATCGGGTTCGCCACCGCCGGAACCGCCTTTGTTGAGATGTACTGGGTCATGGTGAACCGCCCGTCCGACGTCTTGGCCGCCGCGCGCGACGCGATGGACCGCGCCCAGGGGCGAGCGGCCCGCCCGCTCCCTCTGATCGGGCTCGCCGGCGGCATCGGCGCGGGCAAGAGCGAGGCGGCCCGAATCCTCGGCGAACTCGGGTGCGCCGTCGTGGATTCCGACGCGGAGGCCCGCGCCGTCATGCAGCGCCCCGGAGTCCGCGATGAACTGGTGCGGTGGTGGGGCTCCGAGATCCTTGATGCCGACGGCCTGCCGGACCGCCGCCGCGTCGCCGACATCGTGTTCAGGGACTCCGCCCAGCGCCGCCGCCTCGAAGCCCTGGTCCACCCGCTCGTCCGCATCGTCCGGGACGAACGCCGCGCCGCGGCCGCGGTGGCCGGCGCCCGCGCCGTGATCATTGATGCCCCGCTCCTCTTCGAGGCGGGCGTGGACCGCGAGTGCGACGCCGTCCTGTTCATCGATTCCCCCCGTGAACTCCGCCTGGCCCGCATCACCGCCCGCGGCTGGGACGAGGCCGAACTGAACCGCCGCGAGGCGGTGCAACTCACGCTGGACGAGAAACGACGGCGTTCAACGCACGTCGTGCGGAACAGCGGTTCACCGGCTCAGTTGCGGGACGACCTGGCCGCGGCACTGGAATCCGTACTCAGAACCATGCCGGTGGCCGCGAGCCCTGCCGGGTGCTAGACTTCAGCGAGCCCCCTCCCCTGCAACACGCCTCCGTGCGGCACGTATGACAGCGTGACCGGGCGGTTTTCTCCCCAAAGGACGCACACGGACATGCTCCGGGCAATGGGCCCGTAGAGCGAAAAGGCCGGGCGCACACCGCCCCGCCATCCCTCCTCCCGCGAACTCCATTGGGCGCCGCGTGCGCCCTGACGAACTGCCCGGCTTTCGCGGCCCGGGCGCGATGAGAGAAGCCTTCATGGCCAAGACCACCAGTACAGTCGATGAATCCAAACCCAAGGCGGCCGCCCGCAGGCAGGAGCCGCCGGAGGCCGTCCCGACGCGCCCCGCGGCACCGGCACCGCCGCAGCAGGCCCCGCTGCCCAGCGCTCCGCCCCAGCAATCCGGTGGGGGCGGCCCTTCCGGCGGACCCGGCGGACCCGGCGGGCAGAACGGCGGGCAGAACGGCGGGCCATCGTCACACCACCAGCAGCAGCAAGGCGGGGGCGGCGGGTACCCGCAGCAGCCAGGCCAGGGCGGATTCGGAGAAGGACGCCACCGCCGAAAGAAGAAGCGCCGCAAGGGCGGGGGCATGGGCGGCAGCGGGGTGGGCGGTCAGCCCTACCAGCCGTATGTGCCCGACCACGCCCTGCCCAGCGATGAGGAACTGGAACGCGAGGCCGCGGAACTGGAGCGGATCGCCGCGACCACTCCAAAGTCGGTCAAGGATGCGATCAGCATCGGGCAACTCCAGCGCATGGAGATCGACGACCTGCACGAGGTCGCCGACAAGGAGGGCCTCGCGGAGTTTGCGCAGCTCCCGAAGCAGGAACTGATCTTCAAGATCCTCAAGGCCCGGGCCGCCAAGCAGGGCCTGATGTTCGGCGAGGGCACGCTGGAGGTGATGCCGGACCAGTTCGGGTTCCTGCGCAGCCCGGAGCAGTCGTACCTTCCCGGCCCGGACGACATCTATGTGAGCCCGTCGCAGATCCGGCGTTTCGGCCTGCGCAAGGGCATGACGATCAAGGGGCTGATCCGCCCGCCCAAGGAGAGCGAGAAGTACTTCGCGCTCCTGCGTGTCGAGGAGGTCAACGGCCGCCCGACCGCGAAGATCGCCCAGTGCGCCAACTTCGAGGATCTGACCCCGCTCCACCCGGAGCAGCGCTACATCCTGGAGACCACCCCCGACGAGATCGAGTGCCGCATCATGGACCTGGTGGCCCCGATCGGCAAGGGCCAGCGCGCCCTGATCGTGGCCCCGCCCCGCACGGGCAAGACGGTGCTGCTCCAGAAGATGACCAAGGCCATCCGCAAGAACTACCCGGAGGCCCGGGTCATCGTCCTCCTGGTGGACGAGCGCCCCGAGGAAGTGACGGACTTCCGCAGGTCCTGCCCGGACGTGGAGGTCGTCGCCAGCACGTTCGATGAGGACTCCGGCCGCCACGTCCAGGTCTGCGAGATGGTCATCGAGAAGTCCAAGCGCATGGTGGAGTTCGGGGACGACGTCGTCATCCTCCTGGACTCGATCACGCGCCTGGCCCGCGCCTACAACGCCAACATGCCGCACTCCGGCAAGATCATGACCGGCGGCCTGGACTCCAACGCCCTGATCCGCCCCAAGAAGTTCTTCGGCGCCGCCCGCGCCATCGAGAAGGGCGGCAGCCTCACCATCATCGGCACGGCCCTGGTGGACACGGGCTCCAAGATGGACGAGGTGATCTTCGAGGAGTTCAAGGGCACCGGCAACAGCGAGTTGCACCTCGATCGCAAACTGATGGACAAGCGGATCTACCCGTGCATCGACATCGCGGCCTCCGGCACGCGCCGCGAGGAGTTGCTGCTGGACCCGAAGGAACTGGAACTGGTCCACCGCCTGCGCAAGGTCCTCTCCGACATGAACGTGGTCGAGGCGATGGAACTGATGAAGAGCCGGCTCAAGAAGGTCAAGACCAACGCCGAGTTCCTGATGACCATGGCCCTCGGCTGATCGCCCGAATGTCTCCGGCTATGGATTGCCCGCGGCGTTCACGAGCATCGCGAAGTCGCTCACATCGGCGTTCTGGTCGTTGTTGAAGTCGCGCGGGTCGCCCGGCCAGAGCGCGATATCCGTGGAGTTTACGAAAGTGTCGCCATTCATGTCGAACGGCGGGACGACCCCCGGGCGTGGTTCCCCCCGCGAGAGACCCGACAATCATGATGGGCTCGGTGATCGTGCCGCCAGAGAAAATCCGAATAGTCCCCCTCAGATCGCCGTTGATGACGATGCCGGATTCCCCGCCGACGGTTGGCGGTGTGAGCGATTTCAGGTAGAGGCGGCCGTGAAGTCCCCGCTCTCCATCTTGAACAGCCCGATCTTGGACGTGCCGCCGTTGGGGAGGACGGTGAATCCGGCGCTGGCGCTTGCGGCGAAGACCTGTTCGATCCCGTCTTTCGCGCGGATGGGTATGTTCCCGCCCTGGTCCGGCGTCGTGATGGCGCCGGTGACGTCGATGGTCGTGATCTTGCCGTTCTCGGCACTGACTGGTCCACTGAGATCGCCATCAACGTCAATCGTGGTTATGGAGCCGGTGGTGGCCACGATAGAAGCACTGCAACCACCACCGCAGTCAACGAGCGCCAAAGAGGCCCCGCTCACTGTTCCAGCCATGTCGCCCGTGGTCTTTACGCGCGTAACCGTTCCGGTGGTCACGAAAACACCACCGTTGGACGAAATCGAAGCGGCCTCGACAATGGGAATCTCTGAACAATAGCGCAACCGCCGTGGGCGAATGATCGTACCGGATGCCGGCCCGCGACGCGGGGCCGGACGGAGGCGCGATCATGGGCGTGCGGAAGAACGGGTCGATGGGGTTTGTGGAT
>JADLGW010000025.1 GCA_020849105.1 Phycisphaerales bacterium | reverse complement strand
GGCGGAGCGGCTGCCAGCCTCGTCTTGCCCCACTTCGCGTTGTAGCCCGCCACCCCGAGCAGCGGCAGCATCAAGCCGAGCTTGACCAGCAACGTGGTCCCATAGCGCGTTTCCGTGAGCTTTGATGCGGCGTCGACCTCCACGAACGCGCCCAGGAAGCCGGTCGCCAGCAGGATGAACACCATGGCCGAGGCCGTGAGAGAGAACCGGGGCAGCAACCGCCGCCAGGGGTCTTGACGCCGCCCGAGCCTGGCCGCCACCGCGATGCCCAGGACTGCACCGACCCACGTGAGCGCCGCCATCCCGTGGAGAAAATCGATGCCCCGTGCCCATCCGCTCCCCGGGACCGCGGCGGCGTGACTCGTTGCCGTATACGCCCACAGGTAGACCGCGACGGCCCCCATCAGCGCGGTGGCGGACCGCCGCGGAGCACCGCCGGCGAACGTGTTCACCACCGCGATCAAGAGCACCAGCCCCATCCGCGTGAGCCAGTAGCCGCCGCTCTGCGTTTCGAACATCAGCTCGGCGAGCGGCACACCGCTGTACGCGTCGCGGATGGTGAAGAGGTTGAGCACCGTCGCGGCGGCCAGCACGGCAGCGCCCGCGTACACCGTAAGCAGCAGCCCACGCCGGACGTCTGGCGTGGCCTCCTTCCAGAGGAGCGCGATTACTGCCCCTGCTGCCACCATCGCGAGCCCGAGGAGCGACAAAGCGCGGATAGCGATGCCGTCCGCGCGAGGCGCCTGGTCGTTGGTCGTGGTGAGCCCCGTTACCGCGTTCGTTATGTCTGGCACTGATCCGTCGGGGTTGAGCACCGTGAACGGGAAGGAACCCTTGATCGCGTGCCCGTCGATCCGCGAAACGTTGCCCCAGAGCACGTTGTAGATGCCAGGGCCGACCTGGGGCAATTCAACCGACATGGTGACGCCCGATACTGCTGGAGGTCCGGTTTCGACCAGGTTGCCCTGCCCATCCAGCACCTGGATGGTGCTGGAGCGCGAGTCGATCGGTTCCGTGAACGTGAGTGTCACGCGGGCCGGCGCCCGCTGAAGGAAGGCATTGGCGCCCGGGTCGGAGCTGCGCAGCGCGGCGTGCGCCTCAATCGGGCCGGGCTGGGAAATCGCCAGCAATGCCCCGGTGATGACCAGGACCAGGGCCGCGACCCGCCTCACGGGCGCTTTTGCACCAGCAGGAACGTACCGCCCGCGCCGACCGCGAACATCCCCACGCCCACGGCTGCTACAAGCATCCAGGTCAGGCCGGCGGAGCCGCCGCCAACATCGATGACCGGCGCGCCGGCGGCGCCGGTGCCGCCGCTGTTTCCGCCGAGCAGATCCTCGCGCAGGACTTCCTTGCCTACCGCGGGCGCCGCGAATGGGTCGTAGGTGAACGTGACGGAACCGTTCGCCGGATCGCCGTCCTCGGAACTGAGCGTCTTCCACTGCACGGTGTAGACGCCAGGCAGCAGGTCCGCCGGCAGCGGCACGGTCAGGCGCGTCCGGTTCGCGTTGTCGATGACCGCGGCCACCGCGGTGACCTCGTTGCCGTCCGCGTCGAACACATCGACGTCGTTCGCGCCCGCCTCTCGCGCCAATTCCTGGCTCATGTCGAAAGCGACCTCGGGAGGCCGCTCATTGAGGACGGCCCCATCGCCGGGACGAACCTTCACCGGCTCGGCATGGGCGGCGACGGTGACCACGACCGCCAGCGCGAGCAGCGGCGCGGCGAGGACCGGGAGGAGTCTCATACGATGCAGTCTATCGGCCGGGAAAGCTGCGGCAACGCGAGGGAGGCCGGCGCCTTACCGCTTCGTGACCTGGCCCGCACCGGGCTACGCCGGACCCGGAGCGGGGTGCGGCGTGGCACCGCGGGGTGGCCTCAAGCCGGCACTCGTCTACCGCCTGGTAACCTCGACAACTCCCCTGCCCCCCAACTGTACCCGAACCGCTCGGGCGCGAAACCCGACAACTAAGGGTGATGGCAGAAGACACTCCTCCACAGGGCGACCAACCGCCCTCGTTGGCTCGCCTGACCCCCGACCAATGGGGGCTGCAGTGTGGCGCGGAGGGCTGTGAGACGATCCTGGCCGACATCGCGTGGATCGACATCAACTACAACATGGCCACGAATGTCGCCGAATCCCAGGGGAGCGCCCCAGACCTCGCGGACCTCCCGGCGCCGCACCTTCGCCGGTACCGGATGGGCGTTATGTTCCCGTTCGATTGGAAGTGGACAAAAGAGTCCAGGACATGGGAACTCGAAGGCGCGCGGCCCATCGACAGCGGTCGCCCGATCTCGAAGTCTTCCCGGGTGGTCCGCGGTAACTGGACCACTGGTGAACTCGGGCAGCTGGGGGCGCCGCCATTCCTCGTACGTTGCTGGAACTGCGGGGCACTCCAATCCGTGCCGCCGGTGCGCCGCAAAGGCATGCCTCCACTGGGCCAGCCACCGAAAGCCGATACAAGTTCCCAGCCGGCGCAGACCGGGTTTGGGCCAAAGGGCAAGCAGCTCCCCGTCCGGCCGCTCTACGGAGCAGTCGTCACCCAGCGTCCGCGCAGGCGACACGGCTAAGCCGCCCTTCTGGAGCTCCCCGGCACCATTTGGATGCAGCATGGTTCACGGCCGGATCGACTCGCCCGGCTGACCTCATCGTTGCAGGCGCGTGTCCAGCACCCCGCGAGTGTGACCGCATTGAGGGTCAGTCCCCCGAAGGAACGAGCCCCAGGTACCGGTCGCGGTCGGCGGCGGTGGCCGGGCGGTGCTTCACGTCGTCCGGGCGCATGACGCGGAGCCACGTCGCGAACTCGAGCAGGATGCCGTCCGGGTCCATGAAGTAGAACGAACGGATGAAGGT
>JADLGW010000024.1 GCA_020849105.1 Phycisphaerales bacterium | reverse complement strand
GGTCAGCGGTCAGCGGTCAGCGGTCAGCGGTCAGCGGTCAGCGGTCAGCGGTCAGCGGTCAGCGGTCAGCGGTCAGCGGTCAGCGGTCAGCGGTCAGCGGTCTCTAGCTAGGGCGTAGGGCGCTCGCGGCGCTGGCGGGGGTGCTGGGCATGGTCGCGGCGAGCCCCGGGCAGGTCACGCAGGTGTGGGCACGCACGTTTCCGCCGGCCCCCGCGGCCGGGCTCAGTGACTGGGGGATGGACACCATTTCCACGGGGCTCTACACCTTCGTCGCGGGGACGACGGAGGTCACGCCCGGCCAGTACTTCATGTTCGTGAACAGGTACGACTCGCTCGGGACCCTTGAGCAGACGGCCTATTTTCCTTCCGCGAGTTTCGGCGCGCCGGCGAATCGGGCCGTGAAGAAGATGGCGTATCACCTCGGCGGCGGCAGCGGGCCGTCCTACCTGGCGATCACGGGGGAGATCCCCGGCCTGGGCGGCTCGCGGGACATCGTGACCGTGGTCTACGACACGCCGGAGGAGAACCTGACGCAGCGCTGGGACAGCGTGTTCACGAACGCGCAGTGCGACAACGCGATCCCGCTGGACGACGTGCCGGTGGACGTGGCGTTCCTCGGCAAGAACTTCGTCGGTGTGGCCGGTGTCTCCGCCGGGTGCGGCACGGGCACCGACTTCATCACGCTCGTGTACAACGTGTCGGACGGCGCGCCGGTGGTCGAGAGGCGCTACAGCAGCCCCGGCGATGCGCTGGACTACCCGGTGGGGGTGCGGTTCGCGGGCGACCGGGTCATCACGGCCGGAACGGTGCAGCTGGCCACCGGCCGCGCCATCGCCGCGGTCGCCTACGACGTCATCACGAGCCCCGGCACGCAGATCTGGACCATGAACTATCCCTTCGCGGGCAGGCACCTTGACGCCAAGGGGATGGAATCCTCGCCGGACGGCCTGGGCTTCTACATCGCGGCCACCTCGGCGCCGTTCACGCCCGGCGGGACCAACGCCGACGTGCACCTCTTCAAGTTCAACTTCAGCGACGGGCTGCCGGCCTGGACCCCGAACTACACGACGTACAACGGGGACGGCAACGGCGACGACGGGGCGGTCGCCGTCGACGCGTTGCGGTGGAAGCCCATGTTCATCCCGTTCGAGGATCACGTGTACGTGGCCGGGTACACGACGAGGCCTGGTTTCAGTGGAACTGACAAGGACGTACTGCTCCTCGCCTTCCAGGACGTCGGCTCGTCGTTCGTGTCACTCGCCGAAGCAAGGGATGACGGACAGATCGGCCAAGGGAATGCGGGCGGCGACGACCGCGCGATCGCTCTTGATGTGGCGAACAACCCGGGGATCGACGGGTCTCGGGCGATCGTGACCGCCCAAGCGATGAACCTCGCGGGCGGCTTTGACTTCATGACGCTGAAATACACGTCGCAGGGGGTGTCGAGCGCACTACGTCGTATCTACTACCCGCTCGGCCTCTCGGCCGCGGCCGACCTTCCCGCGGCCGTGTCCGCGCCGAACGCGCAGGACTGGTTTGTCACCGGTCGCACGTTCAACCCGACGAGCCTGGATGATTGCGTGACGATCCGCTACTTCGACCAGAGCCCATGAGCACCCGCCTGTCCATCCTCGCCGTTGCGGCCTGCGCGTCGGTGGCGACCGCACAGGCCTGCCGCCCCTACTGGGTCCGGACCCTCGGGGACACCCCGGGCGGAACGCTGACGCTGTCACTCACTCCCGACTCATCCCGCCTCGTCGCGGCGGGCGGATACGGAATCGGCGGGGTCGCGTATCCCGCCATATTCTGGGACCGTGGCGGCCTTGTATTGCCGGGCCCCGGTCTCGAGCTCGGAATCCAGGGGGTGGGCTCCGTCTTCGATGACGGCACGGGTCCAAGCATCTATGTGCGGCACAGCACTCGTTCGCCCGCAACCCCATTCGCCATAGATCGGTACACTGGCCGCGCCTGGGTTCCGGCAAATCCCAGTTTCTACGGCAGGACGGATTGGTTTGCCGCGCCGCGCCCGGTCTTCACCGGCGAAGTGGATGGAATGCAAGTCGTGTTTGGGATAGTGCCCGCATCCGATGCGCACCCGAGCACGACGAAGGCTGCATTGTGGACTGGCACGCGATGGGAGGTGATCGGCGATCCGTCGGCGGCGCTGTACGGGCCGACCGTAATGTTCATGTTTGACGACGGCAACGGCCCCCGTGTTCATTCGCTCGCAAGGGAACCGGCATGGGGCATCGGGGCAGTCTTCGCGCGTCTCGATGATTGGCAGTGGACTCCCCTCCCGCCGGCGGGCGGGCGCTGCGCGAAGGTCTACGACGGGGGAGGGCGTGCCTACGCCTATGTCGGCCTTGATGCCGGCGGCAAGTACAGCAGCCCGCTCATCCGATGGGACGGTCGGGCGTGGTCCGAGGTGCCGGGCATCGGGGTCTCGACCGGCGGCGCGTGGTCCGTGTCGGCGCTCGAGGTCTTTGACGACGGCTCCGGGCCGATGCTCTATGTCGCGGGCCTCTTCGGTTCGGCGGGGGGCCAGCCGGCGGGCAACATCGCCAAGTGGGACGGCACGCAGTGGCACACGCTCCCCGTCGGCATCGGCGGGTGGGTCGACTGCATGGCCGTGTACGACGACGGGCGCGGCGAGTCGCTCTTCCTGGGCGGCGCCGAGGGGCTCCGCGTCCCCGGGCTGCCGAGCGGGCCGCTCCTGCAACTCGTCGGCTGCCGCGGGCAGTGCTACCCGGACTGCAACAACGACGACGCGCTGACCCTGGCCGACTTCGGGTGCTTCCAGACCATGTACGCGACGAAGAACCCCTACGCCGACTGCGACGGCAACGGGGCCCTCACCCTCTCGGACTTCGCGTGCTTCGCGCC
>JADLGW010000023.1 GCA_020849105.1 Phycisphaerales bacterium | reverse complement strand
GCCCCGGCTGGAGGACCGCGTGGTCGAACTCGAAGGAGAACGTCACGGTCTCCTGCGCGAGCGCGGAGGGAGCGGAGATCAGGGCGACGGATGCCAGCGTAAGAACGGAACGCATGGGCTCACTCCTGCGCCGCGAAGTCCATCGCCGAGACCGTCCCGTCACCGTCGACGTCGAGCCCGCAGTCCAGTGTGCGACGCGACACCCACGTGTCCCAGACGCTGGATGTCCCGCCCATGCCCGGTCACCCCGAGCGCGCAGTTCGCTCTACCGCTGACCGCTGACCTGAGTTGAATCTTCATCGCCGCCTCCGCTTCTTGTGCGGACACCGCGTGCAGCCATACCGGGCTTCACACACGGGGCGAACACCCGGACCCGGAGGATGCGCGCAGTGTCGCACACGCCGCGGCGCTCGTCAAGCACAAACTCGCCGGAATCCGCGGTGTGCCCCGCTCCGGTCAAGCGCGGGCTCTCGGATTGATGCCGAGGCACCCCCTGATCAGGGGAGGCCTCTCGGCCGCCGCGGAGCGGCGGGGTACCCAGGCCTCGGTTGGAACGCGGCCCGCCGGATCACGCTACTGTCCGGCCATGATCCGTGTCGGCGGCAACGTCGAGATTGGTCCGGAGCGCCCGCTGGCGATCATCGCCGGCCCGTGCCTGCTGGAGTCGCGGGAACTGGCGCTGACCATCGCCGAAACGCTCGTCCGCGCGTGCCGCGACGCCGGGCTCTCGTACATCTTCAAGGCGTCGTTCGACAAGGCCAACCGGTCAAGCATCAACTCACCGCGCGGCCCCGGCCTGGAGCGCGGCCTGGCGTGGCTCACGGAAGTCCGCCATGAACTCGGCGTGCCCGTGACCACGGACCTGCACGAGCCGTCGCAGGCCGAGCCCGTCGCCAGGGCCGTGGACCTGCTCCAGATTCCCGCCTTCCTCTGCCGCCAGACGGACCTGCTGCTCGCCGCCGGGTCCGCGGCGGCGGCACACTCCCGCGCCGTTAACGTCAAGAAGGGCCAGTTCGTCTCACCCGGGGAGATGCGGGGCCCGGTGCGAAAACTCGCCGAGACGGGCTGCACCAATGTCATGCTCACGGAGCGCGGCACGTTCTTCGGCTACGGCCGCCTCGTCAATGATTTCACGGGCCTGGGCGACCTGATGACGCTCGGCCCGCCGGTGTGCTTTGACTGCACGCACTCGACCCAGACGCCAGGCTCCGGCGAGACCACGGGCGGCCGCCCGGAGCGATCTCCGCTCCTGGCCCGCGCGGCCGTGGCCGCGGGGGTCCACGCCCTGTTCCTGGAGTGCCACCCGGACCCGGCGCGCGGCCTCTCCGACGCCGGCACGATGCTGCCGCTCGATTCGGTTCCCGCGTTGCTCCGCGACGTCAGCGCACTCCGCAAGGCAGTTCCGCCGGGTCCGCGACCCTCGTAGCGCCGCGCGGGAACAGGTCGCCCGGGGCGTTCCCTTACTTTGTGTCCAGCAGTTCAATCTCGAACACCATGTCCGCCTTCGGCGGGATGTCCGGCGGCATCCCCTGCGCCCCGTACGCCAACTGCCACGGCACATAGAGTTTCCGCTTGCCCCCGACCTTCATCCCCGGCACGCCCTCCTGCCAGCCCTTGATGAGGCGCCCCAGCGGGTACACGAGCGGATCGCCCGGTGCGCTGGCGTCAAACTGTCGCCCGTCGGGGAACGTGCCGCGGTAGTTCATCGTCACTGTCGCCCCCGGCTGGCACTCCTTCCCCGTGCCGATCTTCAGGTCCTCGTATTTCAGCCCGCCCGGCAGCGTCACCAGGCCCGATGTTTCTTTGTTTTCCACGCGCACCAACTCTATCGCGAACGTCAGGGTGCTGCCCGCCGGGATCTGCACGCTCCCGTCGTCGCCCAGGCGGTCCTTGTCGCCGTAGGCCATGATCGGCGGGATCACCAGGCGCCGCACGCCGCCCTCCTTCATCCCGCGCAGGCCCGCCTGCCACCCCATGACCAACTTCCCGATCTCGAACGTCGCCGGCTCCTTCCCCCGCGTCGTGTCGAACACCGTCCCGTCCGCCAGCGTGCCGTGATACCGCACCGTGATCGTGCTGTCCCGCTTCACCTCCGGGCCCTGACCGTATTTCAGGTCCTGCACCACGAGGGTGTACGCGGCCTGACCGAGTACCGCCATTGGTTCGCCGCCCGGCCCCTCGACGGGCTCGGCACTCGCCTGGCCGGAGGGCTGCGGCTTCTCCGGCTGCGTCCACCCCGCCAGACCGAGCGCCGCCGCGCCCGCCAGCGCCGTCATCACCAGGTACGACCTCTTCATGTTCCGCCCTTTCTGATGGAGGACGCGAAATCCTACCTCCCGGACGGGCGGGTGTCCGCTTTGCACTCTCCGTCTATCAGTCCCGGAGCAGCAGCGGGCGCCGCAGGACAACCCGGTCCTGGATCGGGCCGTAGTTGCCGGGTTCCAGAGTGATCGTCAGCACCCGCCGCCCGGTCGCGGGCAGATCGACAACGATGTCCTCGGTCGCGTGCTCCGCCCACAGGCGTGTGCGCTTGGCCTCCGCTTCGCCCACCGACACAACCAGGTCGCAGTCGCCCCAGGTCCACATGTCCGCCGGCAAGTCCGCCGTCATCCACAGACGGGTCGCGCCCGGGGGCAGGTCCCACGTCACCACCATCGGCCCCGGCATCGACAGGTCACCAGCCCAGAGCAGGTTCCCGTCTCCGGCACCGGTGATCGGCGCCGCCCAGGCCCGCCCGACCGCCCGCTGCGAACTCGGCGTGAGGGTCGCCAGCGGCACGATCCGGGCCGCGTCGAACGCCACCGCCACGATGTCGGCGACCCGCAGATCCTCGCGCCCGCCCCCGACCGCGCTCCCTTCGGAGCCCGCCGGCGCCGACGTGTCCAGCGCCGGATGCACCCGCACGACTCCCGTCGGCCCCGTGTGGACCCCGTCGATCACCACCACGCTCCCGTCCGCCAGCCACACCGCCGTCCCTGCGCGCGCCGCGGGTGGGTTGGCGATCTGGACCCGCGCGATCCGGTCGCGCTCGATTGCGCGGACCTCACCGCCGACCTCTACCTTCGTCACCGTCCCGATAGACTGCACGAACCCCGCCACGATGTCGCCGTTCACCAGGACCGCGGCGTCCGCATCCACCGGCGGTGGGCCCGCCGGCTCGCGCGCGGTCTCCCCGGCGCGCAGCAGCCGCGCCGCCGCCAGCGATTCCAGCGGCACGTCGAGCGCCCCCAGCGCCGGATGCATCCACCGCACCAGCCCGTCGGCCCCTTCCCCCGGACGCAGATCGCCCGCCAGGCGCTGGCCGTCCCGGAGCCACAGCCCGACCATGGGTGCGCTTGGTGCCTGCCCATCCGCCGGGAGGAGCGCCACGAACTCGCTGAACGGCTCGGCCCGGATCAGCCCGCCGACATCCATGTAACTGATTGTGTGGTCGTCCAGCCCCACCAACTGCACCGTCCGGGCCCGCAGCCCGTTGTCCACGAGAACCCGCATGACCGGGCCGTCGCCGCCCGGAGCGTGGAACCGGGCGCGGAGCGCGGGCGGCGGTGCCGCCAGCGCGGTGCACACGCCCGCGCAGAACACTCCCGCGACGACCTGTCCCGCGCCCCGCTTCATTTCTGGAAGATCGGCAGATAACGCTTGGGCATCTGCAGGATGATCAGCGCCATCGCGGTCCCGTAACTATCGCCGACGCTCTTGTCCTCCCAACTTCCCGCGGCCAGTTGCTCCGACAGCAGTTGCTTCCGGATCGCCGGCCACCACAGCCCCCACTGATCCCCGCCGGAGAGGTACATCGCCTGCACGGCGTAGTAGTGGCCGTAGTACCAGTGCGCCCGTGACGCCGCGGTCGAGCCCGGCAGGGCCTCCCGCTTCAGGTACTCCAGACCGCGGCTGATCGCCTCGTCCTGGTAGATCCCGGCGTAATACATCGTGGCAACACCCGCGGCGGACCGCGGCCAGCCGCTGGCGCCCGTCTCCAGTTGATACTTGAACCCCCCATCGGGGTTCTGGCACCTGCGGACGTAATCGACCGCCCTGTCGATCGTCTCCTTCGACACCTCAAGCCCCGCGTTCCGCGCGGCGCGCAGCCCCATCACCTGGCAGATGGTCACGCTCACGTCGGCGTCGTAGGGCACCGGGTTGTACCGCCACCCGCCCTCGTCGTTCTGCGTCTTCTCGATGAGCTGCACGGCCCGGACCAGCGCATCGTGTACCCGTCCGGAGAGCACCGTGTCCCCGCCGCCGGCCGTCATCCCGTACACCTCACCCAGGAACAGCGTCGCGAACCCGTGCCCGTACATCGGGCCGTTCGACGCGTCGTCGGCGATCAGGCCGTTCTCGGTGCAGTTGGACAGGACGTACTCAAGCCCCTTGGCCACCACCGGCCCGTACCGGCCGCGGCCCGGCAGGTTCCCGTCCGCCATGAACGCCAGGCAGGCCAGCGATGTCACCGCCACGTTGCGCCCGTAACGCCCCTCGCCGAAGCCGCCCTCCGGCGCTTGTTGATCCGCCAGGTACCGCAGCCCGCGCGCCACCGCCGCGTCGAGTTCCGGCGTGATCTCCCCCGTCGCGGCGTTGTTCTGCGCCGATGCCCCCGGGCCCTGCGCCGGCCGTGGCGCAGCCGGCCCGGTGTCCTGCCCGAGCGCCGCGCCGCCGGTGATCAGCACCGCGAGGATCGCGCGATGAGCCGTCACCGCGGCTCCTCCGCCAGTTTCCGGAAGTAACTCTCCGTGAGCCGCTGGTACACCGAACTGTATGTGTCCTGGGTTCCTTGCAGGAGCGCTTCCCGCACCCGCGCCGGCAGCGAGCCCCACGCCGCCCCGCGCGACGGCTCCGGTCCCAGCGCCCCGTCGCGCCGTCCCGGCGGCAGCCGCTCGTCACGGTTGTCGCCGCGATTCTCCTCGTTCTGTTCACGGCTCTGCTGCTGGTTCGGCTGCTGCGAGGGGTCCTTGTTCTGCTGCGGCTTGGAGGAACTGCTGCTGCGGCTCTTCTTGGCCTGCTGCTCGGCCGCCTTGATCAGCACGTCGAGTTTCCGGATGACGGACTCCTGCATCCGCTGCGTCGCGACCCCCGTGTCCCCCACGCCGCCCAGCCGCTCCGCGGTCCGGCCCATGAGACCCACCGCCTCCTCGAACCCGTCCGCCGCCTCTCGCAGCGACAACTCTCGCTCCAGTTCCTTCGCCGCCGGATCGGCCGTGCCGTTCGCATCCTTCGCGGGCTTCAGGCCCAGGAGTTCATCGAGGTCGGGGGGCTCAGCCGGCCGCGGCGGCGCCTTTTCGACGGGTGGTTCGGCAGGCTTCGGCGGCGGCGTCGCCGACTGGCCACACGCCAGCCCTGAAAGCCCCAGCACCAAGCCCATCATCAGTTCGCGCTTCATGGCCCGGGTTCCTCGCCGCCGCTCTTGTTGATCTTCTTGAGCAGCGTCTGCCCCTTCTCCGCCAACGACTGCTGGAACTTCGCCAGGTCGGAAACCTCCGCCGCGTCCGGCGCCCCGCCCTCGTCAATCGCCCGGGTCAACTCCGCGGCCTGCACCTGCAGGCCCCGCAGCAAACGTATCTCCGCCAGGTCCGGGATCAGCGGCGTAGGCTGCCCGCCGCCGGCCTGCCCCCCGCCCTCGTCCCCACCCGGCGCATCCTTGAACTCGTCTTCCTGGTTGGCGTCCTGCGAGAGCGCCTCGACCAGCGATTGGAGCAGCCGGACCGCCCCGTCCTGCTGCCGCCCCACGACCCTGGATCCGTCGCCTGCCCGCAGCCTCTTCGCCGAGCCGGCCGTCAGCCCGTCCAGGCGCTCGTGGGCCAGCCCGAAGACCACGGCCTCGTCGAGTTCATCCGTCCGCTTCTTCAGTTCCGCGAGCATCTGGCGGATGGACTCCTGCCGCTCGCCCATGCCGCGAAGTTTCATCCGGTCGCGCCGGTCCAGTTGCACGCCGAGCATCGGCGCCGCCTCGTCCCGCAGCGCCACCTGCAACTCCAGTGCCTCGCGGTACACCTTTCGAAGTTCCTGCCGCTTCTTGTCCTGATCCCGTTGCCGCGCCTCGTCCTGGAGTTGCTGGGCCGCGGCCTTCGCCAGTTCCAGGTTCCGCAGGCTCTCCCGCTCGCCGCTCCCCGCACCCTCGTCATCGACCGGACTTGCCCGCAGCCGCCCCACCGCCGCCGCCTGCGCGTCGGCCGCCGCCTCCAGCGGGCGTGACACGTCCTCCATCTCGCGGAACGCCGACTTGGACTCGCCCAGCACGCCCAGCGTGTTCTGGTTCAGCCGCACCATCCCGGCGTCCAGCCCCAGGAAATCCCGCGTCCCCCGGGCGATCTCCAGCCCCGCCAGTTGATCCTGCTGCTGCCGGATCAACCCCTGGATCGATTCGATCACGCTGGCCAGCATCCGCCGCAGCGCCTCGTCGCGGTTCCGCTCCGCGTTCTCAAGGTCGCTCAGCATGTCCTCCATCGATTCGATCGCATCCTGCTGCTGCTCCTGCGCCGCTTCGGTCTGGTTCTTCTGCGCGCTCTGCGACGCCTTCTCCATCGCCTGCGGCACCTGTTTCTGGCGCCCGCGCTCCGCGGCCTGCTTCATGGCCGCCGCCTGCGCGGCGTCCACCTTCTGCATCTGCTCCGCCCGCTCCTGGAGCGATTCCAGCGCGCGCTCCGTCCGCAGGGCCAGTTCCCTTTGCTCCGCCGCCAGCCTGTCCAACTCGGTCCGCTCGCCGGGGGTCAGTTCATTCATCTCGCGCCCGGTTGTGCGCTCGCCCGCCTGCCGCGTCTGCGCCTGCAGGGACTTCTGCTGCTCGACCAGCCGTTGCAGGTCCCGCCGCACCGTCCAGGAATCCTGCCCGCGGTCCAGCATCTGGATCAGGCGCCCCAGTTCATCGCGCACCTCATCCTGCGCCCTGCCGATCTCCGCCGACTGCTCCGGGGTCAGGTCCGCCCGGGTCTCCTCCGCCGGCTTCGTGCCCGCGGCCTGGTCCGCCTTGACCGCCGCCCGCTCCGACGCCCCCCTGGCCCCTTCGAGTTGATCGGTCGCGTCGCGCAGTGTCCCGCCCAGCGCCTCGTCCGTCAGCCGGTTTCGCTCGATCCTGGCCGTCAGGTCCTGCGCCGCTTCCTTCTGCTGAGCCAGCCGCTGCGAGAGGCCGGCCTGCCGCCGCCTCTCGTCGTCGGTCACCGCGCCGCGCGTGCCGATCGACTGCCGCAACTCGGCCTGCTCCGCGTCCAGACGGATCGCCGCATCGCGCATCCGCGACAGTTCGCCGCGCACCTGTTCCACCAACTCATCCGCGGAGATAACCCGCAGCTTCCGCACGGGCGATCGCGCCGCGTCGTGACGCACGCCCTTCATCTCGTAGGCATCCGCGGCCACGGCAGTCAGCCACAACTCATCCCCGGGCCTCAGCCCAAAGTCTCCCAGCGTCACGGTCCCCGATGCCACCATCCGCACAGGATCCGCCCCCGCCCCGTCCCGTGGCTCGCCTCCGGCCGGCTCGCTCGCGACAACCCTGGCCTCCCCCGCCGCTTCCGGTGCCGCGCCCACCGATCCCGCGGCACGGCGGGCCGGCTGCGCGTCCACCCGCACGGACTCCACCCCCACGTCGTCGCGCCCCTCGCCGCTCGCGCCGATCACCGCCGTCGCCAGCACCGCCTCGTCCTGCGCCGGCGCGGTGACCGCGGCCGTGGGCGCGCGGTCCGCGGTCACGTCGATCGCGAACGTCGGCTCATCGGCCGCCCGCAGGCCGAACTCGTCCGTCACCACCACGGGCACTCGCGCCGACTCCTGCACCGTCCACTCCACCCGCCAGGCGCGGGCGCCGAACTCGTGCCCGACTCCGGCGACCGCCGCAAGGCCCGGCAGCGCCGCCGCGATCTCCGCGTCGCCCCGCGGCGCGGGGACCGGCTTGGAAAGTTCCAGGGCCAACTCGACAGTCGACCCCGACAGCACCGGCGCCACCACGGCCCGCCGATCGGTCCCCCCGCCCAGGTCCCGCGCACCCGACACGAAACTCGCCGCCGCGCCGCTGCCCTCCGCGTACGCCGGCAGCCTCACCATCGCCCGCGCGCTCAGCACGCTCGGCGGCGTCGCCAGGCGGATCCGCGCCGGCCGCGTCCGGTCGTCGGGGGTCTGGAACCAGTACTCCATCTCCGCGACTTCCGTCCCGCCGGGCAGGAGCCCCGCGGGCTCGATCAGCCGCTCGTACATCTCCCCGCCGCTGTTCCGCTCGCCCTGCCCCGTCAGCACCGCCGTCTGGACAGGGCCCGCACCGTCCGCCGTGATCACGCGGTACCGAGCCTCGACGCGCGTCTGCCCCGGCTCCCGATCCGTGCGCACCAGCACCGCCCGCAGCGGCAGCGCCGCGCCCAGAGCGTGAACGCTGACGGCGGTCGCATCGGCCACTTGTGTCCGCTTCGGCCACGCCGCGCCGGACCACGGGGCCAGCACCCGCATCGCGCCGATCTTCGCGACCCCGGGACCGACCATCGCGCCCGTGCCCAGCACCAGCACCGCCGCCGCCAGCAACGCGAGCCCGCCGTCGCGCAGCACCGCGCCCTTGATGAGCGACGACGCCCGGAGGCCCGACGACCGCGCGATCGCACCCTGCACCACCTGCGCCGACATCCAGGACGCGACCGGCGTCGGCGCGGGCGCTTCCGCCAGTTCAAGGCCCGACGCCAGCATGTCCGTCAGCCCCGCACTCGCCGCCTCGGGCGTCCGTTCCAGCCGCAGCGCCACCTCCGTCAGCCCCGGACGGAATCGCCACGCCGGCCCCACCCACCGCAGGATCGCCGCACCCAAACCCGCGAAGCCGACCAGCAGCAGCACCCCACGCATCCACGAGGGCATCCGGAGCAGGTAGTCCACCCCCGCGGCCCCCAGCACCCACGCGAGCGCTGCCGCAAGAACCCAGCACACCGCGGACAGCACCAGCAGGCGTCGCGCCTTCGCGCGCACCCGCGCCAGGCCCGACGCCAGTCCACTGATCCCGGTGCCTTCCGTGCTCATGCCCACCCCGTTCTATCGGACGATGCCGCGCCCCACACAGTCCAGATTCGCGGCCGGTTTCTGCATGATCCCCCCGGCCGTCGGGGGAGCCCCCGGCATGCCTCCCGGGTCCCCCCGCCTGCCCATGTTCTCGGACCCCTCTAACGCCCCTGTAACCTCGCCGTGAGGCGCGCAATCTCCGCGTCGAGTGCCGCCAGCGCCCGGACGGCGTCGGCCGCGTTCATTTCTATCGCACGCCGCTGCTGTTCCCCCAGATTCCCGTTCTCCAGCCTCTGCGTCAGGCTGGTCAGTTGCCGCTGCCACTGCGCCCGCTCCGTGCTGCGCATCACCAACTGCGCCCGGTCGTCCGGCGGCGCCGCCCGCACGACCCGTGGCCCACGGCGATCAGGATTCCGCACCGCCATCGGCTCCTGCGGGACCGTGCGTGCCTCGCCACCGGCCACTGCACCGGGAGCCACCGGCCCCACGAATCGCCGCGGGTCGTTCGGAAGCGGCAGCCACGCTTCCGGACCGGCGGTGCTGTCCACGATCCTCGTCGCGCTCGTGTACCCGGCGCTGCGGATCTGCCACGCCCTGCCGGACAGCGGCGTCGCCCCGCCCCCCCCGCCGGGAAGTTCGTTCCGAGACCCCAGGCGCACCGTCAGCGGCAGCACCTGGCCGTTGCGGAAGACCTCCATGCTGATGGTGTCGCCAGGATCGTGCGACTGGATGATGTCGATCGCGTGCTGCTTGCTCCGCACTCGCTGCCCGTCCAGAAAGTCCAGCCGGTCCTCCGGCCGCAGCACCCGCTGCGAATCGAACCCCGGCTCCGTGGATGCGATGTACGCCGCGGGGTCGTCCTGATCGATCCCCGGAACCCCCGCCAGCGAGATCCCCATCGCCGCGCGCGGTTCCATGAAGAACAGCGACGCCGCGACCGTCATCAGCCGGTGCCGCTGCTCCGCCGAAAGGTCGGTCCGGCCCAGTTGCCCTTCGATCTCCTTCAGCGGGAACACGCCGGCAATCAGCGTCGTGCTCGCCTCCTGCCGCGACCAAGGGTCGTCCGCGTCCAGGTTCGCCACCAGCCGGTCAAGGTTCAGGGATGTGGGCGGCGCGTGCTGCGCGAGCACCGGGATCGCGGGCGCCACCCACAGGATGGCACCGACCGCCCTTACTCCCACGGAGCGCCGCATGCCACATTGTACCGGCAGGAGCGATCCGGGTGCCACGAGGGCTTCCGCAATGTTGCGGCCTACCCGACACCTATTCCCCGACCAGGTCGGTCAGCCGCTGGGCATGATGGGCGATCCACGCCGCTTTCGCGTCGACCATCCGCAGCACTCCGCCCGCGTCCAGCCCCCCAAACCCGCCCGTGGCCGCGATCGGCACGGCCGCCTCGACGATGATCGCCTCGATCATCAGCCAGGGAAGGGCCTCCAGTTCCGCCGTGCTGATGATGCAGCCGGGCACCAGGTCGTACCCGCGGCAGAACCGCTTGAGCCTCCCCTCATCCATGCCCGCCGGCCACTGCGACGGGTCCTCTCCACGGCGGATGATAGAGAACTGGAGCGCTCCGTTGGCCAGGTCGATCGCGCGCGGCGCCCGCCGCACCGTGTCATAGTCGATGATCGCCACCGTCCGCGACCCGCGGAACACCATGTTCCCCGGGTGCCAGTCGCCGTGGATGATCTGAGACGGCCACCCCGACGCCCCCAGCGCCTCGGCCCGCACAGCCGCATCCGCGTACCGGTCCCGCAGGCTCTCGACCACCCGCTGCCCGCGGTCGCCGAGCCGCCTCTGCACGATGTCGAGGTGGCTGCCCAGCCCCGCGGCGTTGTGGAAGCACGCCCCCGTCCGCGGCCGCAGCCCGGGCTCGGGGCGGAAACTCCCGAGCACCTTGTGGAAGTACGCCAGCAAGCGCCCCGCATCCCCGGTCGCGTCCAGCGACGCGTCATACGGGTTTCCGGGCACGAACTCGAACAACTCGTACACATGCCCGTCGAGCACCAGCGCCGTTTCGCCGCTGCCCTTCAGCGGCACCAGCGCCGGCAGAGGGAATCGCCGCGCCGCCAGGTGCTGCTGGACCGCGTGGCTGTACCGAACCCGCTCCGGCACCGCCGTCGCCCCGCTCCCCTCGGCCGCCCGCCTCTTCAGCAGGTACGCGCCCCTGGAGGTCCGCAGCGTGACCTTCGGCGACCTGCTGGACCCCCGCCGGTACTCCTTCACCGACTCGATCTCGCCCACGTCGTACCGGGAGCAGACCTTGGCCAGTTCACCGGCATCGAACGTCGCCCGCGACGGGCGGGCCGCACCCTCCAGCGTCGGGATCGAGGACGACGCCGACGACACCGGCATGGACGTATCGCCCGGCGACCGTACACCGATCGCGGGGCTCTGTCCCGTGCCGAAACTCTGATTCTCCGCGCTGCCGCCCATCACAAGGCTATTCGACACTTTGGCCCGCCTCGTTCCTGGGAAATGAAAACGGGGCGATTCCCGATGGGTGAATCGACGGGAACGGGGGCTTACAGGGCGGTTATTCCCGACGGTTGCTCTCCGCGTGCGTCCGCAGAAGCCGCAGGAACTTCGGTGTGTTCCGCTCCCCTTGCCTCTCCGCGAAACCTGGGCACCGGCGCCCGTCACTCCACGTTCTGCACCTGTTCCTTGATGCGGTCGATCGCGCCCTTGACGTCCACGATCGCCCGCGAAATCTCCGCGTCCGGCGACTTGCTGGCGATCGTGTTCGCCTCCCTCAGCATCTCCTGCGCCAGGAAGTCCATGGTCCGCCCCACGGGCTTATCGACCGGTGCGCCGAGCAACTCCCCGAACTGCTCGATGTGCCCGCCCAGGCGGCTGATCTCCTCGGCGATGTCCGTCCGCTCCGCGTACACCGCGATCTCCCGCACCACGTCCACCGTGCTCAGGCGAGCATCCGTCCCCTGGATCAGCGATTCGATCCGCGACTTCAGCCGCGACTCGTACTCCGCCACCACCCCGGGGGCCCGCCGCGCGATCGCCGCCAGGCGCTCCGCGATCAGGGCACGCTGGCCCGACAGGTCCTCCAGCAACGCCCTGCCCTCGGCCCCGCGCATCGCCAGCACGCCCTCGCACGCCCGGCGCGTCAGCGGGCCCAGAGCCGCCCTCGTCCGCGCCATCCGCGCCTCCTCGTTGGCCGGTGCCTGCAAGACCCCCGGCAGCGACAGCAGCGACGCCACGTCGATCGACACCTGCCCGCTCGCCACCATCGGCGCCTGCCGGATCTGCTCGATGTACCGCTCCAGCGCCTGGTGATTGATCGAGAGCGCCGCGGACTCCCCCACTTCCGTGCACTTGGCCGTCATCGTGACTGTGCCGCGGTGGAGCGCGGACCTCAGCAACGATTCCAACTCCGCCTCCAGCCCCTGGAACTCCTCCGGCAGCCGGATTGTCGCCTTGAAGTACTTGCTGTTGAGGGAGCGCACCTCAACGAAGTACCGGATCCCGCCCTCGGTCGCGGACGCCTCACCGAAACCGGTCATGCTTCGGATCAAATCAACGCACTCCGTGGCACCGCCTTCCGGTCCGGTGCCGCCCGAGTCTACAGGGCTCGCGGCACGGACGGGCGGGCGCGAAACACTCGACGGAGTTACCGCGGCGGCGCCGCCGGGTTTGTCGCGGGCGGACTCGCCGGGGGGGCCGCGGGTTGCTCCACCGGCGGAGTGGCCGCGGGTTGCTCCGGACTTGCGGCCGGGGTGCCTGCGGGCTGCTCACTCGGCGGCGTAGGCGCCGACTGCCCGGGCTCGGTCGTACCCGGCACGGGTGCGCCCGCCGGGCTGCCGGTACCCGCCGGCGCATTCTCGCCACCCGTCGGCCCGGCCACGGGAGCCACCATCGACGGCGGCTTGGTCGCGTAGTTCAGCCCCACGGCCAGGCCCAGGTACATCACGAACATGATGATGGTGGCAATGGTCAGGGCATCACCTGTCTTGGCGCCGAAGGCCGTCTGCCCGGACCCCGCTCCCGACCCAAACGCCCCGGAGAGCCCCCCGCCCGACGGCCGCTGGATCAGCACCGTCAGCATCAGGATCATGCAGACGATCACGAAGATGACGATCAACCCGCCGACCAGGAACCCGTTGAGACCGAGCGTGAGCATGGACCACCTTTCACCGGAGCCGCAAGTCTAGGTTCGGTGGCCGGAGCCGCATGGCCCCGCCGCCCACCCGAGGCCGCTCTCACCCGTACACTCGCCCCGGAGGTGCCCCCATGCCCGACGCACAGGCCGCGTTCGCCGAACTCTGCTCGCTCTCACGACAGGCCGCGGTCTTGGGGTCGGTGTCGGCGCTCCTAGGGTGGGACCAGGAGACGTACATGCCCGCCGGCGGGTCGGGGGCCCGCGCGGACCAGATGGCGGCATTGGCGGCCCTGGTCCACGAGCGGCGGACGAGCACGCGGATGGGCGACCTGATCGCCGCGTGCGAGGGCGACGCGAAACTGCTCGGAGAGGCGGACGGCCCGGTCGCCGCGTGCGTCCGCGAGTTCCGGCGGGACTACGACCTGGCGACGAAACTCCCGACGGACCTGGTCGCGGAACTGGCACGCGTCGGAAGTCAGACACAGGAAGTCTGGAAGGCCGCCCGCAGCGCCTCCGACTTCCCGATGTACGCCCCGTGGCTGGAAAAGATGGTCGCCCTCACTCGCCGCAAGGCGGAGTGCTACGGCGTGCCGAAAGGCGGGGAGTTGTACGACGCCCTGCTGGAGGAGTACGAGCCGGGGATGACGTCGGCCCAGGTCGGAGCGATCTTCACGCCGCTGCGAACGCGCCTCGCGGCCTTCCTGGCGGAGGTAAAGGGGAAGGGGAAGCCGCCCAGCGCCCGGTGCATCGAGGCGGCGAAGATCGACCCGAAACTCCAGCACGAGTTCGGGCTCTTCGTCCTGAACGCCATGACGTTCGACCTGAACGCGGGGCGGCTGGACACCACCACGCACCCGTTCTGCTCCGGGCTGGGGCCGGGCGACACGCGCCTGACGACCCGGTACCGCGACGAGCGGTTCACCGACGCGCTCTACGGGACGATGCACGAGGCGGGGCACGGGCTGTACGAGCAGGGGCTGCCCAAGTCGCGCGGCGCCACGGGCCCGCTGGGCGACGCGTTCGACCCGTTCGGCACGCCGATGTCGGAGTCGATCAGCCTGGGCATCCACGAGTCGCAGTCGCGGATGTGGGAGAACCTGGTGGGGCGCAGCCGGGAGTTCTGGGTGTGGGCCCTGCCGCACGCCCGGAAGATCATGGGGCTGAGCGGGTGCACGGAGGACGAACTCTACCGGGCGGTGAACACGGCCACGCCCAGTTTCATCCGCGTGGAGGCGGACGAGGCGACGTACAACCTGCACATCATGGTGCGCTTCGAGATCGAGCGGGCGCTGGTCAAGGGCGACCTCTCCATCGCCGACGTGCCGGGAGCGTGGAACACAGCGTACAAGGACTTCCTGGGCGTGGACGTCCCCGACGACCGGCGCGGGTGCCTGCAGGACGTGCACTGGTCGTTCGGGGCCATCGGGTACTTCCCGACCTACACCCTCGGCAACCTCTACGCCGCCCAGTTCTGGGAGACGATCCGCCGCGACCTGCCGAACCTGAGCGGTCAGATCGCCTCCGGCGAACTCGCGCCCCTGCGGCAGTGGCTGCTGGAGAACATCCACAGGCACGGCAAGCGGTACCGGGCCGCGGACCTGTGCGAGCGGATCACGGGCAGGCCGCTGTCGGCCGACGCGTTCGTGAACTACATCGAGCGGAAGATCAGGCCGATTTACGGGTTGTGACGGTACGGCCTTGGGCGCTAATCGATGTCTACACCGTGCACGCCGTCAACCGTGTCCAGGCCGTAATACCCCCTGATGTGATACACACCGGGGTCTGGGCTGTCCCCCGACACGATCGGTAGTCGCAGGCGCGGCTTGGGGATGAAGCGCACCGATCCGTCACAACATCCCATGGTCAGGCCGTCGGTCACCCAGTCCGGGAACGGCTCCCGGTCAGTTGCGGCGGTGAGAAGGGCCTTTCGGCTGGGATAGCGCACCTCCGGCGCGCGCGTGGAGCGCCATTGCGACGGCCCGGTGCGGGTCCGCTCGCTCCAGAAGGCGGGGTCCGCGATCATGGCGCACGAGTACAGGTAGGCCGACATCCCCGGCTCCGGGCGCGGGTAGGTCTGCGACTTGTGCGGCCACGCATCCCCGTAGTACGCGGCCAAGGGAAGAGGCCACGCGGAGCAGGTTTCAAAGTAGTAGAACTTGAACGGGTTCCCGGTATTCGGCGACGGGAGCGAGATGACGCCGTTCTCTCCGCGTCCGAACCAGGGATGGGAGTCTCTGAAATCGGCGATGTACAGGCCCATGATCGCAAGATGCTGCGCCATCGTCGCTTCGGCCGCGCTCTGCCGGCTCGCCGTTCGTGCGATCCGGAGACCGTTCACGGCGAGCGCGCTCAGAATACCGAGGATGGCGATCACGACGCACATCTCGATGAGCGAGAAAGCGGCGCCGCGCGGCCGCCCTCGTGTGGTGGTCAGGTCAATCTTATGGGGCAGACTCGTCACGCGGACCTTTCGCTCGTCGCCCGAAGACCAGGTACAGGAGCAGAGGGGCGCCCAGTGTTGCGTTCTTTCCGAGGCTCCACCACGCCGATGATTGCAGCGCCCGATACCGGAACCATGCGCCGAAACAATCACAGTCAGGGGCCCCTACCGTAACGACGTGAATGGCATAGGTGAGCGTGAAGAGCGACAGGAGCATCACGGCGCACCAGACGATCCACGCACGCCCTCGTCCGAAAAGCCAACTCGAGGCCAAGAATACTTCCGCCGTGGGCACCGTGTACAGCGCCAGCCCACGCAGAGGCGCCCCTATCAGGCTCCAGGTATCGAGCGATCTCGCAAACCCGTTTAGGTCAGCCAGTTTGAGCAGACCGGCCGATCCGATGATGACCAGCACGCACAGGACGGCGGCTTCCAGAGCCCTTCGGGGGAACCACGGCGGCTCAGTCGTCATTGATCGTCATCGTGCATGGGTCTCCGGAGAGTGTGCAGGTCAAGCCCTGCGTCGATTGGGTCCAGTACGTTTGCCCGAGCACGCACACGCCCTGCCCGTTCAGCGTGCCGATCACCTGCGTGCAGTACACGACCATGCGGCAGTTGACCGCCGTTTGGCCCGCGCCCGTGCCGCTCCCGGTGGAACCGCTCACGGCGATGTTGGTGCCCGTTGAGTACACACACTCCGGGGCGACCACCGGGTCCGCGTAGCCGCACCCGGATCCCTGGTCGGTGAGTTGGTAGCAGGCGCCGGAGACGATGGTCCCCGCTGCGACGAGCCAACCAAAGACCGCCACATACGCGATGTTGCAGGACTTCATGCCTATCTCCCATACGGCTGTGAACCGCGTCCGACGTGTCTCAGCCGCCATGCCAATCCGACACCCGCGCTGGCCAGTGCCAGTGGCACAAGCCACGCGTACCAACGATCCCTCCACGACAACTCGACAACGGGGACAGACAGCGGCACGTCAACCCACGATCCGTTGTCCCGTGATTTCTGGTCCAGATGCCCGGGACGTACATCCTGAACACTCTGGAAATCGGCGGTATAGCCCCAGGCATCCACACCGCCCTCGGTTGGCACTGCCAGGAGGCGTTCAAACTCCTGCACAGAGATCGGGCGAAGAAACTCGAGCCGGGTGGTTTGCACAGTCCGTCCCTTCGCGTCGGTCCAGTTGAGTTCATTGACGATGAACCGGCCCACGGTTTCGTCGGTGGTCCAACCTGCGTACTCGCACCGCCCCAAGGGAACGGAGTCGCGCCACGCGGGATTTGCAAGCATCGATCGCTCGATCGTCATTCCTCGGATGGACGGGGAGCCGCTCTGCGCCACGCGTCCCTGTAAGAGGGATACGGGCTTGCCGTCCGCCCCGAGGGCCTCGCCCTCCCACCCCGCCGTCGTGAGCCGGACCGCACCGGGCGCGTTCTGTCCGCTCGGCGCCGTGCCCAATCCGGCCCAAATGACCATCCGAACGATCTGGTCCGCGGTGTTGATGTAGTTGCGCACCCCGTACTGCGGGTCCTCGATATCCCGGGGCGCGATGCGGAGCATCCCATTCTCGATCAGCCAATCCGTGTCACGGCCCAACGCGAACTGAAGGCCGTTCCGGTCGGCGACATCAGAAGTTGCATAGCGGAACCGCTCACCGTCGGTCGCAATGTCCGTCGTCCAGTCAATCGCCGGGTGAGCCCGCTCCCATTCCATCCGCTGGAGGATCGAGTAGTCGCGGCCGCTCTTGGAGTTTCCCACCTTCGCCCGGAGCGCGGCAACTTCCGCCTCTTCGACGTAGAACTCGTGATGGGATACCACCCGGATATGCAGGGGCTGATCGGGCTTCCAGTTGCTCGCCTCGGCCCACACCTGACGGAACCACTCCGCAGAGCCGGTCTCCTGGGCATTGCAGTTCCCGCTCACGACGTGAACGCCGGCAATGGCAATGGCCGGAACCTTCCAGAGCGGGCTGCTCATGGGGCACAATCTACGCCCCCCCCTCCCCGGTGTCAACCGCAAGAGCCCAAGTGCCGGGCTTTCTTGGTCGAAGCGGGCTCGGGTTCTTGCAGATTTCGTGCGACGCCCGACGGATTCAGGGGCTGTGATCGACGGGCTTATCCCCGGTGGTCACATACCCGCACTCCGGGCACGGTCCGCTGCCCTGCACCGCATACCCGCACGCCGGGCAGCCGGTCTCGGGGACGGTGACGATCCAGCGCGCCATGCGGCGCGAGAGGAGCCCGCAGGCGACGCCGACGACGACGAGGGCGAGGCCCTTGTAGGTGTCGTGCCCCTCGCCGACGCCCTCATAGATGTCGTAGATCACGCGGACCTGCCCGGTTCCGATGCCGAACGCGACCTTCTTGAGCAGCAGGTAGGCACCCAGGGCGACGGCGGCGGCGCTCGGGGCGCGGACGCCCCAGGTCGCGACGGCTCGGGCGGCATGGATGGTCCGGGCGTTCACTGGGGCATCATCCTACAAACCGGGAGGGGGCGCCGGAACGTACCATTCTCCGCGAGCGCATGGCACACCGCCCCCAGGATTCGGTCACGCAGGAGGTCGCGCGGGCGATCCGCCGGCGCTTCTGGTCGCAGATCCGCTGGTTCCACCGCCTGGAGCGGTGGCAGCGCTGGGTGGTGCGCATCGCCATCGCCCTGCCCCTGATCGCCGTGGTCGCGGTCGGCGTCCTGGCGCGCACGCCCGTGACGCGGATCATCCTCATCCCCGCCCTGGAATCCGCCCTCAACATGCAGATCGACGCCGATTCGGTCTTCATCCGCACCGACGGGAAGGTCCAGATGAACCGGGTCGTGTTCCACGCCCCGGGCATCGCCGGACCCGCGGGGGAGGTGCTGCGGGTCGGGGTCCTGGTGGCGGACGTGGACTGGGGAAAGACCCTTCGGGGCTCGCCCCGGGTCAGGGAGATCGACCTCGACGATGCGGTGATCCGCGTCAGCCAGTCGACCGACGACGGCGAACTGAACATCTCCGCGTTCGGCAGGGCACTTGCCAGGAATGGCCCCGGCGCCACCGGCCCCGCGGGGGGCGCGGGGGGCGGCGGGGCAGGGGCATCCATGCTGCGCCTGCCCACCGTGCGGGCAACACACGCGGCCATTGAGATCGGCGAGAACTCGGGCCCGATGTACACCTCCCTGAAGCGCCTGCCGGTCGAGGGTGTCCTGCAGCCGGCGCCGGGAGGGAGAGCCCAGGGGTACATCGTCAGCCTCAAGGAGGCGGCGACCGGGCCCGGGCTGAGGCACGAGCCCGTCGTGCTCACGGGATCATTCAAGGGCGACGAGTTCAACATCACGCTGGACCGCATCAGCCTTGACATGTGGCCGGCGGAGGCGGTCCCCAGCCCGAGCCGCCAACTCTACCGCGATCTGGCCCTGCAGGGCGCCGTGGACAAACTCGTCGTGTCCTACAGCCCCGCCGAGGGCGCCGCGGCCAAACTGGTCCTCGACAACGTCGCGATGAGCCTGCCGTTCGTCCCGCGAGAGGACGGGGAGGACAAGCCGCCGCGGCTGGAGAGCGTGAGCGGCACGATCACTTTCAAGCGCGACAGCCTGGTGGCGGAACTCAAGGGCCTGCTCGAGGACCTGCCGTACGAGGTCTCGCTGACCTACGACGGGATGTCGGACGACGCCGCGTTCTCGGTGGAACTGGTCAGCCGCGGCTTCAAGGTCGAGAAGTACCCCAAGTTGCTCCCCTACGCGTCGCGCACCGTCCGGAAGATGCTGGCCATCTTCGGCGGCCCCACCGCGGTGATCGACACCCGCGTGAAACTGACGCGCGCCCGCCCCACCGCCCCGAACCGCCCCGCGGAGGTGCAGTACCAGGCCTGGATGGACGTCCGTGAGGCGTCCGCCGCGTTCGAGAAGTTCCCCTACCCCTTCGAGCACCTGTCCGGGCACGTCTACGTCGATAACACGAAGATCGAGTTCAGCGATATCACAGGCGTGTCGCCCTCCGGCGCGACGCTCACCGCCCGCGGCCTCGTCCAGCCGCCGACCGACGACCAGCAGGTGGACATCTATGTGCAGGTCCGCGACGCCCCCGCCGACAAGTACCTGGAACGCGCCTTCGGGCCCAAGCGCCAGGAGGTGCTGGACGCCATCCTCTTCCGGCCGAAGTACCAGGAACTGCTGGACCTGGGGCTGGTGACCACGCCGCAGGAGCATGACCGCGTCGCGGCCGCACTCGCCGATGCCCGCGAGGCCCACGCCGAGCCGGCCGTGATTGCCGACCTGGAACGGAAGGCAAGGGTCCCGGTGTTCGAGTTCGGCGGCCTGATCGACATGGACCTGCATGTGCACCGCCCGCCCGGCAGCGGCGTGGAGTGGTCCACCAACGTTGACGTACGGATCGCCAAAGGGGGGATCCTTCCGGAGAAGTTCCCGGTCCCCCTGGTGGCGCGGGACGTCGTCATCAGGATTACCGAGGAATCGGCGGAGGTTGTCTCGGGCACGTTCCGCGGCCTGCGCGGCGGCGTCGGCACCATGACCGCGAAGTTCATGCTGCCGCAGAGCAAGGCGCCGAACACCCCCAACCGGCCGGAGATCAGCATCGCGGCCAGGGACGTGCCGCTCGACGACCTGCTGATCCACGCGATCCCGCAGGAGGAACCGAAGCCGGGCGAGAAGGACCTGCGCGGCATCCTGACCGACCTGGGGCTGTCGGGAAGGGGCGAGGCGCGCGTGCGTGTTGCACCGCGGGACCTGCTCAACCGGCCCGGCGTGATCCCCTCGCTCCATGACGACACCGGCTTCGACGCGAACATCAGGATCCAGACCGGCAGCGCCTCGCCGTTCGGCCAGGGCGAGGTGCTGACGGGGATCACCGGCGACCTGAAGGTGACGGAGGACGACCTGCGCCTGAAGGCCAGCGGCACGGCCCCCGGCGGCGGGCGCGTGGATATCGCCGTCACCTCGCGCTTCAAGGCCGAGGGCGGCGCCGCCGTGGACACCACAGTCGTCGCCGAGGAACTGGACACCAAACTCCCCGTCGAACGCGTCGTGCGCGTGTTCTCCGAGCCCGCGGCCGCGGACCTGGCCGCCCTCCGGGATCTCTACAAGCCCCAGGGCCGGGCGGCGTCGGAGACACGCGTGGCGGTCCGCGCCGGGCAGACCCGCGGCGTCACGGTCACGCTCACCGCCCTGCGCGACGTGGCGTTCGACATGTTCGGTGGGCGAGTGGCCCTCGGAAGCGCAACGGGGCTGATCCGTGTCAAGGCCCTCCAGGGCCCGCTCGTCGAGTACGAGGGCCTGCACGCCCCGATGACGTTTGACGGGCAGGAGTCCGGCACCGTCACGATCAACGGCGCTCGCAGATACCGCCTCCCTGCCGGGGAGGTCGGCCCGGCCATGGCGATTGACGTGGAGGGAGCGCGGTTCGAGTCGCCCCTCGTGCCGGCCGTGCTCGGTCCGGGGATCGGCGCCGAGCGCATGGCGATGTTTGGGGCCATGAAGCCGGAGGGGCTCTTCGACGCGACGATCAGTATCGCCGGCATCGAGCCGCTGACCGTCGCGGCATTCAAGGGCGAGGTCCGCCCCCGCTCCTTCGCCATCAACCTGGCCGGACAGAGGGTGAAACTGCCCGCGTTCACCGGGCGGGCCACGTTCGATGGCGCCGCGGGACGCCTGGAGCACCTGGAGGGCAACAACGGCCTGTGGCAGATCGCGGCCGACGGCCCCTGGCGCGGGCAGGACGGCGGCCTGTTCATGGACCTGGCGCTCACGGCGTCTGGCGCGGCGCTGACGCCGGACGCGGCCGCGATCCTGCCGGAGACGCTGCGTCTGGCCCTTGCCGGGATCATGTTCAAACTCGAGGGGCCCTTCGACCTGCGGGAGGGGCGCCTGAAGTGGCTCGTCGGAGCCGGGCCGGACAAGGACAACTCGGAGTTCCACGGCCTGGCGGACTTCCACGACGCTTCTCTGGTTGCCGGCGTGGATGCCACCGGCATCGACGGCCGGCTGGAGGCGGACTTCAAGCAACCCCCGCTGCCCGCGGCGCCCACCTTCCGCGTCGCGGTGGTCGCCGATCAACTCTACATCATGCGGGCCCCCGCGACGAACGCGCGGGCGGTGATCCAGAACGGGCACACCCCGGGTGAGACCCTGGTCCCCCTCATCACCGGCGAGTCGCTGGGCGGGCGCTTCTCCGGCAGCCTCCGCATCTCGCCCATCCCCGGCGTCCTTACCCGCGAGTACACGGCGCAGTTCCAGGTGGCGGGCGTGCGGTTCGGTCCCCTCGTCCGCGCCTTCGTCCCCTCACCCCCAAGCCCGGAACCCGAGCCGGTGAGCCCGCCGTCGCGCGGCGTGCTGGACGCGAACTTCTCCGTCGGCGGCATCGTGGACCAGCCCGGCACCCGGCGCGGGCGCGGGTCGGCCCGCGTCGCCGGGGATCATGTGAGCGTGCTGGACATGCCGCTGATGCTCCGCCTGATCGAGGTCAGCAACCTGCAACTCCCTTCGGGCTCGGGCCTCGATTACGCCCAGGCCATCTTCTATGTGGACGGGCCCAGGGTCCTCTTCGAGGACCTGTCGATGTACTCGAGCGCGATCGTGGTCCGCGGCTTCGGCAGCCTGACGTGGCCGGACATGGAACTGAACCTGCGGTTCGATTCGAGTTCGGCCCGTCCACTCCCGGTTATCAGTTGGCTCGTCAAGGGGATCCGTGACCAGTTGGTCACGACGCGCGTCACAGGGACGCCGGGCAGCCCAAAGATCCATGTGGAGGCCATGCCCGGGACGCGAAGCGCCTTCGCTCGGGCCCTGGGCGTGCGGGGGGCCGCGGCCCGCGAACTCGAGGAGATGGAGCGCCGGGCCGCCGCCAGCCGACGTACGATCCGCCCCACCGGCGGCACGATCGCGGCAAACCCCGCGGAAGACGGCCAGGACGAGGCCGGTGGCCGCACGCCGCCATGACTCCCCCCTCCACCGTGCCGCCCGCGCCCGAACGACCGGAGCAGAACCGGGTCGAACTCGACCCACCGGCGACCACGGCCCCGAAGGACGAGGGCGCGGCCCCGCCGGAACGGCGCGAGCAACGCCGGGCCGATGCCCCGGACATCCAGCAGCGCCTCGACAGATTGATCGAAGAGGTCGGCGGCGACCCGGCATCCTTCGACGGACGCATGGTCCGCGAACTCCTGATCGCCGGGCTCAAACTCATCCCCGACGGGCGCGACAGCGGCGAACTCAAACTGATCACCGCGGCCGTGAAGGAACTGCGGTACGCCTACCGCGTGTTCGGCCAGTACCCGGAGCCGCACAAGGTCACCATCTTCGGATCCGCCCGGACAAGGGCGGATCACCCCGACTACACCGCCGCCGTCGAGTTCAGCCGGCTGATGGCTGACCGCAACTGGATGGTCATCACCGGCGCCGGCGACGGCATCATGAAGGCGGGCCACGTCGGTCCGGGACGCAAGTCCAGTTTCGGCGTGGCGATCCGCCTGCCGTTCGAGACCACCGCCAACGACGTCATCGCCGGCGACGACAAACTGATCCATTTCCGCTACTTCTTCACCCGCAAACTCATGTTCATCAGCCAGGCGGAGGCCGTCGCCCTTTTCCCCGGCGGGTTCGGCACCCTGGACGAGGCGTACGAGGTGCTGACGCTCATCCAGACCGGCAAGGCGAGCATGATCCCCGTGGTGCTGCTGGAAGGCGCCGGCGGCGCCTACTGGCAGCAGTGGCAGCGCTTCACGATGGACGGCCTGCTGGCCCGGGGCATGATCAGCCCGGAGGACCTGAACCTGTACCACGTCGCGCACACGCCCCGCGATGCCGCGGAGCACATCGTGCGGTTCTACCGCGTCTACCACTCCTCGCGGTATGTGCGCGACGACCTCGTGATCCGCATGAAGCACCGGCTGCGCGATGCGGACGTGTCGCGCCTGAACGACGAGTTCGCGGTGCTCGTGAAGAAGGGCGCGATCGTCCAGCGCGGCGCCCTGGACGCCGAGGATGACAACCGGGACCTGCCCCGCCTGGTCTTCCACCACACCCGCTACAAGTACGGCCTGGTGCGGAAACTCATCGACCGGATCAACGAGTGCCCCGGCCCCGAACAGGAGCCCGTGTGAAACGGGCCGTGCTCACCATCCTCGTGTCCGTGATCGCCGGCTGCTCCGGCGGCGGGACAACGCTCGTCCCCCCACCGCCGGAGCCCGAGGCCGGACGCCCCGTGGTGCGCGGCGCCCAGGACGGGCTGGAGATGTGGTGGTGGGTCGTGAGCGGGGAGCACGCGCCCGTCACGCCGCTGCTGGTTCCCTACCTGGATCGGCCGGTCCCGCTCCCGGACGCCGACATCCAGCGTCTGCGCCGGGGCGGCCTGCGCGTTGTCTCCGTGCCGCTCGACGATCTCGCGGGTCTCCAGGCCCGCCTGCCCACGATCGGGGCCGTGCAGCACCAGTGGCTCGGGCAGGTACCGGCATGGACGGACGTGGTTTCCGGGCCGCCGCGGCCGGACCGGACAACAGTGGATGTAGGCGACGGCCTTCTGGCCCTGGAACCGGGGCGGCTTCGGATGCTCCTGCGGTGCTGGGTCGTCCCGGACCCGGACACCGAGGGAACGGCCTGGCCCGCCGGGGCCGTGCACATCGAACTGGCCCCGCAGCATGTGCCCGATGCCCGGCACGCCCGGCCCACCCTCAGCGCGAAGCACGCCGTCCCCGCGCCGGAAGACCAGGGCCTCGTCCTGGGCCGCTTCGCCGCTTCGTTCACCATGAAGGGGGGGCACGCCATCCTGCTTGTGCCGGAATCGGCCGCGGCAGACTGGACGACGCCCGTCGCACCTGCGACGCCGGACCAACCCCGCAACGGCCCGGTCGGGCCACAGGTCGCCGCGCCGCCGACCATCGGCGAGGCGCTCCTGGCTGGTCGTGTGGACGAGAAGTCGGGCAGGCGCACGCGCGCGATCATCGTGCTCATCGCACGGGCGCCTGAGCGGTTCGAACTCACCGGTATCGCGCCGTAGTCGCGGGGGGAGGGGTGCGCTTCGGACTTGGGTCTTACTTTTCCGTCGCGGCCCCCGGCGCCGCCGCCGGGGTCTCGGCGGGCTGCGCTTCGGGCTTCTGAGCGGACTCGACCGGCCCGGGCCTGTCGCCACCGTGTTCGGGGCCGCCCTTCCCCGGCTGGCCGCTTCCGGCGCGCCGGCCCCCCGCGGTGAAGCCGGCGGGCCCGCCCTTGCCGCCGCCGGATTGGATGGCAACCGGCCGGCCCTCATCGCTGAGTTCAAACCCGACGAGTTTCAGGGCCGCGGCGTCCCACGGCTCGGAGAGGATTTCCCCGGCGCCGGGCTCACGCAGCAGGACGCGATCACCCGCTTCCAGGCCGGCCGTGATCTGCGCGTATGTATCGGACCGCTGCCCGACCTTCACCGGCACCCTGCGGTACTTGCCGTCCTTCGGGACGTACACGAACCGCACCTGGTCCGCGGCGAACACCGCCTGCAGCGGCACGGTCAGGGCCTCCTCGACGTGCGCCATCGTGATCGTCGCGTCGCACCGCATCGAGGGGCGCATGCCGGTCGCGTTCTTCCCGAGGGAAATCCGCACCGTGTACTCGCGCCGGTTCGGGTCGCGCCAGCGGTCGTTGGTCTCCGCCATGAGGCCGACGGAGTCCACCGTCCCGGGGAACACCTGACCGCCCAGCATGTCCACCTTCACCGACGCGCGCTGCCCGGGGCGGATGCGTCCGGCCAGGCTCTCGTGGACCTTGACGACCGCGACCATCTCGCTCGTGTCCGGGAGCACCACCAGCGTCTCCCGCGGGCGCACCTGCCGCCCGACCTGGAACGGCGTGTCGTCCCAGTTGCGCCCGGCACTGCTGGCGTACACCACCAGCCCGTCCGAGGGGGCGCGCATCGTGCACGCCGCGAGCTGCGCCTGGAGTTTCCTCAGACGCTCCTCGCGCGTCGAGAGTTGCCGCTGCTTGTTGAGTTTGTCCGCCCCCTTGCTCGTCAGTTCAATCTCGTTCTGGGCCGTCACACGCACCAGTTCGGCCTCGGCCTCTTCGACGTCGGAAACCTTGCTCTTCTCGTCCTTGGGGTACTGGTACTCGTGATAGGTGGTTTCATCGAGTTTGGCCTTGGCCAGATCGGCCTTGGCCTTGCGCAGCGCGATCTCGTCAAGGTCCAGTTCGTTCTTGCTCAGGAAGCCCTGCGCGTTCAGTTCGATGCTCTGGGCGTACTTCCTGCTGAGGCGGTCGAGTTCCTTCTCGGAGTTCTCCAGTGCGAGTTTGATGTCCTGCACCTTCTGCACCACCTCGCCCTTGCGCCACTGGTCCAGCGCCAGCGTCGCCAGTTCCACCTTCAGTTTCGCCTGCCGCAGTTTCGAGTCGTTCTCGCTCTGCTGGATCTTGTACGCGTTCTCCGCCCCCACCAGGTCCGCCCGCGACGACTCCACCGTCAGCGTCACGTCGTTGATCTCGGTGGTGATCTGCTGGTCGTTCAGTTTGACCACCAGGTCGCCCGCCTTCACGAACGTGCCCTCCGGCGCCAGTTCCGTGATCGCGGAGTCGACGTCCAGTTCCGATCGGATCTCGATCTGGTTCTTGGCCTGGATGTCGCCCGTGGCCGTCGTGTTGATGTCGAATGTCAGTACCTCGGCCTTCGCCAGGTCCGAGGACCGCACCGCGCCCGCACCCGCGCCGGAAGGAACCACCGCGTACAGCGTGACGGCAACCCCGGCCACAGCCGCCACCGCGATCGCCGTCTTGACCATGATCGAAGCCCGGCGACGCCTGGGTTGTCGGTCCATTGTGATCTCCAAAGGCAGAGAAGAGCGGTCAGGGGCCTAACGCCCGGACGGGTCCGGCATTGCCGGGTCGAAAGATGTCGTCCGACAGAGACGCAATCCTTGATTTACCGCTGAGCCCGCCTTTGGTTCACCCGAACACCCCAAAGCCGGGCCCTTGCCCAGAACCCTACGCTTGCCCGCGTGACGGCACGGACGACGGACGACAACCAGCGCGGGATTCTGCTGGCGATCGCGACCCTCATGGAGGCGCGGGCCGTCTTGGCAGGCCTGGGAGTGGAAGGCCACGCCATCGCGGACCGGCCGTGGGTCCTGCACCCCGTGGGAATGGGCCTGGACCTGGTCGTCACGGGCGTGGGCAAAGCCTCCGCGGCCGGCGCCGTCGCCCGGGTTCTGGACCCGCGCCGCCATGAGGGCGTCCTCAGTATCGGGGTCGGCGGCCTGCTGCCCGGGGCCGCAGCGGGGCTCGGGATCGGGTCGGTCGTGCTGGGAACCGCGGCCGTCTTCGCCGATGAGGGCAGCGCGGAGCCCGGTGGCTTCCGGACCTGCGCGGAAATGGGGTTCCCGCCGCTTGGGGGTGGACCGGAGGGCGGCATGGCGATCCCGCTCGACGAGCCCTTCTCCGCCTCGCTGGGCCTGACGCCCGATGCGCGAGGCCCCATCGCGACGGTGTCCACATGCTCCGGCACCGATGCGCTTGCCCGCGAAGTCGCACGTCGCACCGGGGCGCTGGTCGAAGGGATGGAGGGCGCGGCCGTGGCCCTGGTCGCCGCCCGGCTCGGAGTCGCCGCGGCCGAGGTGCGGGTCATCAGCAACACGACGGGCGACCGGCACGCGCAGCGCTGGGACATCAAAGCCGCGCTGGCGTGCCTGCGCGAGGTCGCGGCCGCGCTGCGCTAGGGGCAGCCGAGGGCGAACTTCGTGCGGAAGCAGCCGAAGTCCGCGAGCGTCAGGCGGTCGTCGTTGTCGCAGTCGGCGTAGACGTAGTCGCTGGCGGCGTACTTGGACATGAAGCAGGTCAGGTCGGCGACGGTCAGCGCATCGTCGGCGTTGCAGTCCGGGTAGCAGTAGGCGGGCATATGGACGATGTAGGGTTCAAGATGCCCGTCCAGTGCAGCGGCTTCGCCCACGAGGATGGCTCCGTCCGGCGTCACATCGGCCACCGTTCGCAACCTCCATTCGCCCAAGTTGAGACCGTACTTGGTCTCCAAGAGGACCGGCAGGCTTCGCATGCCGTGTGCGGGGTCCCAGATCATCGCCTCCACGCCCCGCTCGGTGAAGGAGTGCCCTCCGATAAAGCGGCCATCCCCTGAGACTGCGATCGCTGTGCTTCCAACGCCGCCCCCAGGAATGTCACCCAGATTGACAAGCCCGGTCGGCGCAGTCCAACGCACCGCAAAGGAGGAACTGAAGCCCGGCACATCGCCGAAGGACAACCCAACGACGACGTTGCCCGCCTGGGATATTCGAACCGCCTGGCTATAGGTGCGGCCTCCCGGCAGATCGCCAATCCCAGTGATGGTTCCGTTGTGCCAGAGGAACCCTTCAGCCTCCTCCGGATGATCGCCCCCGGCCCCGACGATCCGCGAACCGTCGGGCGTCACGCCGCTCGCGGCGCCCGGGCGCAACTGACCCGGAACGGCCAAGCTCTCGGGGCGTCCATTGATCCAGCGCGTCGCCACGCGGCCCGCGACTGATGCTCCTGCGCCCACAACCACAGTTCCATCCGGCGTCACCCCGAAGGCCCACGAGTCATCCACGCCACCGGCGACATCGGGGAGTGGGTGCATGCCCCGCGGGTCCCAGAGCACCGCGGCATTGATCGTGGAAATAGCCCCTCCGACAATGATGGACCCGTCGGCGGAGGCACCAAACGCAACTGAGTCCGTGAAGCTTCCGGAAGTGGGCAACGTGCGCATTCCGTGCTCTCTGTCCCATACAAAGCCGCCCAAGTTTCCGCCGGTTGTCCCACCGAGTCCGACCACCGTGGCGCCATCCCGGGATACCGCGTTAGGAATGGCGTTGTAAGGCCCGACACGACCGAGCGTCTCGAAACTGATTTGGCCTCGGCAGTCGCTCCGGCCAGGCAACACGCCAAGCGCGACCCCGAGCCACCTGACGCACGTTCTCATGGGCACGACATCATCGCCTGGAACACATGGAAGAACTTCTCATTGTCGAGGCCACCCACCGTGGCCCCATCAAGGATCGTGTCGAAGTTCCAGTCGGCGTAGGGATCGAGCGCCACGACGCCGTTGATGAACTGCGGGCCGTCAACAAAGGGATCCTGTGCCAGGTCCCTGTTGTAATCGCTCGGGCACACCGTGTTTCGTTGGAGCATGCGCTTCAGGACGTTGGCAAACTGCGGATCGAGGAAACCCACCTGGCTCGGGGTCGCGTCATTCAGGTCGGGCTCTCCCGCGAAGCCGATGTTGTCCTCGCCGGGCGGGTTGGCGGGGACGGCGATGATCGAACCGACCAGGTTGTCGAGGTAATACTGCCGCCACGCGACCTCGAAGCCACCGGGATTGCCCTCGCGCACCGCGTAGGCGTTGATGCGATCGAACAGCGACGCGCCGATCGACGCGTTGCGCGCGGCCCGCAGGTCCGCGGCGCCGGTGGCCCCGTCGGGGAAGTTGTTCTGGTCTGTGATGGAATCTCTGAACAATAGCGCAACCGCCGTGGGCGAATGATCGTACCGGATGCCGGCCCGCGACGCGGGGCCGGACGGAGGCGCGATCATGGGCGTGCGGAAGAACGGGTCGATGGGGTTTGTGG
>JADLGW010000022.1 GCA_020849105.1 Phycisphaerales bacterium | reverse complement strand
TGCGGTACCGGGGGCGAGAGAGAAATGAGTTCGACTTCGCTCTGATCCTCGCCGCCTGCAACATCAAGAAGAGCCTGAGCCTGCGGGCGGCGTGAGATGCGGGCGGCGTGAGATGCGGGGGGCGTGACATGCGGGGGGCGTGAGATGCGGGGGGCAATGAACGCCCGGCGACGAGCGCTCGCGCCACCCAGAAACCGGCGCTCAATCCCGCCGGATCCATGTCCGTCCGATCGCGGGACCAAAGATCAGATGTTCCGAATGTCAACGACGACACGTCCACGTCCTCCGACATGTCTCCATGCAATAGTAAGTGAATAGTCATTATTAAATGATGATGGAAGAGGTGGCGCGTGCGTAGTCGCAAGGTATAGTTGGAAACAACTGGCAACGGCAACGGCAATCAACAATAGTGTCGTCCATAGTCTCCATCGCGGACGGAACAATGAAACTCTCGCAATTTGCTAGCAGTTCCTTTGTGCTGCTAGTCGTGAACAAGTTGGCAGCATTTGGCCTGCGAAGAAGCATACACGCATCGTCCTGCCGGGCGCCCAAACGAAAGCCTATCGATAGAGTGAATTGGTGTCAAGCTGTTGCCTCCATCGTAACTCCTAGAACGGCGGCAGATCCTCGTCGTGGTCCGGGCCGCCGCCGTCGCGGAAGTTGGCGATGGGGCCGGTCCTGGTCGGCGGCGTGAAGCCAGGCGGGGCCGGGCGGGTCTGGACCTCGGGCTTCGGTGCTCGGGACGGGCCCCAGTCCGGTTCATCGGCGCGGCGCCCTCCGCCCGTTCCTCCATGACCGCCGGGCCCGGCGCCCTGCGTGTAACTCTTGAACCGCGTGGTGTCGGGGTCCCAGGTCAGGCGGACCAGGTCCGTCGGGCCGTTGCGCTGCTTGGCGATGATGAGTTCGGCGGTGCCGACCTTGTCCGGGTTGTTCGCGAGCCATTCCTCGTTGCCGACGTGGTAGTAGTCCTCGCGGTGCAGGAGCATGACGACGTCCGCGTCCTGCTCGATGGAGCCGGACTCGCGCAGGTCGCTCATGCGGGGGCGGTTGCCCTCGCGCTGCTCGCTGGCGCGGTTGAGTTGCGAGAGGCAGACGATGGGGATGTCCAGTTCACGGGCCAGGGCCTTGAGGCCGCGGGAAATGGCCGAGACCTCGACCTGGCGGCTCTCTCGGGCCGAGCCCGGGGCGGTGAGGAGTTGCAGGTAGTCGATGATGACGATGCCGACGCCGTGCTGCTGCACCATGCGGCGGGCGCGGGCGCGCAGGGCCATGACGGTGAGGCCGGGCGAGTCGTCGATGAAGATGCGGCACTGCTTCAGGTCGTCGCCGGCGTCGGTGATGCGGGCGATCTCCGCGTGGGAGAGTTGACGCCCGCCGCGGAGCGTCTGGGAGTCGAAGCCCGACATGGCGGAGAGGAAGCGGAGGGCCACGGCGGCCTTGGTCATTTCCAGGCTGAAGATGCCGACGCCCACGGGCGGACCCTTGGGCTGGCCCTCCCAGCGGGTGCGCCCGCCGCGGGCGATCTGCTCGGCCAGATTCAGGCTCAGGGCCGTCTTCCCCATGGAGGGCCTGGCCGCCAGCACGATCATCTCACCCGGCTGCAGGCCGCTGGTGAGTTTGTCCAGGTCGGTGAAGCCGGTGGGCACGCCGGTGGTGCCCTGGCCGTCGCCGGCCATCAGACGCTCGACCTCACGCTGCAGCAGGTCGTTGAGCAACTGCGGGTCGGACTTCTGGTCCTCCTGCGCGATCTCGAAGACCAGGGTCTCGGCGCGGTCGATGACCTCGCGGGCGCCGTCGGGTCCGAGTTGCCCGACGTGGAGCGTGTCGTAGAGGATCTGTTCCGCGGCCTCGACCAGTTTTCGGAGTTTGGCCTTTTCCGCCACGATGCGGGCGTAGTGCAGTGCGCCGGCGGAGGAGGGCGTCTCGCCGGCAAGTTTCTCCAGGTAGGCCATCCCGCCGATCGCGTCCAGTTGGCCCTTGTCGCGCAGAGCGTCGGTGATCGGGACCAGGTCGGCGTCCGGGATGCGGTCGTAGACCTCCAGGAGCGTGCGGTAGAGGGCGCGGTGGGCCTCCGAGTAGAAGTCGTCGTCGCGGGCGATGATGCCGATGACGTCCGGGGCGACGCGCGGGTTGAGGAGCAGAGCCCCGAGCAGCGCCATCTCCGCCTCCAGTGAGAAGGGGAGGGGGCGGTCGAGCCTCGCGGCGGAGGGTGGCGCGGGGCGGCGTGCCGTGCCGTTGGATGGGCGTGCGTCGTCCATGACGCCGGATTGTCGGCCCACCCGGGCCACAAAGCGAATCGCGACCGCACGCGGAAGTACCGACAGCCCCCGCCGACAAGTTCCTATGTGGACAAACGCCCCGGCAATGGGCACACCCTGACACCGCTCCCTCACTACCCTTGTGGCATGACCGCCTTCCCCCCCGGGACTTCCGGCGACTTTGGCGGGCTGCTGCCGACCGTGCTGCCGGCCGACCCGATGCCGCTGCTGACCATGTGGTTCGCGCGCGCCAGGGCGGAACGGGTGGCGCCCAACCCGAACGCGATGGCGCTGGCGACGATCGACGGACAGGGGCGGCCGTCGGTGCGCATCGTGCTGTGCAAGCGCCTGGGGGCGGAGGGGACGCTGGACTTCTACACAAACTACCAGGGACGGAAGGGGAGGGAACTGGAGGCCCGGCCCGAGGGCGCCGCCTGCTTCTTCTGGGACACGCTGGACCTTCAGGCACGGCTCGAGGGACCGGTGGACCGCGTGCCGGACGCGGAGAGTGATGCCTACTTCGCCTCTCGCCCCTGGGCGAGCAAGGTCGGGGCCTGGGCGAGCGACCAGAGCCGGCCGATCGGGTCGCACGCGGAGTTGCTGGCCAAGGTCGCCGACGCGATGCGGCGATTCGGGGTGGACCCGGATCGCCCCCCTCCACCGGACGCGCAGGTCGAGGTCCCCCGCCCGCCGCACTGGGGCGGCTTCCGGCTCACGGCGCGGCGCGTGGAACTGTGGATCAGCGGGCCGGGGCGCGTGCACGACAGGGCGGAATGGACGCGGGTGCTGCCCGGGCGTGCGGGGGCACGGCCGCCCGCGGCGTGGCTCGCCGGCCGACTCCAACCCTGATCGCACCGTTCGCATTGACCCGGCCGGGGGTCGCTCCAATACTGACCGGTCGGGATTGGATCGGCCCGCGGGGAGGGGTTGGTGCAGAAGCCGGACGCGGTGAAGCGGGAGCGCATCTTGCGGGTCGCGGCCCGCCTGTTCGCGCACCGTCCATACCACGGGGTCACACTCGGCGACGTGGCCGCGGGCGCCCGGGTCGGCAAGGGCACGCTGTACGTCTATTTTCGGAGCAAGGAGGCCCTCTTCGGCGCGATCCTGGACGAGGCTTTCGTCCGGGTCGTCGACGACATCGAGGCCTCGCTGATCGGCGCTTCCGGGGGTGCGTGGGAGCGGCTGGAGATCGTGGTCCGCGGGCTGGTGAAGTTCGGGGGCGCATACCCGGCGATGTTCCGGCTGATGCGGGCGGGGGTCGACGTGAGCGGGCCGATCAAACGCCGGGCGCGCACGCGGCTGCTGGACCTGGTCGAGCGGGTGGTGGGCGAGGGCGTCCGGGCCGGTGAACTGCGCGAGCAGCGGGCGGACCTTGCCGCCGGGTGCATCGTGTCGTGCGTGCGCGGCGCGATGCTCTTCGGACCGGAAGGGCTGCCGGAGCGCGAGATCGTCGGCCATGTGCTGGGGATGCTCAGGTCCGGGGTCGTGCGCGGGAGCGGCGCCGCGCCGCCGAGGAGGAAGCCATGAGCGGAGCCCCGCCGGTCGATGAGTTCGGGGCCGCGGCTGCCGCGCCCGGAACACAGGCGCACGGGCGGCGGCGCACGGTGTCGCTCGTGGCGGCGATCGCGGCGGTGCTGGCGGTCGCGGCCGCGGCGGCCTGGTTCATCCTTTCCGGGCTGCACAGCGAGGAGACGGACGACGCCTTCATCGCCGCGGACGTGTACGAGGTCTCACCGCGGATTGCCGGCCGCCTGGCGAGCGTCCCTGTGGATGAGAACCAGGTGGTCGAGGCGGGGGCGCCGATCGCCGAACTCGACGGCGCGGAGCAGGAGAGTCGCGTTGCGCAGGCAACGGCCGCCCTCGCGCTCGCTGTGGCACAGCAGAAGCAGGCGGAAATCGAGGTCGGACTGATCGAGGCGTCGACGGCGGCGGGGGTCGCGCAGGCCGAGGCGGAGGCCGCCGCCGCGGACGCCCGCCTCGAGCAGGAGCAGGCCGAACTCGCGGCCGCCGACGCCGAATCGCGGCGTGCCCGGTCGGACCTTGACCGCTACACCGGGCTCTCGGAGGAGGCGGTGTCGAAGCAGCGCCTCGACGCGGTGCGCGCCGCCGCCGTCAGCGCCGGCGCTGCCCTGCTCGCGGTCGAGAAGCGTGTTGCCTCCGCCCGGGCGGAGGTCGCGGCCGGCCGCTCGCGTCTGGAGGCCGCGCGTGCCGAACTGGGGCGTACCGAGTGGGCACGGGCGCAGGTCGCGCGCTGGGTCGCGGAGGCCGACCAGGCCCGGGCCGTCCTGGGCGAGGCGGAACTGGCGCTGTCGTACACGCGGATCACCGCACCGGCCCGCGGACGGGTGACCAACAAGACGGTGCAGCCGGGTGACTATGTGCAGCCGGGCCGCGTCCTCTGCTCCCTGGTGGCCCCGGACGTGTGGGTGGTCGCCAACTTCAAGGAGACCCAGTTGCGGGACATGGGCCCCGGGCAGCACGCCAGCATCCACATCGACGCCTACGACGTGGACCTGCCGGCCCACGTCCAGAGCATCCAGGCCGGGTCCGGGGCGCAGTTCAGCCTGCTGCCGCCGCAGAACGCCACGGGCAACTTTGTGAAGGTCGTGCAGCGGGTGCCGGTGAAGATCGTCTTCGACCGGCCGATCGACCCGCGCCGGTACCTCCTGGGGCCGGGGATGTCTGTCGTCGCGCGGGTCTCCACGCGATGAGCGTCGCGGCGGCCAACCTGTCGTACGAGGCTTCCTATGCCCCTCACAACCCGTGGTTGATCGCGGTCGTCGCCACGCTCGCCACGTTCATGGAGGTTCTGGACACCAGCATCGCCAATGTCGCGCTCCCGCACATCGCCGGGAACCTGGGCGCGAGCATCTCCGACTCGACGTGGGTGCTCACCAGTTACCTCGTCGCCAACGCGATCATCCTCCCGGCCAGCGCCTGGCTCGTGTCGGTCATCGGGCGCAGGAACTACTACCTTCTCTCCGTCGCGCTCTTCACCGGCTCGTCGCTGCTGTGCGGGCTGGCCCCGAGCCTCGGGGCGCTCGTGGTGTTCCGCCTGCTGCAGGGGCTCGGCGGCGGGGGCCTGCAGCCGCTCACGCAGTCGATCCTGGTGGACACGTTCCCGCCGTCGCGCCGCGGCATGGGCATGGCGGTCTACGGCATGACGGTCGTTGTGGCCCCCGTGATCGGCCCGACGCTGGGCGGGTGGATCACCGACAACTACAACTGGCGGTGGATCTTCTTCATCAATGTGCCGGTCGGGATCGGCGCGCTGATCCTGAGCCACACGTTCATCAGCGACCCCCCCTACCTGCGCCGCCGGCGGGGGGCGGGGCGCTGGCGTGCCGACTTCGTCGGGCTCGGGCTGGTTGCCGTCGGGCTCGGCGCCCTGCAACTGGTGCTGGACCTGGGCGAGCGGCACGACTGGTTCAACTCGCCGCTCATCAGCACGTGCGCCGCCGCCTCGGGCCTGGCACTTCTGCTGGGCGTGCTCTGGGAGCTGAACCATCGCGAGCCGATCCTGAACCTGCGTGTGCTGCGGGACCGCAACCTGGGGCTCGCGTGCGTGCACATGCTCATCTTCGGCGCGGTGCTCTTCGGGAGCACCGCCCTGCTGCCGCTGTTCATGCAGACGGTGCTTGGCTACACGGCCGAGCAGAGCGGCCTGGCGCTCTCGCCCGGCGGTGTGGCGATCGCGGTCCTGATGCCCTTCGTCGGCATCCTCGTCACCCGCCTGGACGTGCGCTGGATGATCGTGCTGGGCATCCTGATCGTCTCGTACGCGCTCTGGATGATGGGCGGGTTCACCCTCCAGACCGACTTCCGCACCATCGTCGTCACGCGGGTCGTGCAGGGGCTGGGGCTCGGGCTGATCTTCGTCCCGCTCAACACCGTCGCCTACGCCACCGTCCCCGCGACCGAACGCAACAACGCCTCCAGTCTCATCAGCATCGCCCGCAACATCGGGGGCAGCGTCGGCATCGGGTACGCCGCCGCCATGCTCTCGCGCGGGGCCCAGACCCACCAGGCCCTGATGGTCCACACGCTGACACCGGAGAGCCCGGCGTATTCCTCGATCGTGGCGGCACTGACCGAGCGGTTCACGGCCCTCCTTGGCGATGCCACCCGGGCCGCCGGGATGGCCAAGAGCGTTGTCGCCGAGGTGCTGGGGACCCAGGCCCGGGCGCTGTCGTACCTCGACCAGTTCAAGTTCCTGGCCGCGGCGTTCCTCGTGCTCATCCCCGTCGTACTCCTGATGCGCAGGCTGGACCGCGGCAGGCGGGTGGAGGTGGTGGTCGAATGAACCGGGCGCTCCCCATCGCGATGTTCGCCGCGCTGCTGCCCGCCGCCTGCACGGTGGGGCCGGACTACGCCGAGCCCGCCGTGACGCCCCCGCCCGCCTGGGTCGAGCCGGCGGACAACGCACCGGCGGCCGACGGCCCCTGGTGGCGCGCGTTCCACGATCCGGTGCTGGAATCTCTCATCGAGCGTGCCGCGGCCTCCAGCACCGACCTGCGCGTGGCGGCTGCCCGACTGCGCGAGGCGCGGGCCCGGCGCGGCATCGTGACCGCCGCCCTCTGGCCGAGCGTGGACGGGAACGGGTCGTACTCGAGTTCCCGGTTCAGCGAGAACGGGTTCCTGCGGGGCCTTGGTGGCGGCGGCGGCGGCCTTCCCGGGGCCGCGGTGCCGGGGCAGCAGATCAACCTGTGGCAGGTGGGCGTGGATGCATCCTGGGAGATCGACCTGTTCGGGGGCCAACGGCGTGCGACGGAGGCCGCGACCGCCGACGTGGCCGCCGCGGAGTTCGACGCGGGCGACGTCATGCGATCCGTGGTTGCGGAGGTGGCCGGCGCGTACGTTGAGTACCGCGGGTTGCGGGAGCGGGTCGCGCTGGCGCAGCGCACGGCCGCCAGCCGGCAGCGGACGCTCGATGTCGTTGCCGAACAGGCGAAGGCGGGGGTCGCCAGCGATCTGGACCTTGCTCGGGCGCAGGCGCAGGCCGCCTCGTCGGCCGGCGACGTGCCGCCGCTCGAGGCCGCGGAGCGGGTCGCGGTCCGGCGCCTGGAGGTGCTCCTCGGGCAGATGCCGGGGACGCTCGACGCCGAACTCGCCGCGGACGCGCCGATTCCCGCGCCGCCAGACGTGCTCGCGGCGGGGGTGCCCTCCGAAGCACTCCGGCACCGTCCCGACGTGCGCGCGGCCGAGCGCCGCCTGGCCGCGGCCACGGCGCGGATCGGGGAGGCATCCGCCGCCCTGTTCCCGCGGTTCAGCCTGACGGGCTCGTTCGGGCTGCAAAGCCAGGAACTCAACGACCTGCCCGAGGGCGACAGCCGGTTCTGGGTGGTCGGTCCCGCGGTCCGGTGGCCGATCCTGGACTTCGGGCGCGTGCGTGCGGCGATCGGCGTGCAGGATGCACGCGCGGACGCGGCGCTGGCCGAGTACGAGGGGACCATCCTCCGGGCGCTCTCTGACGTGGAGGTGGCGCTGGTGCAACTGGCCCGCGCACGCCGGCGCGGCGCGGACGTGGGCCGCGCCGCCGACGCGTCCGATCGCGCCCTGCTGCTTTCTGAGAACCTGTACCGCGCGGGGCTGCTGGAGTTCACGGACCTGCTGGAGGCCCAGCGCGCCCAGTACCTGGCCCGGGATGCGGAGGCCCGTTCCCGTGCCGCGGTCGCCGCCGATGCCGTGGCGCTGTACAAGGCGCTCGGCGGGGGCTCGTGGGTCCCGCCGGCGGACGCCCGCGGGTCGTGAACCCCGCGCGGGGCTCTTTTACTCGCGTTCGCTGACGCTCGGGGCGCGATCCCCCGCGGGCGTCTCCACAATCGGCAGCGCGTCCGGGGCGGGCTCCTCGGCCCGGGGCTCAATGCGCACGCGGGTCACGCGGGTGGGCCCGGCCTTCGTTACGGTGATGCGGGCCGGCCCGATCTGGAGCGTTTCGCCCGCGGCCGGGATCCGCCCCAGCGTGGTGACGACCAGCCCGCCGACGGTGTCGTAGTCCTCGCCCAGCGGCAGTTCCAGGCCCAGCGGGCGCAGGGCATCCCGGGCGTCATCGATCCGCGTGCGGGCGTCGATGTCGGCGGTACGGGCCTCCGGGCACACCGTCATCTCGGCCGCGTCGTCGTCCTCGATCTCGTACTCGTCGCGGATCTCGCCGAATACTTCCTCGATAATGTCCTCGAACGTGACAATGCCGCTGGTGCCGCCGTACTCATCGGCGACCATGGCGATGTGGACCTTGCGGGTCATCAGTTCGCCGAGGAGTTCGCGGATGGTCTTGGTCTCCGGCACGAAGATCGCCGGGCGCAGGATGGCCTTGAGTTCGAAGGGTTTGCCGTGCGTGCCCTGGGCGGCCAGCCAGCGCATTAGGTCCTTCACATAGAAGACGCCGACGACATGGTCCAGGCTGCCCTGGTAGACCGGCACACGGCTGTGCGTGCTGCGCTTGATGAACGCGGTCACCGCCCCGAGGTTGTTGGTCAGTTCCATCGCCTCGACCTCGGTCCGGGGCGTCATCACCTGCTCGACGGTGGTTGAGCGGAAGGTCATGACCGCGTCGATCATGTCGCGCTCGGTCTTGCCGAACTGCCCGTCGTGGCGTGCCTCCTCGATCACGCTCAGAACCTCCGCCCGGACCTCCTCGGCCTCCGACGCCTCTGTCTTGCCCGCCAGGCGCCGCACCACCTCGTCGAAGAACGCCGCCACGGCCCGGAACGGGCCGGACAGGTGGTACATGAACCGCAGGACCGGGGACCAGGCGAGCACGGTTGCCTCGGCCGCGTGCCGGGCGATGCTTGCCGGAAGGGCCAGGCCGAGCGGGTACAGAACCACCGAGGCGCCGACGAGACCCAGCAGGGCGTCCATCGGCGTGATGGCGGCGTGGCCCGCCCAGCCCGCGGCCACAAAGACGATCGCGATGCCGACCACCAGGTTGCAGGCGACGCGCGGCAGCCCGACCGCCAGGGCGTGCCCGGAAGAGTCGTCCAGGATGGCGGCGATCCGCTCTCGCGCCCTTGGGCCATGCTGATCGGCCAGGTGCTCCAGCGTGGTGCGGGCGGAGTCGCGGACGGACTGGACCAGCGCGCTGAACACGGTGCTCAGGACCAGGGCCGCCAGCGCGATCCACAGCCAGATCGTGGGTGTCACGGCTCACCCCGGTAGGTGGGACCGACGCCGATCGCCATGAGCACCTGATCCTCCCGCGCGTGCATGGCGGCCGCGGCGTCCGGGTCGTGGTCGTCGTGGCCCAGGCAGTGGAGGACGCCGTGCACGATGTAAAGAAGGAGTTCCCGCTCCGTCTCATGCCCGCGGGCCCGGGCCTGGCGGGCGGCTTCGTCGGCACAAATCAGGATGTCGGTATCCAGGACCGGTCGATCCCGGGCGGGGGCATCCGGGTCCGAGAGATCAAAGGTCAGCACGTCGGTCGTCCCGGGTGTGTCCGCGAACTCCTGGTGGGCCCGGGCCATCTCGGGGTCATCAACCACCCGCACCCGCACCTCTCCGGAGGCTCCGAGAACGCCCAGCACTTCGGTGGCTCGGGCCTGCAACCACACCAGCCGCGATGCGGGGAGCAGACCGGCCAGGTCAGCGATGTCCACTGTGGAACCTTCGGGCAAGGTGCCCGGATGTTGCGGCGGAACTTTCGAGGTCTCTGGCCCGGGCAATGCTCCCCCTGACACCGGAGTTTATGGCCCGTGGCGGCGTTCACCAACCCGGCCGAAAGCCGCCCGGCTACCGGTGGCACGGACGGTGAACAGCCCTATTCCAGGGCCGCGTACAGGGCCCGTTCGACGGCCGCAGGGTCCCCGAAGCGGGCCGCGAAGAGCGCCAGGTTGCGCTGGGCGGAGACGGGGCCGGGCGGTTCCTGCCCCAGGTCGCGGAAGTAGGCCCCGAGTGCCGCGGGCTCGCGCCGGTACAGGTGGGCGAAGAGGGCGTCGCTCAGAGCGTACATCGCGTCCGCGGTTTCCGCGTTCCACTGCGGGGCGGCGGTCACGACCAGCAGGTCCGTCAGCGCTGGGGCCTGACCCCGGCGGACCAGTTCAATCAGCCGGGACCGGCGCGAGTCGGCACCGGGCGGTTGCGGCCGGTCCGGGCCGAAGGCGTGCTGCGGGGATTCCGTCTCAAAGTTCGTCGCCAGGCCCTCGCTGAGCCAGAGCGGGTACTCGCGGTCGCGGCGCTGCGCCCCGGTGTTGAACGACAGCAGGTGCACGCACTCGTGGATGGTCTTGGCGCTCGAGTATCCCGCGGCCCGGGCCTCCAGGCGACGCCGTTCGTCGCGGACGCGAGTGCTCAGGTCGTCGGCGGAGGCGAGCAACTGCCGAGCCAGGTCCTCGCGGCTGGCCCGGTGGGCGGTGTCCGCGTTCCGGCGGGCATCGGCCGCCTGACGGTCGTAGTCATCCAGTTGGGCACGGGCGCTGGCGAACGCCGGGGACGTGGAATCGTTGTAGAACACGACGCGGTTGCCGGCGGTCGAGTAGTAGCCGGCGATCCACGACGCGTCGAGGCCGTCGAGGTCGCGCCCGAACCTGCGGTACCGATCATGGTCGTTGATCAGAACGCAGACGAGTTTCGTGGCGTGGGGAACGGCCTGGAGTCCGAGTTTGTCCGTGGCCCGGAAGTACTCCGAGCGGGCCCGTTCCAGCAGCGCGGCCTTGTTCCGCGACCATGCGGCCGGCCCGTCGGAGATCACGACGAAATGGCCGGTGTCGAACCGGCGGAAGCCGGGGCCGAGCACTTCCTCCGTGCGCGCCACCGCCGCCGCATCGACCGGAAGGCGGAACTCCGGCCTGCGGTGCAGGTCGCGGAGAGCCCGAGTGGCCCGGTCGCTCGATTCCGGTTCCAGCCGAGCGCGGCGGTACTGCGCATCGGCCTGGGCCAGGTCGCCCGACGCCGCCGCCAGGTCGCCCGCCCGCAACAAGGCCCACGGCGTGGGGACCGGCGCCACCAGCGCGGACGGCTGGTGGGGCCCGGTCGCCAGAAGGCCCGCGGCCGCCCCGGTCAGCGTGAATGCGACCGACCATGCGCGGCGATTCCGGGCTCTCGTCCTCCCTCCCATCGGGTGGAGGGATCGGGCCCGGGGGGGCGTGGCTTGTGCGGGCCCGATGCGGGGCGCGGTTCTCCGACCTCGCGGCCCGGAGGGGTGTGCGGCCTCGCGGGAGGGGGGGAAGGGGAGCGGGGGGTTTTCGGACTCGCGAACGCGACGATCGTTGCTCTTCCCGTTGCGGACACCGGCCCCGAAACGTGCCCGTCCGGCGGTCGTCTCCTACGCGCGTTGCCGCACCATGAGCACCGGGACGCTCGTTCTGTGGCGGACGTCGGACGCCACGCTCCCGCGCAGAATGTCCTGAAGAAGGCGGTGCCCGTGCGTGGTCATGGCGATCAGGTCGCAGCCCTCGCGGGCCGCGGCGGCGACGATCTCCGCCGCGGGGTCGCCCTTGCCAAGGACGATGGTGGTCGGGATCCCGTCGCGGGTGAGTTCATCGCAGCACCGCTCCAGGTACGCGCGGTCCTGCATGATCTCCTCGGAATCCGTGAGGTTCAGTTGCTCCTGGTTGCGGGCGGCCCATCCGTCGGCCACATGGATCAGGACGAGCGCGGAACGGTGGACGCGGGCAAGGTCGCGTACATGCGAGAGGATGGTGGCGTCGGCGGGCGAGTTCTCCAGCGGCACAAGGATGCGGTCGTACACGGCGCCCCCTTACCCCAGCCCCCCGGCGAAGGTCTGCCACAGAAGATACCCGTTGAGCCCGACGATGACGACCGTCACCGTCCACGCGGTCAGCGCGACCCACGCGGGGTTGGCGAAGCGGCCCATCTTCGCGCGGTCCCCCGTGAACAGCACCAGCGGCACCACGGCGAAGGATAACTGCATCGACAGGATGACCTGGCTCAGGATCAGCAGTTCATTCACCCCCTTCTCGCCGTAGATCGCGGCCACGATCACGGCCGGGATGATGGCGATCAGGCGGGTGATGAGTCGGCGCAGCCACGGGCGCAGCCGGATGTTCAGGAACCCCTCCATCACGATCTGCCCGGCGAGCGTGCCGGTGAGCGTCGAGTTCTGCCCGGACGCCAGCAGGGCAACGGCGAAGAGCGTGCTCGCCATGGACACGCCCAGCACCGGCGTCAGCAACTGGTACGCGTCCTCGATCCCCTCCACACCCTCGTGGGCCGTGCCGTGGAACGCGGCCGCGCTCAGGATCAGGATGGCGGCGTTGATGAAGAACGCGGCCAGCAGCGAGACGGTGGAGTCGATGGTCGCGTACTTGATCGCCATCGCCTTGCCCGCATCGTCGCGGTCGAACGCCCGCGTCTGCACGATGCTCGAGTGCAGGTAGAGGTTGTGGGGCATCACGGTGGCCCCGAGGATGCCGATCGCGATAAAGAGCATGGAGGGATTCGTCACCACTTCCGGGCGCGGGACGAGGCCGCGGAGCACATCGGGCAGGTGGGGCTCCGACGCGATGATGTTGTAGAGGAAGCACGAGCCGATGAGCAGGATGAGCCCGGCGACCATCGCCTCCAGGAGCCGGAATCCCTTGTTCTGGAGGAACAGGATGACCATGACGTCCGCAGCGGTCAGGGCGACGCCCCAGACGAGCGGCAGGCCGAAGAGCAGGTTGAGGGCGATCGCCGAGCCGATGACCTCCGCCAGGTCGCAGGCGGCGATGGCGACCTCGCACAACACCCAGAGACCGAAGGCGGTGGGGCGGGAATAGTGGTCGCGGCAGGCCTGGGCCAGGTCCCGCCCGGTGGCGATGCCGAGTTTGAGGGCCAGGTGCTGGAGCAGGATCGCCATGAGGTTCGAGAGCAGCACGACCGAGAGCAGCGTGTAGCCGAACCGGGCGCCGCCGGCCAGGTCCGTCGCCCAGTTGCCCGGGTCCATGTAGCCGACGGCCACCATGAGCCCCGGACCGGTGAAGGCGACGAGTTTCCGCCAGAACCCCGCGCTGTGCGGGACGCGGACGGAGGCGTAGGCCTCCGGAAGGCTGGGGTTGCCCGGCGGGCGGCGCCAGCCGTGGTGCGGGGGATGGTCGGCGGGGAAGTCCATGGTGTCGGGGTTGTATCGGCTCAAATGTAGCATAGGCTACATTCAGAATCAAGGGGCCGGGGTCGGCTGGCCGGGCGGGTGCCGGGGCGCCCCCCACTGTGCCCCGTGCCCCCGGCCCTCTACCCTTTGCCGCCGGGGCGGTAGCTCAGTTGGTAGAGCGCCAGCTTTGCAAGCTGGATGTCGGGAGTTCGAGTCTCCTCCGCTCCACTTACCCGGCGGCGCCGGCCCGCCGGCCGCGCCCCGTGGATGCGGCTACCGTCCGTGCCATGCCCAAGCCCCTGGTGATCCAGACGGAAGAACTCGAGCCCGGCCCGGCCGCGTGGCTCGCCGAACGGTGCGAACTGGTGGCGTGCCCCTACAAGGACGCGGCCCGGCTGGACGTGCTGCTGCCGCGGGCGGCGGGGCTGATCGTCCGCACCTATACAAGGGTCAACGCGGCGATGCTGGACAAGGCGCCGGGGCTGCGCGTGGTGGCGCGAGCCGGTGTCGCGCTCGAGAACATCGACGTGCCGGAGTGCAGAAGGCGCGGGATCACGGTGGTGCACGCGCCGGGGGCCAACACCCGGGCCGTCGTCGAGTATGTGTGGGCGCAGATCCTGGATGCATACCGCCCGATGCATTACCTGACGGAGGCGCTGCCACCGGATGAGTGGCACGCGACCCGCAACCGGTTCACCGCCCCGCGGCAACTGACGGACCTGACGCTTGGCATATGGGGGTTCGGGCGGATCGGCTCGGCCATGGCCCGGGTGGCGCACGCCATGGAGGTGCGGGCGCTCTACAACGACCTGCTGGAGATTCCCGCGGCGTCGCGGCACGGGGCCGAGCCCGTGAGCGTGGAGCGGATGCTGCGGGAGTCCGACATCCTGACGGTTCATGTGGACTACCGCCCGGCCAACGAGAAACTGGTCGGCGCCGCGGTGCTGGCCCGGATGAAGCCGGATGCGGTGCTGATCAACGCCAGCCGGGGGTTCGTGGCGGACCCGGCGGCGATCGCGTCATGGTGCCGGTCACACCCGAAGGCCCGGGCGTTCCTGGACGTGCACGACCCGACGGAGCCGATCGGGCCGGAGTACCCGGCCCTGGGCATCCCGAACCTGCATGTGGCCCCGCACCTGGCAAGCGGGACCGTGACGGCCAAGACCAACATGTCGTGGGTGGTCCGGGACGTGTGGCGGGTGCTGAGCGGTGACAAGCCGGAGTTTGAGGCGCCGGCTCTGTAGCGAGCGCGATGGCCGGCCGAGCCGCGAGGTTCGGCGCCCCGGTGCCGCCAGGCGCCGATCCGCGGTCAGGCACGCGCCCCCACGGCCGCGTCGCCGGCCGCGATCCGCCGGTTCGTCCGCCCGTGGTGCGCCACCGCCAGCGGCAGCGTCAGCAGGTACGCCAGCGACACCAGCGCCAGCGCCAGCCATGTGTCCCGGATCACCATCACCACGATCAGCCCCAGCACCACCAGCAGCAGCGGCACGAGTTTCCGCTTGATCTTGATCTTCTTGATCGAGTACATCGGGATCCGGCTGATCATCAGCAGCCCGGTGCACATCGTCCACGCGGCGACCACCCAACTCGGCGGCGCGTACCCCGTCGTCTTCGACACCATCAGCATGAGCGGGACCAGCACGATCGCCGCCGCCGCGGGCGACGGCAGCCCCACGAAGAACATGGTCAGCGGGGCGTGCTTCACCGGAGTCCGCGGCATCGACGTGAACCGCGCCAGCCGCAGGGCCGCGCAGAGCACGTACGTCACCAGCGCGGCCAGCCCGCCGATGTCCGTGTCCTTCAGTTGCCACTGGTACAGGACCAGCGCCGGCGCGACACCAAAGCACAGGAAGTCCGACAGCGAGTCGAGCACCGCCCCGAAGCGGCTCGTCGCCCGCAGCATCCGCGCGGCCCGCCCGTCCAGCACGTCGAACACCGCCGCCAGCCCGATCGCCCCGAGCGCGTTCTTCCACTCGGGCGTCGGCTGCAACGCGAAATGCACCGCCGCCAGCCCGCTGCACAGCGCCACCGTCGTCAGCACGCTGGGGATCACCCGGCGCAGCGGCACCCGGCGGTCGGGATGCGGGTTCATGTGGCCCCCTCACGCGCAATCACCGTTACCCCCGCAGACGCCTTGTCGCCCACTCTGACCGCCGGCGTGAACCCCCGCGGCAGGTACACGTCCACCCGCGAGCCGAACCGGATCATGCCGAAGCGCTCCCCGGCAGCCAGCCCCATCCCCGCCTTCACCCGGCAGACGATCCTCCGCGCCACCAGCCCGGCGACCTGCACGACGGCCACGGGCCGGCCATCGGGCAGCCGGATCACCATGCCCATGCGTTCGTTCAGGTCGCTCGCCTTGTCGAGCGAGGCGTTGAGGAATGATCCCGGCTTGTACGCGACCGCGTCCACCCGTCCGGCGATCGGCGCACGGTTGACGTGTACGCTCAGCAGGTCCATGAACACGCTGACCCGTGTCAGGCCGATCGCCTCGTGCCCGGGCAGGCGCAGTTCCGCCGGCGGGTCCGCGGAACCGACGTGGCACACCACACCGTCCGCCCCGCTGATGACCAGCCCGGCCCCCGGGGGCGGCGTCCGCTCCGGGTCGCGAAAAAAATACACGCACCACAGCAGCAGGACCGTGAACAACACTCCCGGTGCCAGCAGCCACCACCCGGGCAGCAGGGATCCCAGGCTCCACGCCGCCGCCGCCATCGCCGCGAACAGGGCGATGATCGGCCACCCGTCGCGGGCGATTCCCAGGACCGGGCGCACCCCGGGTCCGGGAAGGCTGGCAAGGATGGGCGGGGTGGCGGCGACGGTCATGGGCGAAGGAACCCCGGCCCAGAGGGTAGTGGGCCGCGGGCGACTCTACAATCCGTCCCATGGCCTACACCGTGCTCGCCCGGCGCTACCGATCGCAGACGTTTGACGAGGTTGTCGGCCAGGAGGCCATCGCTCGGACCCTGCGAAACGCCGTGAAGGCCGCCCGCGTCGCCCACGCCTACCTCTTCACCGGGACCCGCGGCGTGGGCAAGACCTCGACGGCCCGCATCTTCGCCAAACTCCTCAGCGGCGGCAGCCCGGAAGCCGATGCCGCCATCATGTCCGGCCAGGACACCGACGTCATCGAGATCGACGCCGCCAGCAACACCGGCGTGGACAACGCCCGCGATCTCATCGCCAGCAGCCAGTACCGGCCCCTCCGCGGCAAGAAGAAGGTCTACATCATCGACGAAGTTCACATGCTGTCGCCCAACGCCTTCAACGCCCTGTTGAAGACGATGGAGGAGCCGCCGGAGCATGTGGTCTTCATCCTGTGCACGACGGAGGCCCACAAGGTCCCGGTGACGATCCAGAGCCGCTGCCAGCGCTTCGACTTCCGCGCCATCCCGACCGCCATGATCGCCGAGCACCTGAAGGAGGTCGTGGCGCAGGAGGGTGTGAAGGCCGATGCCGACCTTCTGCACACCGTCGCGCGCCTGGGAAACGGGTCGATGCGCGACGCCCTCTCGGTGATGGACCGCCTGCTGGCTTCCGGCGAGAAGAAACTGACCGGGGAGTTGCTCGAAGAACTGCTGGGACTGCCCGACCGCGACCTGGTCTCCGCCATCATCGACGCCTTCGCCGCCGGCAGTCCGCGTGACGCCCTGACCGCTTCCGATGAACTGGTCCGGCGCGGCACCGCCCTGGACCAGATCATCGAGGCGCTCCTCTCGCGATTGCGCGACCTGCTCATCCTGTCCTCGTGCGGACCGGAAACCGAACTGGTGGACCTGGCCGGCCCGATGCGCCAGCAGGAGGCCGCCCGCGCCGCCGCGTTCGAGTCCGCGGGCCTTGTCCACATGATCGTCGTGTGCGAGAACGTCCAGCGGCAGGCGCGGCAGAGCGCCGTCCCGCGCGCCCTCTTCGATGCCGCCATGGTCCGCCTGGCGCAGACGGAGAAACTCGCCGACGCGGCCGCGCTGGTCGCCGGCGGCGGATCACCCAATGGCTCCGCGCGGGGCGGCGGGGGGATTGGTGGGGGGTCCAGCCCCGCGGCACGGGAACCAACCGCAAAAAAACGCTGACGGCGGCGCGGGCCCCGGTGCCCGCCGCCGCCGCGCCGGCCGAACCTCCGCCGCAGTCGCTCGCATCGGCGCCCGCTCCGCCCGAGTCGCTCACCACCCAGCAGATCGCCGAGCACCCGGTCATCAAGAGCGCTATCCAGGCGTTTGCCGAGAGGAAGCCGCGTGGCACAGCACCTTGACCTTCGGGCGGCTGCCATGCCCCCGAATCGGCCGGCACCCGGCCGACACAGCGGCCCCCGCACCGCCATCACGGTGCTCGCCCTGGCCGTCATCACCTCCGCGGCGGTCTGGGTCTGGGTGCTGCGGGGCGGCCCCGCGCTCACCCCGGAACGGGTCCAGGCGATGATTGCCAGCCGCGAACTCGTCGGCCTGCCCGTGGCGGAGGCCGCCCGCCGCCTCGGCCACCGTGCGGACGAATCCGACGGCGACACCGTCATGCTCGACTTTGATCACGTCCCCAACTGGAAGGGCGGCAGCGTCATGCTCCTGGTCGAGAACGGCACGGTCACCCAGGCGACCTGGGGGCCGTCGGTGACGGGACGATCAGGCGACGACAAGTAGCGCGGAGGGTGACGTGTTCGACAGACTCAGGGCAATGGGTGCAGTAGCCGGCCTGCTCAAGGATCGCGAGAAACTCCGGGCCGCGGGCCAGCGCATCAAGGACACGACCGCCGCCGCCCGAGCGACCGGAGAGGCCGGCGGCGGGGCTGTGCGCGTCGTCGCCAGCGGCCGCTTGCGCATCGTGTCGATGGAACTCACACCCGCCCTCGTCGCCGGTATGGCCGCGGACGACCGCACCCGCGAACTCGCCGGCTCGCTCATCGCCGATGCCGTGAACGACGCCCTTGCCAATGCCCAGGCCATCGTTCAGCGCGAAGTCGCGAAGGAAGCCGAAGCCATCGGCCTCGGTGATCTCCCGGCCGACCTCGGCGGGCTGCTGACGTGAGCCTGACGTGGCCGCAGTGGCCGGGGATCACCCTCTGGCCGTGTACCGCCGGGCCCGTTGTCGAAGTCGTGGGCGGTCATTCCGTTCCTGCGGCACTGGTCTCGCCCGCGGATCAGGCGTGGGCCCGGATGACCGCCGCGAACCCGCGTCTGTTCGACGGCCCGATCCTGTCCATGGCGGACTTTGACCCCCAGGTGGGCCGCCTCGTCTGCCGCCGATCCTCATACAAGTGGCTCGCCGTTCAGGATGAAGTCGAGACCGGGGTGATGCTGCTGGCGGTGAACGGCGTGGTCACCGCCCGGGATACCGGGGGCCGCGAGCATTTTCTTCTGGCGCGGCGGTCGCCAATGACATGGAAGTACGGCGGGGCGTGGGAACTTTCCCCCGCGGGCGGGCTGGACCCGCCACCGGCCGATGGCCGGGCCGATCCCTACACCCTGACCGACCAGCTGCGCCGCGAACTGGCGGAGGAGGCCGGAATCGAGGACCCCCTGGCCGACGCCCGTCCGATCGCCTTCTACCGCGACGCCGCGGCCCGCAGTTTCAACATCATCCTGCGGGCACGCCTTTCCCGCCCGCTCGATCAGGTCATCGAGTCAACCCGCGGCACGCACTGGGACACGGACGCGACGCGGTGGGTCAGCGGGCCCGGCCTTCCGGGGTTCCTCGCGAGCCACCCGGTGATCCCGGCCTGCCACGCGATCCTGTCGTGGCTCACGGACATCCGAGCGCAAACTTCGTCGTGAAACAGCCGAAGTCCGACAGGTTCAACGCCCCATCCCCGTTGCAGTCCGCGTACGGGTCGCCCAACGCGAACTTGGTCGTGAAGCAGCCGAAATCCGAGAGGTTGAGTTGCCCATCCGCGTTGCAGTCCGGGTAGCACGGTGCCGGGGCGCCGGCCGCCACGAGAAGGGCGTTGGCCATCAGGCGTGCTCCGTCGGTCGTGGACACCCAGAACGACGCGCTGGAATCGGACGACGGCGGGTACATGCCCAGGTCCACCCGCCCGGGGAACTGGTTGCTCACGGCCACCAGGGTCTTGCCGTCGCTCCACTCCGCCACCTTCACCCCGTGCGAGGTCAGGGCCGTCGTGGTCGGGCGGAAACTCGATGTGCCGCCGTTGAACGACGCCACGCCGTCCAGCGTCGGATGTCCGGGGATCAGGATCGTGCCCAGGGTCTGCGATCCCGGTGAGGACGTGTTGCCGCCCTGCCCCGGTATGATCTCGTACCCGCCGGATTGCCAGCGCCCCGTGAGGTACCGATTCGGGCTCGTCGTCGAGTTCGCAAACACCGCAACCACGACCCCGCCGCCTGCATCCACATAGTCCGCGAACACGTCGCCCAGCGCCGCGGAGTCGTTGAAGTTGACGTTGCTCCATGTGATGATCGCGTCGTACTGCTGCAGGTCGGCCAGCGTCGGCACCGGCTGCCCCGTGTAGACCGAGACGATGTCCACCGCCGAGAACAGCCCTGTCCCCATCAACTTCGCCTGGGGGTCGGTGAACTGGATGCTTGAGGGGCTGGTGTTGGCCGCCGCGACGATGGCGACGCGGGGCTGGGCGGCGACGGCCGCGGCGAGCATGGCGATGCCGGCCGGCACGATCGCATGACAGGTCTTCACGAGGTGTTCTCCACGGGGGGCCCGGACCACCCGGCGACACTACCACGGGAAGCCTGAATGTCAAACGGGGATTGCAGAAGCCGGGCGGAAAGCACGGGCAGTAGGAGTCGAACCCACAACCTCCTGATCCGTAGTCAGGTGCTCTATCCAGTTGAGCTATGCCCGCGTGCTCCCCGAAGGATAACGCCCCGGCCCGCCCCGGCAAGTGCCCGCACTTGATTCGGCCCGCCGCCCCGCGATACTTCCGGTCCAGCCCACAAGGAACCCCATGGCCCATTCGCTGTCCGCCCAGAAGAGAGTCCGGCAGAACGCCGACGCCCGTGCCCGCAACCGCTGGCGCCTCCGCACGATGCGCGATGCCGTGAAGACCTTCCGCGATAAGGTCGCCCACGGCAGCGTCGAAGACGCCGCCACCGCCTTCCGGGAGACCTCGAAGATCGTGGACCGCACCGCCGCGAAGGGCGTCATACACAAGAATCAGGCCGCACGCCGCAAGAGCCGCATGTCCGCCGCCCTGAAGGCCAAGAAGAACGCCAAGGCCTGAGTCCGGGGCAGCCCGGATCGTGCCCCCAGCGGCACCACGCTCGGCGTGTTCAGGCCCAATCGGGGCGTGCTCGCCGGCACCCTGCCCGAGATCAGAACGAGAACAGCGTCTCCAGCACCCGCGGGATCACGCCCTTCTTCCCAGCCTTGTCCACCTGACCCTCGTGCGTCGTCATCAGGTTCAGGTCCGCGAGTTGGTAGGACATGACGGTGTTGGCGTCGGTCACGTCCTCCAGCCGGCACTTCCCGGACAGCACCATCGTCTGGACCTCGCGCCCCATCGCCACATGTGTCCGGGCCTCCAGCACCAGCGTCCCATTGGGCTTCACGTCGATGATCTCCGCCTGGAGTTTCGCGCTGAACTTGTCGGTTCGCTCGAACGTGCCCTTGCCGTCGAACTTGCTCGCCTGCTGGGCGTTCGCCAGCGCAACGTCCGACGAGTCGCCCGCCTGGAGCCGCAACTCCAGCAACTGCAGGAAGTCCAGCAGCGGCCCGACGTCCGCTGACAGGTTGTACTTCTTGTCCGTCTTCAACTTCTGCTCCGCCTCCTGCGAACTCGACTGGTTCACGATGATCGTCACCAGGTCGTGTACCTTGAAACTCTTGGGCCGGGGCGGCTGCACCGCGATCAGGCTGTAGCCGTACAGCCCGGCCGCGGGGTCGGCCGCACCATCGCCCACGATCGCCGGCTCGGGCGGCAGCAGGAACAGCGACTGCCCGGCCGCGCCGCCGCACAGCACGAGCACGGCCGCCGTCACGATGGGTCCGGTGTGCATGGTCATCTCCCCGCGCGCCCGCGTCGGCCGCTCGGCGTGCGCTCGGCGGGCGCGATCGCCACCGCGCGGCCGGGCGCATCGATCCGGGCCACGAACCGCCGCCCGTCCTGGGCCAGCGATTCAAGTTCGATCACCTCGCCGCGCCGCGCGGGCGCCGTCGCCCGTGCGGTTGTCCGCAGGACCACCGAGCCGACAACGCAGTGCACCGCGATCACCTCGCCCTTCCGCACCACGATCGGCGGCTCGATGTCCGATGGTTCCACGACCTGCCCCGGAACCAGCCGACCCTTGACCGCGGCCCCGACCACGCTGTCCCGCTCGGCGGCGCGCCCGCCCGCCGCCACCCAGCGCGATTCCACGGTGATGTCCCCCGGCCCGACCAGGTCGCCCCGCCGCAGGGCATTGACGGCGAGCACCACTTCCCGCCGCACCAGCACCTCCGCGCGGACAGTCCGGGCGGCCACGATCCTCTCGCCCTCGTACACCGTCACCGCCAGCGGCATGCGGCCCGACATCCCCACGGCCCGCACGTCCACGGTCCGCCCGGCCGTCGGCAGGTCCAGCACCCCCGCGTCCGATTCGTCCAGGGTCACTCGGACGTCGGACGCGGCCACGCCGAGCAGTTGCGCGACACGCGACGGGATCAGGTGCCGGACCGTCCCGCTGAGCGGCGCAGGCACCGCCGGCGCGGGCGCGGATGACGCCGCGGGGGCCGGCCGCACGATGCGGCAGGCGGACCCGGACAGCGCCAGACGCCCCCAGTTCACGCGCCCCCGGGGCAGCGCTGCCAGTGCGCGGCGGACATCCGCGACGCCGACCGTGGGCGGCTCGCCCGTGGGGGCCACGGCGACACCCCCGAGCGCCTCCGCACCGGGCCCGCTGAGCACCGCGACATCCGCCAGCGTCACGACCACGCCCTCGGGCACCCGCGACGCCGCACGCAACCGGACCGAATCCTGCCCACGCGCCCCGTGGGCGGCGGCAAGCAGCACCAGCACCACTGCCCGCGCGACGACGCTCATTCAGGACCTCAACTGCGCGATGCTGCGCAGCGTCTCGTCCGCCGCCTTGATCGAGTTGCTGTTCATCTCGAACGCCCGCTGCGTCCTGATCAGCTCGATCAACTCGAACGCCGGGTCCACGTTGGACGCCTCCAGCGTTCCCTGCACGATCCGCCCGAAATGCTCCTCCCCGGGGCTGCCCAGCAGCGGCGCCCCGGACGCCTCGGTCTCCACGAACAGGTTCTCGCCGATCTGCTTGAGGCCCGCCGGGTTCACGAAGTTCGCCAGTTCCAGTTGTCCCTGTTCGGTCGGGGCGGTCTGTCCGGGCTGCGTCACGAACACCCGCCCGTTCGGGTCGATCGTGACGCTGATCGTGTCCTCCGGGATCGTCACCACCGGGTCCAGCCGCCGCCCCTGGTCGTTGGCGAGCACGATCTCCCCGTCGGAGTTCCGGACGAAGTTGCCCGCACGCGTGTACGCGATGCCGTTCCCGGCCAGCCCGTCCTCCACCTGCACCTTGAAGAACCCCTGCCCGTCGATCCGCAGGTCCAGTTCCCGCCCGGTGTTCAGCGCCGCGCCCTGGTCAAAGTTCACCTGCGTGCCCGATACCCGCACGCCCAGCCCGACGTACAGCCCCGTGGGACGCTGGTCGCCGTTGGCATTCTCCACACCCGGCTGCGCCTTCTCGATGTACAGCAGGTCCTGGAAGTTCACCCGGCTCGACTTGAACCCCGCCGTGTTCACGTTCGCCAGGTTGTTGGCGATCACGTCAAGCTGGGTGTTGAGCGCGGAGAGCCCGGTGGCGGCCGATTGGAGTGCGTTGATGGCCATGGTGAGTTACAGATGAAGGGGAATCAGGCGACACGGCCCAGCACGTTGATCGCGCGGTCGATCAGCCGGTCGTGGTACTGGATCATGCCGAAGTTGCGCTCCGCGTTCCGCGCCGCGTCCGTCACCTGCACCGTTGCCAGCACCGGGTCCACCGCCGCCGACTCCAGGTTGAACTGGCGCACCAGGCCGGTGGCCGTACGCCGGCTCTCCATCGCGTCGGCCGGGGCCTGGAACATGCCGTGGCCGATCTTGCGCAGCCGGGCCGTGTCGGGCACCTGCGTCACCTGGAGTTGCGCAAGAACCTTCCCTTCCTGGGAGATCGTCCCATCGGCGGAGATGAACACGGAACCCGCCGGCAATCGGATCGGCCGGTTCTGCACGTCCAGCACCGGCAGCCCATCGGCCGAACGCACCAGTTGCCCCGACGCGTCGCGGGTCAGGCGCCCGTCGCGGCTGAGCCGGAACCGATCGCCCGTCACGTCCGTCGATTCACGGATGACGAAGAACCCATCCCCCTGGATCGCAAGGTCGAGGTCGTTGGGCGTGGAGATCAGCGGGCCCTGCTCGAACGAGATCCGGTTGGGCGCCACCAGCACTCCCGCCCCGAGCCGTTCAAGAAGCGAGTTCGACGGCAGGCCCGCCAGGCCGTCCTCAACGCGGGCCGAGTCCCGCGCGATCAGACGGCTGATCTCGGGCTTGAACCCCACCGTGTTGAGGTTCGCCAGGTTGTTCGTCGCCACGTCCTGCTGGTACATGGATGTCAGCACCCCGGACGCCGAAATCTGCATCCCGTAGTTCATGGGGCCTCCGCCAACGCCTGCATCGCGGCCGCGAGCCGCGCCGCCGCCAGCAGCCGTCGGCCCAGGCCTCCGGAGGCCAGCAGGGCGGACGCGGCCTCCCCGGCCGAGGGTGCTTCCTCGACTTCGGGGGCGGGCGCGGCATCGTCGTCGTGGGGTAGAGCGAGCACGAGGGTTTGCACCACAACCGCCGTGCCAGGTTGGTGACCCCGGCTCCGGCCGGTCGATGGTGGCGGCCCCGGCGCCCGGCCGTGAACACAGTCTCCAGCCGGCGGACGGGGCGGCACTTCGTGCGCTACCCCTTCACGATGACCGCCAGGGCAGCCTCCGCGTCCCGGCGCTGGGCATCATCAAGGTCCGAGCCCCCGAACCGTACCGCGTAGTAGAGCGACGCGATCGACCGGACCGCCGCGGCCTGCCGGGCATCGTCCACCGACCCCGCGAAGTCCAGGGGCGGCCGCCAGGCCGGCTTGCCCCGCCCCTGTTTCGTCAGCGCCTCCAGCATGTGGTCGTAGAACCGGACCTGCGTCAGGCGCTGCGCAAGTTCGGCCTCCCGCCCCCGTACTCCGCGTGAGCGCCGCGCCAGCGTCCCCCGCCGTCGCATCATGTGCGCCAGCAGCACCAGCCCGCTTCCCGTTGCGGCGCAGACCACGAAGACCATGGCCCCGGCCCCCAGGGCCGTTCCCAGCAGCCTCGGGCCGCCGGCCCGCACGCGGGCCAGGAAGCGGTCCACCGCCGGGAAGAGACCCTCGGCATCGTCCCTGTCGGCGCCGATCACCCGCGCCCGCGTGGCCTCGTCGAACGAGACCACGGACCGCTCCCACGCGAACTTCATCGCGTCCAGCCAGTTCCGGAGCCGCGTCAGCAGGCCCATCGCCGGCCTGTGGATGCGTGCCAGTTCATCCGAAGGGGTCGGGTCGAACCGCCGCCACCGCCCGCGTCCCAGTTCCGCCTCCACCCACGCGTGGGCGTTGCTGGCCCGCACGACGTACTGGTCCGCCGGGGCGTTGTACTCCACCGCGACATACCCGGTCACCAGCCGCGCGTTGATCCCCACGTCCCGGCACATCAGCGTCATCGCCGCCGCGTACAACTCGCAGTGCCCGGCCTTTCGCTCGAAGAGGAACCACTCCACCGGGTCGCGGCCCGCGGGCGCGGCCTCGGTCTCCAGCGTGTAGCGGAAGTTGTTCCTCAGGTAATCCTGCAGGGACCGGGCCGCGTCCATGTCCTGGCCCAGCGGGCGGGCCGCGGGGTCGGGGTCGATCCCGGCGTTGCGGAGCACCCGGCGCGCCAGGTCCGCGATCGGCCCCTCCACAGGGCGGACCGGGGAGCGCTCACCCGGCTCGTCGTCGATTCCCAGCGACGACGACACGGTGTACTCGAACCGGCCGGGCTCCTTGGCGCCGGCGCGCAGCACCCGGGCGGCATTGGGCGGCACATGCCGCGCGGCGCTGTGGTACTGGAGCCGGACCGGCCTCCACTCCGCGAACAGATAGTCCGGCTGGGGCCCCAGGCCCCGCAGCACGATCGTCTGGTCAACCGTCACGCGGATCGGCTCGTCCGTCAGGAGCAGCGTGTTCCCAGCGACCGCGTCGATCGTTGTGACGGAGGGCTCCGGCGCGGCGGACCAGACCCCGCCCTCGTAGCGCTCCAGCACCGCCCCGCGAAGGTAATGGATCGTCTGCTCCCCGCCCAGGCTGACCCCGGCGGAGGTGCGGACCTGCAGCGTCAGCACCACCTCCGGCGACTGCGAGATCACCCCCCCGCCCCCGGTGAGCGTGACGGTGTCCGTGAAGCCGGAGACGTTCCGGGCGTACGTCATCCCCCAGTTCCCGAACCGGTCGCGCCCGATCCCGCGCGGCATCAGCACGAACACCGAGAGGCCGACGACCGCCGTGCACATCACCGTGAGCGCCACCAGCGACCGCACATGGCGCATGAACCCGCGCGGCAGGGCGGACGCGGCCCCGGGCCCGTCGCCGCGCCCCGCGTACACCTGGAACAGCATGACCGATGCCGCCAGCAGCGGGATCATCACGACGATCTCCGCCCCCACCACGAGGTCGATGCTCGTCAGCATCGCCGCGATCCCCATGAAGACGGCCATCGAGAGCAACTGGCCGTCGTCCTTGGGTGTGCGACGGTCCCAGAGTTTCACGAGCAGGATCAGCAGCACCAGTTCCGCGATCGTGTCCACGCTGACCGGGCCCCCCAGCACCCGGTACACCGCCACCCCGATCACCCCGGTCAGCAGGATGTTGACGGCCAGCCGCGGCAGCATCCACCCGTGCTTCACCCTCGCGTACCACGCCGCCGCGATCACCGGCAGGCACAGCAGCACCAGCATCGAGCCCGCCGCGGTGGCGTACGCGGCGACCCCGAGCATGACCAGGGCGCACGCCAGCCGGTTGTAGCGCGCCGCCAGCGTCACGCCGCGCCCCCCGCCAGCAGCGCCAGCAGTCGCGAGTTCTCCGGCGCATCCAGAACCACGCTCCGGACCTGTTTCACCGCCACGCGGCTGCCCCCGCCCCAGCGCGGCGGGGTGTCCGAGTCCGCATCGATGACGATCGACGCCCCCCTGCGGGCCGCGGCGGGGAACGCCTCCGCACCGGTCGCCCGCGATTCGGCGAGCGCTGCAAGGTCCAGCCGCGCCAGGTCCTCCAGCATCCGCGCCACATGCCGCCGGTCCCGGCGCGGCGCATGAACGGCCCCCGTCAGCGGCACCGCCAGCCCGACCGCGACCGCCTGATGCTCCGCCTGGCGGAGCACGCTGGCCGCCAGCGCGATCGAGACCTCATCGAGCCCCGCGTGCGCCCGCGATCCGAGCCGCAGCACCACCCACAGCCGCACCGGCGCGGGCGCCGCGTGCTGCCGGATCACGAGCGTCCCCGTCCGCGCCGAGGGCTTCCACGCGATCCGTCTCGGATTGTCGCCCGCCGCGTACTCCCGCAGGCCGTAGAACTCGTCGCCGTGCCCCGGAGACGGCTCCTCTCCGGACCCCAGCCGCGACTGGGCCGACAGCGAGCGCAGGAACTCCGGCCTCAGCCGCAGGTCCGCCGGGTACACCAGCGCCCCCTGGGGGATCTCGAACCACATCGATTTCTTCGCCAGCCCAAACGGGAATGTGGACCACACGCGGACGTACCTCAGCGGCGGGCAGCCCCGGCGCAGCGGCGTCACCGTCGCCCGCGCCCGCGCCCGCCCCCGCGGCCCGATGAAGGCCACGAAGGCCCTCGGCGTGTCGAAGTACTCCCACCACCCGCCGGTGCCGCGCCGCGGGCGCACCTCCTCGATGTTCAGCGCCATCGAGGGCATCAGCCGGTTGACGTTGTGCAGGACGTACCGGACCTGCATCGGGCTGCCCACCGTGCCCGCCGTGCTCACGTCCCGCTCCAGCCGCAGCCCCATCAGCGACCACCCGCTGATGATCCCCGACACCAGCAGGCCGCCCATCGCCACCCCGAGCGTCGCGAACAGCAGGTTGTTCTGGCTGTTCAGCGCGCCGACCGCCAGGAACAGCGTCACGATCACATAGGTCACGCCCGGCCAGTGGAAGTGGTACCGTCGCTGGACGGGGGCCGCGGGCGGCGTGGGGGCGTCGGTCGTCACGCCAGGGTCTTACGGCGGCGGAGCCGCCCCGGTTGGCTGGAGCACGATCAGCATCTGCCGTCCCTGCGACGGGATCACCAGCACCTGCCGCGCCGGAGCGTAGCGGTCCCTGGTGGCGATCACCGTGATGTCCTCGCTGAAGACCCTCAGGTCCGACGCCTTGATGTTGATCACTCCGTCCTTGCCGGACATGCCGGTGAAGGCGAGCCCGCCGCCGCGACGCACCTGATCCAGCCGCCCCGTGATCAGCGCACCCTCAATCCCCGGCCCGGTCAGGCGGGGGTCGTTGCCCTGCACGGCGCCGATGAGGCTCACGCTCCCCTCGATGACCTTGCCGCGGACCGTTGAGTTCGGCGACGAGCACGCCGCCAGCGCCGACACGGCGACGGCGAGCGCAACGATCCGTGGCATCAGGCTGTTCATGCAGTCCCCTGAAACTCGCCCACGCTCGGCATGTCCTTCAGAGACGCCAGCCCGAACGCGTCGAGAAAACCCCTGGTTGTTCCGTACAACATGGGGCGGCCCAGTTCCTCGGCCCGTCCCGTCATCGTGATCAGCCGCCGCTCCAGCAGCGAACGCAGCACCTCACCACACGCCACCCCGCGGACCGCCTCCAGTTTCGCCCGCGTAATCGGCTGCTTGTACGCGATGATCGACAGCGTCTCCATCGCCGCCCGGCTCAGGCGCGACACCGCCCGCCCGCCGTGGTACGCCGCCAGCACCCGCGCCAGCCCCGGCAGGGTCATCAGCCGGTACCCGCCCGCGACCCGCTCGATCCGGAAACTTCGTCCCGTTGAGGCGTACACCCTGTTCAGCGAACCCACCGCCTCATCGATGCGCTGCTCCGGCGCCGCGGTCGCAGGTTCCTCCCCCGGCCCCACCAACCCCAGGCCCTCCGCAAGGCGTCGCGCGGACACGGGGCGGGCCTCCGTGAGCAGGATGGCCTCGGTCCCCAGCGCGACCTGGTCCGGGCTCAGGGCCGGAGTTGCTTTGGGCTCCGTCATGCCTGGGGCTTGGTTCATGCGCCGGATGCTACACCAACCCGCCCGCCCCGTCCGGTAACGACTCTCCGGGGCCCGGCCGGCGGGGCATCCACCCGGGAGCCTGTGAACACTTCAAGCCCGTCCGCCGAGCCGTCGATGCATTGCCCGTGGCTCCCCGCCCAGCCGGGTGTGTTCCGCCACGCCGGACGATGCACTCATGGACGCACGCACGATCCTGCTCGCCGACGACGAGGCCCATATCACATGTGTCGTGGCGGGCAAACTCCGCGCCTCCGGATTCCAGGTCGTCGTCGCCCGTGACGGTGAGGAGGCCCTGGACCTCGCCCGTCAGTCCGTCCCGCAACTCGTCATCACCGACCTCCAGATGCCCAGGATGAGCGGCCTGGAACTGGCCCTGCAACTCCGCATGGACGCGGCCACCGCCGCCATCCCCGTCATCATGCTCTCCGCCCGCGGCTACATCGCCGACCCGGAATCCATGGCCAGGACCAACATCAAGTTGGTCATGAGCAAGCCCTTCAGCGCCAAGGAGGTCGTGCGCAACGCTCTCGACGTCCTGGGGCTCTCGGAAACCGCCGCCGCGCCCGAGGCCGCGCGGGAGGCCGCATGACCGCCCTTCCAACACGTGAGGGCCTCTTTTCGCCGTACGCCACCATCCGGGAGCGCTGCCGCGGTCTGGGGCTGCCCACCTGGCGGCTGGACACCGCGGGCGTCATACTCGATGAACCCACGGAGCCCGGCCTCGCGGGCCTCTGGCTGCGATCCTCCGATCTCAATGCCCGCGTCACCGCCGCGGCGGCCCCCTGGCGCGACCAGGCGGACCCGCAGACCGCCGTCCTCGGCCAGGGCCTGTGGCTGATCCCGCTGGTCGAGCAGCACCGCCGGCGCCGGCTGGGCCTCACCGTCGCCCTCGCTGTCGGCCCCGCCGGGCTCGAGAGCGAGGTCTTCGCCGACGCCTGCAGGTCGGCCCAGATCGAGCCCTTCGCGTCCCGGGCCGCGCTCCGCAGATTCGCACGCTTCGACGAGGCCTCCGCCCAGGCCGTGGGAGCGACCCTGGCGTGGATGGCCCGGGACCTCTGCGGCCTGGGCGAACTCCAGGGCGTGGTCGAGGGCTTCACCGGCGAACTCACCCAGTCCTACGAGACCATCAGCCTCATGTACTCGCTGGGCCGCTCGATGCGCGACCTGGAGCACCCGGACCGCTTCATTTCACTCGTCTGCGACCGCATTCACGAGACTCTGCCCTTCACATGGCTCGCCGCAGTCTTCGTCGACGACCCGCGCGTCTGCGGCCTGCTCGCCCGCCGGCAGATCATCCGCTGCGCACCGAATCACGCGACCCCCAACCTCGCGGCCCTCGTCCCGGACCTGCTCGCGACAACTCCCGGCGAGTCGCGCTCCGTCATGGTCACCGCGGACGTCGGCCCTGAGGGGGAGTCGCAGATCCTCGTCCAGGCGATCCTCCGCGGCGGCGGCCTGGCCGGGCTTCTGCTCTGCGGCGACAAGTACGGCGAAGACCCCCAGATCAGCAGTTACGACATGCAACTCGTCGAGGCCGCGGCCGCCTACATCGGAGCCTTTCTCGACAACGCGGGCCTGGTCCGCGAGCAGCAGGAAATGTTCCTCGGGTCGCTCACCGCCCTGACCGCCGCCATTGACGCCAAGGACAGTTACACCCGTGGCCACAGCGAACGTGTCGCCATGGTGGCCGCCAGGATCGCTGCCGCAGGCGGACAGCCCGAGAGCGAGGTCGAGCGCATCCACATTGCCGGCCTGGTCCACGACGTGGGCAAGATCGGTGTGCCGGAGTCCGTGCTCGGCAAGCCCGGCCGCCTTACCGATTCCGAGTTCGCCGCCATGAAACTGCACCCGGAGATCGGGCACCGCATTCTCCAGGGCATCCCGCAACTGGCGGACGTGCTGCCCGGTGTCCTGCACCACCATGAGCGGTGGGACGGCAAGGGATATCCGTCCGGGCTGGCCGGGGACATGATCCCGCACATGGCCCGTGTCCTGGCCCTGGCCGACACCTTTGACGCCATGAGTTCCAACCGCTCCTATCGCCAGGCCCTGACCCGCGACCGCGTCCTTGATGAAATCCGCGCGTGCTCGGGCACGCAGTTTGACCCCCAGGTCGTGGAAGCGTTCTGGCGAGTGGACCTGGGCCCCTATGACGCCCTCGTCGCCGAGCACGCCCGGGCCTTCGCCGCCGCCAAAGCCGCGTGAATCTGGGTATTCCTCCCCACCGGGATCCCCGTCAAATTCCGTGGTTTGTGGGTTGATGAAACCGCCGTAATCCGGTAACTTGTCGCTTTCCACCTCGTGGTGGGCCTTCGCGTACGTCGCGCGCGGGGGCCGCCCGCCCAAAGGAGAGCAGCATGCCGTTCCGCAAGTCTGCAGCGCTCGCCCCCATCTGTGTGCTCGCCGCCGTCGCCTCCGCTGCCATCAACATCGTCCCGACCTTCGATCCTGTCGGGCCGGGCCTGACGGAGAACCCCAACGTCGACGGGGCAGCCGTCGTGAACTTCGACGAGGCCACGTTCACCACCTCGGTCGCCCTCGTGGCCATCGGCCTGAAGAAGGACGTCAACTACGGTGTCAGGATCGACAGCAACGACGGCGGGCAGGCCAACGTCCAGGCATTCACCGCACGCACCTTCCTCGGAATCGGCATCTACAACACCTCGTTCGCGGGCGACGGGACCTTCGGCACCGTCATCGACATCTTCAAGTGGGACGGCGACCCGGACCCGTTCAACTTCTTCGAGATCTCCCCCACCGAGGAACGCGCCCGCGGCTTCGGCAGCAACGTCAACTGAGCCACACCCCTTGTTCGCGTTCGCGCGGAACCCCGGGGAAACCCGGGGTTTCTCTTTGCGCTCACCCGCCGGTCGCTCACCCGCGCAGGCGCCGCTCCGCCTCGAACCAGTCGGATTCAGGCGTCCCCGGCAGGCCGACCCTCACGCGATTGACGTAGATCTGGTACGCCGTCATCCGGATGTCGTCCTGTGTCGCGCCGCGCCGCGTCGGGCTCAGAGGTGCGGAAGGATGAACATCCACAATCGGTGCGCCGCCGTGGCGGGGACGGGTGAACTCGCGGCTGGTCTGGCGTGACATGCGTGGCCCTCCGGGCCCATTCTATCGGTCCCGAACCGCCCGGAGTTCATACCGGGGGGGTTGGGGAAACCAGGAAAAAACGCGCGACGGCGACCGCGAACTCATCGCCGTCATCCAGCCGCATCGCGAACGCGCCCTCCATCGTCCCCCATCGGGTCCGCAGGGGGCAGTAACTGGCGTAATCGAACTCGGTCCCCGGCAGAATCCGCGGCTGCTGGCCTATGACACCGGGGCCCTCGACTTCCTCCCGCTGCCCGTGGGCATCCACGATGACCCACCGCCGGGAGATCAGCCGCACCGGGAACGGTCCCTCATTGCGGATGCGGACGCGATACCCGAAGACGAACACCGGACGCGACGCGTCCGACTGCTCCGGCAGGAACGACGGAAACACCGTCACCCGCACGCCGTGCGTCAGGCACTCCGACCCCCGCGACCGGTCCTGGCTCGTCACACCCAAGCGTACGCGATTGCGACGGCCCGATGCCGGGCACGAGCATCACCGTGAAATGGCGAGAGGTACCCTCCCGCCCGGCCACCGCTAATCGCCGCCGCGCCCCTCATAACTCCGGGGCAAACCCCCGCCGCATCGTGTTCTCGCACGATGCCCGCGGCTCCACGAACTGCAGCAGGTAATCCCGCCCGCCCGCTTTCGACCCCACGCCCGACATCCCGAACCCACCGAACGGCTGACGCGCCACCAGCGCCCCGGTCGTCCCGCGATTGATGTACAGGTTCCCCACGCGGAACTCGCGCTTCGCCCGCTCGATGTGCGCCGGCTTCCGCGTGAACACCCCGCCGGTGAGTTTGTAGGCGCTCGAGTTGGCGATCCGGAGGGCACCGTCAAAGTCGGCCGCGTGCATCACCGCGACCACGGGCCCGAACACCTCTTCACGGGCCAGCGCGTGCGACGGCTGGACGCCGGAGAACACGTGCGGCCCGATGAAGGGCTGACCGCCGGTGCAGGTCGCTCCCGGCGGGGGGTCCAGCGCCAGTTCCAGCACCGCTCCCTCCCGTTTGGCTCCCTCGACGAACGAGCGGATGCGCGACGCCGCCTCCGCGTCGATCACCGGGCCCATGTCCGTGCCCGGCCGCACCGGGTCGCCGATGACCAGCGACCGCGTCGCCTCCACGAACCGCCGGATGAACGTGCGGATCGCCGGCCCGCCCGGCCCCTCCGGGTCCACCACGATGACCCGCGACGCCGCGGAGCACTTCTGCCCCTGGAACCCGAACGCCGACTGCCGCACCCCCAGCACCGCCTCGTCGAGGTCCGCGCTCGTGTCGATGATCACGGCGTTCTTGCCGCCCATCTCGCAGATCACCTTCTTGACGTGCTCCTGGCCCGGCGGCGTCACCGCGGCAGCCCTGATGATGTCCAGGCCCACGGCCCGCGAGCCCGTGAACGCGATCAGCGCCACCCGAGGGTCGCGGACGAGCGCGGCGCCGGTCGTCTCGCCCGGGCCGGGGCAGAAGTGCAGGACCTCCCGCGGCACCTTCCCCGCGTCCAGGGCCTCGTGCAGGATGTCGCACATGACGCGCGCGATCCCGGGCGTCTGCTCCGCGGGCTTCACGATCAGCGTGTTGCCGGTCACGAGCGCCGCCGTCGCCATCCCGGTGCAGATCGCCAGGGGGAAGTTCCAGGGGCTGATCACGACCGCGACGCCCCGCGCCTGGTACCACTGCTCGTCCAGTTCACCGATGAACCGGCCCATCCGCTCGGGCCCGAACAGGGGCACGGCCATCCGCGCGTAGTACTCGCAGAAGTCGATCGCCTCGCACACGTCCGCGTCCGCCTCCCGCCAGGGCTTCCCCGCCTCCTTCACCATCACCCCGGCCAGGCCGTCGCGCTGCTTCCGCATCAGCGCCGCCGCCCGCACCAGCACCGCCGCTCGCTCCCGCGCGTCCGTATCGCGCCACCCGGGGAACGCCGCCAGCGCCGCGCCGACCATCGACGAGGCCCGCTCCGGCGTGCCGTCGTTGGCCACCCTCGGCACGGTCGCGCCGGCCACCGCCGCCGCGAAGGCCCGGCGCTGCGGCTCCTGCGAGAAGTCCCGCAACGATTCGTTGAAAAAGGCCCGACCGTCGCCCACACCCTCGACCGCGGGCGAGAGCGCGTGCCGCTCCGGCGCCACCGCCTGCAGGTCCGCCCTGCCGCTCGACCCCGCCGCGGCAGCGGGCGCCCGCAGCAGCGCACCCGCGTCCGCGTTGTCCAGGAACCCGGCCTTCAGCCACGACTCGTTGCTCGTGTTCTCCAGAAGCCGCCGCACCAGGTACGCCATCCCCGGGATCATCTCGCCCACCGGCACATACTCGCGGATGCGCAGGCCCATCTCCGCGGCCGCGTGCTTCAGTTGGTCCGCCATCCCGTGCAGCATCTGGAGTTCGACCGCCGCGTGCGGCAGCCCGCGCTGCTCCGCCATCGCCAGCGCCGCCGCGATGGACCGGGCGTTGTGCGACCCCAGCGCCAGTTTCACCCCGCCCTGGGCAGGTCGGCTCTCCGAGCCGACATGAACGGAGTCGGCCCGGAGAGCCGACCTGCCGGGGGACGAGTCGAGGATCACGCGGGCCATCTGCTCGAAGCACGCGTCCGTCTGCCACTTCTCCGGCCACACCGGGCAGGGCCAGCCCATCTGCTCGGCCCTGATCGTCTCGTAGTCCCAGTACGCGCCCTTCACCAGCCGCACGGTGACGGTACGGCCCTTCGCCCGCGCCCAGTCGCACACCCGGCGCGCGTCCTCCACGCCGCTCCTGAGGTACGCCTGCATCGCCAGGCCCGCCCGGAAGTCGATCCGTTCGCAGCACCTCCGGAACAACTCGATGTTCAGGTCCTTGAACGCGAACTGCTCCGCATCGAAGTTGATGAACACGCCCAGGTCCCGCGCCGTCTCCAGGATCGGGAGCAGCCGCGACATCGCGTCGCCGATCGCCCCCTCCGGGTCGATCGGGTCGAACTTCGCCGAGAGCGACGACACCTTGATCGACACGTTCACCCGCGGGATCGGCCCCAGGTGGTCCCGCTCCAGCCGTTCGTTCGGCGTGAACGCCGCGACCTGTGCCGGCAGGTTCCGGATCAGGTCGAGGTACTTCTCCTTGTAGGCCTCGGCCTCCGCATCGGAGACGCACGCCTCCCCCAGCAGGTCCACGCTAAACGCGATCCCGCCCGTCCACAACTCCCGCAGCCCGGGCAGCGCGCCGGCCGCGTCCGTCCCCGCAATGAACTTCTCGGCCATCCCGCGGATCTGCCCGCCGATAGTCCTGGCCGTCAGGCCCTTGGCCAGGGCCCCCGCCCTCAGCGCCGTTGCGATCACCGGCGGCACCGTCACGCCCGGCTGCGACAGGTAGTCCGCCAGGTGCCCGTACACCGCCTCCGGCGTCGTGAGCATCGGGAACGCATCCACGAACCGGAACATCTGCACCTTGAACGCCGGGTCCTTCATGGACCATTCCATCAGCGCGTCCGAGTAGAACTGACGCGAGAAGATGCCCGCCTTGTGCCCGCGTGCCCGCGACAGCAGGTCCGTCCCGATCTCCAGAATCCGCGGCTCAAGGTCTCGCGGCACGGCGGTCGGCACCCGCGCAGCCGGCGCGGACAGACGGGCAGCGGTCGGCTTCGGCTGACGCTTGAAGAACGGCATGGGCGCTCACTCCGGCTCGGGTCCGGAGTATATGGGGCGCTTGGACTACCCCGAAACGCGCGGCCGTGCGCGCCGGCCGCGACCGTCAGGGAGTCACGACCTCACCGCCCGACCTCGTGGCCTCCCGATGCTCATCCTGTTTCGCCGCCCCCGTCGCCCCCGCCACCGCCGCCCGGATCGCCCGCGCGATCCCCGCCGCGTCGAGGCCGACCTCCGCGAGTTGCCGCACGCGCGAGTCCTGGTAGACCCACGAATCCGGCAGGCCCAGGCGCGTGACGCCCGAGGCGTCCAGCCCCATCTCCGCCGCGGCCTCCAGTACCGCCGCCCCGAACCCGCCCGTCAGCCCGTGGTCCTCGGCCGTGACGATGGGGATGCCGGCGGTCAGCAGTTCGCGGATGAGCCCGGCGTCCACGGGCTTGGCGAACCGCGCGTCGTACACCGCGACCCGGTATTCACCGCCGAGTTGCTCCGCCGCCTCCAGCGCAGCGATCGCCGGCGTCCCGAAGGCCAGCACCGCGACATCCGGCTTTGACCCGGGGGCCGGCTTGCTCCGGAGCCGATCCTGCCCCGGCAGAGCCAGCGGACGCGCCCGGCCCAGTTCAAACGCCGGGCACTCCCCGCCCGCCCGGTCACTGACGTTGTCCCGCGGGTACCGGACGGCGGACAGCCCGTCCCCGTAGCCCGCCATGAACCGGAGCGCCGCTCGCAGCGAGGGCTCGTCGATCGCCGCCATCACCGCCGCCCCCGGCAGCGTCCGCAGCAGCGCGACGTCGCAGAACCCGTGGTGCACCGCTCCGTCCCCGCCTACCAGTCCCGCCCGGTCCAGGCACAGGCGAACCGGCAGCCCCTGGAGCGCAACCTCCTGGAACGCCTGATCGAAGGCCCGCTGCAGAAACGTGGAATACACCGCGAAGAAAGGCTTGAAGCCGGTCTTGGCCAGGCCCGCCATCATGTCCATCGCGTGCGACTCGCAGATCCCCGTGTCCCACGCGCGCCGCGGGAACTCCGCCAGCACCGGCGTCAGCCCCGTCCCGTCGGGCATCGCGGCGGTGCACGCGACCACCCTCTCATCGCGCCGCATCAGGTCCAGCATCGCCTCCCCGAATGCCGTCGTGAACGACCGCCCCTCGGCCTTCAGTTCCACGCGGCAGCCGTCCATGCGGAACGCCCCCGGCGAGTGGAACCGCGAGGAATCCTTCTCGCTGAACTCGTACCCCTTGCCCTTGATCGTCTTGACGTGGAGCACCATCGGCCGCTCCATCTCCCGCGCCTCGACGAGGAACTCAACCAGTTGCGGCAGGTCGTGACCGTCGATCGGCCCGACCGTCACGAGCCCGAAATGCTCGAACCACGCCCCCTCGGCGATCATCGCCTTGGTCGCCTCGCCCGCCTTGTGGTAGAAGTCGTGGATCAGCGACCCGCCCGGCATGTGCTCCAGCACCCGTTTCGCCGACTTCTTCAGGTCCGCGTACAGGTGGGACATCCGCAGACGGTCGAAGTACTGCGCCACGGCGCCCTGCGGCCGCGCGATCGACATGCCGTTGTCGTTGAGCACAACCAGGAACTGACGCTTCAGCGTCCCGGCGTTGTTCAGCCCCTCCATCGCCACGCCGTTGACGATCGACGCGTCACCGATCAGCGTGACGACCCGCCGGCCCTTCGGCCGCGACCTCGGGTCGAACGCCTCCTCCGCCAGCGTGTCGCCCCGCGCCATCCCGACCGCCGTGCTGATCCCCGTCCCCGCGTGGCCCACCGCGAACAGGTCATACGGCGACTCCCGCGGCTCCGGGAACCCCGACATCCCTGCACGCATCCGCAACCCCGGCAGCAACCCCAGCCGCCCCGTGAGCAACTTGTGCGGATAGCACTGGTGGCCGACATCGAACAGCAGCCGGTCCCACGAGAAGTCAAAGACGTAATGCAGCGCGATCGTCAGTTCGACCACGCCGAGGTTGGGCGCCAAGTGCCCGCCCGCACGCGACACCTGCTCGCAGATCGCCTGCCGGATCTCCGCCGCCAGGTCCGGCAGCCGCTCCGGCGGCACCGCTCTGAGGTCAGCGGGCGACACGATGGACGAAAGAAGGCTCACGTTGGGTGCGGGCTCCGGCCCGGGGCACAATCCTATCGCTCGCGCCGGGCCATGAGTTCGCACAAAGCCCGCAGCCCGTCCGCGTCCCCTCCCAGGTTATCGACCGCCCCCAGCGCCACGCTCCGCAATCGCTCCACTTCGTGCCGCGACCCCTCGATGCCCAGCAGGCCCGGGTAGGTCACCTTGCCCGCGTCCGCATCCTTGCGGGTCCGCTTCCCGGCCTGCTCGCTCGTCGCCGTCGCGTCCAGGAGGTCATCGACAACCTGGTACAGCAGCCCCGCGGCCGCACCAAACTGTTCAATCGACGCCTGCCGTGGTCCGCCGCCCTGAGCGATCTGTGCCGCGGACAGTGCGCCCATCACGCACGCCGCCCGGATGAGCGCACCCGTCTTGTCCGCATGGATTGCACGGAGCCCATCGAGCCCCGGGGCCACCCCGGCCGAAAGGCCCATGTCTTTCACCTGGCCGGCGATCATCCGCCCCGTCGCCGCGGCAAGTTCCCGCGAGAGGGCGGCCGTCACCGCGCCCGCCGACCGCTCCGCAACCACCCGGAACGCCAGCGCCAGCATCGCGTCTCCCGCGAGGATCGCCATCGCCTCCCCCGCGTGCCGGTGCAGCGTCGCCCGCCCCCGTCGCAGGTCGTCGTCGTCCATCGCGGGCAGGTCGTCGTGCACCAGGCTGAAGGCGTGGACCAGTTCCACCGCCGCCGCCGCGGGCAGCGCCGCAACCCCCGAGCCGCCCACCGCCACGCACGAGTGCCAGGCCAGCGCGGGTCGCAGCCGCTTCCCGCCGGCCAGCAGCGCATACCGCATCGCGTCCACGAGTTCCGCCGGCAACCCCGACTCGGTGAGCACGCGCCCCAGGTACGCATCGACCGCGGGCACGCACGCCAGCGGGTCCACTACGCCTTCGCTTCCTGCGCGCGCAGGAGTTCGTAGATCTCGGAGGCCGTGGTCGCCGCGTAGATCTGCTCCCGGAACTTGTCCATGGTCATCAGCCGGCTGATCCGCGCCAGGGCCTGGATGTGATCGCTGGTCCGGTCCGGCGGGCTCGCCAGCAGCACCACCAGCCGCACAGGCTGGGAGTCGATCGCCTGGAAGTCCAGCGGCCGCGCCGGCTTGCCGATCGCCATCGCCAGCGCCGGCATCCCCGCGCACTTGCCGTGCGGGATCGCCAGCCCGTGCCCGATCCCGGTGGTCCGCGTCAGTTCCCGCGTCCAGACCGCTTCCTTCAGGGCCCCGGCGTCCCCGACCTTTCCGGCCGCCGCCAGCAGGTCCACGAGCTCGTCGATGACGGCGCGCTTCTCCGTGCCCACCAGCGGTGCCCGCACGCACTCGGGAGAAAGTATGTCCAGCAGGTTCATCAACTCTCTCGCGTGCCACAATGGAGAACACACCCGCCCCGACGGCGGCCCAGAGTGTACCCCCCGCGCGGGCGCCGCGGCCGTGGCTTCGGACGGCCACGCCGGGTCATCGCCCAAGCCCGCGGCCACGCCGCCCGAGAATGAATCGTCAGTTCAGGTCCAGCGCCACCCACGCCCCGCCGGCACACGCAAGCCCGTGCACCCGCAGGTCCGTGTCCAGCGCACGTCGCGCCGCCTTCGGCTCCCGCGTCAGCAGGTGCTTGACCGGCAGGCTGCCCGTCAGCCCCTGGCCCCCCGGCGTGAGCCGCAGGATCTCCAGGTGTTCACCCGCCCACCCTGCCGCGGACGCCAGCGACGCCGCCGCCTCGCGCGGCGCGCCCTGCGCCAGCAGGTGCAGCCCCCCCTGCCCGTCGGCCGCCAGTTCGATCCCCGGCTCGAACGGGCAGCGGGCGCGCAGCGCGACCAACCCCGGCAGCAGCCCGGCGAGAGCGGGAACAGAGTCAGGTGCGGCATGAATCATGGGCGTCGTCGGCATCTCGGGAGTCGCGGCGGTGGGCACGGCCGCGGGCACCCCGCCCGCCGGCTCTCGCACGAACGCCGGCGACGCCACCGGCGTCGCGGACCCGCCGGGCGGTGCGGCCGTGATGTGCCGCAGCAGGTCCGCGAGCACCGCCTCCGGAGCACCGGCCGACGAGCCGCGGAACACCGTGACCACTCGGCCGGCATTGATCTGGGGCACGCACGCCGTCATCGGCAACCCGTGCCCGAGGAACGCCTCGACGGCCCGCGAGAGCCGCTGCGCGGCCATCGTGGCCTGGCCCGCCGGCGAGCCCATCACCGCCAGACCGACGGATCGCACCCGCCCGGTCCCGCCCGCCTCGTGCAGGTCCTTGAGCGTCTGGTAACTCGCCACGACGGCGGCCTCGTCAGCCCCGCACAGAAGCACGGCCCGGTCCACGCCCGCCAGGTCAAGCACCCGTGACTCGGACCCACCCTCCACGCGCAGCAGCCACAACCTCACGACCGGCATCGCGACCCGTACACCCTCTTCCGCGCTGGCCGCGGACGGCGCCGGCGCTCGCTCACCCACCGCTCCGACCAGTTCAACGGCGACCTGCCCGGCTCGCGCCTTGATGACCCCGACCCACCCACCCAGCCGCTCCGCGCAGTCGCGGGCGTACTGCATCGCCCACGCCGACGCCAGAACCGGCAGGTGTCCGATGATCAACGCCTCAATTGGCGCCCGCCCCGTGGATGGCCCCGATGTCCTGGGAGCCGGCGCCACCGCCGCGGCCGCCGGGCCCAAGAACAGGTCGGCAAGCGCCTCGTATTCACCCCTCAGTGCCGACGCGGGAAAAGAAATAGGGGAGGGCCCCGTGCTGGTCATCCCTGACTCCGTGACGGCAGGTCCCCTGCCCGTTCATGCCCCCGCAACTTCGATCAGGCTGTTCGGCTCCCCGAAGGGGTTCGGCTCCGTCGCGTCATTGTACGGATCTGCGGACCACCTGCCGTCAATCACAAGCCGGTAGCGGTGCATGCCCGGGGCCAGCGGGATGCAGATCTCGTGCACGCCCAGCGTTTCGTTGCGCAGCATGGCATGGGAGTCCGGGGACCACCCGTTGAAATCCCCGGCAACCGACAGGGCCCGCCCCGCGCCCAGGGGCTGCACCAGCAGCACCCCGCTCCGCGTCGACCGGGCGCCGAACAGCGGGCGCACGTTTGTCAGGCGGGACTCGCGCACCACGCTCGCCACTCCCGGCGGCTCGAACCTGATCTTGGGCTCGGCCTCCACAACCGCCGGCTCCATCGCCGGCCCGACCTTCCGCGCCACGACCCTCTTCAGTTGCTCGTCGGCCCGGCGCAGCAGCAGCAGCCGCGCCCGCTGCGCAAGGTCCTGCGCCCGCGTCAGGGTCGCCACCTGCCCGGAAGCCTCCGGCTGGGGCTCGGCCGCGACCGGCAACTCAATGGTGTCCGATGCTTCCGGCGCGGCCACGGGCCGGTTCGATGGATGGAACGCCGCAACCTCGATCAGCGGCGGCTCCTCCTCGGTTTCCTCCGGTAGTGCCGGGGTGGCGCCCGCCGGCCGCGTCGCGGAGGACAGCCCGACTGTCCGCACCAGCCACTCGGCCAGTTCGCGGTAGTCCACCGCCCCCGCCGACTGCGGCGCGTACTCCACCACCGGCTGCCCGAACGACGCGGCCTCCTTCAGGGTCGAATCCCGGCGGATGACGACGGGCACCACCCGCTGCCCGAATCGCCGCCGCATCTCGTCGAGCAGGTCACGCGACAGCGCACTCTCCTCGTCGTGGATCGTCGCGACGAGCCAGTACGGCGTGCTCACGCCGAGCCGCTTGTTCAGCGTCCGGATCGTCGTCACCTGCTTCGACGCCCCCTGCAGCGAGAAGAAACCGGTCTCCACCGGGATCAGCACATGGTCCGCCGCCGCCAGCGCGTTGTACGTCAGCAGCCCGATGGACGGCGAGCAGTCGATCAGGCACACGTCGTAGTCACGCGCCAGTTTCAGCAGCACCGCCGCCAGGCGCCGGTCCTTGTCGGGCAGGTCGGCCAGGCCCCCGCGGGCCGCTTCCAGCCCGGCGAGTTTCATCCGGCTCGGCGCCAGGTCCAGGTTCCGGCTGGCGCGCCACAGCAGGCGCGACGGCTCCAGGGGCTGCTCCGGCCCCGCGATCATCGCGTCGCCGATGTCCAGGTCGATCCGCTGCTCCGGGATCGCAAGGCCCGCGGCACAGTGCGACTGCGGGTCAAGGTCCACCAGCAGCGTGCGGTACCCGTCGCGGGCCAGCACCCCGGCAAGGTTGACCGCGGAGGTCGTCTTCCCGCAGCCGCCCTTCTGATTCACAATCGCCACCGTCTTCACGGGCGGATCCTCTGAGCCGGGAGTGCTCCGCGCGGCGTCCCGGCCGGCCTGCCCGCGCGGACTCTCCCCTGCCTCGGTCCGTGGGCAGTTATCGGGTACCGCATCGCGGCACCTTGACTTTGTGCCCGGCCCGTCACGCTCGGGGCCCCGGCGATCTACGATGGGCAGACAGGAGGTGAAGCATGGCGACAGCGGTCCGGATTCTCGGCATCGCGGGGAGTCTGCGGAAGAGTTCGTACAACCGGGCGGCGCTGCGGTTCGCGGCCGGGGCGGCGCCGCAGGGCGTGACGTTCGACATCTTCGAGATTGACGGCCTTCCGGGGTTCAACGAGGAACAGGAGAGGACGCCGCCGGCGCAGGTGCTGGACCTGAAGAAGCGCCTCCGCGCGGCGGATGCGGTGCTGCTCAGCACGCCCGAGTACAACTACTCGATCCCCGGGGTGCTCAAGAACGCCATCGACTGGGCCAGCCGTCCGTACGGCGACAACGCATGGAGCGGCAAGCCCGCGGCGATCATGGGGGCGAGCATCGGCAACCAGGGCACGTCCCGGGCCCAGTACCACCTGCGGCAGTGCATGGTGTTCCTCAACATGTTCCCGCTGAACCAGCCCGAGGTGATGATCCCTGTCGCCGCCCAGAAGTTTGATGCGCAGGGCAACCTGGAGGATGAGGACACGCGGAAGCGGGTCGTCGCGCTGGTGGAGGCGCTCGTGGAGCGGACGCGCAAACTGGCGGGTCAGGCGGAGCGCCGCGCCTAGAGTTCATCAACCTGGTTGGCAGTGATGCTCCCGAGGTTTGCCGCTCGTGAAGGCTTTCATTATCCAGGCATCGCCGGCATTGTGCTGGGGTTCGATGCGCACCTCGTCGATGGACGGGATGTCGTACTCCTGCGATGCCCCGTCGATGTAGACTTGCGCGCTGTAGCCGGCGTTGTCCGCGCCGACCTCGACGTATTCGATCGGGTCGGTCGTGTCGCCCCTGATGAAGAACTCCACGTCTCCGCCGGCGTTGTAGAAGGCCCGCACCTTGACCCTCCACTTGCCGTTCACTCATTCCTGGTGAAACCGCCGGCGCCGGGCGGGTCGACCGTCACCGTGATGTCGGCGCGGGCGGCGGCGATCGGCAGAGCGATGAGCAGCGCGAGCATCCGAACGTTCATGGTCGTCTCCTTCTGAAGAGGAACAGGGAAGCACACACCACGACACCGGTACCCCCCGGAGAGGGCACCACGGATACGATCCGAAAGCCTCCAAAAGATTCGATGGGGACGAATGCGCCATATTCATCCAAGCGGTCAAAGTCGGGCAGCCCGCCAAACCAGTCCGATCCGTGCACCTGCCGACCCAAGTGCGCGCTGCCGTTCCACGTCTCCGTGAACTCCCTGCGTCCGCCCGACGCATCCAGGAGTCCCCACGGGGTGCGGCTGTCGGGGTAGGCGTCCACGTCCGTGAAGGCGGCGAAGCCGAGCGTCTGCCACAGCCCGGCGTTGGTCTCCCCGCCCTCGGCCGGCAGGCCGGGCGTGTACGGCGTGTCGCGCCCGCCGGGGTGACGCCAGTACCCGCCCTTGCCCGTGCCGTACCGGTCCGGGTCGTAGTACACGGCCTTCACCCACTCGTCCTCGGTGGCGATCCAGAACGGGGCGCCGGGCGTGTGTACCGCCTGGTCGTTGTACGAGCCGTTGGCGTTCTGCGTGAATGTGGAGGTGTCGTACGCCCCGGTCTCGAAAGCCGCCTGGTTCAGCGCCTTCCCGTTGCACAGCCAGTTGACGTACCTGGCCGCCATGCGCCACGACATGTTGGCCGGGTACTTCGCCGCGGCCGGGTTCATCTCGTAGTGGGCGCCCGTCCAGGCGATGAAGTCGCTGGTGAAGGCCGTCGCGTTCACCGGGCCCGTGTAGTACGGCTTGTAGGCCTGCACGAACTCGAACCACTGCCCGACGGTGACCTCCGTCCGCGTGATCCGGTACTCGTAGTCCACGGCGCCCACCAGCCGCGGCGTCTGCTGGAAGGGCGGGTAGAGGCGCGGCGCTTCCTGCTGGTTCGCGGGGCGGTTCCCCGGCGCGCCGATCGTCACGAAATCCAGCCCGTAACTCGGCGGCATGGTCTGCGCCGCCGCGATGATCGGCAGCGCACCAGAAGCCAGGACAGCGATCATCCGTCCCCGCGTGGTCCCCATGGCTCCCAACATACCACCCCGCCGCGGATTGTCGAGCCGGTTCCGCGGGCATTCGTCCCCAAGTTGACGGCCCGCGTGTCCGCGCACGCCGAGTTCAGCGCCGCCGGACGGCGCCGCAGCGCGGCGGGTTGATTGCGGACATCGACCCTGCCCGGACCGCCCTTGCGAGAGCGGGCGCGACCGGCGTCAGGCGACGGTCGGCAGGTAGGCGGCGATCACGTCGCGAGCGGCCTCCAGGTCGCGGGTGTCGCACATCTCCGTCACCGTGTGGATGTACCGCGTGCCGACAACGATGCCCACGGCCCGCGCCCCGGCCGCGGCCTGCTGGGCGGCGGCTCCGTCCTGGCCGCCGGCGGCCAGGATGGTGCGCTGGTAGGGGATGCGGTGCTTCCTGGCGACGGCCTCGACTTCGTTGGTCAGGCGGTAGTCGCTGATGAAGGAGGAATCCTTGATGTGCAGCCCGAAACCCTTGCCGTGCTGGGTGACGGATTCCTCGTCGGGCACGCCGGGGGTGTCGCAGGAGAGCGTGACGTCGATGCCCAGGCCGATGTCGGGCTTGACGGCGTAGGCGCTGGTGCGGGCGCCGCGGAGGCCGACCTCCTCCTGGGTCGTGAAGGCAACAAACACCTCGCAGGCGTGGCCGGCGCCCGACTGCTCCAGTTGCCGGATCGACTCGATGCCCAGCCAGCACGCGACGCGGTTGTCCAGGGCCTTGGAGACGACCTTGGTCCCCATCTGGATGCACGGCTCGTTCATCACGACGAAGTCGCCGATCCGGATCTTCTTCTTCACCTCGTCGGGTTTGAGGCCCACGTCGACGAAGAACTGCTTGACCTCCGGCACCTTGCTGCGCTCCTCTGGGAGCGAGATGTGGATGGGCCGGCCGCAGTTGTTCATCACGCCGGGCAGGTCGCCGTTCTCCGTGCACACCAGGACGCGGCGGGAGAACAGGTTGCGGGCGTCGAAGCCGCCGGCGGGGCTGAGCCAGACCCAGCCCTTGGCGTCGATGTGGGAAACATAGAAGCCGATCTCGTCCATGTGGCAGAGGATCATGACGCGGGTGGGGCGGTCGGCGGCGCGGGGCTTCCTGCCCTTCTTCCCGCCGCGGGGGGCGCGGCGGCAGATGAGCGAGCCCATCGGGTCGGTGGCGACCTCGTCGAAGAGACCATCGACTTCAGTCTCGATCAGCGCCCGGACGCGCTCCTCACGCCCGGGGAGCCCGGGCGTCTCGCACAGCCGCTTGAGCAGGTCAAAGTTCACGGGAGGCTCCTTCCGTCTCGCGGTTGGGGGCGGGAGTGTAGCCGGGACGCCGTACGCGGAGGACGCGGCGGGGCGCCGAGAACGCGGGCAAGAACTCCGGTTCAAGGCCCGAAACGCCGGGCGCAGCGGCCCGGGGACTGAACACGGAGCCCGGTGCGGCGGCGCGCGCCGCCTTACGATGCTCCATGAGCGCAACAAGCCCACTGCTGGCGCTGCACGAGCGGGGCGGAGCAGGCTTTGTCACCTACGGCCCGCCCGACGGGGGCGTCCGGGTGCCGAGCGGATACGCGGAACTGGAACTGGAGTACGCGGCGATCCGGAAATCCGCCGGGCTGATGGACGAGCCGCAGCGCGGAACGGTGGAGATCACCGGGCCGGACCGGCTGGAGTTCCTGAACCGGATGGTGACGCAGGAACTGAAGGGAATGGCGGCCGGCGAGGTCCGCGCGTCGTTCTGGCTGAGCCGCAAGGGGAGGATCGACGCGGACCTGCGACTGGTCGAACTGGGCGATCGGATGCTGGCGGACGTGGACATCCACGCGGCCGCGCGGGCGGTCAAGGGCCTGGCGGCGTACATCATCACCGAGGACGTGGCGGTGACGGACGCCAGCGGGGCGTGGCACCGGCTGGCGATGCACGGGCCGCGAGCGCCGGAGGTCTTCGCAAGGGTCGCGGGAGTGGAGGCGCCGGGGGCGATGCGGGCGCTCACGGCGAGGGTCGCGGGGGCGGACGTGGTCTGCTTCCGCGACGACGCGTGCGGCGTGCCGGGGCTGGAGTTGATGGTGGCGGCGGGGCAGGCGGAGGCGGTGTACCTGGCGCTGCTGGCATTCGCGCACGACCACGACGCGGCGGCGGGGCCGCGGCCGGTGGGATGGCACGCGTTCAACATCGCGCGGATCGAAGCCGGGACACCGCTGTACAACATCGACTTCGGTGTGGACTCGCTGCCGCACGAATCGGGTGTGCTGCGCACCCGAGTGTCGTTCAAGAAGGGGTGCTACCTGGGTCAGGAAATCGTGGCGCGGATGGAATCCCGCGGGCACTCCAAGCGGACGCTTGTCCGCTTGGCGTGCGATGCGGCGGACGGCGGCGTCCCGCTCGACGCGCCCCAGCCGGTGTCAGGCTCCCGAGTCTTCCTCCGTGAAGGCGCCGAGGAGCCTATCGGAGAGGTGACCAGTTCCACGCCCAGCCCAATGCACAGCCTGGCCACGATCTGCTTCGCGTCGGTGAAGCCCGCGGCCGCGGCGGAAGGTACCCGGGTGCTGGTGGAGGCCGAGGGCGGGCGGGTCGGAGCGACGGTGGGACGGCTCGGACACAACCCATCGCCGCGCGGTTGAAAGTCCCCGGCAGATCCGGCGGCACCCGCCCGCCCGCCGGGACCCGTGTGCTCTGGGGCGGACGTTCCGCAGACCTGTGGCGTCCGGCAGTGTGTTCACACCCGGCCCCCGGGCGCGGGCGTCCCGCGCGCGGGAAAAAAACGTCCGCGCCTGCAACCTCCCCGTGACAGGCCGATACGCCTGTAGAGACTGGAGGCACGTGACCGCTCGCGACGGGCGCGCCGGAAGGACGCGGCCCGCGGTGTGTTCCGGCGGGCCCGCGGCGGGTCGGTCGGGTACGCGCTGGGGGTGTACGACGAGGACGGGCCGGGGCCCAACCCCGGCGGCCTGTATGTGGGCGGGCAGTTCCAGTTCGCCGGCGGCGTGCCCACCAGTTGCATCGCCCGCTGGGGATGCCCGCTGCCGCCGGGCGGGCCGTGCTACCCCGACTGCGACCAGGACGGGGCGCTCACCCTCCCCGACTTCGGGTGTTTCACCACAAAGTTCGCCCTCGGCGACCCCTACGCCGACTGCAACCAGGACGGGGCCCGGAACCTCGCCGACTTCGGATGCTTCCAGACCAAGTTCGCCCTGGGATGCCCGTAGACGAGAGAACGCGGAAGGGCCCGCGGGTCACAGAGGATCACAGAGGCGATCAATACTGGACGACCGGGATACCAGCGCGCCGCGTCGTTGCCCATCGCCGCGGGGCCGGCGGCTCTGGTTGGCGCGGGCGGTGGGTGGCGGCAGCCGCACCCTACCTGATTCCCGCGTCACCCAGTGCCGCGAGCACCCGCGCGTGGATCGACGGCGGGGCGCAGAGGATGCCCCGGTTCCGCTCAAGGCCCCTCCCGCACGAAAAGTCCAGGTCGTGCCCCGCGATGTCCGTCACCGGGCATCCGGCCTCGGCCGCGACCAGCGCTCCCGCCGCGTGGTCCCAGATGCGCTCGACGTACCCCTTCTTCGTCGGCAGGCGGAGGTACACATCCGCCTGCCCGCGCGCCACCACCGCGTACTTGCACTGGCTGTCGATCTGGATCAGCACATGCGACGGATCGACCGCCGCCATCACGCGGCCGGTCACGTCCAGGTTGCTGTGGGCCCGCTCGACCGATGCGCACACCCGAACCGGTTGGCCCGCCTCCGGCTCCGGGCGCACCATCCGCACCGGGTGGGCGGCCGGGTCATCGGCCGGAATCTCGTACGCGCCCTCGCCGGCGACGGCGAAGTAGATGCGGCCCACCGGGTCCGGCGGCGTGAACGGACGCGAGAAGTCCGCGGGCAGGTTCGGGCACCCAAGCACGCCCAGCACCGGCCGGCCACCCTCGACAAGCGCCAGCGCCACCGCGTACTGCTCGCCGCGAAGGAATCCCTTGGTCCCGTCGACAGGGTCGAGGGTCCAGAACGGGTCCACCGGTTCGCCGGTGCCGGCGTCGATGGCGTCCAGCAGGCCGGCCTTCGTCACGTCCGGCCATACCCCCCGCACCGCCTCCACCGTCGCCCCGAGTTGGGCCGAGTGCTCCGGGGCTCGCAGGTATGCGGCCGTTTCCTCCCCCACCAGCCGCACCGGCCCCAGGCGGCCCGTCAGGGCGCGGGCCACCAGCGCCTGCGACGCGAAGTCGGCGATCGTCACCGGGCTCCTGTCGTCCTTGACGATCTCACGGACGCGGCCCATCGAACGCTGCACCAGGCGCGTGACGCGGCAGGCGTCCGCGACGGCTTGCAACGCGGCGTGAAGGTGCTGGCTCGGCATGGGGCAGCGTACGCCGCGCCCGGGGCCTCAGCCCAGTATCCCCCGGCTCTCCAGCAGTCTCAGGCACGCCGCGACGCTGTCCGCGACGGACATCGTTGCCGGCCGAAGCACCAGTTCCGGGTTCTCCGGGGCCTCGTACGGGTCATCGATCCCCGTAAAGCCCTTGATCTGCCCGGCCCGAGCCTTCTTGTAGAGGCCCTTGGGGTCGCGCTGCTCGCACACCCCGATCGGCGTGTCCACGAACACCTCCAGGAACGGCAACGCACCGCCCGTCGCCTTCGCGTGCAGGTCGCGGCACAGATCCCGGTCCTTGCGGTAGGGGCTGATGAAACTGGTCAGCGCCACAACCCCGGCGTCCGCGAACAGTTTGGCCACCTCACCGATCCGTCGGATGTTTTCCGCCCGGTCCTCCGCACTGAACCCCAGGTTCTTGTTCAGGCCCATCCGGATGTTGTCCCCATCCAGCCGGTAGCAGTGCACCCCCCGCGTCACCAGCACCTGCTCCAGCGCGGCCGCGATGGTGGACTTGCCGGAGGCCGACAGCCCGGTGAACCACAGGGTCGCGCCCCGCGATTTCAGGGCCCCGAACCGCTCGGCCCTGGTCAGGTCCCCCTCGTGCCAGTGGACATTCGTCGCCTTCACAGCCGTCGTCACGCGATTCCCTTTCGATGGGGCGGACTGTAGGCCGATGGGGAAGAGAGGCAGGAAGGCACAGGGGCACAAGGGCACGACGTGCAAGACGCGAGAAAGAGGGAGTGGCGGTTCCGGCTGGTGCTGCTGGCGTTCGCGGGCGCGGTGTTCGCCGGCCTTGCCGCTTACCTCCGCGCCGTGGAGCGGTCGGTCATCGCCGCGGGCGTCAGCGACCAGGTGGACGCCGGGCGCCTGCGCCCGGCCGCGGAGGTCGCGCGGCTCGCCGCGGCCCTCAAACTGGTCACGGTGGAGGTCGAGACCACGGCCACGGCCGAGCGCACCAGCGAGAGTTGGCGCGGCGACGTAAAGGCCACGGTCGCGGCCCCAACTCGGCTGCTCTTCGGCACCGACCTGTCCGGGCTGGATGTCACCCGGGTCGTGCTGAGCCCGCTGACCGGGGCCTACCTGGTCCGCGTCCCGCCGCCGAGCCGCATCGCCACCGAGGTCGACGGCGGTCAGGAGGAAACGAGAGTGGAGGTCGGCTGGGGCCGGACGCGGTCGATCGCCGGCGAGTACTGGCTGGGGCAGGCCCGCAAGGGGCTGTACGACGAGGCACGGCGGCTGGCCATCTCGCCCGAGGACGCCGTTCGCGTACGGGCGACGACGCGACGGCAGGTCGCGGCCCTGATGCAGAAGATCGTCGGACAGCCCCAGGTCCGTGTTGTGTTCGAGGATGAATGACGGCGGGGCAACGGGTCATGGACAACGGCAGACGAGTGAGACGGCTGGCCTGGGGCATCGTCCGGCTGACGGTCGCCGGCTTCCTCCTGTGGGCCGTCGCGTCGGACACCGCCCCACGCCTGGCTCGCCTGCAACTGGCGAGTCTGCCCGGGTTTGACTACGCCGGCGAGGTCCGGTTTCTGCGTGCGGGCGGACGCTACGGGGAGGCGGAGGTCGTCGCGCGGGCCGGCCTGAACGATCCCGCGGCCGACCACGCCGCCGTCCAGGCGGAACTGGCCGCGACACAGGCCGAGCAGTCCAGTTACCTTCGCCGCATCAGGGATGCCGGGCTGGGGGCCATCTCCGGACGTGGAGAATCCATTGCCGGCCTGGTCGGCGCCGTGGCGGCCGACTTCTTCGTCGTGGGCGACATCCGGGATCTGGTCATCCAGGGCGGGCGCTACGTCATCGACGGCGAGACCGACGAGGTGATCCTGGTGCTCTCGGGCATCGGCCTGGCCACCACGCTCGCGCCGGAGGTGGACTGGGTGCCGTCGGTCCTGAAGGCCGCCCGCAAGGCCGGGACCATGACCCGCGGCGTCGCTGAGTTCCTGGTGCGCTCCGTCCGCGCCCGCCGCGTGGACGACCTGATGGAGTTCATGCGCCGCGTGCGCCGCCTGGCTGCCCGGGCCTCCCCGGGCGGGGCGGTCCGGCTGCTGCGGTACGCCGATGACCCGGCGGACGTGGCGAAACTGGCGCGGTTCGTGGAGGCCGAACGCGCCGGGGCCTTTGCCCTCCACGTCACCCAGGGCGAGGGTGCAGCCCTGATCAAGGCCGCGGACGGCGGTGGTGAGGCCGCCCGGGCGGTGGTGCTGGCCTCCCGTCACGGCGACGCTGGCCGGGCCTGGCTCCGCGGCGGCCGGTGGCGGGCGATCGGTCGGCCGCACGCGCTGGTCGGGCTTTTCAAGGCCGTCTACAAGGGCAACGCCGCGGACCTGGCCGCCCGTGTCGCGTCGGCGCTTGACCCGCGGGCATGGTGGCTCTTGCCGCTGCTTGCGGGGTGGGTGGTGGTGGAGGCCGGGCTGCTCTCGCGGCGTCTCGTGCACCGCCGCGCGTAGGCACCGCGACCCGGCCGGCGTTCTCGGCGTCCAGTCCGCCTATTTCATGAGGTCGCGGAGCAGCCGGCGCTGCTCGGCCATCCACAACTTGAAGTCATCGGGCCCGAAACCGATCACGATGGCCATGTTCGGGTTGTTCTTCACCGTCGCCTCGATCTTGTCAAGGAACGTACGGGCCTTGCCCACGAACTTGCCGCGTTCCTGCCGGTCCTGCACGCTCTGGGCCACCTGCACGTTGGACTGGTAGCCGTCACGGTAGTTCCGCATGTGCGTCTCGTCGAGGCGGGTGCGGTCGCGGAACTTCCGCAGTTCCTGGTCGGCCTTGCAGACCGGCCACGGGATGCCCGGCACCTTCTCGCCGACGAACTCGACCTCCTGGTACCCCATCAGTTTGGCCAGTTCCTCGTGCGTGCGGGCCGTGCCGCGGGAGAACTTGTACTTCTCCGCGGTGGCGGCGTTGAAGGTCAGGATCTGCCCCGCCGGATTCACGATGTACTGCCCACTCTCGTCCTGGGACCAGTTCGGCTTGCCGTCCTGGTCGAACGTCACCGACAGCGGGTCGCTGACCTGCATCGAGTGCATGATGAACGGGTTGTAGTGCCCCCGCTGCGAGATGCGCTCCATCAGGTACAGCGCCTCCTCGAGCGTCCGGCCCTTGGCCGCCACCAGCGCCCCGGACCACATCGTGCACGCCCCGTAGTTGCCCTGGGGCATGAAGTAGATCTCCTCGATGCAGTGCATGCTCATCGCCGCGGCGGAGATGGCCGATTCGATCCACGCCACCGTGCGGAAGCGGGGCTTGTACTCGTTCTCGATGACATCGGAGATCTTCTCCGGCTCGATGGCGTACCCACCGCCGGAGTAGATCTTGAACACGACGTCCGTCACGCCCTCCTCCTCCAGCGCGGGGATGATGGACTTGAGCGAGTCGGCCGTGATGTACACACCCACCATCTCCTTGTCGACCTCGCCCAGCGTGAGGATGGCGATCCGCGGCACGCCGCTCTTGCGGGCCTTGGGGGGCGCGTCCTTGACGGCGGGGGCGGCCGCGGCCGGGTCCGGCGTCCGGGGCGTGGCCGCGTCACGCTCGACGCTGGTGATGTCGCCGGGGGAGAAGAACATCTCCATGCCGCCCGACGAGACCTTCATCCAGACGTAGCCGTTCTCCTCCCGGGTGATGGTCCCCTCGAAGGTGCGGCCGTCCTTCAGCGTCACCTTGTCGCCGGCCATGGCCGGCGCGACCAGACCCAGGATCAGGACGGCCGCCAGGAGCAGCCCGCGGAGCGATTCACGGATTCGGTTCATCGTGTGCACCTCGATCTTGCGTTATTTCTTGTCCATCATCTGCTGCTGACGCGTCCGCTCGATGATCCGCTCGAGTTCGGAGATCACGTCGTCGGCATCGGCGGCCGGGTACCCGTTGTCGCGGAACCAGCGCGGGCCCAGGGCCTCCTTGTAGCGCCGGATGATCTGGATCATCTGCGTCAGTTTGGCGATCTGTGCGCCGCGCGACCGGGACCGTTCCGAGTAGTCGCCCGTCACGTTGATCTGCTGATAGTCCTGCATCAACTCCCGCAGTTCGGCCTTCGCGCTCGTCAGGTTGCGCGTCCAGCCCTCCATGATCTTGTCGGACTTGTCGTCCACCCGCACGCTGCTGCGGGACAGCCCGAGGTCATAGATCAGGTCGTCCAGGGAATCGACCGTGCCCTTGGAGATGAACAGTTTCCGAGCCAGGTCGGCGTTCAGTGTCAGCACGTCGTTGCCCTGCCCGCGCGCCAGGGCCTGGATCGTGTCCTCCCGGTCGTCCTTCCCGTCGTCGGTCAGCAGGAACTCGTCGCCGGCCTCCGGCATCCGCTCCAGCAGTTGCGGCTGCCCGCCCACCATCTTGTAACTCAGCACATACTCGACCTTCGCCATCGCGCGCACGATCCGGTAGTCGTACCCGCCCGTCAGCGCCCAGCCCTCGGCGTGCCCCATCCGCAGCGAGTACTGCTTCTGCCGCACCACCTCGTCGCCCGTTCCGCCGAACAGCGTGCTCAGGTTGCCGATCCCGCCCCATCGCGAGTCGCTCGACATGTAGATGTTCTGCGACACGAACGGCAGGAACGCCGCCCCGCCCATCGCCTGCTTCACCCAGAACACGACCTTTGGCGGGTTCTCCCACTCCCGGGAAATCTCGTTCATGAAGATCGGGGTGATCTGCTCGGCACGGAACAACTCATCGAACCGCGCCTCGTCGTTGGGCAACTCGTCCTTCATCCCGCCCTGGTTCATCGACCAGTCGTTGTCCAGCACGAACACCAGCACGTTCGCCCCGCGGCTCTTGGCGTCCGCCACCGCCTGGCGGATCGGCGTCTGCGTGATGTCCTCGCCGAACTGGCCCTTCAGGTTCACGACGTACACCTTCTTCGCGTCGGCCGGCGCGGGCTCGGCCTTCGCCGCCTCCGGCTTCGCAACCGTCGCGCCGGGCGCGGGCTCCTCGGCGGGCGCGGGGGCGTCGCCCTTCTCGACCTTCAGGATGTCGGCCTTGTCAAACCACTGCGTGGCGGAAATCCCGGCCGTGATCACCGTGAACTTCACCCGCGTGTCCGTCTCCTCCAGCACCTTGCCGTCGATGATCCGGCCGGTGCGCAGGATCAGTTTGTCGGTCGCGGTCACCTTCTGCTCGGGCTGGCTCTGCGCGGGCACCGCGGCCAGGGTGAACGCGCCCAACACCATCGCGGCCGAAGCGGCCCTTCTAATCCTTGACATGAATACCTCCATCACCCGAAGAGCCGAACTGCCCCCAAACATCACCACCGCCGCCGAGCCCGCCAACGTGATTGTACACGGCCGGACGGTCTACAACCCTTAGACGCCAAGCCGCTTCGCAAGTTCCAGCGCCTCGGCCTTTGACTTCACCCGGCCCTCCAGTTGTTCGTCGTACAGCCGGTCAAGGATCGCCTTGAACGGCGGTCCCGGAGCAAATCCCGCCCCGATCAGGTCGTCGCCCCCGACCAGCGGGGCCGGGGCCAGCCCGCCGGGGCTGGCGGCGAGTTCCGCGATCCTGGCCCGAACCGCTGCCGCCCGCCCGGGGCTCAGAAGGTCAACGGCCGGCCCGGCCGGCCACGTCGCGGCCAGCCTCTTCTGCCGAGCCACCGGCCACCCCTCCCAGTCCCGCTCCAGATGAACCCGCGCCCGCAAGATGCCCCGCAGGCCGTCCGCCTCCTCGTTACTCAGGCACAGGGCCGATCGCCACGCCGCTACGAGTCGATCCCCGGCGTGCTCCCGAAGTTCGACGCCCCGAGCCACCGCCCACGCCGCCAGGCACTCGGCAAAGGTTCCGCACTCTCCCCCGCCCGGGCGGGGGAGGCGGCTCTCCACGGGCGAGCCGGAGGGTGCTGCGGCCTCCCCCAGCACCGGCCCATCGAGCCCAAGCGCCCCCAGCAACCCCACCGCCCGCCAGCGGCTCGGATCCGCCATCATCCGCCGCATCTCATCCCCGATCCGCTCGCGGCTCACGCCGGCCAGTTCCGCGGCGTGCCGCCGAATGGCCCCACCGGTCGCCGGGTCGATGGTCAGGTTGAACCGGGCGGCGAACCGAACCGCCCGCAGCGCCCGCAGGTGGTCCTCCGCCAGGCGCTGGTCCGGGTCGCCCACCGCGCGCAGCACCCGGGCCGCCAGGTCCGCCCGCCCGCCGACAAAGTCGATGATGCGGGAGTCGGGCGGCGCGTGCGGGTCCAGGAAGATCGCGTTGATCGTGAAGTCCCGGCGCCGGGCGTCCGACTCGGGGTCGCTGAACGTCACGGTGTCGGGGCGGCGCTTGTCGCTGTACGGCCCGTCGGACCGGAACGTCGCCACCTCGATGGTCACGCCGCTCCCGGGCCCCGCCGGGCCGGGCTCACGCACCAGCACCACCCCGAAACTCGCCCCCACCTCCGCCGTGCGCGGGAAGAGCGACCGGATGCGATCGGGCGTGGCGTCCGTCGCCACGTCGTAGTCCTTCGGCACCAGCCCGAGCAACTCGTCCCGCACGCACCCGCCCGCCAGGTACGCGACGTGACCCGCACCCCGCAGAACCTCCAGCACCCGCAGGGCCGCCGCGCGTGAGCCCGGCCCGCGGCGCTCGAACGGGTCAAGAGGCATGCCGCATCCGGCCCTTGATGAAGACCTGGTGCTCGACGGATCGCGGGTACGACCCGAACACCCGGCACGGCCCGCACCCCGCCCGCCCCACCGCCTCGGCGAGCACCCGCTCCAGTTCCTCAGGGCCCAGCGCGTCCATGCCGAGAGTGTACCACCACCCCTTCCCCGCACCATCGCACGCCCGGGACTCGTGCATCCACAGCGCCGCGCAAGCGAGCGGCACGCCCGCTACCTCACCTTGATCGACGCCAGCGCTAGCACCACCAGCAGCACCGAGACGATCCAGAACCGCACGACCACCTGCTGCTCGGTCCACGCCCCCAGGTGCAGGTGGTGATGGAACGGTGCGCACCGGAAGACGCGCTTGCCCCCGCTGGCCTTGTAATAACCAACCTGCAGCACGACGGAGCCGATCTCCACCAGGAACACGCCGCACATCAGGAGCACCACGATCTCCTGCCGGATCATCACCCCCAGGTACCCGATCAATCCGCCCAGGCACAGCGACCCTGTGTCCCCCATGAACACCTGCGCGGGGGAACAGTTCCACCACAGGAACCCCAGACACGCCCCCACCATCGCCCCAGCCACCACCGCCAGTTCCTGCGTCCCCGGGATGAAGGGCACCAGCAGCCGGTGCGAGAGCACGTCCGACCCGGAGATCAGCGTCAGCCACAGGAGCCCCGCCCCCACCGCGACCGTGATGCCGGCCGCGAGCCCGTCCATCCCGTCGGAGAGGTTCACCGCGTTGCTCATCCCGGCGATCATCAGCACCGCGACCAGCACGAACACCCATTTCCCGAAGTAGATGAGGGAGGGGTTGACCTGCACCCCGGGCTTGAGAAACGTCTTCTGGAAGGGCAGGTTCAGCACGTGCGCCAGGTCCGGCCCGCCCGCGGCATCCCCGTGCCGGAACGCGAACAGGCCGACCAGCAGCCCCAGACCGATCTGGAAGACGAGTTTCTCCCACGCCAGCAGCCCCTGCCGGCTCGCCAGCCCGCGCCGTGACGCCGTGAGTTTCAGCCAGTCGTCCACGCCGCCCAGCGCCGCCATCCACACCAGCACCACCAGCGCGGTCGAGACGTAGAACTCCCGCACGTCCCCCAGCAGCAGCACCACGACCCCGATCGCCCCGGCGATCAGCACCCCGCCCATCGTCGGCGTGCTGGTCTTGGACCGCGCCGCTGCGCGCAGGGCCTCCGCGTCCGTCAGGCCCGTGTCGCCGATCTTCATCTTCGTCAGCACCGCGATCGTCCGGGGGCCCAGCAGCAGCACGATCAGGAACGCCAGCCCCGTCGCCGCCAGCGCGCGGAACAGCACCTGGTCCAGCACCTGCACCACCGAGTGCAGATCGTGCTCACGCAGCCAGTCGCGGGAGATGTCGAACCACCAGTAGAGCATCGTCAGGCGGGCTGCGGCTCGCGGGCCCGCAGCACGGGGATCAACCGTTCCAGACGCATCCGGCGCGAACCCTTGAGCAGCACCAGGTCACCGGGCGCCAGGCGCTCCGCGACCGCGGCGGCGCCGGGCCCGTCCAGGTCGGCGATGCACAGAACCCGCGGGTCGGGTCGCCGGCCCGATGCCGCACCCATGAGCGGCCCGACCAGGATCACCGCGTCCAGGTCCGCCATCGACAGGGCACGCTCCAGCACCTCCGCGTGCAGCGCCGGGCCCGCATCACCGAGTTCCAGCATGTCCCCCAGCACGGCGGCCCTGCGCCCGGGCCCCTTCGGCAGGCCCGCGAGCGCGTCCAGGGCCGCGAGCATCGAATCCGGGTTCGCGTTGTAGGCATCGTTCAGCACGCGCACGCCGCCAGCTTCGCACGGCTCCATTCGCATCTCGGCCCCGCACACGGACGCCAGGCCCCGGGCGATCGTCGCCTCGTCCAGCCCCAGGCGCAACCCGACCGCGACCGCCGCCGCGGCGTTCATCGCGTTGTGCGCCCCCAGCAGCGGGACGTGGTACCCCGCCTTGCCGTTGATCGTGAAGCGCACCCCTCCGAAGCCGGCCCGGATGTCCCCCACGCGCAGGTCCGCCCCCGCCGAGGCGCCGAACGACAGAACCTTGAAACCATGGGCCGAGCGCAGGGCCTCGACCTGCTCCGGCAGGTGCGGCGCCTCGGCATGCACGATGGCGACGCCCCCCGGCTCCAGGAACACCGTCTGGGCCGCCTCCTCGCGTGCGATGGCCTCCAGCGAGCCCAGCCCCTCCAGATGCTCCCGCCCCACACTCACGATCACCGCGATATCGGGCCGCACGGCCCCCGCCAGCGCCGCCACCTCGCCCGGCGCGTTCGTCCCGATCTCGCACACGAGGTACCGATCACGGGGCGATGCCGCCAGGATCGTCAGCGGCACGCCGATGCTGTTATTGAAACTCTTGACGCTCACCGTTCCGTGCAGCGACTGCGACAGCACCGCATGGATCAGCCGCGTCGTCGTCGTCTTCCCGCTGGAGCCGGTGACCCCGATCACGCGCGTCCGCTCCAGGGTCCGCCGGTACGCGCCCGCCAGCCGCAGGAGCGCCCGGCGCGTGCCGGGCACCTTGATGACGCCCAGGCCCGGCGGAAACGCACCGGCGTGTCCGTCGGACTCGATGATCGCCAGCGGCGATCCTGCTCCCGCGGCCGCCGCGACGTGGGCGTGACCGTCGTGCGTGTCGCCGCGGATGGCCAGGAAGACCTGCCCGGCCCTGAGCGTGCGCGAATCGATGGAAAGGCCGGCGATCGCGGCCCCCGGGGCCGGGCGCACGACCCAGGTCCCACCCACCGATGCACGCAGCGCCTCGGGCGACCAGAATGTCATGCCGGCACCACGCTCTTCCTACCGGCGCCGCTCTCGGGGGCACTGCTCTCCCGAGCGGTGAGGGCCGATCGTGCCACCTCGCAGTCGTCGAAGTGCACCGCCGCCACGCCCCCGCGGCCATCGGGAATCAGTTGTTCCTTTTCGTGCCCCTTGCCCGCGATCAGCACGATGTCCCCCGGCCGCGCATCCGACACGGCCCGCCGGATCGCCGCGGCCCGACCGGGCTCGACCACCACCCCGGCGCGCCGGGCCCGCGGGATGCCCTCCAGGATCTGCCCGATGATTGTGTCCGGATCCTCACGCCTCGGGTTATCGCTCGTCACATACACCGCGTCCGCCAGTTCGGCCGCGGCCGCCCCCATCCGGGGCCGCTTGGTCGCGTCGCGGTCCCCACCGCACCCGAACACGATGCGCAGGCTTCCACCCGCGCCCACCATCGGCCGCAGCGCCGCCAGCACCTTCCGCAGCGCGTCATCCGTGTGCGCATAGTCCACCAACACCGCGAACCGATCCCGCGGCCCGGTCACCGGCTCCAGCCGGCCCGGCGGCGCCTGGGCCCGTTCCAGCCCCTGCTTCAGGCCGGTCGCGGGCACGCCGATCGCGTGGCACGCCGCCGCGGCCTGCAGCGCGTTCATCACGTTGAGCCGCCCCGGCAGCCGAAGGTCGGCCTCAAACTCACCCCATGGCCCGACCATCGTCACCGAGCTGCCCGCCATCGTCATAGACCGCACGATCCCGCGGCACTCACAGTCAGTCAGAGCCTCAGCCGCGTCCACCGCGCACCGCCACACCGGTGCCCCGCACACGCGCGCCATCCGCTCGCTCGCCGCATCCTCCGCGTTTACGATCGCCGTGCCATCCCCGGGCAGCATCTCGAACAGCCGCTGCTTGGCCGTCGCGTACGCCTCCATCGTCCCGTGATAGTCCAGGTGGTCGCCCGTCAGGTTTGTGAACACCCCGGCCCGGAACGACAGCCCCGCCACCCGCCCCTGGTCCAGCGCGTGACTCGAAACCTCCATCACGGCGGCCCGGCGGGCGTGGTCCACCATCGTCCGGAAGGTCCGGGACAGTTCCGCCGCGGGGGGCGTGGTCAGGGTGGCCGGGGCGACCTCTCGCCCGTCGTCGATCACCACCGTCCCGATCAGCCCGCACCGCACGCCACAGGAGTTCAGCACCTGATGCACCAGGTGCGCCGTCGTCGTCTTCCCGTTGGTCCCGGTGATCCCGATGAGGGAAAGGCCGCTCGTCGGCGACCCGAAGAACCGCTCCGCGACGGCGGCCGCGACCGCCCCCAGCCCCGGATCGGCGGGCACCACCAGCACCGGCACCGAAGCCTTCACCCCGGGGTCGTCGGTCAGTACCGCCACCGCCCCGGCCCCGACCGCCGCAGGGATGAACCGCCGCCCATCCGCCTTCGTCCCTTTGCGGGCCACGAACAGGGTGCCGGGCACGACCGTGCGGCTGTCGTCGGTGATGTCGCAGATGCGCACCGCGGCCGCCCGCTCCGCGCCCGGAATGCCCAGCCCATCGATGAGTGCAAGCAGGTCCATCCGCTTCGGACTCTCCAGCCCGGAATGTATCGGAAACCCGCGCCCCGGGCGGTGAGCCGTTCACGACATCTATCCGCGCCGGCGCCCTTGCCGCGCTCCGCCGCCGCCCACTCTTGGAGGGGTGCTGTTCCGGTCTGGGTCATCGACCCCGAACCCCTCGTTAGCACATCGTCAGCCCGCCGTCCACGCACAGGGTCTGGCCGGTAAGGAAGCCGGCCGCATCGCTCGTCACATACGCGACGGCCGCGGCGATGTCGTCGGGGGCGCCGAGGCGCTTGATCGCCATCAGGTTCAGCACTCCGTCCTTGACCTGTTGCGGCAGGGACGCGGTCATGTCCGTCTCGACAAACCCGGGACAAACACAGTTGCAGGTGATGCCCTTGCCACCCAGTTCCCGCGCCACGGATTTGGTCAGCCCGATCAGCCCGGCCTTGGCCGCGGCGTAGTTGGCCTGCCCGGCGTTGCCCACCACGCCGCTGGTGGACCCGATGTTCACGATCCGGCCCCACCGGCCCTTCATCATCGGCCGGGCCGCCGCCTTGATCGCGGCGAACGCGGAGGTCAGGTTGGTCTGGATGACGGCGTTCCAGTCCTCCGTGCTCATGCGGAGGAGCAGGCCGTCCTTCGTGATCCCGGCGTTGTTCACAAGGACGTCCACGCGCCCGAGGGTGTCGCCCACGCGCTCCACCATCGCGCCCAGGGCCGCGGCGTCCGCCACGTCCACCGGCTCGGCCGAGGCGGCCCCGCCGGCCTGCTCGATCTGGCTCCTCACCTCCGACAGCGGCCCGGCCGAACGGCTGACGAGCACGACGTGCCGCCCATCGGCGGCCAGTCGCAGCGCGATGGCCCTGCCGATCCCGCGGCTGGCACCCGTCACGATGGCGACACGGCGATCGATCATGGTCCTGGATCCTGAGCCCTGCGTCCTGTGTTGTTCACGCAGAAGCGCGGCGACACCTGCTCGGAACCCGGGGCACAGGACCCGGGACTTTTTGTTCAGCCGCCGCCGGGGCTTCCGCCGCCGGGATTCGGGATGGTGATCGGCCCGCCCGGCGTGTTCTTGCGCATCGGGTTGCTGCCCGGCTCGCTGCCCACACCGGCCTCTTCGAGGGCCTTCTGCACCTCCTCCGGCGACACGTTCTCCAGGCCCTTGGTGTCCTGCACGGAAAACAGCACGTTCGCCGTGTCCCAGTCCGACGCCCGGGGCTTGGTGCCCGACGCCGCGGTGAGCGGGGAGAACACGATGCCATCACCGACCTGTGCCGCGGTCCAGTTCAGGACGTAGGCGCCGCCGGGCTCCTGGATCGCGGTTGTCACGATGGACCCGCCGCCGAGCGGCTGCATCTGGGCGATGCGCACGGCCTCGATCTTGGCGGTCTCGTCGGCCCACTCGGCCGTGTTCACCAGTTCATCCAGGATGTGCTGCCCGCCGCGGTCCAGCATCTTCCGCAGGGCGGCCGAGTCGCCCCGTGCGATCGCGTCCGCGAGGCGGATCGCCCCTTCGGCAAGGGTTCGGTCGGTCGGTGCCGCGGCCTCGGCAAACTGAACGCGGGCGTCGCTCTTGAGTTCCTGGAGCAGGGCCTCGACCTCCACCTTCGGCGGCGGCGGCCTGACGATAACCGGGGGCGGCGGCGGCGGCGGCGGCTTCTTCTTTTCGCAGCCGGTGACGGCGATCAGCCCGGCCAATCCCAGCAGGCACGCCACCCTCAACGTGTTATTCCGGCTTGTCATGCGTGTTCACCTTCAGAGATTTGTCGATGCGCCGCTGGAGGCCCGCCAGGGTCGCGCCGGGGGCCAGTTCGTGGGCCTGGCCGCTGGCGTTCCCGGTGATCCAGCGGCAGCAGCCCTCCCAGCGAACGGGGCTGGTGAGTTGATCGACCAGCAGACGGCGGATTTCCTGTTCCATGGTACCGCGAGGCCCCGCCGCGTGGGGGACGGCGGTGACGTTCGACAGCACGGGGCAGCGGGGCGCCCTGATCGTGACGCTCGCGAGAGCGGCCCGCACGCGGTCCGCCGCGGGGGCCATGAGCGGGGAGTGGAACGCGCCGGCGACTGGCAGCACCGCGGCCCGCAGGCCCCTGGCCGCGGCGGCGTCGGCGGCACGCCGGCATGCGGACGTGTGACCGGAGAGGACCACCTGCCCCGGGGCGTTGAAGTTCGCGCAGACCAAGACCTCGGTGCCGCGGGCCTCGTCGCACACCGATGACGCCTGCGCTTCGTCCGCGCCGATCAGGGCGACCATGCCGCTGGGCTGGGCGATGGCGGCGTCCTGCATCGCCCGGCCGCGAAGCGTGACGAGTTCCAGTCCGTCCTCGAAGGAGAACGCGCCGGCCAGGTGCAGGGCGGTGTACTCGCCCAGCGACAGGCCCGCGGCGGCGGCGAGGTTGGCCTCTCCGTTGCCCATGGCCCATCTGGCGAGCAGGCCGCGCCAGCAGGCGATGCCGGTGACGAAGAGCGCGGGCTGGGAAACGTCCGTTTCATTGAGGCGTTCGGCGGGCCCGTCGAAGCAGAGCCTGGAGAGCGGGGCGCCGAGGCGGTTGCCGAGTTGTTTGTCGGCGCATTCAAAGACGGCGCGGGCCTCGGGTGCGGCGTCGAACCACGCCCTGCCCATGCCAACGGCCTGGGCCCCCTGGCCCGGGCACAGGACGATGATCGGGTCGGCGGTCATGGCCCTCATTGTACGACTCGCTGGGCTGATCGCCCGCAACGTGCGGACTCGACGGGATCGGCCCCGCCCGTCTCAGGACGCACGGCTGTTGGTCGCCGGCGCCCGGACCTGGCAGGGAGGTGGTCACGGCTGCATGAGTGAGTCGAGTACCGCCGGGTGGTCCAGCGGCGTGATCTCGTACAGGATCAGCCCCCCGACGACGCGCCGGAACTGGTGGAGCGCCCGGTCGGCGGGGCGGGGAAGGCGCCCGTCCTCCGCGTATCGCTGATCGATAAGGACGACAACCTGTTGGCCGTCCACGCGGGCCAGGAGCAGGCCGGAGTAGGTGCTGAGCACGCGCGAGGCGTTCCAGCCGACGTACTGGACGGGGCCGCGGTCGGGCCGGGGCTGGAGCGGCTGACCGAACTTGTTGTTCACCCACTCTCGGAAGGTGGCGTCGTCGGTGCAGACAGTCTCCGGCGTGAAGCCGGCGGCGACGATCCGGTGGTACTCGGCCTCCAGCGGGTCGGGGCCGGAGGGCCCGCGCACGACGACCCACCATACACCCAAGACGGCCGCGGCGAGGGCGGCCGCGGCGGCGAGCCATATCTGGGTGCGCCAAAGCCGGCGCGCGGTGACCGGGGCGCGCTCCCCCTGCGGGGCGGGGTCCATCAACCGGTGGAGGCCGGCATTGATGCGGGCCTGCAGGTCCACCCGCTCGCGGAGTTCGGGCGAGGCGGCGAGGTCGCGCTCAAACTCGGCCCGGTCGGCCGGTTCCAGCAGGCCATCGAGGTAGCGCTCCAGGCGGTCGGCGTGGTTCATCGGCGGTGCCCTCCCCCAAGTTCCTGGCGGAGGGCGGCGCGGGAGCGGTGCACATGGCTCATGGCGGTGCCCTCCGGGATCCCGAGGATGGAGGCGATCTCCCGGTAGGGCTTGTCGGCGAGGGTGCGCAGGAGCAGGCAGATGCGGGCGGTCTCCTCAAGCCGATGGAGCGCGGCGGACACCTGGTCGTCGAAGGCGTCCTGCCCGGGGGCGAGATCGCCGCGGGCGGTGAGGACGGCATCGGGCGTGGCGGCAGGGGCTGGGGTATCGAGGCCCGCGGCGGCGGCGGGGGTGGTGCGCCGGCGCTGACGTTTGTGGAGGTAGTTGCGGGCGACGTTGCGCACGATCTGTCCCATCCATGCGGCGAAGTGGGTCGCCGGGTCGAACTCGGTGAGTTTGGAGAGTGCGGTCACCGCGGATTCCTGCACGGCGTCTTCGGCCTCCGAGCGGTCTCCGAGCACCCCCGCGGCGATGTACCAGAGCGAGGTGCGGACCGCCTCCAGGCGTTGTGAAAACTCCCCGGGCGAAAGGCGGGCGCCCGGCCCCGCGGCCGGCGGCGCTGCGCCGTGACCCGGGGACCCCGCGCTGTCCATCCTCATGCTGATGTCGCGTGCGGGAGGTTTCATGGCAGAGCCGCGGGCACAGGGTACACGCCGGTTGACATCCCGAGCGGTACCCGCCCCGCGGGCTCTTCCTGGTCACGGGGCCCACGCTCCGGGAAAACCACGTCGCTGGCCACGATGATCGACCATGTGAACATGAACCTCGACCGGCACATCGTCTCGATGGAGAACCCGATCGAGTGCTTCCACGACCACAAGAAGTCGATCGACCGCATCGTGGACGCCTTCCCGGTGACGCAGCAGAACCAGGTGCGCGTGCAGTTGTCCACATCGCTCGTCTGCGTGCTGTCGCAGGCGCTGCTGTCGTGCGTGGACGTGCAGGGGATGGTGGCCGCGTACGAGTTCCTGGTCGTCACGCCCGCCATCGCCAGCCTGATCCGCGAGAACAAGACCTTCCGCATCGATTCGATGATCCAGACGGGCAAGAAGTTCGGCATGCCGTCGCTCGACGACCGCCTCTGGTCGCTCTACTCCCGCGGCATGATCTCCGCCGAGGAGATGATCGACAAGTCCAAGAACCCCGCCAAACTCACCAGCAAGGTCCACCGCATCGGCCGCACCGTGGGGCGCGTGGAGTGGGACACGGAAGAGGAAGAGGAGAAGGAGAAGCGCTAACCCGGGCCGAAGAGCCCGCCTTGGCCGGTCTTGTCCCGCTGTAGCACCTTGTGCCAGAAGTCGAGCCCGCGCGGGTGCTTCGATGCGTAAATGAGCTTGTAGAGCGGACCGCGCCCGCACTCGATGGTCTTCGTTCCAAACTCTCTGTATCCCAGCTTCTTCAGTCGATCAACGTAGATGCCTGAGAAGAGTTCGCGCACGTTGTTGCCAGTCCGATTCGTCAGCGCGTTCCAAGCGGTACGCCAGTTAGAGTCCGCGCCGAGCATCTGATCGAGATTGGAGTTTGGGTCCTTGGCGTACATCTCGACGTTTCGTACAACGTCGTACGCATCGGCGAACAGGACCAATAAGTCAACCCGGCCGGCGCCCGAGAGCGTGCCCACCGTTTCGAAGCGGACATCCAATGCCTCGGGATCGATGAACGCGAGTGTCAGCGAACGGCTTGGGATCTGCTTTACGAGGTCGTGAACGCACGCGTTGCAATCACCTTCGAAGAGAGAGAATCGATCCGCCGCGGGCGTCATTGCGAGCCGTGAACGACACGCGTCGGCCAGCGTCCGGTCCATCTCAACGAGAAGCACCTTTGTGAAGGGTTTCGGCGCGAACGCGGCGATCAGCGGCGAACCGGGGACACGCTTGCCGCTCTCTCGGACGGTGCAAATGCCGGGCCCTGAGAACAAGTCGACATAGCACACTCCGGCCTTCCAGTTGGGATTTCCGACCATCGCATTGGTCGTGGTACAAACGTACTTGTTCCAGAAGAAGAGCTTGCCCTGGGACCACTCGCCGACTTCGCGAGTCGGTAGCCCGTCGTCCCGCGCCACCTTCTCGCATAGATCAGGCCAGTTGTCTTTCGCCATGATTTGCCCTTGGAAGCTCGTCCCACGTCCGTCCATCCAGTTTTCGCCCCGTCGCGTGCTTGCGGACGCCGCCCCACTGCTTGAAGAAGAAGTGCGTGCCCGCCGCATGGCACTGGTCCCGGATGTCGCGGACCCACTCGGCCTCCATCGGGCGGGCACCCGGGCCGGACTCGCCGCCCACGATCGCCCAGTGGATGCCATCCAGCGCCAGCCCGGGCAGCGGCCCAAGCAGCGGCTCGCACGAGAGGAACCGCACCCGAGCCCCGATCCGCCGAAGCACGCGCACGCGGTCCACATACTTTGCGCTCTCGACGCTTGTGCCCATCCAGATGTTGGGCGTCCACGTTAGCGATGAGGCCAGGTCGGCCGCGATCTCCGGGCGCTTGGTGAGCACCTGGAACGTGTGCTGCGGGCACTCGTTCATCACCTTGAACACGCGGCGGATGTACGACTCGCGCACGGCCTCGTGGAACAGGTCGCTCATCGAGTTGACGAAGATGATCCGCCCCAGCCGCCACGTCCGCGGCAGGTCGAGCGACGCGGGGTCTTCGTTGATCCGCCCAGCAAACACGGGCCGCCCGTCCCGCGCCCGCTTGGCGGTCCCCGCGTACTTGCGCCCGACCTTGCCGCCCATCCGCTCCAGCCGCAGCGCCAGCCGCGCCGCGTAGCAGTTCAGGCACCCGGGCGAGACCGGCGTGCAGCCGGCCACCGGGTTCCACGTCGCCTGCGTCCACTCGATGGATGAACTGACGGCCATGGCAACTCCAAGTGCGAACACTATACCCGAACACAAACCGACCGATCAAGTGGGATCGGCCACTCTTGGTCCGTTCCGCGAAAGAAATGCCAGAGCCTCTACGCCACCGTCGCGGACGGGCGGGGCTTCTCGGGGGTCAGCGTGCCCTCGAGCTGGATGCGGAGGAACTCGGCGTAGCGTCCGGCGCGGGCCAGGAGTTCATCGTGGGTGCCGGTCTCGATGATGCGCCCATCCTCCAGGACGACGATGCGGTCGGCGTGGCGGATGGTGCTCAGGCGGTGGGCGATGACGAAGCAGGTCCGCCCTCGCATCAGGCGCGACAGGCTGCGCTGGATCAGCCGCTCGCTCTCGGTGTCCAGGTTGCTCGTCGCCTCGTCCAGGATGAGTATCCGCGGGTCGGCCAGGATGGCCCGGGCGATCGCCAGTCGCTGCTTCTGCCCGCCGGAGAGGCGGACGCCGCGTTCACCGACCACCGTGTCGTACCCGCGTTCGAGTTTCTCGATGAACTCGCCCGCGTTGGCGGAGCGTGCGGCCTCCCGCACCTGCTCGGGCGTGGCGTCGCGCCTGCCGTACGCGATGTTGGCCGCGACGGACCCGTCGAAGAGGAAGACGTCCTGCTCGACGATGCCCAGCAGGCGTCGGTAACTCGCCACGTCGATCTTCTTCAGGTCCACGCCGTCGAGTTCGATCACGCCGCGCTGCGGGTCGTGGAAGCGGGCGATGAGGTTGCACAGCGTGGTCTTGCCCGAGCCGCTGGGCCCGACCAGGGCGATCGTCTCCCCTGCGGCGACGTCCAGCGAGACGCCCCTGAGCACCGGTTGGGGGGTGGCGCCGCTCTCCGGGGTGTGGGGTGCTGCCGTCTTCACCGGTCCGGAGACCGGTGCCACCCTGCTCTCGCGCACGGGGTAGGTGAACCAGATGTCATCAAGCCGCAGCGCACCGCGGGCGGTGGACCTGTTCACCGCCACCCCTCCCGCCTGCCCGTGGAACTCCCGGGGCTCCTCCAGCACGTCCAGCACGCGGTCGAACCCGGCGAGCGTGTTCTGCATCTCCGTGGCGCTGGTCGCCAGCACCTCCAGGGGTGAGAGCAGCATGAGCAGGTACGCGGAGAACATCATCACGTCGCCGATGGTCATCGTGCCCCGGAGCACCTGCGTCCCGCCGTAGACCAGCACGCCCGTGGTCGCCAGCGGGATGAGGAGTTGCCAGGCGATGTCGATGCCCCGCGACCACCACCACGTCAGGATCTCCTGGCGGGCCATGAAGTGGCTCCCGCGGACGAAGCGGCCGCTCTCACCGGTCTCGCGGGCGAAGCCGCGGACGACGCGCATGCCGCCGAAGGCCTCGGTGGCGTGGGAGTCGATGCCGGTGCGGGTGCTGCGGATGTCGAAGAACAACGGCCGGATGCGGGCGACCCAGGTCTTGTGCGTGAGCCACACCGTCGGGATCAGGATCAGCCCGCCCACCAGCATCCGCCAGTCCACCACCGTCAGGATCACGAGCGTCCCGACCAGACGCACGATCGCGTTCCACGGGTTATAGATCATGTGGAACAGCAGTTCCGCCGCCCCGCCCGCGTCCTGCCGCAGGATGCTCGCCACACCCCCGGACCTGATCTGGTACACCCGGTGCAGCGGCAGCCGCACGGCGTGCTCGAACACCAGCCGGCGCAGCGACACCTGCACGCGCTTGGTCGTGCGCGTCATCTGCCAGCGCCCCCACATCCCGACGATGATGGCGACGACCGTCACGCCCATCATCGCCGCCGCCAGGTACCACAACTGCGTGAAGCGGGACGGCGGCAGATACACATGCGACGTCACCCACGCCGGCCAGGGCTTGCCCAGGATGATGTAATCGACCGCGATCTTCGTGCACGCGGGCATGACCAGCGCCAGCGTGGACGCCACGCTGAGCGTGCCCAGGGATGCGATAACCCAGCGCCGGTGACCGGGGAGCAGCCCCCAGAATGCGCCAAAGAGTTGGAAGAAGGTGCGGGAGCGACGGCGCTTGTCGTCGGGCTTGCCGGAATCGGCGAGCGCCACCGACCCCGCGGCCCTGCGCTTCTCCCGGTAGTCCCTGAACCGCCGCCGGCTGCTCGTCCCCGCTTGCATCGAGGAATCCTATCGAGCCCTGGGCGTGAGCGAACAGGATTCGCAGGCTCGCCCCGATGACGCCCGCGGCCCGTTTGCTACGCTTCCCTATGCCCAACGACCGGCTGCGAGGCCTCATCAAGAAGGAGTTGCCCGCGCTGCGCGAACTCCGCCGCGACCTGCACCGGCACCCGGAACTCTCCTACCAGGAGCAGCGGACCAGCGGCGTCGTGCAGCGCGAACTGGCCGCGCTCGGCATCGACTTCAAGGCGGGGCTGGCGGGAACCGGGGTTGTCGCGCACCTCCCCGCGACCCGCAAGGGCGGGCAGACCGTCGCGCTGCGCGCGGACATGGACGCGCTGCCCATCCAGGAAGCGACCGGGGCCGCGTACTCCTCCGGCACGCCGGGCGTCATGCACGCCTGCGGGCACGACGGGCACACGACCATGCTCCTGGGCGCCGCCCGCGTCCTCTCGCGCCTGGGCAAGCGCCCGAACCCCGTCACGCTCATCTTCCAGCCCGCCGAGGAGGGCGGCGCCGGGGCCGACAGGATGTGCCGACAGGGTGCGCTCCGGGGCGCCCGACGCGGCGGTGTCGGCGCGCCGGTCCGGCGCATCTACGGGCTCCACGGCTGGCCGCCGTTGCCCCTGGGTGTGGTCGCCACGCGCCCCGGGCCACTGCTCGCGGCCACCGACGAGATCGACATCGAAATCCGCGGCTTCGGCGGGCACGCGGCCTACCCGCACCTGTGCCGCGATCCGGTCGTCGCCGCCGCCCACGTCATCACCGCGCTCCAGACCCTCGCCAGCAGGGCCGTCAGCCCGCTGGACTCGGTCGTCTGCACCATCGGCATCATCGAGGGCGGGTCGGCCAACAACATCATCCCGGATTCGGTGCGCCTCACCGGCACCGTACGCACGCTGCGGGAGGGGACGCGCACGCACGCCCGCGAGCGCCTGATGCTTATATGTAGGCAGACCGCCGCCGCCCACGGGTGCAGGGCCGTCGTGAAGTGGTCCGAGGGATACCCCGTCACGCGCAACGACCCGGCGGAAGCCGACCGCGTCCTCACCGTCGCGCGCGATGCGCTCGGGAAGGACCGCGTCCAGGTCCCGGAGCACGCCACCATGGGCGGCGAGGACTTCAGTTACTACGGGGCCCATGTGCCCGCGTGCTTCTTCTTCCTCGGCCTGCGCCCGCCCGGCCCGAGGCACTTCCCCAACCTCCACACGCCCGAGTTCGACTTCAACGACGACGCCCTGCCCACCGGCGTCGAGATGCTCTGCCGCCTGGCGCTGCGCCCGTAGCACGGGTTGCCGCCCCAAATCCCGTTGACGCGGCCCCGCCGGCGCGGTAGCCTGCCCGCATCCTCCGGGCCGAGGCCGTCTGCCCCGTGTGTGCAAGACCCGGCATGGGTGCTCGCGTCCCGCGGTTCACCAGGGAAGCGGAGGCGGCGATGAACAGTAGGAACATCTGATCTTTGGTCCCGCGATCGGACGGACATGGATCCGGCGGGGTTGAGCGCCGGTTTCTGGGTGGCGCGAGCGCTCGTCGCCGGGCGTTCATTGCCCCCCGCATCTCACGCCCCCCGCA
>JADLGW010000021.1 GCA_020849105.1 Phycisphaerales bacterium | reverse complement strand
TGGCACCGGTCTCCAGACCGGTGGCTTGGCTCAGACCGCTCTGGAGAGCGGTCCCACCTCAGAGCGGTGCCGCCCGGGGAGAGGGGGGTCCAGTAAGGGCACCTTTGGTCCCCGCGGCGGCCGCCGCGGGAGTTTTCGGGGCCGCGGAGGTCGCGCAAAGGCCGCCGACCGGAGCGCGGAACCTGCGCGACGGCTTCCCCGCGAATGCCCAATGTCTCCCGGCGATCCGGCCCCGCGCGTCCGTCAGACCCGTGTCTGCTGGATCTCCTCGTAGGCCTGGATCACCTTGTTGCGGATGGCCTGCACCGCACGAAAGGCTGTGTCGGCCTTCTCCACGGCGATCATGACACCCTCAAGGTCGGTGCGCTTCCCCGCGGTCAGGTCCTCGATGGCGCTGCTGGCATCCTGCTGCAGCTGGTTGACTTCCACCAGGTTCTTCATCAGCACGTCCCTGAAGGACGGGCCGGCGGGGTCGGGCGCGACACCCCCGGCGAGCGCTCGCCGCGGGTCGAGGGGGGCCGCCCCGCCGCTTCCAATGAGTCCGAGTGGGTCGGGCATCCTTCGCTCCGTCAGAGCCCGCCACGGCAGCGGCGGGTTCCAACCCCCTACTTCCGTAGGGGGCTCTGTCATCACGCCAGCAACCGCAACGATTGTGCCATCATCGACTTGGTGACCTCCGCCGCGGCAATGTTGGCCTCGTACGACCGGGCGGCCTCCATCGCGTTGATGGACTCCAGGACGGGGTTGATGTCCGAGACGGGGACGTAGCCCTTCCGCTCGCCCGTCTGATAGGCAAACGGGTTGGAGGGGTCGTACCGGAGCGAAGGCGGGGCGTTGTTGATCTGGATCTGGGCCACATGGACGCCGCCGCGGCGGCCCGCGGCCGTCCGGGCGGTCGGGTCTCCCGGCGCGAACAGGACGCGGCGAGACTGGTAGGGAACCGGGTTGCCCTCGGCGTCCCTGCTGTAGGACTGCCAGTTCGCCTGGTTGGCGGCGATCGATTCGAGCCGCGTGCGCTGGGCGATCATGCCGCTGACCGAGATGTCGAGGGCGCCGTACATGGCCTAGATGACCCTTTCACCAAGGGCGTTGTTCACGAGTTGGTACCGGGTGCGGAGCAGGTCGGTGGCGATCCGGAAGACGCCGGCGTTCTCCACCAGGTCCTGCATCAGCCGCACCTCGTCGCGGTTGTTGCGGTCATGGAAGAGGACGTTGCCGGACGGGGTACGGGGGGACAGGCGGAGTTCGTAGGGGTCGCGGCCACCGGCGTGCACCACCTCGCGGGAGTCGCGCCACCGCAGGCCGCCGCCCCGCTCGCGGCGGTCGTCGATCGCGCGCCCGAGCATCCGCTGGAACTCCGCCGGGGAGGCGTCCACCGGGCGGAAGTTCGGGGTCTCCAGGTTGGCGATGTTGTGGGCGAGGATGCCCTGACGCTGCGCGGCGAAGCGCGCGGTCATCTCCAGCGCGGGGATGGCGTCGGCCGAGAGCAGGTCGGAGAGGAACACCGAGGGACTCCCGCAAGCACAGTGCCAAACCCCGTGGCCGCTCGGGCCGCGGCCGCGCCGCCCGGTCAGAGCGTCTCCGCCACGAGGCGCAGTTCCTTCCACTTCTTCAGTTTGAGACCGAGGGTGCGGACGCCGATGCCCAGGGCGCGGGCGGTGCGCTGCCGGTGCCCGTTGAAGCCGCGCAGCGTCTGCACGATGACGTCACGCTCGATGTCCTCCAGTTTGCGCACACCCTGGGTCGTCTCCGTCGCGACCGCCCCCGCGGGGGCCGGCTTGGGCTCTACGTTCACCGCGTGCCCGTTCAGGTGGCCCGCCGCCGCGGCGGACGCCGCCGTCACGGCCGGGGCGGCCCCGAGGAGCCAGGGCTCGATCCGGTCGCGACGGAGCGTGCGTTCCTGGCCGCAGAGGACGACGGCGCGCTCGCAGATGTTCTGCAGTTCGCGCACGTTCCCGGGCCATGCATAACCCCGCAGCAGGTCGAGCGCGCCGGGCTCGAGCACGGCGGGCTCTCGCCCCTCGCGCCGGCAGATGGCGGTGATGAAGTGCTCGGCCAGCGGGGCGACGTCCTCCGCCCGGTCGCGCAGCGGCGGCAGGTGCAGCGGCAGCACGTTGAGACGGAAGAACAGGTCCTGGCGGAAGTCGCCCCGGGATACCGCGCGCGGCAGGTCGCGGTTGCTGGTGGCGATGACGCGGACATCAACGCCGATGGGCAGGCTCGATCCGACGCGCTCGAAGGCCCGCTCCTGGAGGACGCGGAGGAGTTTGGCCTGGGTGGCGGGCCCCACCTCGCTCACCTCGTCGAGCAGGAGCGTCCCGCCGTCGGCGAGTTCGAAGCGCCCCTTGCGGAGGCGCTCCGCACCCGTGAAGGAGCCCTTTTCATGGCCGAAGAGTTCGCTCTCCAGCAGCGATTCCGAGAGGGCGGCGCAGTTCACCGCCAGGAACGCGCCGGCGGAGCGCGGGCTCAGGTCGTGGACGGCCCTCGCAACAACCTCCTTCCCCGTGCCGGATTCGCCGTAGACAAGCACCGTGCCCTGGGATTCGGCCAGGGCGCGGACCTGCTCCTTCACGCGGCGCATCGCCGGCGAAGCGCCGATCAGTCGGTCAAGGCCCCTGGGGCCGGCAGGGGCGTCCGCCCCCGCCATCGCGCCGCCCGCCTCGACGCGCAGGACGGCGTTCTCCTTCACCAGCCGCGCGTGGCTGATCGCTCGCTTGATCGTGATGACCAGTTCATCGCCCTCAAAGGGCTTGGTGACGTAGTCGAACGCGCCCAGTTTCATGGCCCGTACCGCCGACTCGACCTCCGCGAAGGCGGTCATGATGACCACCGGCAGATCCTCGTCGATCTCCCGGATCCGTTCCAGCAGGTCCAGGCCGGAGACGCCGGGCATCTTCAGGTCGGTCACCACCGCGTCCGGGCGGCGCTTGGCGACCAGCGCCGCGGCCGGTTCGCCGCCCGCGGCCGTCACGACCGTGAAGCCCGCGCGCTGCAGCGTCGAGCCGACGCTGTCGCGCATCATTTCCTTGTCGTCCACCACGAGGATCGTGCTCATCGTCCTGCCTCCTGCCGCGTCCCGGGCGCATCCTGCGCCGCCGGGAATGAGAGTTCGAACACAGCGCCCGCGGTGCCGCCCGTCCGGCCGCTGGCCGAGACCCACCCGCCGTGGGCGTCCACAATGCGGTGGACAATCGCCAGCCCCAGCCCGGTGCCGGTGGCGCGGGTGGTGAAGAACGGATTGAACATCCGGTCCACAACCTCCGGCGCAACGCCCGGGCCGGTGTCCGTGACGGTGAGGGTCACGCACGCGCAGCGACCACCCCGGGCCGCGTCACACGACGCGTCCAGCGTCAGGACGTGTCCTCCCGGCGGCGGCGGAACCTCCGTCATCGCCTCCAGGGCGTTGCGAACGACGTTGACGAGGGCCTGGTGCAGGAGCGCGGGGTCGGCCGCGAGGGCAACCCCCGAATCCCGGTGGTCGACGCGGACGCCGCGCGGGGTCTCACCGGTGCAGGCGTCGATCGCACGGGCGAAGGCCGCCCGCGCCTCGATCTGCACGGGGCGAGTCCGCAGTTCGCGGGCGAAGATCAGCACGTCGCCGACCACCGCATCCAGGCCGCGGACGGCCTGCACGATCTTCGCGGCGGTACCCGCTTCGGCGGGACGGCCCGCCAGGTCCTGCTCCAGCATCCGGGCGTAGAGCCGGATGGAGGAGAGCGGATTGCGCACCTCGTGGGCGATTCCGGCCGCCATCTCTCCCAGGGCCGCGAGGCGCCGGGAACGGGCCAGTTGCTCGTTGGCATCCCGCAGTTCGCGTTGGAGGCCGGCGACCTCGCCGCGAAGTGATTCATGGGTTGCCTGAAGCCTGCCGGTGACCTCGTTGAATGCACGCATCAGGTCGGCGAGGTCGCCGGGCTGGGCGTCGGGGGCATGGGCGGGCGCATGGAGCATGGCGGAGTTCATCACGCCTCCCGGTCCTGGTAGGTCGCCCCACCGGGCACAAGGCCCCGGTAGGCGGCGATCGCGCCGCGCCGGGTGCCCATGGCCGCGAGTTCATCCGCCAGTTCATCGCGCCGGGCAGCAAGGCGCCGGCGGTCCGCCTCGTCTCGGGCGGCGAGCGCGGCCGCGAGCGATGACACCAGTTCCGCTCGGCGATGGACCTGCTCCCGCTGGGCGGGCGCCAGGGTGGAAAGGTGCCGTTCCCAGGCGGCGCGATAGGGGAGCAGCCGGGCCGAGAGGGCGGAGAACTCTTCGACCAGCGGCTGGCGTTCGGCCAGGATGGACAGGATGCCGTCGTCGTCCCCGGCATCGATCCGCTCGCCCTGCCGGCGGCTCAGGTCCGTGAGCGCGGCGACCACCTCGTGCTGACGCTCCAGCAGCCCGGCCAGGCACGCGGCATCGGTCTTGGGTTCGTGCGCGGCCATCCGTGACCATCCCGTTCCGGCTCCGCCGGTGGCTCGCGCGGCGCTACGGGCCCTCCTGGCCCTCACCCGCCGCGGCGGATGCTTTCTTCGGCATGTCGGGCGCGGTTTCCCCAGCGGGAGGCGCAAGTTGTGCCAGGGAGTCGAGCCATCGCTGCCAGTCGGCCCGGCTCATGGGAAGATTGGGATCGTTCCAGGCGTCATCCGGGAGCCCCGCGTAGAAGCGGCGGGCCCGCTCGTTGGCTGTGGCGGCCCTCTTCAGGTCGCCCTGGGCCATGTAGCAGTTGACGATCTGGACCAGGGCAACGAGCGAGGCGGGGTCCCGCGGGTAGGCCTCACGGGCCGCGTCGTAGCGCCGGATCGCCTCGTCGTACAGCCCGAGTTCGAACGCGCAGTCGCCGACATAGAACGTGGCGTTGCGCATCTGGAGTCTCTGCAGATCGTCGGTCCGGCGAGGGTCCATGCCCCGGATCGACTCGCGGACCCGCTCAAAGAGCGCCTGGGCGGTGCGGAGGCGCTCCGCCCGGGTCTCCTCGAGTGCCCGCTTCTGGTCGTCGGGCATGGGCTGGCGAAGGGCCTCGGCGATGGAGGCGGCCTCCAGGCGACCGGCGTCGGCCAGGATATAGCGCAGGCCGTCGATATCCGGGTCCGATGGGTAGCGGGTGACCGCCTCCTGGAGCCGTTCGATGGCGTCCGGGTACTGCTTGTTGCGGTAGTGCAGCCGGGCCAGTTCGACCAGCGCATCGTGGTAGTTGGCGCTGTCGGCCCCGCCGATCTTCCCGCTCACGACGGACTTGAGCAGGTTCTCCGCCTCCTCATCATCTTCGGGAGCGGTGTTGGCCAGGAGCGTGCGCGCAAGTGGCACATAACTGGCATCCGTGTAGGGGCCGGGCGGGCCGTACGTCCCGTCCAGGAGCGCCCGGTACACCCGCTGCGCGGTCTCCAGGTCGCTCCGTGCCTCCTGGGCTTGGGCCATGCGGAACGCGGCCTCGGGCTGCCTGCGGTCACCGGGGAATCCCCTGGCGTAGTCGGCAAAGAGCGGGATGGCGGCGTCCTGATCTCCGGCGCAGTCGAAGGAATCGGCGGCGGCCCAGAGCGCACGCCCGTAGGCGTCGTTGTCGGTCGCGATGACGGCGCCGGCGTAACGCTGGAAGTACTGCCCGGCTTGCACAAAGTGGCTGCGGGCGGACTCCCGGGTTGCGGGGTCCAGTTGCCGAAGGTCCACGAGGTGCGATGCCGCATCACCCGTGGGGAGCAGCCCCTGGGCTTCCGCGCGGGCAGACTCGGCGATCGCCAGGAGCACCTCCGGTGGGGCGGCACCAGCCGGGTACAGCCGCTCGGCGAGTTCGGCATACCGCAGAGACACGCCGCTGTCCCCGGAACTCAGGCGGTCCTGGTGACGATCCAGAAGGCTCCGGGTCACGATGGCGGGGCTCACGTCGGGGTGCTTGCGGCCCTCCTCCATCGCGTGCACCAGGTCCTGGTAGGCCGTCAGCGCGGCCTCATGGTCGCCCAGCCCGGCCTCAACCTCCGCAAGCCCAAGAAGGGCGGGCAGTCGAGCGGGCGTGTCTTCGTACTGCTCGGCCACGGCCGCGAACTTGTGCCGGGCCTCCTCCAGCCCATCACGGGTGTCAGCCTCGATGCGGGCCAGCAGGACCATCGCCGTTCCACGCCTGGAGTCCGCCTCCGGGAGGAGCGTGGCGGCCTGTTCCAGGGCCTTGGCGGCCTCGATGGGGGCGTCACGGTCCAGGTAGGCCCGGCCCAGCAGCAGGTAGAGTTCCCCAAGGGCCACGGGGCCAGCCTGCATCATGCCGGGCATCGATCGAAGGAGTTTGGCGATCGCCTCATCGGCATAGCCCTGACGGACAAGCAGGTTCCCCTGTCGGGCCAGAGCCCAGGCCTTGTCGGAGATCCCGAGTTCCGGGTCCTTCAGAAACTCGCCGAGGAGGGCGAGCGTGGCGACCACGTCCGGTGCGGGCACGTCCATGCGGGCGTCGATCATCCGCTTCAGGAGTTGGCCCCGCCGCAGGTGCTCGGACTCCGGCAGCTGCTCGAGTCGTACCTTGGCGCGATCCAGTTTTCCGAGCGCGATGTAGGTATCACCCAGGAAGTAGGTATCGCGGGCGTCCAGCACGGCACCGGCCTGCTCGCCGTCCAGGTATTCCGCCACGATGTTCTCGTGGTTGACCGGCAGGTTGATGCCTGCCTCTTTCTGTCCGAGGTAGATGGCACGCCCCCGCAGCAGGTGGAACTGCGGGGCGAACTCCTTCGGGAGGGCGCCGGCATCCAGGTACGGAAGGATGCGACCGTTGAGGAGTTCCAGGGCCTGCCGGTACTGCTCCCGATCGATCAGGCGGGCGACTTCGGCAAGTTGCCCGGTGTAGTCGGGCTTGGGCTTGATAAGGACCGCCGCGGCGACGCCCGCGAGAAGGAGGGCCGTGGCGAGCCCCAGGGCCGGGAGTTGCCATGTGCCCCTGACCGCCGCACCCAGCCCGGGAGACGGCTCGGCCGGCTTGTCTGCCTTGTCAGGGCGGGTTTTTTGCGTTTTGTCCATGGCTGGATCGGGGGCGCGCACCGCCCCCGCAGGCTGGTTATCGGGAAGAACGGGTAGGGTGGTTCAATGGGCGCTGAACGCCGGGGCCGGATCCACCACAACGGGACGGACGATCAGGTTCCCGGATTCGTCGCCCCATTCCAATGCGCTGTGGTCCAGGGTCCATCGCCAGAGGTGCCGGTCGGGATCGGGCCGGATGGTCGGCCCCAGGAAGTTGAAGACGCCGGCGGCGCTCCCACGGAACCGGTCTGCACCGCCGCTCAGGGCGCAGCGGGCCTCGGGGCCGTGCTCACCTCCGGAGAGCACGACGTAAGGCCCGGATGCCCGGATCAGGCCGGCGAGCGCTACACCCCGGTCACGCATCCACGACGTGCGCCGGGCGGCGCGGCCGACCTGCTGGCGATCGCTTCCGGAATAGACCCAGGCATGGAGCAGCGCCTCGATCCAGTCGCCCCACCCGGAGCGGATGGCCATGACCCAGCCCGAGCCCGCGGGAGCGGGCGGGAGATCGGCGGGCCACGCCGTCTCGGTCAGGTCAATGCGGTGGGCGACATCGAGCGGTTCGCCGCGTGACGACCAGGTGAGCGAGGCCGCGTACAGCGCGGGGCGCTGTGTGTCCGCCGCGGCGGAGTGCGCGACGGACAGCAACAGCCCGCGGCCACTAGACACCCGGCACGCAGCAAGGACGCGGCCCACGGGCGTCTCGGTAAACTCGTCGGGCATGGCGCGACGGAGCGCGTTCAGATCAAGCCAAACGGTGACGACCGACCGTCCGCCGGGCACGAGCGCGGCCTCGCAGGGCGACCAGTCGCCGGCGGCCGGATCCGCGCCCGTGAGACTGCGTGCCAGAGAGCCGGCGCCAAACCCGACCCTCAACTCGCCCCCCCACCGGCCCCACTCGATGCGCTGCCACGGCTCCGCGCGGTCGTAACCGATTGCCTCTCGTCCCGGCGCGACCAGGAAGGTCTCCTTTTCACCAGGTGGCCGGGGCAGGGCTGACGCGAATGCCCCGCCGTCCGCCGGCGCATCGACGCGGAAGTACGCGGACAGACGTTCAATCCGGCGGGAAGCAGCCCCCTGCTCCGCGGCGTACTCCACGATGCACAGCGACCACGGCCGACCCTGCCGCGTGGCCTCCGCCGCAAGCGAACCCATCGTCCTGCCCGTTCCCGCGTCACCGATCAGCGCGGTGATGGCGCGGGAAACCCCATCGCCCAAGAGGGCCGCGGCGGGCTCGCCCGACAGGCCCCGAAGGTCGTCCGCCCTGATCCACATCAGCGAGCCCGGCGGAAACGCGGGCTGTGCCGCGGCGGCGCCGGACAGGAACACCGCCGCCGCGAAGAAGGCAAGCCTGATCGCGGCCGCGGTGTTCTCCAGGAAGTGGCTGGACCTGCTTACCGTGCAACCCCCTCAACCTGCGGTTGGACGAGGCGTGCCCCCGATATCGCCAGGCCGAGCATCGCGGGGCTCGGGGCGCTCGGGACAAATGTGGTCGGGAATGCCGCGAGGGCCCACGCCTGGGGCGACGCGCCGAGCAAGCCCATCTCGCGATGGCGTTCCTCTCCCGCGGCGATGAGCGCCGGGATGGCCACCAGCGGCGCCACCTGGGTCACGACTCCGGCACCGGCCGCGGCGTTGACCAGCAGGGAGCGGTCGCCACGGGTCTCGGTGACGAGATCGTTGTCGCGCCAGTAGGAGGCCCGGACCTGCGGTCGGGCGCCCTTGGCCAGTTCGCCGAACGTCGGGACGACCAGCCCCGGGTCGCGCCCCGCGTCGCCGGGCGAGCGGACCGCGTTGGAGAGCGCGGAACCGAGCAGGGAGATGATCGGGAAGCCGCACTTCATGGCACGGGAGGTGTCGAAGTACGAGACACTCACGAGTTCGTGACCCTTCGGGAGGCCGGCGCGGAAGCCCTCTCCGCTCCCGAGCCCAGCATCACCCTTCCCGCTGGCCTGCCGCGCCGCGGCGATCACACCCTGCGGCGTCAGGCCGACAACGAGCCATTCCTTTGTCGCGGCATAGGTCAGTTCCAGCGGGACCGGGAGCCCCGGGAAGCGGAGGCTGACAAGGTCGGTCTCGCCGTCCTTCCACGGCGTCACTCGGATGTACCCCGGCCCCAAGGGCGCCTGGTCCGCCATGGAGTTGGCGAAGTTGCGGAGTTTCTCGCTCGCCGCCATGAATGCGGGGCGGTCCTTGAAACTGATGAGGGCAACGATGGAACCGAGCGACCCGCCGCCGGTCGCGTCGGAGGCGTATGCGCCCAGGGCCCCGCCCAGCGTACCGAAGATGTCATTCCGGAGGTCCACGCCGGTCGCCTGCTTGAACTGGTTGAACCCCTCCTCGGCCTGCGGCTGCTGGGCCGCGATGTTGTCCATCATGTCCTGCAACCAGGCAAGGTCGCCCTTGGCCAGGAACGCGAAGGTCGGGTCCGCGGGGATCGCCGCCAGTTCCCCCTTGGTCAGGGGCGTCTCGGTCATATGCCAAGCCTTCATGTGCTGCCTGGCACCCTCCCACACCGTGATGGACCGTGAATCCTCGTCGGTGTACCCGACCTGGAAGCGAACCTTCACGGCATCATCGCCGACCATCCCCGCTTCGCGCATGCCCTTGAAGAACTCGTCGGCCTGCGGGTTGCTCCCGCCGACCATCCCCTCGGCCATGTCGAAGATCGGGGTCAGGCCCGCAAAGTCCAGCCGGCCCTGGATCAGCGTCTTCATTCCCTTGGCGGGTTCCGGGAGCGTGGCCGCGGCAAAGTCCGGGTTCGCCACGTTTCCGAAGATGATCTGCCAGTTCCACTGCCCGGGCTTGACCTCGCGCGGGCCGAACGTGACCGGCCCGGCGGGCGTCGCGATGTCCGCCATCGTTGCCCAGTTCAGGTTCGCCTCGGTCGGGGCGTTGTGGGACGCCAGCAGCGCGCTCACCCGGCTCTGCATCGCCTCCGCTTCCTCACGGGTCGCCGTCTTCACGCTGGCGACCAGGCCGTACCCGAACGCGGCGCCGCTGGGATTGTCCGCGTCATATCGCACCGCGAGCGACGCCGGGTGCGACGCGGCCGCGAGCAGGATGTTGATCATCCCCGTCGCCTCCGGCGGGAAGTTCGGAATCTCGCGGGGCAACTCGCCCAGGCGGGCGGGCAGCATCCCGAACGCACGGGCAAGGCCCTGGTCCTTGGCGTCGACGAGGAAGTCGCCGGCCGCGGCCCGCTCTACAACCAGCACCGTGGTCCCGGCGTTCTGCCCGAGGGCCAGGCCCGCCGACGCGAGGAGCCCGGCCGCCACAACCCACACACGCCCCCGCACGCCGATGTTCATTCTCAGGACCCCTTGGTTATGCCGCGGGCGGACGCCGCACGAGTCGCCCGGACGCGGCCGCTATCTTATAGATCGCGCGGGTTGGTTCGGTTACGGGCCGCGCGGCTTTCATGGCCACCCCTCCCCAAGCCATCCGACCCGAGCGAATCCTCATTATTAGGCCCAGCGCGCTGGGCGACGTGTGCCGGTCGGTGCCGGCGGCGGTGAGCCTGCGTCAGACCTATCCGGCGGCGCGGATCGACTGGCTGGTCCAGGACAGTTTCGCCGATGCGGTGCGATTCCACCCCGACGTGACAGCGGTCGTGCCGTTCGCACGGGGACCGATGGGGCGGGAGGTGCTCCGGGGGAAGCCGGGCAGATTGGGCGGGTTCCTGAAGGACCTGAGGGGAAGCGGGTATGACCTGGTCTACGACTTCCAGGGCCTGGCCCGGAGCGGCGCATTCGCGTGGGCCACGCGCGCCCCACGCCGAGTTGGGTACGCCGACGCAAGGGAGTTGGGCTGGCTGGGCCTGAACGAGCGTCACGACGTGCCACGGGACATGCACACGGTGGACCGGATGCTGGCACTGCTGCGGGCGAGCGGGGTTCAGCCCGTCCCCGATCTTCGGCTGAACCCGGGGGTCGCGGCGCGGCAGTGGCTGGCGGCACGGGAATGGGCCGGCAGCCCATACGCCGTGATCGCCCCGACAAGCCGGTGGCCCGGAAAACGCTGGCCGGATGAACGATTTGCGGCCGTGGCCCGGGGGCTGCTGGAGCGGGGGCTCTCCGTGATCCTTGTCGGCAGTACCGGCGAGCGGGACCAGTGCGGGGCGCTGCTCGGTCACGCGAAGAACGAGCCGCGGCTGGTGGACCTGCTGGGCGCCACCTCCGTCGCCACACTCATGGCGGTGATCGAGGGGGCGTCGCTCGTGGTGGCGTGCGACTCCGCCGCGCTGCACATGGCGGTCGGGTTTGACCGGCCGATCGTCGCGCTCTTCGGCCCGACGCGAGTCGATCGGGTCGGGCCGTACAAGCGGGAGGCGGATGTCGTCCAGCATGTGACGCCGGCGGACCACCTGGACCACAAGGACGACGCGGCGGGCCGGGCGATCATGGAACGGATCACGGAGGCAGAGGTGCTCGCGGCGGCTCTGGCACGCATCCGGGCCTGAGATCGACGCCACTACCCTTCGGCGTGTCCACGTCCGAGCGAATCAGGGCAGCGGTCGAGCGGCTGCGCCGGGGCGGCATCGTTGCGTTCCCGACGGAGACGGTGTACGGCCTCGGCGCGGACGCCATGAATGCGGCGGCGATCGCCCGGGTCTTTTCGCTCAAAGGGAGGCCGGCGTCGAATCCCCTCATCCTGCACGTGGCCGGCGCGGCGGCGGCTCGTGGCCTGGTGCGGCGGTGGCCGGACGCGGCGGAACGGTTGGCGGCGGCGCTTTGGCCCGGGCCCCTGACGATTGTGCTGCCGAAGGCCGACCGTGTGCTGCCGGCGATCACCGGCGGCGGCGACAACGTGGCGGTGCGGGCCCCGGACCACCCGCTCGCGCTCGCGCTGCTCGGTGAGTTCGGCGGACCGCTGGTGGGGCCGAGCGCAAACCCCTCGGGACGGGTCTCTCCCACCGCCGCGGCCCACGTCTCCGCATCGTTCCGGCCGCAGGATGTTCTGGTTCTCGACGGCGGGCCCTGCCGAGCCGGGATCGAGTCCACGGTCCTTTCGCTTGCCGGAGCACCTCGCATCCTCCGCCCCGGGCTCATCACAGCGTCGCAGATCGAGGCCGTTCTTGGATACCCCGCCACTCCGTGGCAGCCCGGGAGGGGCCAGGAGTCGCCGGCCGGCGGCCGCCCCGGGATGGCGGAGCCTCTCCCTGCCCCTGGACAACTCCCATCGCACTATGCACCGGCAACGCCGGCTGTCCTCTTTGATTCCGCCGATTGGCCGCGGATCCTGTCGCGCACCGCCACGACCGCCATCCTCACCCACTCGGGCCGCACAGCCCCGCCGCCCCACGTCGTCCTCCCCTTGCCCGGCGCGGCCGCGGCGTACGCCGCACGGTTGTACGCGGCTCTGCGCGAGGCCGATGCCCTCATGCCCAGCCTGATCGCCGTGGAACGGCCACCCACGGGGTCGGCAGATGCGGAGTTGTGGGTGGCGATCCTGGATCGGCTCAGCCGAGCGGTCGCGCGTACTGACGGGCCGCGCAACCTATTGTCATAGGCCGCTTTAGGAGACGTTCATGCGCCCGCAAGTTCAGATCGCCCTGGCACGGGGCGACGGTATCGGCCCCGAGATTGTGGACGCCACGCTGGAACTGTTCCGCATCGCGGGTGTGCTGGAACAGATCCACTTTGTGCCGGTCGAGATGGGACGCGGCGTGTTTGAGCGTGGCAACAGCCGCGGCATGACGGACGAGGCGATCCGGACCGTCGAATCGTGCGGGCTGCTGTTCAAGGGCCCGATGGAGACACCCAAGGGCGGGGGCGGGAAATCGATCAACGTGACGGCCCGCAAGATGTGGGGCGCGTTCGCCAACCTGCGGCATGTACGGAACTTTCCCGGGGTGCCGACGGTCTACACGAAGGCCGGGCTTCCGGTGAACTTCTACGTCGTCCGGGAGAACGTGGAGGACACATACGGCGGGGTGGAGCAGCGATTGACGCCGGACGTGGTCGAGTGCAAGCGGCTGATCTCCGCCCCGGGGTCGGACCAGGTGCACCGCTTTGCCTTCGAGACCGCCCGCCGGATCGGGCTCAGGAGTGTGACCTGCGGGCACAAGGCCAACATCATGAAGATGACCGACGGCCTGTTCCTGGATCGTTTCCGCAGTGTCGCCCGCGAGTACCCGGACCTGGCGGCCGGGGACATGATCATCGATGCCCTGTGCATGAACCTGGTGATCCGCCCGCAGCAGTTCGAAATGATCGTGCTGACAAACCTCCAGGGCGACATCGTGTCGGACCTGGCGGCGGGCCTCGTCGGGGGTCTCGGGTTCGCGCCCAGCGCCAACGTCGGGCGGCTCATCAGCATCTTCGAGGCGGTCCACGGCACGGCCCCCGACATCATGGGCAAGGGGATCGCGAACCCGACGGCGGTGCTGCTGTCGGGCCTGATGCTCCTGCGGCATGTGGGCCTGGCCCACCAGGCGGCGCAGATCGAGAACGCGCTGGTCTCGGCCCTGGAACAGGGGGTGCGCACGGGGGACTTCGGGGACCGGGCGCACCCGGCACTGCCCACGATCGAGTTCGTACGCCAGGTTGCGGACCGGCTCGGGGAGTCGCCGAAGACCGTCCCTCCGTGCCCGGTGCCGGAGCAGGCACGCGCATCGTTCACGCCCCCGGCGAAGCCGGGCGACAATCCGCGGATCTCGACGTTCGCCTCGATGAAAACGGAGATCGCCGGGCTCGACGTGTATGTGGAGACGGATATGACACCGGCCGAACTTGCGGCCCGCCTGGGCCCCCGTGCCGAGGGCTCGCCGTTCCGCCTTTCCATGCTCTCCAGCCGCGGGACCCAGGTGTGGCCGACCGGCTCGGTGTTCACCGAGGTGGTGGATTACTACAGGGCAAGGTTCGAACTGCGGCCGGGCGCGACGGCCGCGGACCAGGCGCCCGCCCTCGCCCTCCTCTCCCGTCTGGGTGAATCCTTCACCATCGCTTCCTACGGCCTCCTGCGCAACTTCGATGGGCAGCGGGGGTATTCCCTGGCGCAGGGCCAGTAGACTCCGTCATGGGCCGCGCCGGAGGCGTGCCGCGCGGCTGGAACCCGTAACGACAGGCCGGTCGGGGGGGTACAAGGGATACCCGGGTGACGTGGGACCGGGCCAGAGAGAAGCCATGAGGATGCTCGCCGCAATCTGCCTGATCTCGACCCCGGTGCTGGCCGCGGGTCCGCTGAACCCCGCCTGGGTCGCGGCCGACGCCGAGTGGGTGATCCACATCGACATGGAAGCGGTGGCCGGCTCCGGCCTGGGGAAGTTCCTGGCCCACCCACCGAAGGAACTTCAGGCCAAACTGGGCAGGGTCGAGAGCCAGATCGGGCTCGACCCGATTCACGACATCCGGAGCGTCACGGTCTATGGCTCCCGGGCCAGGCCGGAGGAGGGGATGGTCATCATCTCGTCGTCGCCCGCGATGGACACGGCCATCAACCGGGTGAAGGCCAGGCAGTCCTACCGGGCCGCCGAGGAGGACGGCATCGTCTTCCACACATGGAAGGCGGACGGCCAGAATCACTACGCCACGGTGCGCAGCGATGGGGCGGACGGGGGTGGGCGCATCCTGTTCCTGGCGGACACGATGCAGCGGCTGGTGGACGGCCTCCGCGTGGTGGACGGCGGGGCGGCGCACCGGCCTGATGGTGAACCGGCACCGGGCTCCGGTTCGGTCCTGTTTGTGCACAGCAAGGGGGTTCCCGACGCGGTACGCGAGAAGGCGGCGACGACGTTTGTCAAGTTTGTCGACACGCTGCTGATCGACGCCGGCGAGTCAGCGGGAAGGATGTACGCGCATGTGGCGCTGACGGCCGATTCCGACGAGCACGCCAGGGCGGTGACCCAGGGGGCCCAGGGGTTGCTGGCGTTCGGACGCCTGGCGGCACAGGCCGACCCGGGTCTCCTTGAACTCTGCAACTCGATCAAACTGTCCAGCACGGGGCGCACCGTGACGGTGGACCTCTCCTGCGACGCCGCCGCGGCCGTGCGCGGGCTCCGCCGGGAAGGCGACGGGAGGGGGCCCGCGGCGCATCGGAAGGATGGGGATGGCGGCGCTGTGCCCGGCACCACGGTCGAAGGCGGACGGTAGAGCCCCCGCGCCCATGACCACCCTCGCGGCAGAGCCCGCCCTTGGCGATCTTTCCGCGGAGGATCTCGCGCGCCGGGTGCAGCGGGGATCGTCCGCCTGTTTCGCGGCCCTGGTCGGGCGATTCGAGCGGCGGTTGTACAACTTCCTCCTGCGGCGTGTGCCCACGGCTGCGGACGCGGAGGACCTGACCCAGGAGACGTTTGTGCGGGCCTGGCGGCGCATCGAGACCTACGACCCGCGGCGCACCTTCTCCACGTGGCTGTTCACGATCGCCGCTCGCCTCGCGTCATCGCACCGGCGGGGCCTGGGGCGCGACACGCGCCGGGCGGCGTCGCTCCCGGCACGGACCACGGCCCCGGATGCGCACGCGGTGTCGGAGGGGCACGAGCGGGGCAGCCGGGTCTGGCGGGCGGTTGATGAGGTGCTGGGTGAAGACCAGAGGGCGGCGGTGTGGCTCCGCTATGTCGAGGACATGCCGATCGGGGACATCGCCCGGGTGCTGGGGAAGACGAGCGTCGCGGTGCGGGTCACGCTGTTCCGGGCGCGGCGGGCGCTGGCGGAGCGGCTGGGCGATGACGAAACGGGCGCGGTCGATGACAGGAGGTCAGCGTGATCATCCGGCTGATTCGGCAGTGGCGTGTTTCACAGGCGCTCGACCGGGCGGCGGACCCGCCGCCCCGCCCCTCCTTCCCTCCCACCGGCCACGACCGGCTGGTGATGGTCCACGAGGCGCTGCGCCGGAGCACCCCCGGCTGGAGCGACCCGGCTCCGGGGGCCCGTGAGCGCACGCTGGAGGCCGTGCGGCGGGCGTCGCGCGGGCGGGCCGCGCCGGCGCACCGGCCGTTCTCGTCCCTGCACCTGGTGATGGCGGGGATCCTGGCCGTGTGCGCGCTGGTCGGGGTGTACGCGATGCTGGCGCCTCCGGCGAGCACCCGGCCCGGGTCGCCGATCGCCAGGGGTCCGCTGCCGGCACCGGGCGGGGAGGAGGCGGAGCCGGGAAACCTGCTCGGCGGCCTCAGGCTGGCGGGGTTGTGGCACGATATCACGGCTCCGCTGAAGCGCGTCACGGAGGAGGCGATCCAGACGCCCGCCAGGAATGAGGGTGAGAATCTGGTCGCCGACTTCCGGCGTGGGACCAACTTCCTGCTGACACGGCAGATCCCGCTGCTGGGAAACCAGGGGTCCGACCAATAGGTCAGCCGACGGCCGTCCACCGGGACTGGTCCGCGGCGCTCCGGAGCACCGCCTCCACAAACCGGACGCCGCGCTGGCCGTCCTCGACACCCGGATAGTCGTGCTCCAGCGGCCCATCGGCTCCGGCGACGATTGCCCTTGCGGCAGCACGGTAGACATTCGCCAGCGCCTCGATGAACCCCTCGGGGTGCCCCGGCGGAAGGCGGCTGGCCGCCCTTGCGGCGTCGCACAGGCAGGGCTGGCCGCGGCGGAGGACCTGCACCGGCTGCCCGTCGGGGCGGTGGATCAGTGTTTCCGGCTCCTCCTGCCGCCATGCGAGCGAGCCCTTCTCTCCGAACACCTCGATGGACAGGTCGTTCTCAAGCCCGGCCGCGACCTGGCAGGCGCTGATGACGCCGCGGGGCTGGACCGGCGCCGCCGCCTTCGCCGCGGGATCGGCGAGGCGGAGGAGGATGCTCGCGTCGTCGTCCACGCGCCGGCCCGGGACAAAGGTGGCCAGGTCGGCGCACACGGAGGCGATGCGGAGCCCGGTGATCGCGGCGAGCAGGTTCTCCGCGTGCGTGCCGATGTCGCCGATCGCCCCGGCGCCGGCGCGCCCGGGCTCGGTGCGCCACGCGGCCTGCTTCTGCCCCTGCTTCTCGACCGCGGAGGCGAGCCAGCCCTGGTGGTACCGCACCACGGCCTTGCGCACCGCGCCCAGCAGGCCCTGGCGCACCATGTGGCGGGCCTGCTTCACCATCGGGTAGCCGCCGTAGTTGTATGTGACGGCGCAGGCGACGCCCGCCTTCTTCACCGCGCCGGCCAGTTCCGCGGCCTCAACGCCGGTGCGGCACATCGGCTTGTCCACGACAACATGGATGCCGGCGTCCACGAAGGCGCGGGCGATCTGGTAGTGCGTGTCGTTGGGCGTGACGATGGTGACGAAGTCGATGCGTTCGTAACGCGGACGCAGCCGCTCACGCTCCACCATCGCCTTCCAGTTCGGGTAGTTGCGGTCGTCGGGAAGGCCCAGTTCGCGCCCGCTCGCCGCGGCCTTGTCGGGGGTGCTGGAGAGGCAACCCGCGGCGAGCCGGATGCCCTCCAGTGCCGCGGCCATGCGGTGGACCGGGCCGATGAAGGCGCCGCTGCCGCCGCCGACCATGCCCATGCGGAGCGGTTGACTCACTGATTCCATCCAATCTCGGGCAGCGGGTCCCCCGTTGCCACGCCCGTCGTGGCGGCCTGCCCGGACCCGGGCGCGATGCGGGGGCGCCGGACATAGCGGGTGAAGGCTGTCAAACGCGCCCGCTTCTCGTGCTCCACGTTCATGGCCTCACGCGCCCTCGGCGCGCTCGAACGCGCTATCGAACGCCCGCTCGCCGGGCTCAAAGTCCAGCCCGCGGACGAAAGCGCACGACTCCCGCGCCCCGTGCTCGCGGTTCATGCCGCTGTCCTCCCACTCGACGCTCAGGGGCCCGGCGTACCGGGCGCGGTTCAGCGCCCGGACGACCTCCTCAAAGTCCACGTCACCCCGCCCCACGGACCGGAAGTCCCAGCCGCGGCGGGGGTCGCCGAAGGGCAGGTGCGAGCCGAGGATGGACGACACGCCGTCGGGCCGGCAGGCCGCGTCCTTCATGTGGACGTGGAAGATGCGGGCGCCAAAGGTGTCCACGAACTTCGCCGGGTCGATCCCCTGCCACACCAGGTGGCTGGGATCGAAGTTGAAGCCGAACGCGGGGTGGCCGCGGACGGCCTCCAGGGCGCGCATGGCGGTATGGATGTCGTAGGCGATCTCCGTCGGGTGGACCTCCAGCGCGAAGGCGACGCCGGCCGCCGCGAAGGCGTCCAGGATCGGGGTCCAGCGGCGCGCGAAATCCCCAAACCCCGCGTCGATCTCCGCCGCGCCCGTCGGCGGGAAGAAGTACAACTTGTGCCACACGCTGCTGCCGGTAAAGCCGCACACCACCTTCACGCCGAATCTCGCCGCGGCCCGTGCGGTGTCGATCATCTCCTGCGCGGCGCGCCGGCGGACGCCCTCCGGCTCGCCGTCGCCCCAGACGTGCGCCGGGAGGATGGCCCGGTGGCGGTCGTCGATGGGGTCGCACACCGCCTGTCCGACAAGGTGGTTGCTGATCGCCCAGCACGACAGGCCGCGGGCTCTCAGGATGTCCCGGCGCGACCGGCAGTACCCGTCGTCCGCGGCTGCCTGCCGCACGTCGAAGTGGCCGCCCCAGCAGGCCAGTTCGAGGCCGTCGTAGCCGAAGCCCGCGGCCTTGCCCGCGAGGACTTCGAGCGGCAGGTCGGCCCACTGGCCTGTGAACAGGGTGACGGGTCGCGGCATCGGGTCACGATAGCGAGTGCCGCGACCCACCGCCCCGCGTCCTGGTTCGATCAACGATCGCCGAGCACTACGGAGCGCCGGATCCTGAACACCCGAGCCGCTACCCGCTGCTGAAGACGCCGGACCGGAGAACGTGTTTGGTGGATCATGGCGCCCGAAGGACAAAAAGGAGCCGGGCCCGCACGAGTGCGGGCCCGGCTCGGTTCGGACCGCCGCGGCCATCCGCGGCACATGTGACTCAGTCAACCCAGGCTTCCATCGTGTACTTGACGGCGCCGCTGGTCTGGCTCATCTTGCTGTAGGGGCGCAGGTAGCAGTTGCTGTTGGAGCCCGCCTCGGTGTCCGTCGCCTTGCCCGGGTCGCCGGCCGGCGTCGGGTTGCTGTAGGGCGAGGTGCCGCTGGTGGCGTTGCGGCCGAGGTCGCTCTCGTTGACGAAGATGTTGTCGCGCTGGGTGCGCTGCCCGGCGGGCAGGGCGGTGAACGTGAAGGTCAGCCCCTCCGGGTCGGGCTGAAGGGCGAAGTCAACGTGGTTGTCGTTGTAGCCGACCTGGCCCTCCCACTTGGTGCGGCTGCCGTGGATGAGCAGGGTGTTGGAGCCCGTGCCGAAGGGCGAGCCGTTGGGCAGTTCCCAGGTCAGGGAGTTGCCGGAGCCGTTCGGGGTGTAGAACGGGCCGCGGTTGGCCAGCACGGCCTCCGTCGAGTTGAAGGTGTTGCCCCACTTGGCGCGGCGCTTGCCGACCGTCGGGGAGTGGGCGTAGGAGTTGTTGGAGGTGCCGACGTTGGTCGCGGGTTCACCGGCGATGAGCGCATCGGTCGCGGCGCCGCGGTACTTCGGGTCCCACAGGCCCTTGTCCACAACGGCCGTGCCGGACGGACGGTCCGTCTGGTAGCCCGTCATGATGTTGACACCGCCGTTGGACTCGGCGGGGCTCACGAACATCTCCACCGGCACGAACCCGTTGAAGATCATGAGGGAGAAGATGTTGCGGGTGATGTCCTTATCGACCACGGTGGTCGGGGTGCTGTTGATGGTCTGGTTGGCCTTGTCCACGACGCTGGGCAGCGGGTAGTTGTCCCCGTTGTTCTGGGCCCAGACGACCATGCCCTGCAGGATGCCGCGGACCTGGGTCTGGTCCTTGAGTTGACGGGCGCTCTGGCGGGCCTTGCCCAGTGCCGGGAGCAGGATGCCGATCAGCAGGGCGATGATCGCAATCACCACCAGCAGCTCGATCAGCGTGAAGCCTTTACGGTTCTTCATTGTGATCTCCGAAAGAAAAGATGAATCCACGCACCCCGGGGCACACGCCCCGGGAGCCACGAAACCCGGTCTCATGGCTCGCATCGGCCACTGCTTGCAATGCCGATTGGGTTCACCCACGCGGCTCAGCGGCCGGCAAGCCGACTGCACGCCCGGGCCGGCCCTGCCGCTCCCCACTGAAACAGGGGACTGGGCATTTGCCGCCGGGCAACCGAGATGTCGGCGTGCGTGTGGACTGCGGTGAGCAGTGCCGGCGGGGCGTTATCCCGCCGATAAGAACGCCAATCAAGTGATGCGTCCACACGTCGCCAGTGTCGCGCGACACCAAAGAGTACAGTCTCCTGTCCGCCTGTCAAGAGGCGGGGTTGCAGGTTTCCGTAGAATTATCGGATTTCGGGCAGGGTTTATGCCGGATTTTCACCCCGAAGGAGCATGAAATGACCAACCCGCCGTCACCCGCGCCCACCCATTCTGCCGCCGGCACCCCCGAATACCGCCTGGCTGCCCTAGGCCTCACCCTGCCTGAGCCGCCGAAGCCCGTGGCCGCGTACATCGCGTGCCGCCGGGCTGGGAACCTGCTGTACATCAGCGGGCAGGTTCCCATGCTCTCCGGAAAGATGCTCGCCACCGGTGCCATCCCGGACCCCGTGAGCATCGAGCAGGGCCGGGCGTGCGCCCGGCAGTGTGTGCTCAACGCCCTGGCGGTGATCCGGGCGGAAGCCGGGACGCTCGCGGCCGTGCGGCAGGTGGTGCGGGTCGGGGTGTTCGTGTGCTCGCAGCCGGGGTTCACGCAGCAGCCGCAGGTTGCCAACGGAGCGAGCGAGTTGCTGGTGGAGGTGTTCGGCGATGCCGGCCGCCACGCGCGGGCGGCCGTGGGCAGCGTGGCGCTGCCGCTGGGAGCGCCCGTGGAGGTGGAGATGATTGTGGAGGTGTAGACGAGGGCACGGTGGCGCGAGGCGCACGCGCCGAACCGCCATCCACCGCTTCCACTCCCTATCCTCCCGCCCCATGTCCGCGACGCCCAGTGAGAACGCCGGCCCATCGCGGGCGCTCCCCGGGGCCGGGCGGGCGCTGGCGCTGCTGCTGGCGATCAATCTCTTCAACTACATCGACCGGTACATCCTGGCCGCCGTGGTGACGCCGATGCAGGCGGACCTGTTCCGGACCGCGGCCGAGAAGCAGGACGCCGACACCAAGACGGGCTGGCTCCAGACCGCGTTCCTCGTGTCCTACATGCTCATCGCGCCGCTGTTCGGGTGGCTGGGGGACCGGTGGCGGCGGTGGGCGATCGTCGGGATCGGCGTGGTGCTGTGGAGCCTTGCCAGCGGCGGATCGGGCCTGGCGGCGTCGTTCGCCATGCTGCTGCTGACGCGGATGATGGTCGGGGTCGGGGAGGCCGCGTACGGGCCGATCGCGCCCACGCTGCTGGCCGACATGTACCCGATCGACCGGCGTGCCCGGATCCTGTCGTTCTTCTACCTGGCGATCCCCGTGGGCAGCGCGATGGGGTTCATGATCGGCGGTTGGTTGAACACCATCGGCGGGTGGCGGCTGCCCTTCTACGCGGTCGTCGCCCCGGGCCTGTTGCTGGGGCTGCTGTGCTTCCTGCAGCGGGAACCGGCCCGCACCGCCGCGGCGTCGCGCAAGCCGCGGTGGTCGGACTACATGACGATGGCGCGGACGCCGTCGTTCGTGCTGTGCACCATAGGGTACACGATCTCGACGTTCGCGATCGGCGGGGTGTCGTTCTGGATGCCCAAGTATGTGAGCGAGTACCGGCGGGCGGGGACGCTCGACGAGGTCAACACATGGTTCGGGTTGATCACGGTGGTGGCGGGGCTGAGCGCGACGATGGCGGGCGGGTGGCTGGGGGACTGGCTGCGTCCCCGGGTGCGCGGCGCGTACTTCATCGTGTCGGGGGCCGGGATGCTCGTGGCCTTCCCGCTCTTCCTGGGCGTCCTGTACACGCCGTTCCCCTACGCCTGGGCGATGATGTTCCTGGCGGTGTTCTTCATGTTCCTGAACATCGGGCCGGTGAACACGATCCCCGCGAACGTGATCCATCCGTCGATCCGGGCGTCGGCGTACGCGATCACGATCCTGGTCATCCACCTGTTCGGCGACGCGATCAGCCCGCTGATCATCGGGGCGATCAGCGACGCGACGAAGACCCCGGCGCTGCCGCTGGGCAACATGAACCTGGCGTTCCAGTCCGTGTCCGGGGCGATCCTGATTTCCGGGATTGTCTGGCTGCTCGGCGCCGGGCACCTGGAGCGGGACACCGAACGGGCGGCGACGCGGCTGCCCCCGGGGTGAGGCCGGCGGTAGGCTTTGGTCCAGATGCCGACGCTGTACATCATCGACGGGTACGCGCAGTTCTTCCGGGCGTACCACGCGATCCGGACGCCGATGAGCAGCCCGGTGACCAAGGAGCCGACGAACATGACGTTCGGCTTCGTGGGGATGCTGCTGAAACTGCTGCGGGGGCAGGAGAAGCGGATGGCGGAGTCGGGCGGGAGGCCCGACTACCTGGTGGTCACGATCGACGTGTCCGGGGACACGGAGACCTTCCGCAGCGGCCTGTACCCGGAGTACAAGGCCAACCGGCCGGAGCCGCCGGGCGACCTGTTCCCGCAGGTCGGGCGGTGCCTGCAACTGCTGGAGGCGATCGGGGTGCCGGTGCTGGGCGCGGCGGGGTACGAGGCCGACGACGTGATCGGGACGCTGGTCCGCACGCTCAGGGAGTCGCACCCGGACCTGCGCATCCGGATCGTCTCGAAGGACAAGGACCTGAAGCAACTGCTGGAGGGCACGGGCCCGAGCGGGCGCGTCGGGCTGTACGACGTGCACACGGACCTGCTCATCGACGAGGAGCACCTGCGGGCCGACACGGGCCTGTCGCCGTCGCAGGTCGTCGACATGCTGGCGCTCATGGGCGACGCGGTGGACAACGTGCCGGGCGTGCCCGGGGTGGGCGACAAGACCGCGGCGCTGCTGCTGCGGGAGTACGGGTCGCTGGACAACCTGATGGCCCGGGCCGGGGAGATCGGGGGCAAGCGCGGCGAGAACCTGCGCGGGGCGGCCGCGATGCTGCCGCTGTCGAGACAACTCGTGACGCTCCGGTGCGACGTGCCGATCGGGTTCAACCTGGAGGACGCGAGCACGGACCGCCTGCGGCTGGCGGAACTGCTGCCGATCCTGCGGGAACTCGGGTTCAACCGGTACCAGGAAGAGGTGAGGGGGCTGCTGGGCGACGGCGGAGATTCGCCCGGCGGCGGGGCACCCGGCCCCGCGGTGGACCACCTCCGCCGCCGGGGCGGTGGGGGCCAAGAGGAGCCGGCGCGAACCGGCGGGCCACCCCCACCGCCGGGCGGGCTCTTTGACACCGCGTACGCCGCGGAGCCGGTGCGGGCCCAGTCCGGGCGCTACCACTGCGTGAAGAGGCCGGAGGAGTTGCGGGCGCTTGTCGCGCGGATGAGAGACGCCGAGGTGGTTGCGGTGGATACCGAGACCACCGGCCTCTCGCCCATGCGGGCCGCGCTGTGCGGGATCAGCATTGCGGTGCAGCCCGGCGAGGGGTTCTACATCCCCGTGCGGTCGCCCGACCCGGGCGAACACATGGACGAGGCGACGGTGGTGTCCATCCTCGGCCCGGCGCTCTCGGACCCGGCCGTGCCCAAGTGCGGGCACAACGTGAAGTTCGACGTGCTCGTGCTGCGGCGGCACGGCATCGAACTGCGCGGGCTGGCGCCGAGCGAGAACGCGCGGCAGCGGGGCAGCGGGACAGGGGGCGGCACGCCGTGGCCGGGGTGCGACTCGATGGTGGCGAGTTTCCTGATCGACGCCGCCCGTTCCGGGCACGGGCTCGACGCGTTGTCGCTGGCGCTGCTGAAGCGGACCAATATCCCCATCTCCGAACTCATCGGGTCCGGCAGGGAGCAGAAGACGTTTGACCGGGTGCCGCTGGGGAGCGCGACGGAGTACGCCGCGGAGGACGCGGACGTGTCGCTGCAACTGCGCAGCCACATGCTGCCGCGGCTGCGGGCGTTGTCGATGTGGGACCTTTGGGAGCGTGTGGAGTTGCCGCTGGTGGAGGTGCTGGCGGAACTGGAGTGGAACGGCATCCTGGTGGACCCGGCGGAACTGGACCGGCAGCGGTCGCGGCTCGCGGGGCGGATCGAGTCGCTGTCCAAGGAGATCACGGAGCACTCCCGCGCGGCGATCGGGAGGACGTTCAACCCCGATTCGCCGAAGCAGTTGGCGGCCGCGCTCTTCAACAGGCCGGACGCGGAGGAGCCGGGGCTCGGGCTCAGGTCCGCCAAGAAGACCAAGACCGGGCACTCGACCGACATCGAGGTGCTGGAGAAACTCGCGGGCGACCCCGACGTGGGCACGCCCATTCCCGGGCTGATCGTCGAGTACCGGCAACTGACGAAACTGGTCGGGACCTACCTCGTGGCCCTGAAGGAGGAGATCAACCCCGCGACGGGACGGATCCACACGAGTTTCCACCAGACCGGGGCCGCGACCGGGCGGCTGGCCTCCAGCGACCCGAACCTGCAGAACATCCCGATCCGCAGCGACATCGGGCGTGAGATCCGCCGCGCCTTCATCGCCCCGCCCGGGCGCGTGCTGATCAGCGCCGACTACTCGCAGATCGAACTGCGGATCCTGGCCCACCTGTCGCGCGACGCGGCGCTGATCCAGGCGTTCGAGCGGGACGAGGACATCCACACCGCGGTGGCGGCCCAGATCGCCGGGGTCGCGCCGGGCGAGGTGACGCGCGAGCAGCGGGCCGGGGCGAAGATGATCAACTTCGGGATCGTGTACGGCATCACGCCCTACGGGCTGGCGCGGCGGCTGAAGGTGCCCACGGCGCGGGCGGAAGAGATCATCACCGGGTACAAGCGGCGCTTCGCCGGGATCACCACGTTCCTGGAGGAGTGCATCGCCCAGGCGCGGAGGTACGGGTATGTGGAAACCATCCTGAGGCGCCGGCGGCCGGTGAGCGGCATCGACGACCGCAATCCGTCCGTGCGGGCCCAGGCCGAGCGCATCGCCATCAACAGCGTCGTGCAGGGCTCCGCGGCGGACCTGATCAAGGTGGCGATGGTGGACCTGCACGGGCGCCTGAGCGAGCACGCGTATTGGGGCATGCACGGGGGCGCACGGGCACAGGACGCGGAAGACGCGGCCCTCCGGGAGGTCAGGATGCTCCTGCAGATCCACGACGAACTGGTGTTCGAGGCACCGGAGGGGGTGGCGGAGGACGCGCGGGCGCTGATCGTGGAGCGCATGGAGAACTGCATGGCGTTCGCGGTGCCCATCAGGGTGGATTCACGGATCGCGACGAACTGGTTTGAGGGAAAACAATGACGAAACTCCACAGGCACGGGTCCGGGATGCAGGGCGTGTACCTGGTCGCGGCGGAGTTGTCCGGGCGGGGCTTCATCGCCTCCCTGACAAACCGCAGCGAACGGGCGGCCGACCTCCTGGTGACGAACCAGGGTTGCACGGCCGCGTTCAGCGTTCAGGTCAAGACGAACCAGGGGTCCGCCGACTTCTGGCTGCTGAGCCCGCAGGCGCGGGCGCTCCGCGCACCATCCCACGCCTACGTCTTTGTCAACCTCACGCGCGCCGGCCCCGTGTTCTATGTTGCCGGCAGCGTGACGGTCGCGGACCGGATCAGGGCCCACGGGCACAAGGACGGGGCCTGGTATTCGTTCAAGCGCGATGAGCGCCTGCGCGACAACTGGGGCGTCTTTGGTGCGGCCGCGGACGTCCGCGGCCCGGCCGCCAAGGGGTCGCGCGCCTAGATCACGTCCCGCAGTTCCGACCGCAGTTTGCGGAGGATCATGTAACCGATCGCCGAGGACGCCATGCACCAGGCGACCATCCCGAGCCAGAGGCCCGGCGAGGGGACCTGGGCGTGCAGGAACAGGCCGCGGATCGATTCCAGGAACGGGTAGACGGGGTTGCACCGGATCACCACCTGCATGACCGGCGGGAGTTTCGCGGGGTTGTAGACGATGGGGTAGAACCAGAAGCCGATCTGCAGGACAAAGGGCAGGAACGACCCCACGTCGCGGATGAAGGCGTTGACAGTGCCCAGCCCGACGCCGAAACCGAAGCCCAGGGCAATCAGCAGCGACAGCGGGACCGGCAGGAGCAGCCAGTGCCACGTCGGGGTGCAGTGGGCGATGAGCGCCACGATGATCAGCAGGCCGTAGTTGATCCCGAGGTGGATCAGCGAACCGACCGCGGACTGCGCAACGAAGACCTGCTCGGGGATGGGCAGTTTCCGCAGGTAGGTGGCGTTGGCGATGAAGGACTGGGCCCCGCGCGTCAGGCATTCGCCGAAGGCGGTCCAGGGGAGCATCGCGCTGCACAGGTACACGACGTAGGGCACGTTGTCGGTGTCGGGACGGTTGAAGACCGTGGTGAAGATGATCGTCAGCACCAGGATCATGCAGAGCGGCTGGAGGATGTTCCAGAACATGCCCAGGGCCGATCCGGCGTAGTGGTGACGCACCTCCGCCACGCCGGTGCGCCAGATGTAGCCGCGGTGCTTGTAGAGGTTGACGATCATGTGGGCGGAGAGAACCTGTCGATCCTGAAGTACACCTGCCGCTCCTGCCCCTGCCCGTCCCGCAGGTCCATCCGGTCGTAGAACGTCCCGTCCACCCGCACGACCGACTGCTTCTGCAGGCCGAAGCCCGGCAGGTGGAGCAGCACCCACCGGTACTCGTCGGCGACGCTCTCCACCGGGATCGCCCGCTCGGGGCCGGAGCCGTCGAACTCGCCGGACTGCCGCTCGATCAGGCCCACGTCTCTCTCCCCCTTTCTTCCCCCCGCTCCGCTAGGCGCGCTTGTGCGTCAGGAAGTCGAGCACGTCGATCTTCGACACGATGCCGACAATCCGGTTCTGGTCCACGACCACGCCCACCTGGTCCGTCTCGAAGATGCGGAACAGTTCCTCGATGCGGGCCTTCGGGTAGATCAGGCCCCCGATGGGGTGGGCGACGGTACGGGCCGGCGAAGAGGCGTCCACCTCGCCCGCCTGGAGGCCGCGGAGCACGTCCACCTCGTGCACGATGAACCCGGGCAGCCCCTCGTCCCCCGCGATCGGCACCTGCGAGACGCCGTGCGTCTTGAAAAGGTTCACGATGTGCTGGATCGTGTCGGATTCCTTCGCGGCGATGACCTTCTTGGGATGGGTTCTGAGCAGGTCCTCCACCAGGCCCAGGTCGCGGTCCGACGACAGGAACCCGTGGTCGCGCATCCATGCGTCGGAGAGGTACTTGGTCGTGTACCTGGTGGCCGCGTCGGGCAGCACCGTCACGATGGTCTTACCGGGGCCCAGTTCCCTGGCCAGTTGCACCGCGGCGTGCACGATGGAGCCCGATGACCCGCCGCAGAACAGGCCCTCCTCCCGGACCAGTCGGCGGGCCATGCCGAACGACTCCTTGTCGTTCACCTGGCGCATCTCGTCGACGACGGAGAAGTCCATGGCGTTGCACAGGATGTCCTCGCCGATGCCCTCCACCTTGTAGACGTGCGGCGTGGCGAGCGTCTTGGTGTAGAAGTAGTGGTAGTGGACGGAGCCGATGGGGTCCACGCCGACCACCCTCACCCGGGGGGCCTTCTTCTTCAGGAACCGCCCGACGCCGCTGACCGTGCCGCCGGTGCCCGTGCCGCCGACGAACATGTCGAACCTGCCCTCGGTCTGGGCCCAGATCTCCGGCCCCGTGGCCGCCTCGTGGGCGTCGATGTTCAGCGGGTTGTGGTACTGGTTGACGTAGAACGCCCCGGGCGTCTCCCGGGCGATCCGCTTGGCCGTCTCGACATAGTGCTGCGGGCTGTCGCCGGGCACGTCGGTGGGCGTGATGACCACCTCCGCCCCGAAGGCCTTGAGCATGTTGATCTTCTCGGCGCTCATCTTGTCGGGCATGGTGAACACGCACCGGTAGCCCTTGACCGCCGCCCACATGGCAACGCCCAGACCCGTGTTGCCGCTGGTATTCTCGACGATGGTGCACCCGGGCCGGATGCGTCCGGCTCGGGCGGCCTCATCCAGGATGTACGCGGCCATACGGTCCTTGATGGACCCGGTTGGGTTCATGTACTCGCACTTGGCGAGGACGGTCGCGGCCCCCTGGGGCACCACCTTGTTCAGGCGGACCAGCGGCGTGTTCCCGATGCCTTCGAGGATCGTTGGTTTGATATCCATGCGATGGGCACAGGATAGAACGAGCCCCGAGCGTGAGCGAGCGGGATTCCGTGGGGAAGGGGAAGGCCGACCACGAAGGGCCGCCTTCGCCCCATCAGTCCCACCGCGGCGTGATGTACGCCCCGGCATGGTTGCCTGCGCCGCTGTCCAGCACGTTGTAGTAGGTGCGGAGGAAGACGTTGCCGTTGAGCCCGGGCTGGCCCTCGCTCTCCAGAGAGCCGTTGTCGTCGTTCTCGTTGACGAAGATGTTGTCGAGTTGGTACCGCGTGGCCGGGGGGAGCCCCTTGAAGACCCAGGTCAGGCCGGGCGGGTCCGGCTCCTGCTCGAATGTCACGCGCCCGTCGTTGAACCCGAGGTTGCCGGCCCAGCGCTTCCCGTTGCCGTGCGTCCTGAGCGTGGCGGAGTTCTCCCCGAACGGGCCCGGCGCCAGGTCCCATGCCCCCGATGATCCGCCGTAGAGCGGTCCCCGGTCGCAGAGAACGGCCTCGGTCGTCGCGTAGGTGGCCTTCCACACGGCGCGGCGCTTGCCGAACGGCGGCGTGTGGGCGTACGAGACGTTGGAGTTGGTGCTGCGGCGCCCCAGGCCGCACGCCGTACCCGTCTCGTTGATGACGCCCGCGAATCCCGGGTCCCACAGCGCGTTGACGGGATCCACGGCGCGCTGCGGCTGGTACGTCTCGTAGGCGTCGTCCTTGACAACCTGGAAGTTCGGCTCGGAGATGCAGCGGAACATCTCCGTCGGCACGAACCCGTTGAACACCATCAGGGAAAAGATGTTCCCGGTGTTGTCCTTCATGAAGTTCTCGCCCACAACGCTGCCCATGGGGGCCATGACGGTCGCATCCGCCTTGTCCAGCCGGCTGGGCAGGGGGTAGTCGTCGCTGTTGTTCTGGCCCCAGATGACGAAGGACTGGAGGATGCCGCGGACCTGGGTCTGGCACTTGAGTTGCCGCGCGGTCTTCCGGGCCTGCCCCAGCGCCGGCAGCAGGATGCCGATGAGCATCGAGATGATCGCGATGACAACGAGCAGTTCAATGAGCGTGAACGCGGGGGTGCCCGGCCGCCCCGGACCGGGCGCCGGACCCGTCGTGCTCGGAACGCTCACGGGCAACGAAGCGTTGCCCATGCCACCCGGGCTCGCTCGCATGCGCCTCTCCTTGGGCCACCCCCCATGCCCCAAACTATACCAGCGGGGCTGCCGCCGGTTCCCTACCTGGTCGGAAGCGTGCGGATCCGCAGGTCCCGGTACCACACGTCGTCGCCGTGGTTCTGGAGCGCGATGTGCCCCTTGGGAAGACGCCCGAAGTCCTTCCACGGTTCAAACTTCGTGCCCTTGATGAGCGCATCCCACTGCGGCGAGTTGAGTTCGACCTCCGCCACCTTCCAGCCGTTCATCCAGTGCTCGACGTGGTTGCCTCGCACCACGATCTTCACCGAGTTCCACTGTCCCGCGGGGCGCACCACGTCCAGGCCGCACGCCACCAGTCCGTACAGGGCCCCGGCGCTGGTCCTGGTGCTCTTGGCATCCGGGTGCCGCTCGTTGTCCAGCACCTGCATCTCCGGGCCCGTCTGGTAGGACGCCCCCTCGGTCTCACCCACGCGGTACATGATGCCGCTGTTGCCGCCGGGCGCGACCTTCCACTGGCACGCGAACTCGAAGTCCGCGAACTGCTCGCGCGTGATCAGGTCCGGGCCGCTGGTGCCCGCCGGATGGTGCAGGGTGTCCCCCTCAACGACCCAGCCCGACGATGGAAAGTCCTTCTCCTGGTACCCGCGCCACGCGGCGGTGTCGGAGCCGGGGAAGAGCAGCGCCCAGCCCGCTTCCATCTCCTGCGGCGTGAGCGTGTTGTGCGATCGCACGTCCTCCCACTCGATCCCCTGCGTCACGGCCCCCGTAGCCGCCCACTCCGCGCCGCGGCAGAGAAGGGTCTTGAACTGCGGGTCGCTGATCGACGCCTTCGTGTCCTCCGCGTGCTCCCACACATGTCCGAGCGGCGTGGCGAAGACGCGCCCGCTCCCGAACTGGACGGCGATCGCCATCGCCTCGTCCTGCTGGGTGCCCCCGGTCTCCGCATCGCTGAAGGCGGTCGCCAGATACCTGATCTTCACCTTCTGCGGATTGGTGAGCCCGTGGTACAACTCGTCGGGATGCTGGGCCATGTCGGGCAGGCCCCGTGTCACCGGGTGCTCGACATCCACATACCGCACCGCGAACGGGTGGAACCTCCCGTGCCCGGCCCCGTCGCGCCACATCAGCCCGAGCATCGCCTCGTAGTCTGTCCAGCCCGGAAACGCGTTGTTCGCGGAATGGATCGCCACGAGCCCCGTCCCGCCGCGGACGGCGTCAACCAGGTTCTTCTCCGCTGCCTCGGGCCATCGCCGGTCGCTGTTGTAGTCCAGCACGATCAATCGGTAGCGCTTCAGCCCCTGGGCATCGGCCAGGGTCGTGGCCGGATCGTCGGAGATCGTGACGTCGAAGTGTCTGGTGGCCTCGAGCGTGTCTTCGTGCACGCGGCTGGTGTACCGCCAGTTATGGTTGCTGGCGCCGGTCAGGAGCAGGGTCGGTATCGCGCGGTCGTCCTGCGCCGCTGCGGCGCACGTCAGCAGCGCCGCCATGCACGCCGCCGCCCATTGGGTTGTACGCAAGGGTCAACTCCTCCGGGGCGTGGCCCCGCTCGTGACAGAGGCTACGCGGACCGTTGCGAGGGTGCGCCGGTCCACCCAGCCCTGCCTGGCCAGCACCGGCATCCAGCGGTCGCGCTCGCGGGCCGCCTCGGGCCCCGGCGCGTCGCCCCACCACCAGCACGTCCATACCGGCAGGTCCATGTCCAGCGCCAGGTCCGCGATCTGCTCGTCGATCAGGTCCACATAGGGCGTCAGCACCTCGACGCTCCGCGACCATCGGCCGAGCGAGGCCAGGCCGGACACCAGCAGGGCCCGATCGACGGCCTCCGCCAGGGCGTCAAGATCGGGCTCCGGCCCCGGCCCGGCGTGGACCGGCCAGACGACCGCGTCGAGCCGGGCATCCCTTGCCGCCTGTGCCGCGGCCAGCAGTTCGCCAGAGAGCGCTCCCACCCCAGCCACCCCAGGGTGCGGTCCGGGATCCAGAACCGCCAAGCCGTAGGCTTCGGCCTGCCGAAGAGCCGCCGCGTGCGAGAGGTTCCGGTCGCCGGGGCCCGGAAACGCCAGAATGGCCGGGGGTGGACGCCCCTGCGATCCCGGGGCCCGGTCGCTGGCGGCTGCGGCGCACGATGCCAACCCAGGCAAGCCCCCATCACAGAGCACAAGAACCGGGCGTTGGGGATGCATCGGCCGCGATAGTACCGCAGTTTGAGCCAGCACGGTCGGCCTGCAGGTTCCCCACTTTGACATCCGCCGGCGGCAACGTGTTCCGAGTTGAGGCCTGGCCGGATTTCTAGGGGTGGATTTGCCGTTCTCGGTGGCGTCTGGGAATCCGTGTGGCATGTTTCCCTTTGGCGGGCCTTGGGAAGGGAAGCGAGAGATGCCGATGCGCGAGAAACGTGTTGCCGTTCTGGTGGGCTTGGGAAGCCTGGTCGCGGCTGGAGCCGCCTCGGCCCAGGTCTGGAATCGCGCCCTGAACTGGACGCCCGGGACCGTGGCGGGCACGTCCGTCGGCAACCCCGGACCGGGGCCCGGCGGGGCCGACGTCTGGGGCTATGAGAGCGTTTCCGGCAGCGCGCTGGGGTCGGCCGGAGCGTGGTATGACCAGCCGCGAACGCCCCTGACGTGGGACCCTCAGTGGTGGAACACAGGCGTGGGCGCGTGGACCACAGGGGACGACAAGAGCCCGCCGATCATGCAGGACCGGTTCATCCACAACCTGCACACGTCCACGTTCGATTCCGTGCCGATGGTGACGTGGAACAACCCTCTTGGCGACGGCACCGCCGTTGACGTGACAGGATCGCTGCGTCTGCGCTGGACGGGCAACGGCGGCATCGGCATGCCCGTGGACGTGGACCTGATGCTCGGCCTGTACGACGCGTCCTCCGGCATCACCTCGCCGCTGCTGGCGCAGACGTACGCCAAGCCGACGCCGGCGCCGTCCTTCGAAGAGGAAATCGTGATCCCGCTCGAGTTCACGAGCATCATGCTCGACGCGGGCGACCAGATCGTGCTGACGCACCGCGGGCGCGAGGCGTTCGGTCCGCAGGGCATGTGGGTCACGGTGTTCGACGGCGGGATGAACATCACGCTCGTCCCGGCCCCCGGCGCGGCCGCCGTGCTCGGGATGGCGGGGCTGGCGGCGCTGCGGAGGCGCCGGGCGCGCGCCTAAAACTCGCTTTCTATCCACCCGGGCCCCGGCCGAGTCGTTTGGTCGGGGCTCGTGTTTTTTTGTGAGCGGCACCGGCCCGCGGCATCCCCAGCACCCGGTCTTCCCGTTCCAGTAATGAGCACGCCGTGACCGCGGACTTCTGGTCGATCCCTCACGGTCGCGTCGGGTATGACCGGGTCACTCCCACTCGATCGTCGCCGGCGGCTTGCTGGAGATGTCGTAGACCACGCGGTTGACGCCGCGGACCTCGTTGATGATGCGGCTGCTGATGGTGGAGAGGACGGCGTAGGGGATCCGGGCCCAGTCGGCGGTCATGAAGTCCTGGGTCTCGACGGCGCGGATCGCGATCGGGTTGTCGTAGGTCCTCCCGTCGCCCATCACACCGACGGAGCGCACGGGCAGCAGCACGGCGAAGACCTGGCTCGTGCTGCGGTAGAGGTTCGCCGCCACGATTTCTTCGAGGAGGATCTCGTCGGCCTCGCGCACGATGTCCAGGCGTTCCTTCGTCACCTCGCCCAGCACGCGCACCGCGAGGCCCGGGCCCGGGAACGGGTGACGCCAGATGATCTGGTCCGGCAGCCCGAGCACCTGCCCGAGCGTGCGCACCTCGTCCTTGAACAGGTCGCGCAGCGGCTCCACCAGCGTGAAGCCCAGTTGCTCCGGCAGCCCGCCGACGTTGTGGTGCAGTTTGATGCCCGCGGCCTGGCCGGAGTGCCCATGCCCGGACTCGATCACGTCCGGGTACAGCGTGCCCTGGGCCAGGAACTCGGCCCCCTTGATGTCCCGGGCGGCCTGCTTGAAGACGTCGATGAACCGGTGCCCGATGCGGCGGCGCTTCTCCTGCGGGTCGGTGACGCCCTTCAGGTCGGAGAGAAACTCCTTCGAGGCGTCGATCACCCGCAGGTCGATGCTGAAGTGGTCCCGGAAGGTGGTCTCGACAAGGTCGCGCTCGCTCTTGCGCAGCAGCCCGGTGTCCACGAACACGCAGGTCAGCCGCTGCCCGATCGCGCGGTGGATGAGCGCCGCCGCGACCGATGAATCGACCCCGCCGGAGAGCCCGCAGATCACGCGCCCCTGCCCGACGGTCTCGCGGATCCGATGCGTCGCGGTCTCCGCGAAGTCCGACATCCTCCAGGTGCCCTCGCACCCGCACACCTCGTACACGAAGTTCTGCAGGATGTCCACGCCGTGCGGCGTGTGCGTCACCTCCGGGTGGAACTGCACGCCGTAGAACCGCAGGCCCGGCCCGGTCGAGCGGACGGCGGCGTACGGGCAGGTGGGCGTGGTGGCCACCGCCTGGAGTTGGGCGCGGTCCAGGCCCGTCACCTGGTCGCCGTGCGACATCCAGACGGTGGTGCGTTCCGGGATGGCGCCGAGAAGCCCGGTGCGGTCCGTGACGGTGAGCGTGGCGCGCCCGAACTCGCGGTGCGCGGCACGCTCGACCTTCGCCCCGAGCACTTGGCACGCCAGTTGCATCCCGTAGCAGATGCCCAGGATGGGCAGGCCCAGGTCGAAGATCGCGGGGTCGCAGCGCGGGGCGCCCGTGTCGTAGACGCTCGCCGGCCCGCCGGAGAGGATCAGGCCCTTGGGGTGCAGGGCCCTCAGGTCCGCGGCGGGGGTCATCGGGTCCACGAGCATCGAGAACGCCCCGGCCTCGCGCACGCGGCGGGCGATCAGTTGCGCGGTCTGCCCGCCGAAATCGAGGATCGGCACCACCTCGTGGTGCGGCAGGTTCGAGAGCGTCGGCAGGGGCATGGGGCCTCCCGGAAATTGGGAAGCGGGAAGCGTAGGCGGCCGCTGCCCGTCGCAATCGCTCCGTTGCCCGTGGGTGGCATGGGCAACGCTTCGTTGCCCGTGAGTCTTCCCCACGGGTAAGCCCAAGGCGGCTTACCCATGCCACGCCCGTTTCCGCTCCGGCCACCGGCAGGATGGAACCTCACTGCCCGCTGATGGTGTAGGTGAAATCAACGTCCGGGGTCGAGGGGACCTGGCTGTAGAGCGCGCCGTCGACGGACTCGATCCGGTAGTCAAAGTCGTCGGCGAAGTCCCAGTTGGTGATCGCGGTCACGGTGAGGAACCGCCCCGAGACCTGGCACGAGAAGTCGGTCCCCGGCAGCGGCACCCACGTCGACGTGCCCGCGAGCCGGTACGACACGGCCACGGGGTCGGTGTAGTTCGTGTCCCACCCGATGGGCCCGTAGAAACTGAGGACGACCGTCGTGGTCCCGGTGAAGGCGTGCGACCCGCCGTTCACGGGCTGGCAGTCGTCGTCGTACAAGTGGAAGGTCGCCAGCCCGACGGCCCCGCCGCCGTAGGTGCTCGACGCGCCGGGGTAATACGGCTTCGGCGTGATGTTGTATGCGCCGCCCTCATCGTCGTCGTAATCCATCCTCACATTGCCCGACCATGTGCCACCGACGTCGTCCCCATTGATGATGATCTGGTTGGTCAGGCCAAACTCGTAGTAGTACCCGATGACGCCGTTGCTGCCTAGCGAGCCGCCGATCCAGATGGGCTGCGAGACGGTGCCACCGTTCTGGATGGTGATGAGCCCGTTCATGTCGCCGTTCACGATGATGCCGGACTCGCTGCCGGTATCGGGCAGCGTGAGCGACTTGACGTGGACATGGCAGCCATTGGGGATGCCACCGGAGCTAACCTTGAGCAGTCCGAGCGCGCCCGTGCCGTTGTCGGCAATCAGCGAGATCGTAGTCTGGGAGGAGATGGTGGCGCAGGTGATGCGGCTCGCGCCTTCCTTTGAGCGGATACTGGAGGAACTGCCGGGGGCGATATCGATCCCGCCGGTCACAAGGATGTCCACGATCCGGCCGTCGCTGGCGCGGACGGTGGCGGTGAGGTCGCCGCCGACCTTGACGAGCAGGATGTCCCCGTCGGTCGCGGAGACGGCTCCGGCGCAGTTGCTGGTCGTCTCAACCTTTGAGATGTCGCCGCTGTCACAGGTGATCGACGCGCCCGCGGAGGTGGATGCGGCGTTCACGATGAACAATCCGGTACCACCCGGGAGAGCCGCCTGGAACGTGGACTTGATCGCGCCGTCCGCGTCGAAGCGGTACAACTTCCCAACGATCACCGACCCCTCCACGTCCTCCTTGATGTGACCGGCAAGGCTCGTCGCAGCCCGCTGCGTCGAGTTGCTCACCGTCAGCCCGCCGATGTCCCCGCACTCGGCGGTCGTCGCAAGCCCCGTGGTGGGAAAGGCGCCGCTGCCATAGAAGACCTTCAGATCGGAACTCCCGCTCCCTGTGATGGTGACGACCCCGACGCCCGACACCCCGTCGACCGCGGTGATGTTGATCAGCGTTGTCGTGGACGACACGCCGACACTGAACGCGGCGTTCGCGTCGTGGTATGTGGTCGTCGGCGTTCCGGAGTTCGTCACGATCACCTTGATCTCGTTGACGGCCTGGAGCGGAGCGCCCGCAGTGAGCACTGCGAGACCCATGCCGATCAGCAGACGCTTCATGGGCTACCTCCTTCTTCGAACAATCCCGGCCAGGACCGCCAGCAACAGGCCGGCCGCCGCGCCAGGTGAGGGGACAGCGGAAACAATCCGAAGACCCATTCTGACTCCGTGTGTGTCAGGTTTTTCAGAAGACAGCGCATTGGCGTGGTCGAGCGGGATACCCCCATCCGCAAACGACCCCTTTAGTCCCCTTTCGACGTGATCCCCGCCGTCAAAGAAGATGTACTCGTTCCACTCCGAGTTGGCGCCGGCGGCGTCGAGGAGACCCCAGGGCGAAACGACATCCGGGTAGGATCCCAGCGGGATGTCCCACTCGGCCATGAACGGCAGCCCGAAACCCGCGTTGGTCTGCCCCTGCCCCGGGGGCCCGCCGATCGGCGGGTCGTCGGACATGTTCGGGTAGAGCCACCACCCGCCCCGCCCCTGCCCGTAGCGGTCCGGGTCGTAGTGCTGCGACTTGAGTGCCTCGTCGAACGTGGGGATCCAGTACCGCGCGCCCGGGCTGTGCGCCACCTGGTCGTTGAACGTGCCGTTGGGGTTGGTCGTGAACGTCGAGGTGTCGTACGCGCCGTTCTGGTATGCGCTGAGCGCCGAACCCTTGCCGTTGTGCAGCCAGTTGCAAAACATGGCCGCGTCGCGCCACGAGATGCCCGTCACCGGGCGCATCGCCGCGTTCGGGGCGTTCTTCAGTTTGAAGCGCACGCCCGGGCCGAAGTAGGTCGGGTCGCGCTGCGCCCCCCAGATCGACGGCCCCTCCTGGAACAGGAACCCGGGCGCGTTCTGGGTCGAGAACGTGTTGATGAACTCCATCCACTGCCCGGTCGTCACCTCGAGCTTGCTCATGCGGAACTCGTAGTTGACCGTGCCGCGGCCGTTGCTCACCGTGGCAAAGGGGTAACTCGGGTTGTTGAACGCCGCGTTGCCGACCGCGCCCACGGTGGCGAACTGGAAGTCGTAACTCGGCGGGGCCTGCCCCCGCGCACCCGGAGCGGCCACCAGCGCCGGCAGCACCACCGCCACGAGAACGACGAGCGGACTCCATGCGGCCTTCATCACGAGCCTTCCTTTCCCTGGAGGCAACCGCCCGCCAGTGTACGATTTTTCTTTTTTGACCCTGTCAAGTCACCTGAAATCAAGGGGTTTTCGGCGCGCTGACCCATCCTGCACGGGCGGCGTCCGGTTGCGGCACCCGTACGGTTTTCGGCCCGTCGCCCGCCCGGCCGCCAATCCGCCCGGAACGGACGCCCGATACAGTTGTCATCGTGGCGCGACTCTGGACCCTGTCCATCCTGGTGCTGTGCGGGTGCGCGATGCCGCCCGGCGGGTTCGGCTCTCCGAACCCCGGGGCAAGGCTCGACGCCATCACCGACACCGCGGCCACGGGCGATCGTTCACACATCAAGAACCTGATCGAGTGCCTGGACAGCGACGACCCGGCCGTGCGGATGCTGTCTATTCTGACGCTGGAACGCCTGACGGGGCAGACCATGGGCTACAAGTTCGCCGCCCCTGAGTGGGACCGGGAGCCGGCGGTGGAAGCCTGGGCGCAGTGGTATCGTCAGGGGCACCCGGGGGCCGATACTGGGGGGGTGTCCGCGGCCGGCGGCGGCCCGGACCTCGAAGGCGGCTGATGCCATGAACAGGCCGAGTCCAAGCCCGTACACGTCCGCGCCCGACCTGCACCTCCGGCTGGTCAGCGACCCGAACTACCTGAGCGGGACGCGGGAACTTGTGGCCGGGGTCGCGAAGCGCCTGGGGTTCGGCGAGGAGGCGTGCGGGCACATCGCGCTGGCGGTGGATGAGGCGCTCTGCAACATCATCCGCCACGGGTACGACAAGCGGCGGGACGGGCCGATCTGGGTGAGCCTGTGGCCCAGCGCCGACGGCAACGGATCGGCCGGGATCACGGTCGTGATCGAGGACGAGGCGAAGCAGATCGACCCCGGCGCGATCAAGGGCCGCAACCTGGACGACATCCGGCCCGGCGGGCTGGGCGTGCACATCATCAAGGAAGTGATGGATGAGGTCCGCTACGAGAAGCGGGACAAGGTGGGCATGAGACTGACATTGATCAAACACCGGGCCGCCGTGCCCGCGGGCAAGGGGGGTGGGGCATGAGCGAGGAGATGCGCGTCGACGTGACGCGTGAAGGGGACACGGTGGTGGTTGCCCCGGTCGGGGAGGTGGACCTGTCCCGCTCGCCCAGGCTGCGGAGCGTGCTGCGGGAGGCCCAGGCGTCGCGCCCCAAGCGGGTCGTCATCGACCTGTCCGAAGTCGAGTACATGGACAGTTCGGGGGTCGCCACGCTCGTGGAGGCGTTCCAGGTGGCCCGGCGCAACGGGTCAAAGATGGTGCTGTGCGGCCTGATGGACCGCGTCAAGTCGATCTTCGAGATCGCGCGGCTGGACACGATCTTCACGATTACCGCCAACCGCGAAGCCGCCCTGCGGTCCTGAGATGCCGGACACCCCCACCCCCACGCGCAGCCGAGGCGTTCCCTGGGCCGGGCGCGCGCGGATCGGAATCCTGCGCGGCGTGGAGTTCGTGGGCCAGCGCACGCTGGCGGTGCTCGACCACATCGGTACGGTGCTGTACCTGGTGGTGCGGGCCCACCATATCGTGCTGCGCTCGTTCCGCGATCGTCGGGTGCGGATCGGGTACGGGGCGATCGTCTCCCAGACCATCCGGATCGGGGTGCGCTCGCTGTTCATCGTGTCGCTCGTCTCGGCGTGCGTGGGGCTGATCCTGACGCTCCAGATGGCCCCGCCGCTGGACACGTACAACCAGCGGGACCTGGTGGCCAACATCGTGGGCGTCGCGGTGCTGCGCGAACTGGGCCCGCTGATCTCGGCGATCGTGCTGACCGGGTTCGCCGGCGCCGCGATCGCCGCGGAGATCGGGACGATGGTCGTGGGCGAGGAGATCGAGGCCCTGGAGGCCCACGGCCTCAACCCCATCCGGTTCCTGGTGGTGCCCCGGGTCGTCGCGGCCATCGTCAGCATGACCGCGATCGCCGTGATCGCGGACTTCGTCTCGATCTTCGCCTCGCTGGCCGGGGGGGCGCTGGCCCTGGGGATCCCCGCGGGCCGGTACATCGACAACCTGCTGGACCAGGTGAAGCCCGTGGACTTCTACACCGGTGTCGGGAAGGCGACGGTCTTCGGGCTGCTCATCGGGGCCATCGCCTGCACCAACGGGCTCAAGGTCACGGGGGGCGCGCAGGGCGTCGGCCGGGCGACCACCGGGACCGTCGTGCAGTGCGTGGTCTCCATCATCATCGCGGACATGGCGTTCACCGCCATCTTCTATGCGCTGAAGTGGGTGTAACGCCACAATCATGCGGGATCCCCGGGGGGCGCGGGGTGTGCGGTCGTTGTGCTATTCTGCGGCGATGCGCCACCTCCTGATTGCCGTGCTGCTCCTGGCCCTCTGCCCGCTCGCCCCCGCCCAGGACAAGAAGAAGGACGACGGCACGAAACGCGACAAGCGCGATGAGCAGGTGACCACGTCCCACGAGGTGACGATCGGCGGCGAGAAGGTCCAGTACTCCGCCACCGCGGGGTACCTGCGGCTGCCGGACTCCGAGGACAAGGTGAAGGCGAACGTGTTCTACGTCGCCTACACCCGGAAGAAGGACGGCGCGACCGACCCGTCGCGCCCGATCACGTTCGCGTTCAACGGCGGCCCGGGATCGTCGTCCGTCTGGCTGCACATGGGGGCGCTGGGCCCCCGCCGCGTCCCGATGAACGACGGGCAGGACCGCCCCGACGAGCCGTCGATCCCGACGCCGCCCTATCGCATCGTGGACAACGGGTACTCGTGGCTGGACATGACCGACCTGGTCTTCATCGACCCGGTGACGACGGGCTACTCGCGCCCGACCGAGGGTGAGAGCGGCAACCAGTTCCACGGGCTGGACGAGGACATCCGGTGGGTGGGCGACTTCATCCGGCTCTACACGACACGGGAGCAGCGCTGGGGCTCGCCCAAGTTCCTGGCGGGCGAGAGTTACGGCACCACGCGGGCCGCGGGGCTCTCCGGGTACCTCCAGGACACGCACGGGATGTACCTCTCGGGGATCGTGCTCATCTCCAGCGTGCTCAACTTCGGGACCATCAACTTCGACGAGGGCAACGACACGCCCTACTGGCTGTTCCTGCCCACGTACACCGCGACGGCGTGGTACCACCGCAGGCTGGCCCCGGACCTGCAGAAGGACCTGGCGGTCTCGCTGACGGCGGCACGCCAGTGGGCGGGGGGCGACTACCTGCGGGCGCTGGCGCAGGGCGATGCACTCTCCGCCGAGGACCGCGACCGGATCGCGGCGAGGCTGGCCTCCTTCACCGGGCTCTCGAAGGACGCCTGCCTTCGGGCCAACCTCCGCATCGACATCTCCTTCTTCTGCAAGGAACTGCTGCGGGACGCGGGACGCACCGTCGGTCGGCTGGACTCGCGGTACACGGGCATCGACGAGTCCGGGGTGGGCTCGCGCACGGACTACGACCCGAGTTACGCCGCGATCCAGGGCCCGTACACCGCGGCGATCAACCGCTACATGCGCGGCGAACTGAACTACGAGAACGACCTGTCCTACGAGATCCTGACGGGGCGAGTGCAGCCGTGGAACTACGGCTCGGCCCGCAACCGCTACGCGGACGTGGCGGATACGCTGCGCTCGGCAATGACCAAGAACCGCGACCTGCGGGTGATGGTCGCGTGCGGGTACTACGACCTGGCCACGCCGTTCTACGCCGCGGAGTACACCGTCGATCACCTGGGCCTGGACGCATCCCTGCGGCGGCATGTGACAAGGGCGTACTACGAGTGCGGGCACATGATGTACATCCGCGACGCGGACCTGGCGAAACTGAAGCACGACGCGGCAGAGTTCTACAAGGGCGCGTCGCCGGCCGCCGCTCCCGCGGGCGCGCCGTGATCCGGCGGCTCACCATCAAGACGACCGGGCGGGGGCTGCACCCGCTCCGCGGGCTCGGCGACATCGTCCGGGAGAGCGGCGCGGCCGAGGGGCTCTGCACGCTCTTCATCCGGCACACCAGCGCATCGCTGCTGATCCAGGAGAACGCAGACCCGTCGGCCCGGCGCGACCTGGAGGCCTGGCTGGACCGGCTCGTGCCCGAGAACGACCCGCTCTACACACACCACGACGAAGGGCCCGACGACATGCCGGCGCACGTCAAGGCCGCGCTCACGCAGACCTCGCTGTCCATCCCCATCGTGGGCGGTTCGCTGGCGCTGGGGCGGTGGCAGGGCGTGTTCCTTTGGGAGCACCGCCGCGGCCCGCACGAGCGGGAGGTTGTCGTACACATCGGGTGAAGGAAGTACGCAGAGGTCGCAGCGCAGGACGCGGAGCACGCGGAGAAGGAGTGAGACGCGAAGGTCTCGAAGGCCGCGAAGAAGCGGAGAGTTCTACACGGAGGGCCGCGGCGAAGCACGAGAAGAGGTTGTACGGATTCTCTCCGTGGCTCTTTGTGGCCCTCTGTGTTTCAATCTTCTTCTCCCCCTTTCTTCGCGTTCTTCGCGTTCAAGACTCCTCCCCTGCGCCCTCTCCGCCCCCTCCGCGTGCTTCTTCCTTGATCGGTAACTGAAGCCGAAGGCGTTTCAGCACCCCCGCCAGGTCCTTCGGCCAGGGCGTGCGGGCGTCGATCTTGTCGCCGGTGACGGGATGGCCGAACGCGATGCGGTGCGCGTGCAGGGCGAGGCGCGGCGCAGCGCGGCGCAACGCCGGCGGGGCGTACTCGTCGTCGCCCAGGATCGGGCACCCGATCGAGGACAGGTGCAGGCGGACCTGGTGCAGGCGCCCGGTGACGGGCCGGCACTCGATGATCGCGCCGAGCGGGCCGGCCGCGAGCACCCGGTACGCCGTGAGCGCCGGCTTGCCCCGGGGCGAGACCCGGGCCGTCTTCCGCTCGCCCTCCTCCTCCAGGATCGGCCTGTTGATCGTGCCGCTCGGCCTGTTCGGCGCTTTCGCCGTGACGGCCCAGTAGAACTTGCGGACGCGGCGCGTCTCGAACGCCGAGCGCAGCCCGTCGTAGGCATCCTTCGAGAGCGCCACGACAAGCACGCCGCTGGTCATCCGGTCCAGGCGGTGCAGCAGCCCGAAATCGCGGGCCTTGCCGAGTTGCTGCAGGGCGGCGCCGTGAACGGCGAACAGCCCGTTGAGCAGCGTGTCGGCCGCGTGCCCCTTTCCCGGCTGCGTCGCCAGGCCCGCCGGCTTGAGCACGACGAGCAGGTGCGCATCCTCGTGCAGGACCTTGAAGCGCACGCGCGGGTTGGGTTCAACGCTGAGCATGTGGCCCTTCGACACGGCCACGACCGCTCAGTCTGGCAGCCGCTTCGGCGTGACAATCCTTGCCACGGGCGTGAGCCCGTGGAAGCCGGGCAGGACTTCGTTTCCCGTGTTCTATGACCGAGCCGCTTCGGCGACACAAACGGTCCTGCCGCCGAAGCGGCTCCGGTCGACAAGCAACCACCAGTGGAACAGGCCGCTCACCACGGGTTTCACCCGTGGCAACGATTGGGTCGCCGAAGCGGCTTGTCCCTCGCGCACTCGGTACCCAGCGAGACGTAGACGGCATTACCGCGCCGCCGCCGAGGTGGGCGGAGAGGCGGCCGCATCCAGGTACCACCGCAGTTCGCCCGCCAGCGGGCGCACGCCCAGGATCGGCAGGTCGAAAACGGGCTCGCGGGCCTCGACGACGCGCGTCAGGGCCCGGCGCTTCTTTCCGCCCAGGGCCAGCACCCCCACGAACCGCGACGCGTTGATCAGCCGCAGCGTCATCGTCACCCGCGGCGGCGGCGTCACATGCGGCCCGTCGTTCAGCAGCACCAGGCGGTCCTCCGGGGCCGACACCAGCGCCGGCGAGCGCGGGAACAGGCTCGCGGTGTGCCCGTCCTCCCCGATCCCCAGCAGCACGCAGTCCAGGCGGTCGTGCCCCTTCTCGCGCCACTCCAGGGTCTCGCGCAGCGTCCGCTCGTAGCGCGCGTCGGCGTCGGGTTCCAGCGCCTCCATCGGGTGGACCTGCGACGCGGGGATGCCCGCGTGCAGCACGATCGTGTCCCGGATCATCCCGAAGTTGCTGCGCTCGTCATCGAACGGCACGCGCCGCTCGTCCACGATCCACAGGTGCGTCTTCTCCCACGGCAGGCCCCGCAGGGCCGGGTCGTACATGAGACGCCGGTACAGCGGCTCGGGCGTGCTCCCGCCCGACAGCGCCAGGTGGAAGTCGCCGAACGTCCGCACGCAGGCGGCGGCCTGGAACAGGATGTCGATCGCGGCCGCGTCGATCACCTCGTCGGCCGTCTCCCGGACGATGACCGTCCCCGGCAGCGCCGGCCGCGGCAGGGAGGGTGCGCCCTTGGACGGACCCACGGCGTAGGGCTCGTGGGCGAGCGGGATAGGTGGTGGCGGGGGCGTCGGCTCCACGCCGTATTGTGGCATGTTCGAGTAATGGGTGCCACCGCTTCAGCGCCACAAGCGAGCGCGGGGTCCACCTGGCTCAACGATCCGCCGATCGCGCTCCGGGCTCTGATAGCCCAGTCACCGCTTCCCGCAGCCGCAGTTGGGCCCGCAGCCGCCGGAAGGCTTCTCGCCGCGCGGGGCGGGGCCAAGCAGCAGTTCGACCTTCCGGTTCAGGTACCGCCCGTGGTGCTCCAGATGCCAGGTGTCGTACTGGGCGAGTTTCCGCACGGACATCTCGCCCCGCTCCGGGTGCAGGGCGACCCGCCCCCACTGCGAGGGCTCCAGCGTCGCCAGCCACTCGGTGGTCCACCGCCGCAGCGTGTGGACGGCGGCCACAAACGCCCCGATCGGGTGCCGTCCGCCGTGGTACATGCCACTCTCGACGGCCGCGTTCTCGTCCCAGGCCGAGAGCAGCGGACGATCCTCGCTGATCGTCCGCCGCATGCGGTGGACGTACAGGACCTCCGCATCGGCCAGGTGCCCCAGGAGAACGCGCACGGGCCACCGCCCGGCGCCCGCCCCCCCACTCGCGGGGTCAAATCCCTGATCCAGTTGGGCATCGGAGAGTTCAAAGATGCGGCGGTCGAAGGATTCCACCCCGCGTCCGAACCGCTGGACCAGCCGCCCGTCGTCCAGACCCCGGATTTCCGCCAGGCAGGGGTCCGCGGCGTACAGGGTGTCGTAGGGGTCCATGGCGGGGATGGCGGCGGACATGGGGGGCTCCCGGAGGGTCCGAAAAGTGCGAACCGGCCGAACAGGCCATCGTATGACCCTTGAGGAGGCGGCCGGACCTCTCCCGAGACACCCGGCCCTTCCCCACCAAGTCTTCTTCTCTCCTCCGCGATCCCGCAGGCCCGGCAACGGGTCGGCGGGGTCGTTTTTTGGGTGGTGCGGTGCGACGGCTCACACGCCTTCGATCGCGGCGGCGGGCGAGATTCCGCCGGCGGAAAACGGGTGCCGCCCGATGTTCACACCCGGTACCCTCCACCCATGCCCGACCCCCGAACGCTCGCCCTGCGCGTCGTCACCATGCCGCGGGATACTAATCAGTACGGCACGATCTTCGGGGGCGTGATCCTCAGTTACATCGACCAGGCCGGGTTCGTCGAGGCGCGGCGACACGGGGTGCACCGGTGGGTGACGGCGTCCATCGAGCGGGTGGACTTCCAGGCCCCCGTCCACTTGGGCGACACGGTCAACTTCTACGCCCAGACCACGCGGACCGGCACCAAGAGCGTCACCGTCCGCGTGGAGGTCGAGGCCGAACGGTTCACCGGCGGCGCGGTGGTGCCCGTCACGTCCGCGACCGTCACGATGGTCGCCATCGATGCCGCGGGCGTGCCGATCCCGTTCCGCTCGCCGCCCACGGTCACCGCGTAACGAGCCGGGAGCGGCGGCGGGATTCCCCCAAGGAGCCAGGCCCCTCTCGCTCACGGTCGGGGCTCGTAGAGTCAGGCATGCCCCCACGCCTTGCGGTCCTGCTCTCGGGCTCCGGCCGCACGCTGGTCAACCTGCTGGACCACATCGATTCGGGCGCGCTGAAGGCCGCCATTCCCCTCGTCATCGCCTCACGCGAGTGTGTCGGGGCCCAGCGGGCCCGCGACCGCGGCGTGCCGGCGGTGCTGGTTGTGCCGGGCACGATCCCCGCCGCGACACTCGCCACGGTCCTTGATGAACACCGCATCGATTGGGTCGTGCTGGCCGGGTACCTGAAACTGGTAGAGATCCCGCCCGCATACAGGGGGCTGGTGGTGAATATCCACCCGGCGTTGCTCCCGGACTTCGGCGGGCCGGGGATGCACGGCCGCCACGTTCACGAGGCCGTGCTGGCCGCCCGTCGCACACAGAGCGGCTGCACGGTCCACCTGTGCGACGAGGTGTACGACCGGGGGCGGGTTATCCTCCAGAAGCGGTGCCCCGTCCTGCCCGATGACACGCCGGAGACCCTCGCGGCGCGCGTCTTTGAACTGGAGAAGGCGGCGTACCCGGAGGCGCTGGCGCGCCTGCTGGAAGGGACGATGTACGGAGACGGAAAGAACACTCCATGCGACTGACCCCCGCCCCGCCGCTTCGCTTCTTCCCTGCCCCTCTGCTCCGCTGCCTGGCGGCCTCGCTCCTCCTGCTGGTCGTCACGCCGCCGCTGCGGGCCCAGGACAGCGGCGAGCCGCGCCGACCGACACAAGCCGAACTCGACCGGGCGACCGACCTGCAGGAGCAGGCGTTCAAGGCATTCGGCACACAGAACTACTCCCTCGCGGAGAACAAACTCCGTGAGCAACTGGCCCTCGACCCCTCCAACTTTGTCATTTACTACAACCTCGCGTGCGCCCGGTCGCTCCAGAAGGACGGGCCCGGGGCGGTCGGTCTGCTGAAGCAGGCCGTTGAGCACGGGATGACCGACCTGGGCAAGATGAAGGCTGACCCGGATCTGGCGGCCGCGCGGGCCGAGCCGGAGTTCCAGCAGATCGCGGTCAACTGGGGCAAGATCCTCGAGGCCCATCGCGACGCCAACATCGCCATTGCCCGCAGGTTCTTCAAGGGGCCCCGGTATACCGAGACACGCGACGATGCGCTGCGGATCACATACCTGGCCGCGACCGACCCGAAGTCCGGCGAGCAGGCTCGGGAGGACATCAGCCGCCTGGCGAAGTGGGGGTACGAGAACGTCTTCCCCGACCTGGCGGACCCCGAGAAGTCCAGGACCGACGCGTGGGTGGTGGTCGTGCTGCCGACACCGGAGGACTTCAAGCGGTGGTCCATCGCCAGTTTCGGCCCCGACGCGGTGAGCGGCACGTCCCAGATCGGCGGCCTGTACTCGCACGATTCCAAGCGCCTGGTGGCGATGGACCTGGGCGGTACGCTGCGGCACGAGTTCTTCCATGTGCTGCACTGGCGCTCGTGCACGCGCCTGGGGCAGGACCACGCCCCGTGGATCCAGGAGGGCCTCTGCTCGCTCGTCGAGGATTACGAGGTCCGCGGCAGCGGCGACTCCGCGACGCTCGAGCCCGTGCCATCGTGGCGGACCAACATCTCTCTCCGCCTCCTGCGCGGCGGGTCGCTCATGCCGATCCGGCAACTGGTCCGGATGGACCGCGAGAAGTTCGTCGGGACGCGCCCGCTGGCGACATACGCCCAGGCCCGCACGCTGTTCCTGTACCTGTGGCAGACCGGCAAACTGAAGGAGTGGTACCAGGCCTACACGGACCACTACGCCGAGGATGCCACAGGCGAGAAGGCCTTCGAGATCGTGTACGGCAAGCCCATCGCGGAAGTCGACCGTGCTTACCGCGCGTGGGTCCGCACACTGCCGGAGGTCGCTGAGCAGGCCCGCCCCGGGGCGGCCGGCATCGGCGCGGACGTGGAGCAGGGCTCCGGCGACGGCCCGGTCATCGTCGAACTCCCCCGCCGCTCCCCCGCCCGCCAGGCCGGCCTGCGGATCGGCGACGTCATCACCGCCATCGACGGCCAGCCCACCCGCGACATGAACGAACTCGTCCGCGTCCTGGGTGAGCACGAGGCCGGCGACGAAGTGGAGGTCTCCTACCGGCGACGGGACGCCCACGCCACCGTCCGCGTGCGGTTGATCGTGCAGTGATACCGCCTTCGAGGCCCGGAGTGGAGCGACGGGTCACCCCCGCGCGGGCGGCTCGGGGCTCCGATGGGCCGGCAACCGTTCCTGCAACCGGCGGCGGACGCCCGCGTATACTATGTACCGCATAGTATGCGGGGCACAGGAGGCCGACAATGCGCATCGAATCCGAACTCCTCCGCGGCGCCGGGCCGCTGGCCGTGCTGAAGACGCTCGAACGCGGCCCGCGGTACGGGTACGAACTGGTGGAGGCCCTGGCGCGCCAGACCGGCGGGGTGCTGGCGCTGGGGCAGTCCACGCTCTACCCGCTCCTCTACAACCTCGAGGCCAAGGGGCTGATCGAGGCCGACTGGCGCGAGGCGGACAGCGGGCGCGAACGCAAGTACTACTCGCTCACGAAGTCGGGGCGCAAACGCCTCGCCCGGGACACGGAGCAGTGGCGGTTGCTCAGCGGGGCGATGCAGGCGCTGGGCCTGGGCCCTGCCGCGGCGGAGGTGCCGGCGTGATCCCGCGGCACCACGGCGGGGGCCAGCCCCGCGCGTCCTGGCGCGTCCTCTCGACGCCGATCGGCGACCTGCTCCGCGGGCGCATCACCGGCCCGCGACCGCCGAAGCACCTCCGGGGGTGGCGCGGCGTGCTGGCCGCGAGCGACCTCCCCGAGGCGCTCCGCGACACCATCGCCGCCGTCGCCGGCTCCCTGCGGCTCTGGAAGGAGGAGAAGGCCGACGTGGCACGGGAACTGGCCGCCCACTTCGCGGACGGGCTGGCGAGCGGCGCCGGCGCCGACGCGCTGCGCGACTCCTTCGGCGATCCGGCGCAGGCCGCCCGCCTCATCACCCGCGCCAAGAAGCGGGCCCGCCCGCTCTGGTGGCGGGCGGTCCGCCGCGCCCGCCAGTTGATCGCCGCCGGATTCCTGCTCGCGCTGATCGCGTATGCCTACCTCGCGGCCCAGTTCTGGCTGCGGTCCCCCACCATCTCCCGCGACTACCTCGCGGAACTCAACACCGCCGCCCTCTCCGCGCCGGAGGACGATCGCGCCTGGCCGCTGTACGTCAAGGCGATCATCGACCAGGAGAACCTGCCGCCGAGGTTCTGGTGGGCCTGGGGCGACTACCGCCCGGGCGACCCGCAGTGGGCGGAGGTCGTCGCGTACCTGGGCCGCAACCAGGGGATGATCGACACGCTCGCCCGCGCGGCCGAGAGACCCGACTTCGGCATGCCCGTCTCCGCGACGATGCCGCCGGACCTGGCCCGCAAGGTCTGGAGCCGGCACGAGCAGGGGCCGCCGCCGGCGCCGACCGAGACGGAGCCCGGCCCGATGGTCATGCAGATCGTGCTCCCCCACCTCGGAGAGATGCGCGGGCTGGCGCGGCTGCTGCGCGAGGACATCGCGGCCGCGGCGGCCGGGCGGGACGGGGGGCGGGTGCTGCGCGACCTGGGGGTGCTGCTCGGGATGCGGCGGCACCTTCAGGACGGGCCCTTCTTCATCACGCAGTTGGTGGCCCTGGCGATCGGGGACGTGGCGATGCGGGCGACGGACGAGGTGCTGCGGGACACGCCGGACGCGCTCACGGACGACGAGTGGTCGCGGGCCGCCCACATGCTGGCGGCGGTCCGGCCGGTGGTCCCGGACATCGCCGGCGACCGCATGTTCTTCGACGACATCCTCCAGCGGGCCTTCAGCGACGAGGGCGGCGGGCACGGTCGGCTGACCGCCCGCGGGCTCGGGATCGTGGACTCGCTCGGGCCAGGAGGCGGGGGCGGACCGGACGCGGGCGACCTCGCACTCGGACCGATCAGCGCGGCGGCGACTCCGGACCGCAGGGAACTGTCGGAGCAGTACACGCGCGTGATGGCCGAGGCGCGGGCGCGGCGGGACCTGCCCATGTGGAAGTGGACCGTGCCGCTGGACGACGACGCGGGCCCGGGCGTGACGGCGACGCTGCTGCGGGTGTTGCTCCCGGCAGTGGATTCGTTCTACGCCGCGCTGCAGCGGAGCGAGCAGGGGCGCGACGCGACGCTGACGGCGATTGCGCTGGAACTGTACCGGCGACGGCACGGGGATTGGCCGGCGTCGCTCGCCGACCTGATTCCGGACCTGCTGCCGGCCGTCCCGCCCGACCGGATGAACGGCGAGCCGATGCGGTACGCGGTCCGCGGCGGTCGTCCAGTGCTGTACTCGGTCGGGCTGGACCGGGACGACGACGGCGGGCGCGTGCCTGCGGACGGACCGATGGTGAACTTCAGGTGGCTCACGCCGGCGCAGGTCGCGGAGAAACTCGCGACGCGAGCGGGTGCGCGGATGTACGAGGGCGACTTGATCCTCTGGCCTCCGCCCCCTCGTGAGCCCCTCCGGGAGAGCGAAGAACCACCGGACAATGGCAAAGATTGACGGGCATGTTCCGGACGAAACCTGCGGCGGTACGCCGCGTGCCCGGCGTGTCCTCAGACCTCCGTCTCCCCTCGATCCTCTGCCGCTCCCAGGCTTCGCTCCAGGGCCTCGAGCCGCCTGGCCAGTTCCTCCATTCGCCGGCTGAGCCGCAGCACCTCCGCCGCGAGTTCCTCAGCGGCGCGTTCACCGAACCCGATTGCCTCTTCGGCGCGTCGCAGCCGGTCCTCGCTCATACACATGACTCTACCCGACGCTACGCTTGCGACCCATGACCCACCGGCTGGCCGCGTGCATACTCCTGGCCCTCCCGCCCGTCGCCCTCGCACAGGAGAGCGACGGGTCGCTCTCCTTCCGTCTCGTCACCCAGCCGGAGTCGCAGGCCCCTCCCGCGGAGCCCGCGCCGATCCCCCCCGCCAGGCTCGCATTCGGCACGGAGGGCACGCAGTGGCTGACCTTTGGGGCGGCAGTTGGCCGCGGCTTCCGCGAGTCCACCGACACCAACATCCATGCCGCGTGGAGCCGCTTCGTGGCCGACGACATCGAGTTTGCCGCCGAACTGGACCTGTGGAACTTCGACCAGGACGGTCCCAATGCCTACGGCATCAGCCCGGCGATGGTCTTCCGCTGGCACGTCATCACCGAAGGCAAGTGGACGTTCTATACCGACGCCGGGATCGGCCTCCTGATCGCTTCCGACAGCGTGCCGGATGGGGGCTCCAACATCGACTTCATGCCCCGGGCCGGCGGCGGGGTGACGTACGGGATCACCGGGGATACCCGGCTCCAGTTCGGTCTGCGCTGGCACCACGTCTCCAACGCCCGGATAACCGGCGATGAGAGCAACCCGGCCCGCGACGGCCCGCTCATCTACTTCGGGATCATCCACCGGTTCTGAGAACGGTCCCCCTGGACACCGGGCTCAGGACCACTCGACCAAAGACCGACCTATACTTTCACCCCGATGGCCTCCGAAGGTCCACCCCGCCTGCCCGCGTTCATCAGCACGTCCGCCATGCTCCTTCTGAGCGTGGCCGTCCTGCTGTCGGTTGAACAGATTCGCCCGGTGGTGCGCGAGATCCAGAGGGAGACCGCGACAGAACGCGACGCCGTCCGGCTGATCGCCGGCCACCTGGCCCGTGCGGTCCGGGGACTGGCCGGCAGCGGCGAGTGCCTGAAGCAGCGGCCGGTAGCCGCCGCGCGTCCGTGGATGCCGGCAGCCGCGACGGCTGCCACCCGGCGACCTGAACCCGACCTCCCGGGCGCTCTCTGCCGCCCGCGCGACGCCCTCCTCAACCTTCCCCCGCCCGCGGCCTCCTGCTGATCGCCGCCATTCCTTCGATTTCAGCGTCGCGCCCCGGATCACCGGGGCTCCGAATCAAGAGCCAACCGCGGCCTTCACCGGGCCGCCCGCCGCCGCCGTCCGAGGCCGCGCTCAAGGACCACCCCATGTCTGACCAGGGAATTCCCGTCATCGGGCCGCTTCTGAACAAGATCATCGGCACCCGCAACGAGAGGTTTGTCAAGAGGTATCTGGCCCGCGTCACCGCGATCAACGCGCTGGAGCCGCGGGTCCGGCAGATGACGGACGCGCAGATCCGCGGCATGCTCGGGGAGTTCCGTGACCGCCTGAAACAGGGCGCCTCGCGGGACGAACTCCTGGTGGAGGTCTTCGCGATCGCCCGGGAGGCGATGGACCGCTCCGTGGGGATCCGGAACGCCTTCGACCCCAAGCAGTCATTCGACGCGTCCCGCCTGCCGGAGCCGGCCCGCGCCGCGTACCAGGCCACCCGGGCCGCGATGGACGCGCTCCCTCCCGCGCCTCCCGAGGGCGAGTATTCCGGCGGCAACGAGCCCATCCCCGGCTGGCGGCAGCTCGACATCCCCAATGAGGTCTACGACGCGGTCCGCGAACTCTACCCGGAGAGCCGCCCGCCCTTCCGTGCCCGGCCGTTCGACGTGCAACTCATCGGCGGCATGGTGCTGTACCAGGGCAAGATCGCCGAGATGCGGACGGGCGAGGGCAAGACGATCGTCGCGCCGCTGGCGTGCTACCTGCGGTGCATCGAGCGGCGGAAGGTGCACGTCGTCACGGTCAACGACTACCTCGTGCAGCGCGACCGCGACTGGACCGCGCCGTTCTTCCGCGCCCTGGGCCTGACGGTCGGGGCCATCCATCCCATGCACATGCAGGGCGAGGACGTGAAGCGCCGGATGTACCGCTGCGACGTGGTCTACGGCACCACCAGCGAGTTCGGCTTCGACTACCTGCGCGACAACATGAAGCGCAGCGTGGAGGCCCAGGTCCAGCGCCGGCGCGAGTTCGCGATCGTGGACGAGGTGGACAGCATCCTCATCGACGAGGCCCGCACCCCGCTGATCATCTCCGGGCCGGCCCACGACGACCAGCCTCGCTACGACCTGGCGGACCGGCTCGCGCGTCACCTGGTGGAGAAGCAGAAGGAGTGGCAGGAGCGCGACGACAGGGTGCAGCACTGCCAGCAGCGGATCAAGGGTCTCGAGGGCGACATCCGCCAGGCGCGGGACAGGTCGCAGGTGCCGGACATGCAGAAGCGCCTGGCCGAGGCCCGGGCCGAACTCCCCGGGCTGGAACGTGACCGCGACAAGCACGTCCAGTACTACGAGACGCACCCGGAGCGCAAGCAGGCCCACCTGACGCACGACGGCGTGGCGGAGGCCCAGCGGGCCGCCGGCATCGGGTCGTTCTATGTGGGCGAGAACATGGACCTGCCCCACCTGCTGGAGCAGTCCATCCGCGCCCACGTCGTCTACATGCTGGACCGCGACTACGTCGTGATGAACCAGCCGGACCCGATGACCGGGCGGACGGACCCGAGCATCGTGATTGTGGACACGTTCACGGGCCGTCCCATGATCGGCCGCCAGTGGTCCGACGGGCTGCACCAGGCGGTGGAGTGCAAGGAGAAGGTGCCGATCAAGCAGGAGACGCAGACGGTCGCGACCGTGACGATCCAGAACTTCTTCAAGATGTACAAGCGGCTGGCGGGCATGACCGGCACCGCCGACACCGAGGCCCAGGAGTTCCACGACATCTACAAACTCGACGTGGTCTCCATCCCCACCAACAAGCCCGTCATCCGCGACGACTTCGACGACCTGATGTTCCTGCGGGCCAAGGACAAGTGGGGCGCGATCGTGGATGAGGTCAAGACCTTCCACGACGTGGGGCGGCCCGTGCTGGTCGGCACGACCAGCGTCGAGAAGAGCGAGATGCTCTCCAAGATGCTGACCGGCCGGCACGCGGTGAGGCACGAGGTGCTCAACGCCAAGCAGCACGAGCGCGAGGCCCACATCATCGAGAACGCCGGGCAACTCGGCGCCGTGATGATCGCGACCAACATGGCCGGGCGCGGCACGGACATCAAACTGGGCCGGGTCTCGCGCGAGACTCTGCTGGACCACTGGCTCCGCCGCGGCCTGGCCCCGCGCACCGTCACGGTGGATTCCACCGAGGAGCAACTCCGCGAGGGCGTGTTCCGCAAGATCGCCCCGAAGGAACTGGGCGAGAACAAGCGCGACGTGGAGACCATGCCGCCGGCGGAACTGGAACTCGGCCTGCTCCGCCTGTGGGCCGAGAAGCACACCTGGTGCAGCCCGAAGCAGATTGCCCGCATGTCCGCCGCGGAACTCCGGGACGCCCTGGACGAGTCCGGCCGGTTCCTGCTCCACCGCCTCCGCTGGTTCGAGTCGATCGAGGAGATGGGCGGGCTGCACGTGATCGGGACGGAGCGGCACGAGGCCCGCCGGATCGACAACCAGCTGCGCGGGCGATGCGGGCGCCAGGGCGACAACGGATCATCGCGCTTCTACGTCTCGCTCGAGGACGACCTGATGAAGATGTTCGCGGGCGAGACGCAGATGAAGATCCTGTCCCGCCTGGGCATGAAGGAGGGCGACTCCATCGAGCACCCGCTGCTGACCCGCAGCGTCGAGAGGGCCCAGCGCAAGGTCGAGGAGCGTAACTTCGAGGTCCGGAAGAACATCCTCGAATACGACGAGGTCATGGAGCACCAGCGCCAGCGGTTCTACGGCCTGCGCCAGCAGGTGCTGGAGGGGCGGGACGTCAAGGGGCTGATCCTCGGCTATATCCGCGACGCCGTGCGCGACGCCGCGGCCGAGTACCTGGCCCCGGACTACCCGCACCGGTGCGTCGCCGAGTTTGCGCGGCAGAAACTCGAGACGGACATCTCGCCCGAGCGGCTCAGGGGGCTCGAGGGGCACGAGATGGAGAAGCGCCTCCGCGATGAGGCGATCGCCGAGGTCCGCTCGATGGTGGACATCACGCTGGGCGAGTACCTGCCCTCCGAGGGGTCGGAGGCCGCCGTCGACATGGACGCGGCCGGGCTCGCGCAGTGGGCCCGCACGCGGTTCGGCGTGGACCTTGACGTCCAGTCGCTCGGGGAGCGGGTTGACCGCCCCCGCGTGCGCGACATGCTCGTGGATGCGGCCGTCGCCAGGATCGAGGCCACCGACCTGTCGGGGCTGTACCCCTTCCTCGCGCCCACCTACGGCGCGGCGCAACTTGCCTCCTGGTACAAGGGGAAGTTCAGCATCGGCGTGACGCCCGAGGAGATCGTGGCGGCCCAGGCCGACCCGCAGAACTCCGCGGCGAGCATCCTGGTGAAGAGGGCGGAGGACCTCTACGCCAAGCGCGAGGTCGAGTACCCCGTCGACTTCGCGATCGAGATGACGATGATGATGATGCGGCAGAACCCGCAGGCGGCCCTGGGGCAACTCGTTGCATGGGCCAACCGCCGCTACGGCCTGGACTGGGCGGAAGAGAAGGTCCGCGCCATGCCCCCGGCCAAGGTCCGCGAGGAGCTGGTCGCCGCGTCACGGCAGTTCGTGGAATCGGGCGTGCTGGACAAGGAGATCGGGGCGGCGCTGGCGACGAAGAACGACGACGAACTCGAAGCGCACCTGAAGGCCCGATTCGGCGCCGGCCTGCCCGACTGGATGCGGCACTTCGACGAGGACGACCGCCCGGATGCCGTGCGGTCCCGCGTCGAGAGCATCCTGAGGTCCGAACTCCTGCACTTCGAGCAGACGATCCTCCTGGAGACCCTCGACGGCATGTGGAAGGACCACCTGCACTCGATGGACCAACTGCGCGACGCGATCGGTTTCCGGGCGTACAGCCAACTGGACCCGAAGATCGAGTTCAAGCGCGAAGGGGCCAACCTGTTCGTGACGAGCCTCGACACCGTCCGCGACAAGATCACGGACTACATCTTCAAGGTCCGCCTCACCCCACCGGGCATGCCGCAGGGCCTGGCCCCGCGCCCGGCGATGCCCATGCCGATGCCCCCGCCGCGGCAGGTGCCGGGGGCTGGGGCGGGAGGGGGGACGAGCGGCGGCATGTACACCGCTCCCGCGGGCGTCGCTACGGGCATAAGCGGTCCCGGCCTCGACACCCCGATGCCGCCCCCACCGAGCGCGGAGCGCCAGCGCGATCTTGACGCCGCAAACCGTGCCGGCGCCGGCCCGGCCACCCCGGAATCGCGAGCGGCCGGAGCCAAGGAACAGGTCGATGCGGCGCGGGCGGCCCGCGCCGCCGACCGGGGCAAGGAGCGGAAGCGCTGAGCCCGGATCACCGCGTGCGCCAGAACAGGTGCTCCACGTCGGGGCCGACCGACCGCGCACGCGTGTGCTGATAGCGATCGCCCACGACAAGCGCGCCGGGGCCGGCCCGAGGCGCACGAGTGCAGGCCGCCCCACCGACGTACACCACCGCCTCATCCACGAGGTCCGCCCGCAGGAACGACTCCAGGAGCCGGGGCCCTGCCTCAACAAGCAGCGTGGAGGCGTGGTGGTGCTCACGAAGCAGCACCAGCAGCGCCGCCAGGTCCATCGTGCCGTGTCCGGCGCCCGAGGGCACCTCGATCACTTCAACACCCAGGTCACGCAGGGCACCCACGCGGCCGCTCTCGACCTCCGGCAGGCACGCGGCCGTCACCGGCACGTCGCCGCAGGACCGGACGAGCCGGGAATCCGGCGGGAGTTCCAGGCGCGGGTCCACGATCACACGCCGGGCCTTGCGCCGGTCCCGCACGCCGCGGACCGTGAGCATCGGATCGTCCGCCAGCACCGTGCCGATGCCGGTCAGCACCGCATCCACGCGCCCGCGCAAGCGATGCACCCGCCGGCGCGCTTGTTCGCCGCTGATCCACCGGGATCCATCGGCGCCGGTCCGCAGGCTTCCCCCGGGGCTCTGCGCCCACTTGGCGATCACCCACGGCCGGCCCGTGGCCAGGCGATGGACGAAGGGCTCGGCCAGGCGGGAGGCCGGCGGGCATTCCCGCGTGAACTCCACGGGGATGCCGGCCGCCCGGAGCAGTTCGGCCCCGCCCCCCTTGGTGGGGTGCGGGTCCGGGCACGCTGCCACGACGCGGTCCACGCCGGCCTCGATCAGGGCGTCCACGCACGCCGGCTGCTTGCCGCGCGAGGCGCACGGCTCCAGCGTGACATACAGCGTTGCGCCCCGGGGCGTGTGTCCGAGCGCCGCGCACCGCGCGATCGCCTCCTGCTCCGCGTGCGGGCCCCCGAAGCGTCGGTGGTGCCCGACCCCCAGCACCCGCCCGCCCCGCGCCAGCACCGCCCCCACCATCGGGTTGGGTTCCACCAGCCCCATGCCCCGCCGCCCGGCCCGGGCGGCCAGCGCCAGCATCTCCCCGGTCTCGCTCACGCCGAACGCTACGCGATCCGCACCAGGGCCGCACGGTCTTCCCCGGAAAGGATCGGTGCGGCATCCCGCAGCCACCGCCACCCATCTCCGCGGTACCCGGCTGTGGGCTTCAGGTCCGGCAGGCGTCCGCACCAGTGTCGATTGAACCGGGCCATCGCCAGTTCGCGCACATACTTGGCCAGCATCGACGCGAGCGCCACCGGCAGGTGGTGCGACTCGGCCTCCGGCATGAACCGGACATCGATGCGCCGGCTGCCCACATGTACCTCGTAGCAACTGGCGGCCCCGGACTCGGCGACCACGCTGACCGCGGCGCCCGGCAACTCGCGCTCCAGCAGGGCCCGGTAGGACGTCCTGCCGCCCAGCCGGTCGCACACGATCGCGGCCCGGCCGTGGCCGCCGGCCACGTCCGCCACGCGGCGCAGATGGGCACCGAGCGCCGTCATCGTTGCCTCGGCCTTCGAGTGCCGCTCGCGCACCGCGCGGTTCACCTCGGATTCGCTCACGGCGGTGCACCGCAGGGCCAGAACCTCCACACCCGCGATCTCGAGCGCCGCGGCCAGCCTGGATCGCGACACGGCCACTTCGCCCGGTGTGTGCGCCAGCGGCACGGGGCTGGCGTCCCCGCCGTACCACGGCGTCCGCTCGAACCGTGCGCCAAGACACTCGCACAGCCCCAGATCATTGTCCGGAGCGCTCCCCAGACACCCGAGGAACGACAGAGCACCCCGCTCCAGGTGAACGAGCGGATGGCGCGTCGTCACGCTGTTGGCGAGTTTCAGCGCCTTGGAATCTGCAACCGCGATCCGCTTGCCGCGGGCATCCGGCTCACGGCTCACGGCTCGCTTCAGCAGCGACCACAGGTCGGGGGGCGCGTCCGCTTCACAAGGAACGCGAAACACCGACAGCCCGACACACAACGGACCGAGCAGGGGTCCGTACCCGGCTTCGTCGATACCCGCGTACACCAGCATGGATCGCCCGGCGCTCAGCCGGTGGGGCCCTTCTCTGCCGGCGCCGTCCGTGGTCCGCCCGTGGGCAGCCCGTTCGGGTCCGTCTGTACGGGCGGTGCAACGACGGTGGGGGCTCTGTCAAACCAGCCCGAAAGATACGCGTAGGCCAGGCCCGCGATCACCAGCAGAATGATCGCCAGAAGCAGCTTGTTCCGATCTTTCGACGTCATGGGGTCCGCCCTTCTTGCAGAGCCGGGCCGCCCCGCCCCAGCGGGCTCGCGGCCACGAGACGGGCACGATACCGCGGGACCGGCGCGGACCGCAAGCGGGCAATGCGGCTGAGAGGAGTCGAACCTCCACGGGGTATTAATCCCACTAGGACCTGAACCTAGCGCGTCTGCCAGTTCCGCCACAGCCGCAGCGGGGCACTAGGGTATTCGCGTCTTGGGTACCCCGCCACCTCTGCGGCGGATTCTTCGCGGGCCGTCCGCACCCCCGCCTGCATCAATCCCCGGGCCCAGCCGTATAAGGGAGGGCACCCCTCCGTCTGTTGCGGACGGGCTAGGCTTCCGTCTCCGCGGAGGTACTGTGACCATGACCACCCAACGGGACGCGGGCCGCGGCTTCACACTTATCGAACTTCTCGTCGTCATCGGGATCATCGGCATCCTGGCTGCGCTGGCGATTTCGATAGGCGCGAAAGTCACCAGCAGCGGCAAGGCGAACGCCACCGAGTCCGTGCTGAAGGCCATGGAGGGCGCCCTGGACGCACTGATCAGCGGCCGCGGCGGAACTCCGCCGCCGACGGTGCTCGACCCGCGGATGCAGGGCTCGGTGCCGAATACGACGGTCGTCTGGCCCGTCGCGGATGTCCGGTGGATGGACGGGGCACTCAATGCGATGGTCAACTCGGGCGGGCTCTTCATCGCCCAGTGCAAGGGCACGCCCGGCGCCGAGGCCGCGATCCGCGGTGTGGACACCAAGTTCATGCATACATACGACCCCGACGGCGGCTCCGCGACCGATCTGTCCAGCCAGCCGGAACTGCTGACCGCTTTCGACGGCTGGGGCCGGCCGATCCGCTATGTGCACCCCTCGTTCCACGGGATCGTCGGCGGCGCGGGCAACCCGCCCGTCGCGGTGGACGTCAGCACGGTGGTCGCGGTCACGCTTCCCAAGAGGTACCCCGTGGTGAACATGGAGGTCCGGCGGGGGACGAAGGAGTCCGCGGCGAACAAGAACGACGCCGACTCCGATGGCGGTTTGTGCCCCGGCAACCGGCCCTATTTCTACTCCTGCGGCCCGGACGGCGACCCGTCCACGACCGAGGACAACATGTACCTCACGCGCCCGACTGTGCAGAAGAACTGAGCGTGTTGGTGCCTATGATGGCCCTCACCACCGGGGTGTAGCGCAGCTTGGTAGCGCGTCTCGTTCGGGACGAGAAGGTCGAAGGTTCAAATCCTTTCACCCCGATTCGGATCTCTGGAAGTCAAGCAGCGAAGGCACTTTACGTCGCAAGGAGCGATGCGATGCCTTCGTGGACAGACCCCAAAACAACCCCCGTTTCGCACTCCAAGCCGGAAAAACAGGTCGGAGGCTCACCACCGTGCCGGACCGTTGCGGACCTCGTCGGCCTGTACCAGGCGCACTGCCTGGGCGTCTACGTGAAGTTCGCCGCGCCGACCAAGACGGCGCTCAACGCCGTGAAGGCGACGGACCTGCTGGTGCACTGCGGGCTCGGCGACCGGCCGCTGGCGATCTTCGGACCGCTCATGCTGGGGTCGTTCCAGGAGTGGCTCGCGCGCGACCGCTCGCTGATCACGGAGGACGACGCCGCCGGGCAGTGCCAGTGGACCCGGTCGACCATCAACGAGTACGTCCGGCACGTGCAGCGGATGTTCCGCTGGGCCGCCTCGAGAGAGCTGGTGGGCCCGGCGGTGTGGCAGTCGCTGGCGGCGGTGTGCCCGCTGCGCCGGGGGCGGCCGCCCGCGCTGGGCCTTGCGCCGCCGCGCGAGGGACGCAAGCGCAGGCCCGTGCCGGAGCGGGACCTGGACGCCGTGCTCGCCCTGGCGCCCCCGATGCTCGCGGCGATGATCCGTCTCCAGGTGCAGACGGGGATGCGGCCGGGCGAGCTCGTACACGTGAGCCCGCAGTACCTGCACTCCACACGCGACCCCTCCGTGGTGGCCTACCACGTGCCCCCCGAGGCGAACAAGACCGAGTGGCTCGACATCGACCGGCGCGTCTACCTGGGCCCGCGCGCGATGCAGATCCTGCTCCCGTGGCTGCCCGCGGACCCGTCGCGGTATGCGTTCGACCCGGGCCGCGCCGAGGCCGAGCGATTGGCGGCGCGCCGCGCGACGCGGAAGTCGAAGCGCTGGCCGAGCCACGCGACCGAGGAACGGCGCCGGCGGCGGGGCCAGGAGCCGGCACAGCTCGGCGATCACTACACCGCCGACTCGTACCGCCGCGCGATCACCCGGGTGTGCGACGCCGCGGACGTGCCGCGGTGGACGCCCTACCAGCTGCGGCACAACGCCGCCACCGAGATCACCGAGCGGGCCTCGATCGAGGTGGCCAAGGAGGTCCTCGGCCACAGGGACATCGCCACCACCATGCGCTACGCGAATGTTCCGGAGCGAAGGCTGGTGGCGTCCGCCGCCAGCATCGGGTGACGCCGTGATCGGCGAGCGCATCCATGGCCCGTGGTCGGGGGCGGCGAAGCTGCCGACGCCCGCGGTGTACGTCTGCGGCTACTGCGACGCCGGCGTGACGTCGGACCTCGGGATGCAGGCCGGGCCCGGCCAGGTCATCACGATCTGCCCCGAGTGCGGGCAGCCGACCTACCACTGCGGCCGTCTGCAGATCCCCGGCGTGCGACCGGGCGAGCCCGTGCGCGGACCCGACCCGGTGCTGACGGACCTCTATGAGCAGGCCCGGTCGGCCCTGGGGGCCGGGGCCCACGCCGCGGCGCTGGCCCTGTGCCGGCTGATCACGGCGGGGCGTGCGGGGCCCACCTCCATGGAGGACGCGGCGAACGCCCTAACAGAGGCCGCGCGAAGAATCACGCGAAAAAAGAAGTAGACCCCCTTGACACCATGTAGGATTATCCTACACTCTTGCATCGGCCAACCGGAGTGCAGGTTGGACCTCGATGAAAGGACTGGAAGTGAAGAATCAGAACGCTCACCGGCTGATCGGCAACGAGAACATTTGCAAGGTCATGGTGAAGGGCGGCCGCGAGGTGGTGATCGAGCGCCGGGCCGACGGGCTGTGGCACGCCGAGGGCGTGGCGCCTCACCGCAACCTGCGCTTCGTGCGCAAGGCGCTCCAGGGCATCACGGTGACGGTGTGACGTACACCGTCTGGGTATGGCGCGAGCCGCTCGCCGAGGGCTACGCGCTGCGGGTACGGGCGCAGCCGACCGAGGCCGCGCCCCCCGCTCCGGGAGCGAAAGCGGTCGGAACGGGGCTCACCGAGGCGGAGGCGAAGGTGGTCATCGACCAGGCCGCGAAGGAGGCGCCGGGGTGGCTCTGACGATCCGCGAGCAGATCGAGCCGCACCTCCGCGCCGCCGGGATCAAGCCCACGGCGGAGGCGGCCGCGGCGGCGCTGGGCATGGCGCCCGCCTCGCTCCGCGCCGGCCTGCACGCGTGGCTCGCCGGCGGGCAGGCCATCAACGACCGGCAACTCGAAGCCGTCGCCGCGGCCCTGGGCCTCATGATCCGCGTCAGTCCAGCAGCCCGCGGTCGCCGGCGATGAACACCGGGGCCGAGCGGGTGATCTCGCCGCCGGGCGCGACGAACTCCATCCACGTAAACCAACCCGCGGCGCCGACCTGGACGCCGCACAGGAAGGCCCCGGGCGACCCGGCGACGGCGACCCGCTCCATCGGGGCGGTGTCGGTGGTGACGACCGGGGTGCCGTCCGACTTGGCGACGACGGTCCAGCCGGCGGCGTCGAGGGCCTGGAACACCGCCGCCGTGAGCGAGGGCGGCACGCTCTGCGCCGTGAGGTAGGGCTCGATCTGGTCGATGGTGTCCTGGGTGGGGGCGCTGGGCATGGCTTATCCGTTCATCCATTCCGTGGGGACGTCGGGCAGGTCGATCGTTTGGCCGGCCAGGGCGTGGGTGCAGTCGCCCAGGTACTGGATGCGGCCGTTGGTGACAAAGCTGTGGCAGACGGAGGACGGGCACCGCGGGTTGTAGCGGGGGTGGTCCTTCGGGTTGCTCCGCATGTTCATGGACGGCGTGAACGTCGGGCGCTCCGTGTCGCCGTTGAATGACCACTTGTGCCCGCCGCTCGTCGGGAACTCCGGCGAGTTGAAGAAGTGCGTGCATCGGCAGGCGGGGCAGAAGATGCGGTGCCCCGTGACCTTGTCGCCGTCCATCGCCGGAACTGCCTTCATCGGGTGACCTCCTAGTTGGTGCAGACGACGGCCAGCGACCGCAGCGCCGGCCGGTACGGGGCGTGCTGGCGCGAGAGCGTGACGCGGACCTGGTAGTACCGGAAGAGCGTGCGGGTTGAGGCCAGCCAGGCGAGGGGCGCGAAGTCGGTCCACACGCTGTTGTCGGGGCTCGTGCGGATCTCCAGCAGCCAGGCCTGCTCGTTGTCGGGCCAGGGCGGGAAGAGCATGCCGACCACCTTCGGCGGGCCCGCCTCGACGACACCATCGCCCGGTACAGCGGGGCGGTGTGCTGCTGGAACACGAACATCTGCACCGTGCGGTAGAGCTTGCGGCTCTTGAGGGCCTCGGCCCGCGCGGCGCTGAAGGTCGTCTGCGACGACACGAAGCGCAGGCCGCGCGGCGCCGTCAGCGCCCGCCCGGCGCGCTCGAGGTAGCAGCACTCGCCCCTGCTCCCGACCTTCCGCGCCTCCTCGACCAGCGCGGCGACCGCCCCGCACCGGGCCGCCAGCTGCAGCACCTGGTCGGGAAGCGGCGCCTCGTCGACGCCCACGTCGGCCGCGTCCACCGTTTGCCGCCCGCACTCCTTGTCCAGCCACGCGTGCAGGATCTGCCGTCCCGCGGGCGTGAGCAGGTCCTCGCGCGTCAGCAGCTGCAGCGCGTGGTCGAGCCGCGGCACGTTGTGCTCGCTGGGCGCCAGCCACTTCTCGACGGTGCGGGCCGGCACGCCCAGGCCCTCGGCGATCGAACGCCGCCCCGCCGCGTCGCCGATCACCGCGTCGCGGAGCGCTTCCAGGAACGACCAGGCGAGCCGCGAGAGCCCCGGCTTCACCTCGCCGCCCGGGCGCGCCAGCCGGCCGTCGTCGGCCCGCCCCGCGTGGTGCGCCCGCGTGGGGCGCAGCGCCGCCCGCTCCGCCCTAGCGCGATCGTGGATGCCGTGGTCCGCTCTATCCATGGGTGTGAATCCGAAAGACCCCGCGGGCCGACCGGGCCCGCGGGGCGAGTTCTCAACCCGCCCGCGTCCGTGCGACAGGCGCCAACCGGACCGCACATCCGCGTGCGGCGGGAGAGAGGGGGTCCGCGTTCCGCCCGGGCCTGGCCGGCGGCGGGTAGTTGGGGTTCAGCACCACCGGCAGGTCGGCCGGGTGGTCGGGCCGGTCGATCGCCGCGGCGTTGAGCGCGCCGAGGAAGTCCGTGACGGCGTCCGGGTGGAACGCCATGCCGCTGGGCAGGTGCACCGCCTTCAGCCGCACGCGACGGGCCCCGGGCTTGCCTTTCTGGCTCTTGGGGATGATCCCGTCACGCACCCAGGCGTACACGCGCGAGCGGTGCAGAGGCTTGCCCTTCTTGCCGAGCATCTCGCGCACCTCGTCGACGTCCAGGTAGAACGACCTCGGTTCCATTCACGCCCCTCCCTTCATGGCCCGCGCGATGCGGTCGCGCAGCGCCCGCACGTCGGCGATCAGCTCGACGCTGACGCCCGCTTCGACCCGGTCCAGCGACTCGATCACCGCCGCCAGGTGCGGCGCGATGTCGCGCTCGTACAGGCTCGCCAGCGTCAGCTGCCCGCCCGTCGCCGGCTTCACCGGCGTCCTCGGCGGCACGTACACGCCCGCCTTGTCGCGCGGGTCGCAGGTCAGCGGCACGCGGTCCACCACCGTCTCACCGTCCATCTCGTGGCCCTCCATATCGCCCTCCTCAAAGTCCTCATCACCCTCCGGTCCATAACCCTCCATCACGAGTTCGTCCCCTGCCGCCGGCTTCCGGATCCCCGCCGCGATCTCCGCTTGATGCACAGAGATCGGGCGCGGCTGGGACCGATTGGTCCCAGACTTTTCGGTACCCGTAAGGTTCGGTCGCCCATCGCGGTCCCACGTCGCGAGCCGCATGGCCCGATTCGCGCGCTTGCGATGAATGCCGTAGCTGCGCAGGTGCGCAATCCATTTACCCTTGGGAACGGCGTCAAAGAGAGCGTGCAGCCACCGCCCAAGCTCGATCGTCGCGTCGAGATGGGCCCGCGACGTCTGGACTACCTCATTCTCGCGCTGCCGTACCGCGAGCGTTGCGTCGTGCAGCGAGTCGTACAAGTGCTCTTTCCCGCCGATCTTGAGAGCGATTCGCGCGGCCATGCGCTACTCCTCGACAGCCCGGCGAATCACGCCGGGAAGTACCTGAAGCCCGAGGCGTTCCGCCGCGGCCGTGATGTACACCTGGATGTGTTCCGCCGCCTCGAAAGCGGCCGCGGATACCCGGTCCACACCACGCTTGCCCTGCTTTGTCACCAGCACGGCCCCGCAGTCATGGCTGTACCGGACGAGCCGTCCTTCGCACACGCAGCTGGCGACCACGACAAGCCCAAACACGCTTGGGTATCCCAGCGCTCTCTGCAAGGAAGCGAACCGGACGACGCCGTCCTTCGGGGGGCACCGCTCCAGCTCGTCCATGAACTCGGACTCGCTCTCGAAGTTGAGAACAACGTCCACGGCCTACGCCCTCTCTTCCACGCGCCCCGACAGCGGGTCAGTTCGCGCATCCCTCTTCGCCCTGGCCTCCGCGAAGAGGGCCCGGTCCCACCGCGTCAGCGGCACGCCGGCCGGACGGTCACCCTTGCGGGGCCCGGCCCACGGCCGCGACATCTCGACCTCCTCGCGGAAGAGCTCGCGCTGCTCGGCCGACAGCGGGAAGGCGTCGTCGAGCGCGTGCAGGAGACGCTCCATGAGGTGCGGGGCGATCGGGCCCGCGACCTCCGCGGCCATGACGACCTCCTCGGGCATGCACGCGAGCGCCGCCAGGTCCAGCACCGGCATGCGGCGCTCGAGGCGCAGCCCGCGGAGCATGAGCCCGACGCTTGTGTAGGACACCGTCAGCGGCGACGGCTCGGGCCTGGTGCAGACGGCTGCACGGGGGGACGGTGGCGCCTCCGCGGCCGCGGCTGCTTCGTCGAGTTGCCGGTTCACCTCATCCAGCCGGGCGTTCTCCTCGCGGGTCACGCGGTACTTCTGCCCGGAGGCGTTGGTCCGCTCGACCGTGCCGTCCTTGGCAGCGGCCTCCGCCATCTCCGACAGCACCTCGGCGAGCACGGGCTTCGGGGCATCGGCCGCGTTCGCTCCGTCCGTGGCGGCGAACCGCTGCGACAGCTGGGCCTCCACGCTCGGCTTGCGGACCGCGTCGCGTTCCTCGTCGCTGACCTTCTTCACGTCGTCGAAGACGCGGAGGATGCCGTCGATCGTCTCCGGCGGGAAGAACGCGCCGGAATGCAGCTCCGCCTGCTGGATCGTCCGAGTGTAGAGCCCGACCCGCCTGCCCAGGTCGCCCGGGGTCAGCCCCCGCGCTTCGCGCAGCTCCGCGAGCATCCCGCCGACATGAGCGTCGGCGACAGCCGACGCGCCCGAAGAACCCCCGCCGCTACTTGCCGCCTGTTCCGCAGCCCGCTGTTTCGTCGTCGTCATGGGTGCACCCGTCGAAAGGACTCCGACCCCGGGACCGCGACGCGGTCCCCCCACAGGGCCAGGTTGAAGAGGCGGCCGCCTGTTGGGGTCAGGCGGCGCCCGTCCGGCGTGGCGCGGGTGCACCGCTGCCGGGCAATGCCCAGCCGGGTCGCTAGACCCGCCCGGACCGGTCTCTGGAGCCCCGCGAAGGCAGGACCGACGGCCGAAACCACTTTCGACCATCATCGACACATTACTGCACTGTTTTTGTTCTGTCAACTGCCGGTTGCTGTGGAGAACCCGGCCTGTCGGTTGATGTGCCGCCCAGACCGACGTGGAATCTCGCCGTGAGCCACTACGGAAAACTGCTCCGGCGCCTCCGCGAGGAACGTGGCCTATCGCAGCGTCAGCTGGCGACGGCCGCGGACATCGCCCAGCAGACCCTCCAGGTGCAGGAGGGGGCCGAGCGGTGCCGGCTGCGCCGCTCGTTCGTGCCGCGGCTCTACGCCGCGCTCAACCGTGCCGCTCCGGTGTCCGCCGAAGACGCGAAGGTGCTCTTCGAATCTGCCGGTCTCACCGAGGCGCTGACGCAGTACGCCGGCAGTGAGCAGTTCAAGACGGACCTGGCGTTCGGAGCAACCGTCGCGGCCTCAAAGACGCCGCGTGAGGCCGAGGCGCGCGAGCGGTTCGAGGACATCATCGAGGAACTCGGGCCCGAGCCCGTGCTGCACGCGCTGGCAGCGATCGCATTGGCGGCGGGGATGAAGCCCCCCGCGTGGATCGTGCACACGCCACCGCGGGTGGAAGAGAACCGGGTGGTGACCGAACACTTCGGGGTGCGGCCGCCCCCCTCCAAGGGCAGGCCCACGAGGAGGACCGCCCCATGATGATCCGTGTGCTCGCTCTCTGTCTCTCTCTGCTGCTTACCGGCTGCGGCATTGGATACAAGCCGCTGAGTCGTGAGCAGTTGGGCCGTGCCGATCTGACCGTGCTTCGGATGGCATTGGAGGACTATCACCGTCAATACGACCTGTCGTGGGCGTCGAAGAACGGCTGGGAGTCCTGGAGCGAGTACAGGTCGGCGATCCGCCGCTCGGCGGCACTGCAACTCGTGCCTACGACCCCCGAGTGGCGCGAGCAGGTGAGCCACGGCGAGATCTCAACAGGAATGCCCCAGGGTTTTGTGTGGTGGTCCTGGGGCCCGCCGGAGGACACCGAGTCAACCCGCACGCCCTACGGGCAGACCGACACCTGGTTCTACAACCCCGGCGCCTACGGCGTCTACAAGAGCAGCGTCACGTTCCAGGAGGGTCTCGTCACCTGGTGGCACGTGGAGGAGTGACGCGATGACCCCCGGCCGGCACGCCGAATCCCGAAGCACGCGGCAACGCACCGCTCGATTCACACCGAAAACGGCTGCAAAACGGGCCTTTTCTGAACCGTTTCGGGACGAGAAGGTCGAAGGTTCAAATCCTTTCACCCCGACTTGTTGAGAAATCCCTGCAAATGCAGGGGTTTTTCGCTTTCCGGAGGTCGGGGATTTGAGGGCCGAAAATCGGGCTACGGGAAGCCGGCGGGAAACTCGCCGGTAGAACCAATCAGCGGCCTGTGCGTCCAATGCGAGGCGGGCCTGCTGTGGACCCGTGGAGGATGCGGTATGGAGGTTGCCACTGGCGGATGGTTGGGGACCGTTGACTACTCGGTGGTGTTCCCGAATCAACCGCTCGTGCCAGTGGGCATCATTCACGAAAGCCCCTTCCGTGCGGCCCTTCGGATGGGCCAACACACGCTGTTCGTAGGCGAGGAGCGGTCGTACCAGGACGTGCAGACCTTGGCCGCTGTTGAGGACTTGCTGTTGCAGTGGGGGCCAGAGGCAGCCGACGCCGCGTGGTCTAAGGCTGTCGGTGGTGTCAGCGCAAAGGGTGAAGTACCCGCGCTCTTCCTTCGCAAGTACGAATCGGGCAGCGGGTTCAGTTCCTACGGGTGCTCCGAAGGGTACTGGTCGCGCGTTGCCACGCTGCCCAATCTCTCTGGGCTGTCGCCGGTGTCGGCGGCGCTGTATCTCGCGGCAATCGGCAAGTCGAAACTCCCCGTACCCGTGGGGTTCGCACGTGCATTGCTGGACCCGGCGTTCTCGTGGCCGCACCCACTGAACAAGTTGTCCGAGTTGTCCGCGCCCAACGAAGTCACGTTGAACGGGCTTCGGGTGGACAAGGAACATCGTCTGGTGTTCGGCGGTCACAACGAATCGCACGAGGGGTTCGGATACCGGCGTGATCCCGCTGTGCCCGAACAGGCTGAAGTCATATCGGAAGGCTGGCGGCGGCGCGACGGTGCAATCTTCCTCGGGTATCCGGTTGAAGTGGTAGAACGCGATCAGCACCACCATCGCCAACTCTGGGCGTTTGACCACGATGGTTCGCGTCTCGTGCGCCTTCACGCTTCGCCCAGGGGGGAGTCGGCCACTCCCCAGATTCCCGTCGTGGAACTTCGTGACATCATGCCGGATGTCGTCATGCTCGCAAACGACGTGCGGGCCAACCCCGCCAAGATGCTGAACGCGGATGATCGCGCAGCACACTGGGCACAGACGCGCCCAGGCATTAGCCCGGTGGCGATGCGGATTGTGGAAACCGCGCTGACTCAGTTCACCCCTTGGCCGTACCCATTCCGGGTTCGCACCCAGCAGGAACTGCAACTTCGCGTCCGAGAGAGCAATGAGAAGGTCGTCGCGCTGTTTGACAGACTGCTGGACGCCCCGCTGACGCAGCAGCCCACGGACCTTGCCGCCTACTTCCTGTCGCTCATCGGAAAGCGCCGTGCCGAGTTCGCCGCGTGGCCGGAAGAGTTCGCCAACGTCTGGGGATTCAAGATCAAGACAGGCGACCACAACTGGATCAACGGGCGGATTTGGAACGAACCCGGCGAGAAGGATGTCCCAACCGATCCGATGTCCTTTGAGACATCGGCGGCACGGCTCGAACAGACTCGGTATCGGGACCGCTACCGGCATCGGGTACACCTCAGAACTGGGAATCTGCGCTGCTACATTGAGCGCGACGATACTTGATCCCTACCGCCCCACCCGCACCCGGACGTGCCGCGACACTTCCGGTGTCAGGGCTTCGGGGTGCGAACCCGCCAGTTCGCACAGCAGGCGGGCCGCACTCAGGTACTCCATATCCGGCAGCAATGCGCCGATTGCCCGGATCGCACGCCGGACACCGCGCTGAAGGGCCGCGTCAGCCGGTCCATCCCAATACCCGGCCGCAAGGGTTGAGTGGTATGGTCAAGTAGTCACCCGGGTTGTTCGGCCCCGTCCAGCCCGAGTCAAACTCGGCGCCCGCCCCGACCTGAGCGGGCACCGTCACCACAGCCGGCGTCAGGACTTCCTCCACCGACGCTGCGCCGGTCGGGCCCTTCTCCGCGGGCGCGGACGGCGCCGGCCTCGCGGTTGTCGGCGGCGTCGGCGCAGGCCCCGGCCGGCACCGCAGGAGCAGCAGGATCACGATTGCGATGATCGCCAGGAGCAGAACAATCACGAAGTTCCGGCGACGCCCGTCTGTAGCCATGGCCGTCAATCCAACGGGGCCCTCACGCTGTTCCTCTGTACGCGCCGGGAACCTATTTCCCCGCCACGCACGAGCATGTGCTGCTGATCTGGTAGTCCGCGCCGGCCCACACCTTCTTGAACCGTGCCTCCACCGCCGCGGCCTCCGGCGAATCCTGGGCCCTCAGGCACTCGGCCAGTCCGAAGAGCGCCCACCCGTTCTCCGGCCACTTCTTCAGGTCTTCCCGGTACACCTTCTCCGCCTCCGCGTGCCGCCCCGCGCTCACCAGCACCGCGCCCAACTGGTGGCGCACCGGCCACACCCAATCCGGCGGCTCCATGTACCGGAGCGTGTCCTCGATCTCGACCGCCTTCCGCAGGTGATCCACCGCGTCGTCGATGCTCCCCCGCTGGTACGCGATCTCTCCCGCCAGCGAGTGCCGCGCGATGTCCAGTGTCGTGTGCGCGTCGTTGATGGCCATCAGCCGCCCCGCCGGCACCTCCCCCACCGCCTTCACGAACTCCGCCTGCTCACGTTCGGCCGCCGCGATGTCCTTCTTGGCCGCCAGGGCCGTCGCCCTCGCGTACCGCCAGAACGCCCGTTTGATCGGCAGCGTCGCCGGCGGCTCCGGCTCCGCCAGCACCCGGTCCCACTCGCCGAACCGCAGGAACGCCTCCAACTCCAGGTGCAGGTACCCGTCGATCGCCTCCGGGCTCCCCTCGATGAACTCCTTGGGCACTCCCTCCATCATCGCCCGCGCCGCGGCCAGGCATTCTGCCTTCCGCCCCGTGTTCATGCACGCCCACGCCAGGAACTGGTTGTTGTGCGCCATGTAGATGTTGTAAAAACCCTGCCGGGGGGAGAGCCTGCGGTACCCCGCGTCGATCCTGATCGCCTGCCGATTCTGCTCCGCCGCCCTGGCCCACTGCCCCACCCGCACGTCGATGTGCCCGGGCATGTGCACCATGTGCCCCGACGCCCGCACCAGCGTCCGCAGACGGTCCGCCGACGGAATCCCCTTCGCGGCCATCGGCCCCGCCTCCACCGCGTGGATGTACAGATGGTTCGCTCCGGGGTGATCCGGGTTCACCCGCAGCGCCTGCTCCAGCGTGGCCAGCACCTCCGGCGTCTCCGGCCTGGGCTCGCCGCTCACGGTCCACAGGTCCCACGGCCGCAGGTCCATCAGTGATTCCGCGTACAGCGTGGCGATGTCCGCGTCGGTCTTGTATGTGGCGTACACGCCCTTCATCGCGCCCGCGTACGCCCGGTCCAGCGCCGCCCGCTCCTCGGGCGTGGCGGGCGGCGTGCCCTTCGCCGGGTCCGCGTATCGCGCCCGCAGCGCCTGGACCAGCGCCTGCTCGGCGGGCGTGCCGCGCCCCGCGAGGGCCGCGGCCCTGTTCAGCGCGTCCCACGCCGCCCTGCTGTGCTCCGCGTCCATCGCCGGGTTATTGATGTGGGGGCCATTTGCCAGCGCGATACCCCACCACGCCATCGCGCAGTCCGGGTCCTGCTTCAGAGCCTCCTGGAACGACCGGATCGCCTCGTCGTGGTTGAACGAGAACACCCAGGTAAGCCCCTGGTCGAAGTACCGCTGCGCGTGCTCCGACGGGGTCGTGATCTTCCGGTGGTGGCCCCCCATCCCGGCGAACAGCGGCGCACCCGTCGGCCTCGCGGCCTCCACGGGCTTCGTCGCCTGGCACCCGCCCAACCCACCCGCCAGGAGCGCGCACACCAACGCCGAGGACGCCAGAACGCCGTACTTCCCCATGACATGTCTCCTGTCGCGGCCACCCACGAACGCCGCGAGGCCCAGTGTAGCCGCGGCTCCATCCGCGCACCAGTCGGCCGCGGCTCCGCGTGTTCCGGCATACCGCGCAGCGTCCGGCGCACGGGCGGGGGGAACCGGCCTTGAACTACGCACCGGACCGGTGGCGAGCGCGCAGAGGGCGTTTGACACGGTATCCCGCCAATGGGAGAACGCCCTGCGCCGACTCAGGGTCTTCGCTAAAGGCACCGCCATTGCCGGCCCTCGCTCGCGGTCCCGCACGCCGGGCGCTGAAGATCGCCGTGCTCTGCGGGCCCTCACCGCGCCGGATCGGCCCGCGCCCGATACGTGCGGCCGCGCGCTCCGCGTTCTTGTCGCTGTACTCCACACCGATGAAGCGCCGCCCCAGCGCGTGGGCCATGACGCCCGTGGTACCGCTGCCCAGGAATGGGTCCAGCACCAGGTCTCCCGGGTTGGAGCAGGCCCTGACCACCCGCTCCAGGTAGACTTCCGGCAACTGGTTGTCGTGGTCGGGCATCCGCTCCTTGTTGTTGCCCTGGATCCGACCCCAGTACCGCCCGTACCAGACGTCCATGGGCAGGCGCATGCCCGCGGGCGTGCCGTCGCGCTTGCTCTCCGTGCGCGGGTCGAAGTAGATGCTGCGTCGGTCGGAGACTTCCAGCACCTCCATCGGGTTCCATGTGCGATCGGCGCCGCGGGCGAAGTACAGCGCGTGCACCTTGCTGCTGATGAACCGGGCCTGCGTGTTCTGCCCGAAGCGGTAGTGCCAGATGCACCAGTTGACCATGTGCAGCCCGGCCTTCTTCAGGTGCACGACGATCTCCGCCGCCCAGTCGTCCGGGATGTTGACCCACATGGAGCCGCGGGGGGAGAGGGCCGACACGCACACGTCCAGCCAGGCATAGGTGAACGCCAGGTACTCCTCCTCGGGCAGGGCGTCGTCCCACTTGTCGTACGCCCGGTTCCAGTTGAAGGGCGGGTCAGCGAAGATCAGGTCGACGGTGCCCGCGGCGCACTCGGGGATAGAGGGCACCACGGCACGCGAGTCGCCGATGTACACCTCGGCGCGGGCACCGTCCTCGATCACGAACACCGGCCTCACCTCAACACCACTGACTCCCCCCGCCGCATCCCTCTTCATCCGATCCTCCTCAGGATTCCGAACCCGTAGTTCAGCGGCGACAGATGCAGATCGCACCGCTCGTACAGCCCCTGCCCGATCTCGTTCGCCCGGTCGAGCACATACCGCGGCCCCTCGTGCCCGCCGCACTGGTCCGGGATCGTGTCGTGAAGCATCACATAGCCGCCCGTGTTCAGCACAGGTTCAATCGCCCAGAAGTCGCGGGTGGCGCCCGCGATGCTGTGGTCGCCGTCGATGAATGCCGCGTCCACGCCGCCCAGGGCTCGCAGGTGCTCCCGCATCCCGAGCAGGCGTGTGCCGCTGTCGCCGGGGTGGAAACTGACCAGGTCGGCCAGCCCTGCCCGTGCCACCCGCTGCCTGACGACATCCAGCCGGTCACCCCCGAAGCCCGTTTCCCGCCACGGGCCCGCGGCCACCGGGCCAAAGTCGTCGAACGTTTGCAGCTGGGACACAGGGCACTCGCGGAGCGCCCCCGCGATCCACAGCGTGCTGGCGCCAATGAACGACCCGACCTCGACCGTGACGCGCGGGCGCATGTTCAGTATCAGGCTGTGGAGCAGCAGCCCACACTGCGGGGACATGGACGCGGGAAACGAGAGCGGCTCCTCATACAGCCGGCGCAGTTCGTTCACCCAAGGCCTGTCGGACTGCGCGCCGGGCCACGCCCACGCCGCCGGGTGCTCCGCGATATCCGCCAGGCGCGGCATGAAGCGCAGGGACACCGGGGGCAGCGCGTACTTGTTACGGGGGATCGCCGGAGCCACGATCGCCGCTCGCTCATTCATGTCGGCGCCCTGAATCACTGTGAGAACAGAATAGTCACGGCGCCTGAGGGCACGGGGAATCGATGCCCCTCTCCCTGCCCGCAAGCGGATCGACCCTCGGCGTTGGATCCCCGTGGGCTTGGAGGATCGCTGCCACCCTCCTCCACAGGGCATTGCGGGCCGCCCTCCCCGTCATTCCGCGTGCCGCGAGGTAGGCCCTGAGCGCCCGCATGCGCAGAGGCAGACGCGGCGGCCGGCCGCAGCCGGTGGGCTCCAGGACCAGCGACGCCAGCATCCTGGCCGCGGAATCCCGGGGTGCGCGGCGGATCGCCACCGTGTCAATGACAGCCAGCGACAGGATACCCCGATCCCGGAGAACGATCAGGTTCGAGGGTTTGTGGTCGCGATTGAACCATCTCCCGAACGCGGCGACCTGGCCCCCGATGGTGGCCGCGAGTTGGTGGTCATCCCTGACATCTCCACCGCCACGCGCCATCGTGTCCAGGAGCGTGGGACCGGCGAGCCGTTCCATCACGAGCACCTCGTCATCGGGGCCGCGGATCAGCGCAATCGGCCTGGCCGTCCGGATTCCAAGACGGGACACACGATGCGCACCGCGCCACTGCCTGGCGCCCCGCGAAAGGCCGAGCCGGGCCTTCAGGCGTGTCGCACCCCGGAGCCGCCACGATTTGACCACGACCTCGGCGCCGCAGACGATCGCGGCACGGACCGCAACCCCTCCCTCTACCTTGAGGGGTTCACCGCCCCGCCAGCCCCCGGCAGCGACCTCGCCGGCCCACGCCGCGCCGGATTCACCCTTGGCAATCCTGACAACCTTCCACGGCATTCACAGGAGCCTATCCGCGTGATTTGCTGTTTTGCCCCGTTGCTGCTCTGCTGTTGCCCGGAATGCTCTCCGTCGCCATCATCTGCCGGGACAACGCCGCCACCATCGGGAGGACCCTGGCCTCGGTCCAGGGGCTCGCCACGGAAGTGGTCGCGGCCGACTCCGGCTCCACGGACGGCACGCTCGACCTGCTGCGGCAGCACGCGGCCCGGGTGATCCGGACGCCATGGCTCGGCTTCGTCGCCACGAAGCAACTGGCCCTGGACGCCTGCACGATGCCGTGGATCCTCGCCCTGGACAGCGACGAGTCCGTGGAACCCGCGCTGCGCGGTGCCATCGAGGCCGCGGTCTCCCGCGATGACAAGGCCGTCTCGGGCTACACGATCAACCGCAAGGTCTATTACCGCGACCGTCCCCTGAACTTCGCCTGGCAGCCGGAGCATCGGCTCCGCCTTGTACGCCGCGGCCATGCCCGCTGGGGTGGCCTGGACCCCCACGATCAACTGCGCCTGACACAGGGCCGGTCCGGGGGGCTCCTTCCCGGCACGCTCCGCCACGATTCCGTGCCGACCTGGTCCGCGTTCCTGGAGAAACAGGCCAGCCATGCGGCCGTCATGGCGGCCAGCATGCACCGCGACGGGCAACGCGGGAGCCTGTTTCGGGCCGTGACTTCGCCCCCGAGCGCATTCCTGAAGCAACTGGTGATCAAGCAGGCGTGGCGTGACGGCTGGGCCGGTTGGCTGGCCGCGGGGTCCACGGCCGCCGGTGCGTTCATGAAGCACGCGGCGCTCCTGGAACTCTCCCGTTCAAGCCGACCTCCAGATTCGGCCGATTCTGCCTAATATTGAGCAGATCGCCGGTCGGCTCCGCGGGTGTTCCGCGTGCCTGCCGGCCGCTTGAAGGAGCCGCGGGGAGTCCGCGGCGCGTTCTTCGAGGCCGATGATGCACGCCCCCGGCTTCCCCGCGTTCACGGAACGAACGCTCGCAGGAGGCCGCCCACGTCTGTCATCCCTCGAGAACCGCGCCCGGCCGAATCCGGCACAGGGACGATGAACCAAGACCACGAGACGACCACGATCCACGCCGACAACTCAGCCGACCACCGCCCGCCGGCGCCGCCCGAGCCCGTCGCGGACCCGGCCCACGCTTCCGCGGCGCCTCCTCCGCACAAACTCAAGGGCGACGAGATCTTCTCGGAGAAGACCTTCACCGACCTGGGGCTGCGCTCCAGCGTGGTCAAGGGCGTGGACGCGATGGGGTTCAAGCACCCCACCGCCATCCAGGCCCAACTCATCCCGGTTGCGTTGAGCGGCCGGGACATCCTCGGGCAGGCCAAGACCGGCACCGGGAAGACGGCCGCGTTCGGGCTGCCGCTGTTCCACATGGCGACGCGGGAACTGCCCTTCCAGACGCTGATCCTGGCGCCCACGCGCGAACTGGCGATCCAGATCGCGGCGGAACTCTCGGAACTCGGGAAGTTCACGCCGATCCGCGGGGCGGCGATCTACGGCGGGCAGCGGATCAGCGCCCAGATGGACAAACTCCGGCGAGACCCGGAGATCATCGTCGGCACGCCGGGCCGCATCATGGACATGGTCGAGCGCGGGCACATCCACTTCCGCAATATCAAGTTCGTGGTGCTCGACGAGGTGGACCGGATGCTGGACATCGGCTTCCGCGAGGACATCCGGCGCATCCTCTCGCAGTGCCCGAAGGAGCGCCAGACGATCTTCGTCTCCGCCACGATCGCGGGGGATATCGAGAAACTGGCGCGGCAGTACATGCGGGACCCGGTGAAACTGGTCTCGTCCTCCGCGTCGCTGACGGTGGACCTGGTGCAGCAGTTCCACCTGCCCGTCGCGCCCTGGGACAAGCGCCGCCTGCTGCGGCACCTGCTCACCCACGAGGAGCCCGCCCTGACCGTCGTCTTCTGCCGTCTGAAGCGCACCTGCGACGAACTGGCCCGCGGGCTCTCGGAGAAGGGCATCGATGCGCACGCGATCCACGGCGACCTTCCGCAGGGCAAGCGCAACAAGATCATGGAGAAACTCCGCGGCGGGTCGCTGGAGGTGCTCATCGCCTCGGACCTGGCGTCCCGCGGGCTGGATGTCGAGGGCATCAGCCACGTCATCAACTACGACCTGCCCGACGACGTGGACCTGTACGTCCACCGCATCGGGCGGACCGCCAGGGCCGGACGCGGCGGCGTGGCATGGTCGTTCGTCACGCCCGAGCAGGGCTCGCTGCTGACGCAGATCGAGCAACTGATCAACACGGAGATCCCCAAACTGGACTACCCGGACTTTGAGCCCGGCCCGCTCCCGGACTGGGCGCAGCGGGAACGCCGCGAGAAGCAGGTCTCCAATGACAGCAAGATGACCCGGCTGGAAACGCACAAGCAGGAACTTCACGCCACCATCGCCAGACCCGACCCCGAGAAGTTCCCCGGTGGCATCGTGCCCACCAAACTGCCGCCCAAGCGGATGCACGGCCGCATCCGCAGCAGCCGCGGCCGCTGACGGAGTGGTCATGCACCGAACCCTGGCGATCCTGCCGGTGATCTTGGCCGTGTGGCTCGCGGGGTGCGCCCATGAGCCCCGGTTTCCACTGGTCCACGAGGACACAGTCCAGGATCTGTACGCGCTCAAGTGCCTCTCCGGGTCGTACGAGAACCACACGACGCTCGTCCCCACCCACGCGGGGACCGGGCAGGAGGTCGGCGTCGCCATCCATGCCATCGGGGACGGGACGCACGGACGCACGCTCGTCCTGATCCACGGCATCTTCACGGACCACTCCACCTGGCGGTTCGTGCAGGGGCTCCTGGCCCGGGACTACGACCTCCTGGTCGTGGACCTGCCCGGCTGCGGCGACAGCGACAAGCCGGAGCCGGCGCCCGACGCGGCCGCGGACACCGTCTACACGCCGCCGTTTGTCGCCCGCCGCGTCCTTGAGGCGCTGGAGGCCGTGCTCGCGGGCCGCCCGCGGGCTCCCCTGGCCATCGTGGGGCACTCGTACGGCGGGCTCATCGCCATCCGGATGTTCTCCGATGAGGGCGTGCGGGCGGCCCACGCGGACCTGCTCTCGCGCGTCGACCGCCTCGTGCTGTTCTCGCCCGTGGACGCGGCCATCAACCACCCCGACCCGATGTTCGAGCAGCTCGCGAGCCTCACGGCGTTCGACGTATCGGCCGGCGTCGCCTTCGGGATGATCCAGGACGTCCTTGCGGAGGCGACCCTGCGGGCGACGGCGGAGAACTCACCGGCTCTGCACGAGGAATACCACAAGCGGCTGGACATCATCACCGATGCGCGCGCCCGCCGCGCCCTCCAGGCGATGGTGCTCAATGCCGTCACATGGATCCACGACAAGGACGCCGGCTTCCGCCCGGACTGGCCCGCGATGGAGGCGATCACGCGGGGCTACGCGAGGGTGGACGTGCCGACGCTCATCATCTGGGGCGAGCGGGACGAGACGCTGCCGGTCTCGATGGGGTACAAACTCGCCGCGCAGTTGCCCAGCGCGAAACTGGTCACCGTGCCCGGTGCGATGCACTCGCTCCAGATCGAGCGCCCGCGGTACGCCGTCGAACTCATCGAGCAGTTCGTGGGCGAGCCGAGCATGGCGGACCGGGCTACGGCCGATCCTTCGGTTGAGCCGGCGCCGGCGAAGTAATGGCCCCTCGGAACCAGACGATGGGCACCTCGCCCAGGCGCTCGCCTTCGCTCGACATGATCCTGAGCGTGGCGTGACCGTGGCTCTCCGGCATCGCGTCGTCGTGCCGCCGCACCCGCAGCGTCGCGCCCTCCTTGTCCGGAGCCAGCCCGACGACCTCGAACGCCGGACTGTCACTCACCACCTTCACGCCGCCGGGGAGCACCCCGCCGCCCTCCGTGGGCACGAGGTGAAAGTCGGTCGCCCACACCCCGCTGTCGCCCCCGAGCATCAGCACCTTCCCGGGCGGTTCCGCCCGGACCGGAAAATCGCACCGGGCTGACACCCATATCTCGCCGCCGATCGGCGCGCCGTCCGGGCCGGCAAGTTTCACGTAGTCCTGCACGATCGAGCCCGGCCTCACATTCACGGCGAGTTCGACGACGGCGGTACGCGGGTCTTCTCCATCACGGCGCACCCGGGCAATCTTGATCAGTGGGTTCTTTGAGGACAGCCCGCCCACCTCGGTCACCCCTCGGTCGATCCGGCGGGCGAACACCTTGACGATGACCGGGCCGGGCCCCACGTGGTACCCCGCGCTCATCTTCGGCCCGGTCACGACTTCGCGGGCCGGCAGGTACGCGATCGGGACGGTCAGCCGCTGCTCGGAGACAACGCCCGAATCGTCGCGCGACGTGGCCTGGATCGACGCCGTGTACATCTGCCGCCCGCCGACGTCGGCCACCTGCACCCGCAGCATGAGCGTCGCCGACGCGCCCGGTTTGAGTACCGGCTTGCTCAGCACTGCCGTCGTGCACGGGCACGACGTGCCGAGGACCCTGAGCGACACATCCCGGTCCGTCGTGCTCACGATCTCGACGCGCCGAACCGCTGCCTCACCGATCGGCACGCCCGTGCAGTCGACGGGGTCCGTCTCGTCGACGCGGACAAGCGTCGGGTGGGCCGCGGGGGCCTGGCTCGCGGGTGCCTGGGCAAGAACACCGGCCTGCATCGCCAACGTCAGCGCGACAAGCGCCCGCCGCAGCGCTCTAATCATTGTCCACCCACTCGGCCTCGCCCGGCTTGCGCACGCGGTTGGTGAAGCAGTTGAGGACGTTGTAATCCTCAGGGAACGGCACCGTGAACTCCTGCGCGGGCACCGCGCCGTTGACATTGGTGTACGTCCACGTCACTTCGATGGCGGGCACCATCACGGCTGACGGCGCTTCGTCGGCGCCGAAGGCCTCGCGGAGCACCCTCCGGTATTCGGCCTGAACGCCCGGATCGCGTGCGTCTGACGCCGGGGTCAGGCCATGCCGCTGCTTCGCCTCCCTGAAAGCCGCGGACTGCTCGGTTGTCATGTGAAAGTACCGCGTTTCGAGCCGACCCCGCCTGGGGAGCCACAGGTCCCCATGCCGCTCGAACTCGAGCACTTCGTATCGGTCGTACGGAACCCGTATCGTCGCGTCGCGGTAGGTGAGGCTCCGGGGCGCGAACCCGTGCTCAGGGTCCAGTTCGATCTCGACAGTCGCGATGAACTGTATGTTCTCCACCGTCGCGCAGATGACCGGCAACCCGTTGCTCGACACCGGGCCCATTCGAAGATCGGGCGCTGTGAGCAAGAACTCCGGAAGTGTCCTTCCCGATGACACATCAAACTGGCGTCCGAACCAGCAATCCGGACCCATCTCCGGCATCCGCCAGCCGGTGTACTCCTGGATCGTTCCGGTTCTCGACAGATCATCGACTCCTGTCAATGCGAAGCCGTCCCACGCGCAACGCCCCCGCAACGAATAGTCGGGCTTGCCGGGCGGGTGCACGACCTCGTCCTGCTCTCGGTACCACCGCCCCGTGGAATCAAAGCCTTGGGAGGACGTCATCAGCCTCTCATCAGGGGTACCCACCCCAAAGACGTTACGCTGGGTCCATTCGAGCGAGCGCACGGAGCAGTCGTAGATCGAAAGCGCCCGCGCCAAGTCGCGAGCGGCATCAGAAGACGGTTGCCCTCGAACGATCGCCCCCGGCACAAGCCCAATCGAGATGGAGAGCGCTCCGGCGAATCTGTTCATCACGCGGGCTCCGCCTAGATGCATTGCTGGATGACGCAGGTGTCCCCGGACGAAGTGCCGCCGGTGTTGGTGCACCAGCACGGGACGTCAAGGGCGTGCGTCGTCGAATAGAAGCACGAGGTGTGCCAGATTGCCCCGCAGGTGAACGGGCCGCCGCCGGTCGTGATGCAGGTTTCATTGGGCCGCTGCTGACAATAGAACGCGGTCCCGGTCCCGCCCGAGCAGAAGTCGCAGACACCACTGCATGTCGACTGCCCGTCCCAAGTGCACCCCGTGACCTGCGACCCGCTCCCGCCGACCGACACGCTGATCGCGCCGTTACAGTTTTGACTGGCGCACCTGTACCCCACGAGTTTGAACGCTTCATCCGGCGCCGTTCGCGCCAGCACCGCCAGGCCGCCCGGAGGATCATCCTCCGGCGGGTCGAGCGGCCGCGACGCGACGCTCACGACCAGCGGGATCGCGAGAGCCAGTTTCCACATGAGCCACCTCCTTCATCCCGAATGTACCCTTCGGTGGGGGGGGTGCAAGCGCAATCTCCGAGAATCCTCGGGCCCGCATCGCATGTGCCGCGATGGCAATGGGTTGCGCTGCCACATTATTCTCCTATCATCGCACCATGAGCATCACCCCCGCGACGCGGGAGCGGCACCGGCGGTGGCTGCTGGACCTGACCCAGGTGCCCACGGCGGCGGGGCGTGAGCGGCGGGTCGTCGCGTGGATCGAGCGGTGGGCGGCGGAGCGCGAGTGGGTGCGGCTGGAGCGCGACGCAGCGGGGAACCTGACCGTCTCGGTGAAGAGTGAACCAGCGGGCGACGGCGCGGGGCCGCCCGTGTACTTCACGGCCCACCTGGACCACCCGGCCTTCGCCGTCGAGCGTGTCATCGGCCCGGGCACGGTGCAGGTCGCCTTCCGTGGCGGGGTGATGGACGACTATTTCGTGGACGCGAGGGTCACGCTGCACGGCGCGGACGGCTCGCGCACCGGCGCGACGCTCACCGGGCGGCCCCAGACCGGTTGCGCCTCGTTCAAGTCCTACCTCGCGGAACTGGACGGCAACGCCGACGTGCGCCCCGGCGACATTGCTACCTGGGAACTCCCGCCCGCGCGCATCGAGGGCGACCTCCTTTACACGCACGCGTGCGACGACCTGGCCGCCGTCGCCGCCGCCCTCGCGGCGTTCGAGGTCCTGGGTGGAACGCCGCTCCGCGGCGTCGGAGACGCTGATTCCGTCGCGGAGCGACGGGCCACCCCGATCCGTCTCCTCTTCACCCGTGCCGAGGAGGTCGGGTTCGTCGGGGCGCTCGCCGCGTGCCGCGACGGGACGATCCCGCGGGGCGCCCGCGTCATCGCCCTCGAGAACAGCCGCAGTTTCGACGACTCGCCGATCGGCGGCGGGCCCATCGTCCGCGTCGGCGACCGCCTGTCGATCTTCTCGCCCTCGCTCACCGCCGCCGTCGCCGCGGTCGCGGAGCGCATCGCCGGAGGCCCGCCCCCGACCGCGAGCCAGAAACTCTCGGCCGCGCCGGCGTGGAAGTGGCAGCGCAAACTCATGGCCGGCGGGGCCTGCGAGGCGACCTGCTTCTGCGCGTACGGCTACGAGGCGACCTGCGTATGCCTCCCGCTGGGCAACTACCACAACATGGGCGACCTGGCCGCGGTGCAGGCCGGCACGAGCGCCGGCCCCGCCCGCGTCGCGCCGGAGTTCATATCGCTGTCGGACTTCGACGGGCTGGTGGACCTGCTCGTAGGCTGCGGCGAGTCGATGCCCGCCGCCCCCTCTGTCATGCCGCGGCTGGAACGCATCTGGGCGCAGACGTCGTTCGTGCTCGAAGGATGATCACCTGTCCCCGCCGAAGAGTTCCCTGAGCCCCTCGGGCGAGAGCAGGCTCCTGCCCGCCTCCTCGAAGAACAACCTCACGTCCGGCGAGGTGGTCGGCGCGTCCATCGGCCCGCGCGTGCGGATCGGCATCATCGTCGCTGATTCCAGCACCTTGCCGCCCAGGAAACGCCCGTTGTTGAACACCCCCGCGATCTCCTCCGACAGCGCCCCCAGCGGCACATAGGTGACGACATCGACGGTGCGCCGCACCAGGTCCACCGTCCCCCGCGACTCCAGGGTGAACTCGCCCAGCGGCACACGGTAGCGGTCATACGTCAGGACCCCCTCCCGCATCGCGATCGTCAACGGGTCCACGCGCCGGCCCGCGATGCCGCCCTGCTTGCCCCCGCCCGCCTTGAGCACCTTCGCCAGTGCCCCCGCGGTCTCGAACCGCACCACACCCAGTTCCAGCGTCACGTTGCCGTTCAGTTTGCGCATGTCGCCGTCCAGCGGCAGCGTGAGCCCCGCGGCATTGACCTTCGCCGGGCCGTCCTCCTTCTGCTTCTGGAAGGTGCCCAGGCTCGGCAGGCCCTTGACAAGTTTCGCCCCGAGGCCCGGGCTGATCTCGGTCAGTTGCCCGTTCGCGGCTCCTGCGCGGAACACCCCGTCCCGGATGCCGCCGCGCAGGTTGAAGGTCGCGCGCGGTGAACGAACAGCCACGATGACGGTGCCGCCGCCCGCGGGGCCGAGCGCGAACCCCGTCACGTCAAGGTCGGCGGATAGTGTCGGCCCCAGCGCCTCGATAAGGACGCCGCCCTGCTTCGCGAACGCATCGACCACCGGCGTCGGGAAGGCCTCCGCCTTGCCGCGGAGCGTGACAACCGCGGCATCGGTCGTGAGGTTGCCGGTCGCGTCGGCCAGGGTGTAGATGCCGCCGCCGAGGCTGAGCGCGGATCCGGGCGCCCCTCCGGGCGCATCGAGCCTGATGCTCAGCCCGACCGTGCCGGGTTCCTGTGGCTTTCCGTCGCTGCCCGCGCCGCTCTGGGCGCGGACCTTCAGGTTCTCGAAGGCGGTCGTGGCGCCGCCGGATGCGATGCTGATGGTCGGGGCATCCACCGCAACATCGAAGCCAAACACCCCTTGTTTCATGGGTGGCCCGGACACCGGCACGCTCAGCCTCGAGAGCAGCACGGTCACGGCTATCGGTTGTGAGATCGCGGCCGCGGGCGGTGTCTTGGCGTCGGCGGGTACCTGCGCGAGGAGCCACCGGGTACCCCAGGCAGGGTCCACTTTCCACGCGGCCGCCACGGGCCCATTCATGGACAGGACCGAGTCCTTGATGGTCGCCGCGAGCGGCGTCGTGGTGGTGAACCGCGGTGAGGTGACCGCGGCCCTCACCGTCATGTCCGTGACGCCGGACCCCGCAAAGGTGCCATTCAGGCCGGCGTCGATCGTCACCCAGGGGCCGAGCGCACCCGAAGCCATGCCCGGGCTGCCCGCCAGAGTGTCCGCCAGCGGCGTCGCGAACTTCGTAACCAGGACCGTCGCCTCGGTGGCCCCCCTGGGCGCACCGGCGGCGAGCACCGTCTTCGCGGTGACCAGCAGGTCGCCGCCCTGTCCTCCGGCAACGCCCGACTGCCCTGCGAGTTGCCCCTTCACGGAGAGTGTCGCCGGACCTTCGCCCGTCCCGAGCGCCCCCGACAAGGGCACCGTCGCAAGCACCTCCAGCCCGCGCAGGCCTGCCGGACCGGGATCCGGATCGCCGGGAGGGGTGAACCCGCGCAGAACCATCTCATCGCGCAGCGTCAAACGCACCGTCGCGTCGCCCGCCCTGTCGAAGTCCGGCCTGAAACCCGGGGCGAGCGGGATTCGGGTCGGGCTCAGCGAGAACTGGGCCTTCGTCGCTGCTTGCAGCCCGGGACGTGGGCTGACTCCCGGGGCGTACACCGCGAGCACCCGGTCGACAACAGCCGGCGTGATGGCAAGGTCACCCTCAAGCCTGCCCACGTCCAGCCGCCCGACCCCGAGCGCCGCGACGAGTCGTACATTCAATCCCTGGCTCTCCATTCCGGCACGCAGGTCCAGCCCATCGCCGGTGGCGGCTTTCGCGGAGACGAACGTCACCGTCATATCGGGCCCGAGCGCTGTCTGGACCAGGCCCGACACCCCGGGCCCCGGCGCGACCAGCGCCGCCAGCGCGGTTGGCAGCCCCTTCACCTCCACATGCCCGACGGGTCGCAGCGCGGCGGGGTCGGGGACGAGAGAACCGTCCGCACCAAAGAGCCCGGCCACGGACAGGTCTGCGCTCACGGCAACCGGCTCCTGTCCACGCGTGATCCGCGACGTCAGCGTGAACCTCGCGGGAACTCCCGGGGCGAGCGTGGCCGCCGCATCCAGCCGCGCGACTTCCATGTGCTCCTGGGCCGTCGCCGCGGGCACATCCGCCGAAAAGCCGGTCAGGGCGACCGTGGCCGCGAGCGACGCCCGGTCAAGGCGGGGCCGACCCGCATCCAGCGGCAGGTTCAGCCCCGTGACCTGAACCCGAACCCCCCCTTCCGGACCGATGTGGACCCCGGCAAGCATCCGGCCGGCCGCGCCGCCGGCATCCCGCAGCGCGAGATCGACAGCCGGTCTCCCCGCCTGATCACGCCCGCGCACACCCGCGGCGTCCATCGTGAGCGCGACGCTGGAAGTGAGTTTGTCCGTGGTGGCCGTCAGGTCAAGGTCGGTCGTCGGCGCAGCCGTACCCGGCCCGGCGCGCCCCTTGGCGACGAGATGCACGTCCAGGCGCGGGCCGAGGTCCATCGGCAGGTCGAGGCCCGCGGCCTGGACCCAGGGCTGGGCAACCGCCGTTGAGGCGCCCCTGAGGGAAACAGTCCCGTCCAGCGAACCGGGGACCGGCAGCAACCGGCCCTGCGCATCGAGCAATCCCGCGGCCGCGATACCGGCCTCCAGCGACCCCGCGGACTGCCCGCCAAGCGTCACGCTGGTGCCCGCGGCGACCCTGATCCCGGCCGCCAGATCAGAGGTTTCGACGGTCATGGTCATTGGGGCCGTCGCCCACGCCTGCGGCGCTTCACCGGGGCGCAGCGCGACCATCCCGCCCGCCCCGGGGGCGGCGATCTTCAGGCCGAGCGACAGACCGCGGTAGTCGCCCGCCGCGATCCTCGCCGTGTCGGCTTGGAACGCGGGGATGGACACGACCACCGCCCCGCCCTTGTCCACAATCAGGCCGGATGATGCTCCGAACCGCTCCAGCAGCGGGCCCAGATCGGCGGCCCTGATCTCCGCACCGCGGTCGCGCGACGCGATCGTGGTGCCCGCGGCGGATGCGAACGCGACGACACGCAGGTTCGCGGACTCGGCGTTCAGCGACAGGTCCGTCTTCGCGGCGTCGCCCTCCCCAATGGTCCTGGCCGCGAGCGTCAGGTCAAGCGTCGGTCCCACGTCCGTCGCCAGGTCGACACCAGCGCCCTCCAGGAAGGGTCGCGCGAGCGACGTCGTGACCTTCGTCAGCGCGACCGAGCCGCTGAGGGTGCCGGGCAGCCCGCCCCTCAATCCGCCGCGCTCGTTCAGCAGCCGCGCCGCGGCCATGCTGACCGCGAGCGTGCCGGCGGGCTGACCGCCGACTATGAACGACGCGCCGCCCTCGGCCTTCACGGCGCCGTCCAGGTCGCCCACCAGCGAGAGTGAGACGGGCTCCACCCGGAAGTCCTGCTTCGGCTGCCCGGCGCCCCCCACCGCTACCCACCCGGCCGCCGGCGTCGCCGTGACCCGCGCCGACAGCGCCGCCCCGCGCAGGTCCAGCGGCGTGCCCCCACGGGGCAGGGGCAGACGCAGCGACGCCAGCGTGACGCTCACCTCCGGCCACTGCGTGACCTCAATCTCGTCGCGCCGCGACTCCAGTACCGCCGCCAGGCCGGGAGCAAGCCCGACGATCCCGGCGGTCCCGAAGCGGAGCGTTGCGGGCCCCGCCACGGAGACGACCGCCCCGCCCGGACCCTGCGCGTACCTGATCGCGGCGTCGGCCGATGCGCCCGGACTCTTCATCACCATCGTGACCGTCGCGTCCTTGGCGGAACCGGCGGCGGTCAGCGTGAGCGAAACCGCGGGCCCGAACACCCCGGTCAGTGCGCCCCCCAGCCCGGCGAGCGCGCCGGCCATGGGCGGGGCGATATCCGCCGCCGACACCCTCGCGTCCACGGTTGCGGCGCCCGGCGTCAGCAGGCCGCCCGCGGTCGTCAGCCCGTCCACGCTCGCGGTCATGGTGACGGTTCCGCCGGGGGAGGTCAGGGCGGCGGGGCTGGCGGGAGTCTTCGGCCCGTACCTGGTCTCGGCGGTCAGGTCGAGAGTCGCCGGCCCGCCGACCGCGAAGCCGCCGCGGCCCTTGATCGAGCCCTGCACAAGCGTGTCGCCGGCTCGGTCATCGAAGGTCGCCTCGAAGTTCTCGACGATCAGCGTCGCCCGCAACCCCTCGGGCAGGCGCGTTGCCGGACTTGCGGTCGGGGGTGCCGGGGTCCGCGGCGTGAAGACCTTCGCCGTGCTGAGCGTGCCGTCCTTCTCGCGCACGAGGTGGGCCGAGCCGCTGACCTTCACCTCGCCCAGGTCAAGCCCGCCGATCAGCCCCAGCAGGCTCGTGCCCACCGTGGCCTTGACCCGCGCGACCTCCGTCCCCGCCGCATCCCGGATGACGACCGGCCCGACCTCCTGCGATCCGAACCACGAGAGCGACAAGCCCTCAACCTTCGCGGTTCCGCTGATGTTCGAGTTGATCGCCGACGCGACGTACCCCGGCGCGACCCAGCCCGCGATGGTCGGCGCCAGCGCCACCAGCAGCACCAGCACGAGGGCGACGCCCCCCACCACCCACGGCCATCGCCGCCGCCTCTTCCGTTGAGCCTTCGGCTTCCCTTCCCAGAACCCCTCTGTCGTCTCGGCCATGATGCCCCCAAAGAGGAATCAGTACGCAGAGAACGCGGAGGAGGCGCGGAGGACGCGGAGGAGACAAAGACGTTGAACGCGAAGTGCGCGAAGAACGCGAAGACGAGAAGAGTTTCAACACGGAGGGCCACGAAGAGCCACGGAGAGAAGAGATTGGGTGCCACGACCCATCGCCCAACCTTCATCCCAAACTCTCGACCTCGGCGCGATGGGTAGTGCTCTTGCTTCTCCGTCCGGCCACTACCCGCTGCCGAGTCCGACCGATCAGGAACGAAGTCGGGCGTGTCGTGGCACCCGGCTAGTGGCCAAGTAGAACTTTTCGCCACACCGCGATCTTCTGTTCGAGAGAAGGCACATACCTGCCCGGTGCACGGCTCGTGGACGGGGCGTGCCTCACCGCAACGCCCCCGGTGTTCACACGGAGCTTGCGCCATTCCCGCTGGCAACAGGTCCCCGCGAGCACAACGACCGTGATCGACGAGTGAGCGCGAAGGAAGCCCTCAATGTCGTTCGCGTCCGGGGCGCGGATGCGCCGATCAGAACTGCCATCTCGTTCCGCAGAGCGGAGGACGTCCCACAGAGCCAACGCTTTGCCGCGAAGGAAGGCGATCCTCTCTGCATAGGTGGCACCGGCGGGCTCGCCGTACACGCCCTCGATGATCGTCCAGAACTGGTTCCCCGCGTTCGCGTAATACTGGCCGATTCGCAGCGATTCCTCGCCGGGCAGGGAGCCAAGAATGAGCGTGCGCGAACGGGCGTCGGCGAGCGGTCCGAAGCCGTGCTTCCTTTGGCCCATGAGGCGCCTTCCGTCGCCGGTCCGCCCCCCCCACCCCCACCCCCCCGAACTCGCGGGCGTGGGGCGCGAGAGGCGGCCAGGCTGGCGAGCGAACCGCCCGCTCGGCGGCCGGGGGGGGCGGCGGACAGGAACTGTATCGGTTGACCGTGGGCGTGGGTTTCTCGCGGGCAAGGGCGGCCCCTGCCGCGGGCACGGCGGAGGCAAAGGCTGCCACGGCGAGGGCTGAGGCGGCCTCGAAAACTCCTGCGGCGGCCGCCGCGGGGACCAAAGGTGCCCTTACTGGACCCCCCTCTCCCCGGGCGGCACCGCTCTGAGGTGGGACCGCTCTCCAGAGCGGTCTGAGCCAAGCCACCGGTCTGGAGACCGGTGCCA
>JADLGW010000020.1 GCA_020849105.1 Phycisphaerales bacterium | reverse complement strand
TCCGCCGCCGCTCCCGCGAGACCGCGCGCCGAGCCGCCTCCCTGCTCCTGCGCCTCGCCCGGTTCGCCCCGCTTCCTCCACCGGCCCCGTCCCGTGACCCGGGCCTCCCGCCCGCGCCCCCACGGCCCCCGGGTGCCCCGCCGTTCCAGGATGCTCCCTCTTCCCCCCCTGCCCCATCCCGTGACCCGGGCCTCCCGCCCGTGCCTCCCCGGCACCTCATCCAGACGCGGCCGCCGCTTCCGCGGGCTTCGCGCCAGTGGCAAGCCCTGCGGCGCCACGGCGGACCGGCGCGGAGGGATCTCGCTCGCGCACGCTCGGGCCCTGTGGAGGACCGCCGCGGAGCGGCGTGATGCCCGAACGCCGTTCGCTCACGAGGCCGCTTCGCCTCGGTGTGGCGGGCACCTCGCACGCCAGGGGTTCGTGGCGCTCCTTCCGTACCATCACCCGTGATCGACCTGGACGCCAACGCGACGACCCGACCGAGCCCCGCCGTCGCGGCGGCGGTGGCGGAGGCGCTGGCGGACCTGTGGCACAACCCTTCCAGCACGCACCGGGCGGGGCAGGCTGTGCGAAACCGGGTGGAACTGGCGCGCCGCGACGCGGCCGCGCTGCTCGGCGTGGCCGCGAAGGAGGTCACATTCACGTCCGGCGGGACCGAGGCGGCGCACCTGGCGATCCGCGGCGTGCTGGCCGCGGCTCCGCGGCGCGGTTCACCCCCGGTCGCCGTTTCCACGCGCGTCGAGCACGGCAGCATCCGCGACCTGCTCGAAGACCTGCACACGACCGGTGCCGCGGAGGTCCGGTGGGCCCCGATCGACTCCGGCGGCGTCGTGATGGTTGACAGGCTCGCGCCGCTGCTGCAGGGCGCGGCGCTGGCGTCGATCCAGTGGGTGAACAACGAGACGGGTGCGATCCAGCCCATCGGCGCGGTCCACGCGGCGTGCCGGCGGGCGGGAGTCCTTCTGCACTGCGACGCGACGCAGTGGGCGGGCAAGGAAGAAGTGGCGGAGCGGCGGAGTGACGAGATGCCAGGAGCGGCCGACGGAGCGACGACGCGGCGGGGCGGCTATGCCCCGTCCTGTCGCCATCCCGCCGCCCCGCCGCTCCCCTGCGACCTGCTGACCTTCGCCCCGCACAAGTTCCACGGGCCAAAGGGGGTGGGTGTGCTGTGGACGCGCGCCGGCGTGCGCCTGCACCCCTGGGTGCCGGGCAGCCAGGAACTCGGCCGGCGCGGCGGGACGGAGAACGTGCCGGGGATCCTCGGGGCGGGGGTGGCATGCCGAGAGGCGCGCGAATGGCTCGGGCGGCCCGGCGAGCGCGAGCGGCTCGGCGCGCTGCGCGACCATTTCGAGCGCACGATCATGGGGGCCGTCCCCGGCGCGGTGGTCAACGGCCCCCGCTTGCGCCTGTGGAACACCACCAATATCGGCTTTCCGGGGCTGGAGGCGGAGCCGCTGCTGCTGCTGCTGTCGGAGCGGGGCGTCTGCGCGTCGGCGGGGGCGGCGTGCTCATCGTGGTCGGTCGAACCCTCGCCGGTGCTGCTGGCCATGGGGGTGCCGGAGGATCTCGCACGCGGGTCGCTGCGGTTCAGCCTTTCACGCCTCACCACCGCCGGCGAGATCGATGCGGCCGTGGCCATCGTCGTCGGAGCCGCGCGGGACCTGGCGAAACGATCCCGGCCCGCACCCGGCGCGGCATCTCCCTAGCCTCCTGACCATGACGCAGAACTCCCAGGCGCAGATCGCGGAACAACCCCCGGCCGCGCGGGTCAGCACGCTCGCCGTCGCGTCCGTGATCGCGGCGCTGCTGTGTGTGCCGCCCATGGGCCTGGTCGGCGCGGCGCTCGGGGTCGCGGCCCTGCCCGGCATCGGCAGGTCGAAGGGCACGGTCGGGGGGCGCTCGCTGGCGCTGGCCGGCATCGTCGCCGGGTTTCTCACGACCCTGCTGTGGGGCAGCCTCCTGATCGGGGCGAACAAGGCGCTGGGGGAACTGGACGTGTACGGGCGGGCGCTGAGGTCGATCCAGCAGGCGGATTACGGCTCCGCGACGCCGGTGCTGGAGGTCGCTCCGGCCGCGTTCTCGGAGGAGCAGATGGGCGCGTTCGGGCGGGAGGTGACGGCGGAATGGGGCACGCTCGAGGGGTTCCCCCGCGGCCTGCTGGCGTTCGCGCGGGCGTACACGCGGATGGGGGAGGACCGGGAGCAGGCCCGGCGGCTCGCGAAGGCCAGGGGGCTGGCCTCCGTCACGGCGATCCCGGCCCGGTTCGACCGTGGCGATACCGTCGTGGTGCTGGCGTTCGGCCAGACGCCGGCGACGAGCGGGTTCCCGCGGCTGTCCAACCTTGGGGTGCGGGCCCGCGACGGGTCGATGATCTGGCTGAGCGACGCCGCACCATGAGCACCGAGCCCATCATCCAGGTCCGGAACATCGTGAAACGCTTCGACGGCCGCGCCGTGCTCGACGGGGTGACGTTCGACGTGTACCCCGGCGAGACGATGGTCATCATGGGCGGATCGGGGTGCGGCAAGAGCACCTGCCTGCGGACGATGATCGGGTCGCTGACGCTCGACGAGGGGGACATCCGGCTGTTCGGGCGGAGCATCCTGGACCTGTCCGAGGACGCGATGAACGAGGTGCGCAAGAAGTTCGGCATCCTGTTCCAGTCCGGGGCCCTGTTCAACTCGATGACGATCGCGGAGAACGTGGCGCTGCCCCTGCACGAGCACACGGACCTGCCGCGGAACATCATCGACATCACGGTGAAACTGAAACTGGAACTGGTGGGCCTGCGGGAGCACGCGGACAAGTACCCGGCGCAGATCTCCGGGGGGATGAAGAAACGCGCGGGCCTGGCCCGGGCGATGTCGCTCGACCCCAAGATCCTGTTCTACGACGAGCCGTCGGCGGGGCTGGACCCGGTGACGAGCGCGGAGATCGACCGGCTGATCATCAACCTGTCCAAGAAACTGGGCGTGACGAGCGTGGTGGTGACGCACGAGATGGACTCCGCGTTCGCGATCGCCGACCGCATGGTGATGCTGGACAAGGGGCGGGCGCTGAAGGTGGCGCCGCGCCGGTGGTACGACGACCTGCGCAATGTGCCGGAGGCCCCCGCGAGGGAACTGCCCGAGTCCGAGCGGCTGATCCGGCAGTTCCTGCGGGGGGACGCCGACGGACCCATCACCGAGAGGCGCGCGGCCACCAACTACGCCGACGACCTGCTGGCGACGCCGATCCCCGAGGACATGACGCCGAGCCTGGAGCCGTCGCGGTGGAACTGACGCCTACTTTGCCGGCAGGCCGGGACGCGGCAGGACCGCGTACCTGTCGGTCTCACCCGGCTCGAAGCGCATGAAACGCACGGAGCCGTCCGCGGCCAGCATGTTGCCCGAGTCCGGCGCGTGGTGCCACGCGGCGTCGAGGCGCGACTGCGGGTCCTTCTCGGGGCGGGTGGCGTAGTACCACGCGGCGTCGGCGATGGTCAGCAGGCGGCTCTCGGCGACCCAGACCTCGTGGCGCCGCAGCGGGCGGTGCAGGCGCGGCTCGACCCCGGCCAGGACGGCGTCCAGCAGGTAGGGGTTGGCGCGGTAACTGTTGCCGAAGGTCTCGAAGCAGGTCCTGCCGCCGAGGATCGACGACCCCGGGTTCTTCGGCGAGCCGCCCCGCTCGTAGATGCCGCGGTCCGACGGGCAGCGGTACAGGAGGGCGACGGGCCGGCTGGCGCTGTCCTTCTCGTCGGCCAGGTAGCGGTTGATCGGGCGGTCGCTGGCGAGGACCGGCTGCTGCCCGACGAAGTGCACGCCGCCGTAGTTCCAGTCCGGCGACAACTCGTGCTGGGGGAAGACCTGGTAGTCGTCCAGGTACTGCGACCAGGCCATGCCGACCTGCTTCAGATTCGCGGCGCAGAGCGTGGTGCGGGCGGCGTCGCGGGTGTAGATGAGGGTGGGCAGGAGCAGGGCGATGAGGACGGCGATGATGGCGATCGCCACCAGCACCTCGATCAAGGAAAATGCGTTGCGCGGACGCATGGCGCTGGAATCATACCACAAGGGCACGGGGAACAGGGAAGGCAAGCACGAGGGGCGGCGGTTCTCCGGCCCGTAACGGCTCTGTAACAGGGCCCGGAACTCCCCCGGAACTCGGGCGTATCACCCCGGACGGCGGTTTCCTCCCGCGGGGGGGGGCGGAGGGCCGGCATGGCGCGCACCGTACCTTTGGACCTGCTCGACTCGCTGAGGGTTGCCTCGCCCTGCCACATGGCGTGGGAGGCGATGCGGCCGGTGGATGGGGACCGCGTCCGGCACTGCGGGGCGTGCGGCCTGGACGTGTTCAACCTGTCGGCCCTGCCGCGGGCGGAGGCGGAGGCGCTGGTGCGGTCGCGGCTTGGCGCGGGGCGTTTTTGCGTGCAGATGCACCTGCGGGCGGACGGGACGCTGATCACGCGCGACTGCCCGGTCGGGCTGCGGCGAGCGCGGCAGCGGCTGGTTCGGGGCGTCAGCCGTGCGGCCGCGGCGGTGGTGTTCGTGCTGGGCGGGTTCGCGGTGGCCCGATCCAGGGAGAAGCAGGCGCCCGGCCTGTGGCGCGTGCAGCCCTTCGCGACGGTGTGCGACTGGGTGCGCCCGGCGGCGCCGGCGGCCCCTCTGAACGTGCTCGCGGTGCGCGGGGAGATGGTGATGGGCAGGTTGGTGGCGCCGGCGCCGGTGCAGCCTTCGGGTGGGGGCGCGCCATGACGACGGTTCACCTGGGCTTGCTGGATTCCGTGCGGATCGCGTCGCCGTGCCCGATGCGGTGGGAGCACATGAGCCCGGTGGGCGACGGCCGGACCACGCGCCACTGCGGGCAGTGCGACCTGCACGTCCACAACCTGTCCGCGATGACGCGGGATGAGGCGGAGTCGTTCCTGGCGTCGCGGGCGGGCGGGGGCCGCACCTGCGCGGGGTTCTTCCGCCGGGCCGACGGGACGATCCTGACGCGCGACTGCCCGGTCGGCGTCCGCGCCCTGCGGGCCGCGGCGGTGCGGACGGCGGGGCGAGTCGCGGCGGCGGTGGTGCTGGTGGTCGGCGGGATTGTCGTCGGGCGGTCGCGGCCGAGCCAGGAGCGGTTGTCGATCGCCGCGGCCGCTCCGTTCCGCGTGCTGAGCGGGCTTGTCGGCCTTCGTCCGGCGCCGCAGAGTTTCATTGCGGGATCGATGGTGTTCACGCCGCGGCCGCCGGCGGCGAGCGGGAACTGATGCGATGCTGCGGTACGTGACCTCATTCGGTGCGGTGTGGGTCGGGATGTTCGCGTGGGCGCTCCTGGACCGGCGCGACTGGGCGTGGCAGACGGCGGCCGGCGGCCAGTGGGCGCTGGTGCTGGTGAAACTGGTCGGCGCGCCGCTGGTGGCGGCGTGGTTCACGCTGGACCTGCTCGAGCGGCGCAGGCCGCGGCTGGCGTTCGATGCGCGCGTGCGGTCTCGGGCGCCGTGGGTGATGGGGCTGCTGGCGGGCGCGGCGTCGGTGCTGCTGGCCGCCGCGACGCTCGCGCTGGCGCAGTCGGGGCTGGTGAACGTCACCATCGACGCGGATGTGCTTGATCTGGCGGCGGTGGGGCCGGCGACGGCGGCGGCGGTCTGGCTTTCGCTGCTGCCGCTGCGTCGGCTGCGCCCGGGGTCGTGCATGGCGTGCGGGTACGACCTGTCGGGGTCCCCCACGGCGACGTGCCCGGAGTGCGGGGGCGTGGCGACGGCGGGGTAGGCGTGAAGGTGGGACCGCGCAAACCCGCATGGGCCCGCGACTTGCGCGCAAGGCGAGATTCTGGGGATAATTCCCGGAATTGGCTTGCGGAACTTGGGGGGTCGTGGCATACTGGGGGCACACCATCGGGAGAACAACCATGACGAGCCCGTTCTCGCGTTCTCGCGTTCTCGCATTCTCGCGTTCTCGCGTTCTCGCGTATCTGATCGTGGTGTGTGCGCTCGCCAGCACCGGTAGGGCTCAGATTTCACAAGGGCAGGCTCGCGAGGCCCTGTTGCGGGCCTACCCGGGACTCGAAATCCGTGAGCAGAATGGGCGGGTGCGGCAGGTCTACGGCATGCCAATGACGACCCGCCAGACCGCCCGCGAAGCGGTTGGGGCCTGGCTTGAACAGTACGGCGCAGCGCTCACGGGGCGAACTCTTGGAATCAGGGAGTATTCCAAGGTCCGGCTGAAGTCCGGCAAGACCGTTCTCCGGTACCAGCAGTGGTTCGAAGGTGTGCAGGTCGTGGGGACAATGGTCACCGCAGTGACGATGGGGGAGGGACCCCAAACCCTCGTGTACGTCGGGGTCCTCCTCGGAGATGCCCCGGAAGGGCCGCTGCCCGTCCCGGCCGTGACAGCGGCGAGGGCACTCCAGGTTGCCCAAGCCCATCCATCCGCCCGGGGCCTCTCCGAATGGCGCACCCCTGAGAAAATTCTGCGGTTTGTGGAGAACGGTGAGGGCGGGGCACCCTGCTCACTGGTGTGGCGGTGCGTCGGGTCCGGCGGCACCGAGTCATACGACTCCCGCACCTTCTACATCGACCCCGTGTCCGGCGCGGTTGTCCGGGAGTTCAGCAACGGTGTAAGCCTCGACGTCACCGGCTCCGTTATCGCGTACTTGACGCCCGGTCTAAGGCCGGACCCTTGGGGGAACAACATCGCGCAACCGCCAACCGGTACGATCGGGTGCCCCAACTCCGTTCAGGCCGGCTTTCCACTTCGTCAGATACGGGTTGTTGCCAAGAACCACAGCACCGGCGTGCCGCTTGCCGAGGCGTTCACGGACGACGATGGTGACTTTGTGGTGCCGCTTGCCGGCGGCCTCACTGTTGACCTGGAAGTGTCATTGGTCGGACAGCACTGGCGCGTTTGGGATCACTTCGGCCCCTCGGCCTTCCCTGGCGTGCCGGCACCGCCCGAGACCTTGACAAACATCAGCTCTACCGCAACGTTGACCCAACCGATTACGTTCAACATCCCTGACGGCTTCCCTGTTGCAGTGCCGCCATCCGCAGACGAACAACAGCGGACCGGCCATGTCAACGGATTCTATCAGACTGAACTGACGTGGAGGTACTTCAGCGATCGCATCTACACGGACAATGTGATCCCGGGCTTGCACGACACGGTCACCCTCATCATGAACAGCCGCGAGCGGACCGGCAATGCCAAAGCATATGTTAACGAGAAGCATCTCGAGTTCGGGCACGCGACCCTCAACTACGCCAACGCCGGCTACTCGACGTGGATTGCCCACGAATACGCTCATTACCTGCTTGCATACATGACCGGGATACATCCGACGGAACCGGACTGGCGTCACCTTTCGTTTCACGAGGGGTTTGCGGACTCCGTGGCCCACCTTTCGAACCTGGACACCAACGGCAAACCGCCCACCGTGTGGGGTGCGGACTGGCTGGGATGCGGCTTGCCGGCCCGAACGCCGCTCCTTCCTTCGCGCAGGTCATACCCGCACTGTTCAGAAGCCGAAGAGCACGAGGTCGGCACGATTCTTTCCGGAATCTGGCTCGACCTCTTCAGTGAACTGGAAGCCGCGTACGGCACGGCGACGGCGCTGACCACGGTTCGGCAACTTCATGTCGATTGGACGTTTCTCACGAACGGGGGCGAGTCGAACGATGTTGCCTGCAACCCGCCGCCGTCGGGACCGGACGCGGGCAGGTCAGTGACCTGCGGCACGATGACCGAGGTATTGACCGCGGATGACAACGACGGGGACCTGAGTAACGGCACTCCTCACGACGACCAGATCATTGATGCCTTCGCGCTCCACGGCTTTCCCAGCGCCATCTGCGGGGGCGATCGGGCATACCCCGTGTCGGGGGCGCCGCTGGACTGCAACAGGGACCACGCGATCAACCTTCAAGACGTCATGTGCTACCATGCTCGCTACGCGGCGGGCGACCGTCGGGCGGATTGCGACCAGAACGGCTTGCTGTCCGCCGATGACTTAGCGTGCTTCATGGAACGGTACCGGGCGGAGCCTGCGCAGTGACCGGGGAGTTGTCGGGCCTCGGAACGTGTGACCGCCGGACGGGTCAATGCGCGAGCGCGCGGCTGCTCCGGTGTGCGCTCGTGTGTTGGTGCACGTCCGTCGCTCACGCCCAGTGCATCGAAGGCTGGCGCATTGAGCCCGGTCCCCTCGGAGGCCCGCCGCCGTTCTGGCAGGTGCGGGCGGGCGCCATGTACGGGGGGGATCTATACCTGGGCGGGGACTTTACAATCCCGGTGCCCAACCTGGCCCGGCGCCGAGGAGACACATGGGCGGCGGTCGGGGCCGGGGTCAGCCTTCCGGTGTACTCCCTCCTTGTCCATAAAGATCGTCTCTACGTAGGCGGGTCGGGCATCCGGGCGTGGGATGGCAAGTCCTTCTCCGTTCCGGGAGGAGGCACCAACGGCGCGATCTTCGCGCTCGGGGAGTGGCAGGGCGATCTCTACGCGGGCGGGATATTCACGACCATCGGGGGCGTAAGTGCCGGCAACATCGCCCGCTGGAATGGTGCGGCGTGGTCGTCGCTGGGACAAGGGCTTTCCGTCGCCACGATTCAGCCCGCGGTGCACGTGATCGGAACCTACGCCGGTAACCTGGTTGCAGGCGGGGATTTTTCGAAGGCTGGAACGAGCACCATCGAGAACATCGCGCGGTGGGACGGGAGTCATTGGAACGGCTTCGCCTCCGGCCTCAGCGGCCTTGACTATGGGCCGGTCGATGCGGTGTGCGAGTACCGGGGACAGTTGTACGCGGGCGGGCGTTTCGACTACGCACCCGGTGTTGGGCTGATGCGGCAGATCGCGCGGTGGAACGGGACACAGTGGGAGGCCGTGGGCGCGCCCACCACGGCCATCGCGCAGACCGTCCATGAGATGGTCGTCTGGAACGGCGAGTTGATTGCCGCGGGCGAGTTCCAGTCAATCGGTGGCGGCATTCCGGCGCAATCCATCGCCCGCTGGGACGGCTCGCGGTGGGCGTCACTTGCCGGCGGCGGTGTGGAATGGATTGTCGGCGCAGTTGTCCCACGCGGCAGCGACCTTGTGGTTGCGGGGTACATCGTCAGCGCGGGCGGCCAGCCCGCCGGCCATTGGGCCGTTTACGGCTGCGCGTGCTACCCCGACTGCAACGGGGACGGGGCCCTCAACCTGGCCGACTTCGGGTGCTTCACCACGAAGTTTGCCCTGGGCGATCCCTACGCCGACTGCAACGGCGACGGGGTGCGGAACCTGGCCGACTTCGGGTGCTTCACCACCAGGTTCGCCCTGGGCTGTCCGTAGGAGCCGGAAGTAGGCACAGAGGCACAGAGGCACGACGACCGGCAGGCGGGACGCCCGCACCACAAGAGGGCTCTCTAAGGATGGCAGGCGGGACGCCTGCCTCACACGCACCGGCAGGCGGGACGCCCGCCCCACACGCACCGGCAGGCGGGACGCCCGCCCCACGAACACCGGCAGGCGGGACGCCTGCCCCACAAGAGGGCCAAGGACGGCAGGCGGGGCGCCCCTCCCGGACCCTATTCTCCGGCGTGTCCGCCACCCCATCCGAGCCCCCGGCCGTCCCCCCACCCGACCCCCGACGCGCCACCGCTCACTCTCCGTCCATCCCTCCCGCCATCACGCTCACCACGCCCATCCACGACGTGCCCGGCATCCCGCGCCCGGTCGTGGAGGGCCTGATCGCCCTGGAACTGACCAACGTCGGGCGGCTGGTCGCCCACCTGCCCTCGCGCCACGAGCAACTGGAGGCGGAGGCGAGCATCGACAGCCTGGTCCCGGACACCATCGTCTCCGCCCGCGGCACGGTGACCGCGACCCGCGTCGTGATGCGCCGGCCGCGGCCGCGGTTCGAGGCGGTGCTGATGGACGCGACGGGGCGGCTGGACGTGGTGTGGTTCAACGGGACGTACCTGCGGGAGCAGGTGCAGCCGGGGACGCGGGGTCGATCCCGGTCAGGGAGACACGCCCCCACGCCCCGCCGTGCCGCAGCGCCGCGTGCTTGCGGGCGCGGTCCGTGAGGACCTGGCGCATCGCCCGCGCGGCCGCGGCGAAGTAGTACGCGCGGTCGCGCCCCGGCTCGCCGGGCTTGAACTTCAGGTACGCCTCGTGCAGCAGGGCGGTGGGCCCGAGGCTCCGCCCCGCGGGGTCCGAGCCCAGGACACTCTCGGCCAGGGCGCGGAGTTCGGCGTAGGCGCGCGCGAAGAACTCGTCGCGCGGCGGCGTGCGGTCGGGGGGTGAGGTAAGGTCCGCCATGGTCGCCACAAAGAATTGTTGTATCGGGAATGAGCCGATTCGCCCGCGAGTATCGCAGGAAGTTCACGGAGACGCAAGCCTGTTTCGCAGCCGCCCGGGAGCCCGGCGCGGCCGCGCGGTGGGTGTGTCCACGCGAGGCCGGGCGTGCGCGGGCGGAAGGAGAGCCCCATGAAGACTGGACGTTGGGCGCGATTGATCGGCGCGGCGTGCGCCGCGGTGCTGGGCCGCGGCGCGCTGGCGGACACGCTCGTCCCGCCGGGGCCGGTCATCGACACGTGGACGATCAACGGGTCTCCCTACATCGTCCAGGGGGACATCCAGGTCATCGACCTGACCATCGATCCCGGTGTCCAGGTCCGCGTGGACGGCCCGTTCACCATCGAGGTCGTGGGGCGGATCAGCGCCATAGGAAGCGAGGGCCTGCCCGTCCTCTTCACGGCCCACGCCGCGGCGAATCCCTGGCGGGGGTTGGTGTTCAACGACACGCCGCCGGGCTCCGTCATGGAGCATTGCATCGTGGAGAGGAGCAACAACAGCGGGCTGCGGATCACGAGCACCTCACCACAGGGCGCCCCGCCCGCCGTCCGCCGGTGCACAATCCGCGACAACACGTCGCCCTTGAGTGGCGGTGGCATCCGCGCGCACATCACCGCCGGAGAGCCCCTGAAACTGGAACATTGCACTGTTGCCGGCAACACGGCCAATCCCAACAACGCGGGGGGTGATTACGCCGGTGGGGGGCTCTATTTGACCGGCTCGGCGGTATTGCTCGGCTCACTCTTCAGTGACAACAAGTGCTACGGATCTTGCCCCTCACTGTGCAACAACTCCGCACGCGGTAGCGCCCTGTATTGCGATGGTGCGGGAACACTCATTGCAACTGCCTGCGAGTTCAAACGCGGGCTCGTTCACTCGACCGTGAGCTTCCCGGGCGGCGCAATCAGTAGAGGCGCGATCTATGTCAAAGGCCCGACAGTGACTCTCGCGAACTCGGTCGTATCGTGCAACACCGCAACGGGGAGCGTCCCGAGCGGAAGCGGCGTCTGGGTCGAGTCCGGCGAGGTGGCCATCGTCAACTGCACAATCTCCGGGAACTCCGACGAAGCAGTCGTGTGCGAAGGCGGAAGCGTCGCGGTCCGCAACTCCATCCTCTTCTTCAACAACGGCGGAGGCAGCCAGTATTCGGGACCGGTGGACATCTGCTACTCCGACGTCCAAAGCGAACTCGTCCCTGGATGTAATAACGTCAGCGTCGGGCCGGGCTTCAGCCCGAGTGCCTGCGGGGCGTTCCAGATCTGCCTCCCGAGCGTCTCCGGTTGTATCGATGCGGGCGATCCCGACCCGCAGTTGAACGACGGATGTCTGCCGCCCGGGCGGGGAACCGCGCGGAACGACATGGGCGCGTTCGGAGGTCCCGGAAACTGCGCATGGACGAACCCTTGTTACGCCGACTGCAACTGGGACTGCGCCCGGAACCTCTCCGACTTCGGGTGCTTCCAGACCAAGTTCGCCACGGGCGACCCGTACGCCGACTGCAACGGCGACGGGGTGAGGAACCTGGCCGACTTCGGGTGCTTCCAGACGAAGTTCGCCCTCGGGTGCCCGTAACGGAGCCCGGAGCGCGAGCGACGGGACACCGGCTGGAAGCCGGTGCAACCAATGACCCCACGCTCCCGCGTGGGGCTCAGTGGAGCCCGGAGCAACCCCGCGCCGGCGCTTGGGGCTCAGTGGAGCCCGGAGCAACCCCGCGCCGGCGCTTGGGGCTCAGTGGAGCCCGGAGCAACCCCGCGCTGGCGCTTGGGGCTCAGAAAGCAACCCCACGCCGGCGCTTGGGGCTCAGTGGAGCCCGGAGCGCGAGCGACGGGACACCGGCTGGAAGCCGGTGCAACCAGTGACCCCACGCTCCCGCGTGGGGCTCAGAAAGCAACCCCACGCCGGCGCTTGGGGCTCAGTGGAGCCCGGAGCGCGAGCGACGGGACACCGGCTGGAAGCCGGTGCAACCAATGACCCCACGCTCCCGCGTGGGGCTCAGAAAGCAACCCCACGCTGGCGCTTGGGGCTCAGTGGAGCCCGGAGCAACCCCGCGCTGGCGCTTGGGGCTCAGAAAGCAACCCCGCGCTGGCGCTTGGGGCTCTGAAAGAATCCCTGCAACGACGCGTGGGGCCCATACGACGGCGGGACGAAGGCACTGAGGCGAGCATGAAGCAGAGGAAGGGCAGGCTGGGTGCCTGTCCCAGACCCTATTCTCCGGCGTGTCCGCCCCCCCACCAACCCCACCACCAGCCCCCCGACCCGACTCCCCACCGGACCCCCCACCGGCCCCCCCACCGGACCCCCCGCCCGGCCCACTCCCATCCCGCTCTCCTTCCCTTCCCGCGATCACGCTCACGACGCCGATCCATGAAATCGCGGGCATCCCGCGCCCGGTTGTGGAGGGCCTGATCGCGCTGGAACTGACCAACGTCGGCCGCCTGGTCGCGCACCTGCCCTCGCGCCACGAGCAACTGGAGGCGGAGGCGAGCATCGACAACCTGGTGCCCGACACCATCGTCTCCGCCCGCGGGACGGTGACCGCGACCCGCGTGGTGATGCGGCGGCCGCGGCTGCGGTTCGAGGCGGTGCTGATGGACGCCACGGGGCGTCTGGACGTGGTGTGGTTCAACGGGACGTACCTGCGGGAGCAGGTGCAGCCGGGGACACGGCTGCGGGTGCAGGGCAAACTGCGCAGGGTCGGGCACAAGTTCCAACTGGCGAACCCGTCCTTCACGATCCTTCGCGAGGACCGGGAGCCAGAGGAGGCCGCGGCCCGGATCCGCCCGGTGTACCGGGCGGGGGAGGGGCTGACGAGCCGTCAGGTCGAGCGTGCGGTGCTGGCGGTGCTGGGGCGGGCGCTGCCGCTGATCGAGGAGCACCTGCCGGAGCGGTACCGGAAGGACCGTGAGTTGCCGCTCCTGCCGGAGGCGTACAGGATGCAGCACATGCCTCGGTCGTTCGACGAGGTCGGGGCGTCGCGCCGGCGGCTTGCGTTCGACGAGTTGCTGCTGCTGCAACTGGGCGTACACATGAAGCGGGCGCACCTGCGGCAGTCGCTGCGGTCTCCGGCGCTGCGGTGGTCGGCGGAGATCGATGCGCGGGTGCGCGAGCGGTTCCCGTTCACGCTCACGCCGTCGCAGGACGCGGTGGTGGCGGACCTGGTGAAGGACCTGACGGCCGGGACGCCGACGAACCGGCTGATCCAGGGCGACGTGGGGAGCGGGAAGACGGTGGTGGCGCTGTACGCGATGCTGCTGGCGGTGGCGAGCGGGCACCAGGCGGCGCTCATGGCGCCCACGGAAATCCTGGCGGAGCAGCACGAGGCGTCCATCCGCTCGATGCTGGCGGGGTCGCGGGTGCGGGTGGAACTGCTGACGGGGGCGACGGAGGGGCGGGAGGGGCTGCTGCCGCGCCTGGCGGCCGGGGACGTGGACATCCTGGTGGGCACGCACGCGCTGCTGACGGAGGACGTGCGGTTCGCGTCGCTGGGGGTGGCGGTGATCGATGAGCAGCACCGCTTCGGTGTGCACCAGCGGGCGACGCTGCGTCAGAAGGCGACGGGCGGGGTGGGCGGCGGGCCGGGCCTGCCCGACAACCGGACACCGCACGTCGTGGTGATGACGGCGACGCCGATCCCGCGAACGCTGGCGATCACGCTGTTCGGCGACCTGGACATCTCGACGATCGCGGGGCTGCCGCCGGGCCGGATGCCGATCACGACGCGGGTGGTCGGGCCGGAGCAACGGGACGGGGTGTACGCGTTCGTGCGGGCGCGGCTGGAGGCCGGCGAGCAGGCGTTCATCGTCGTGCCGACCATCGACCCCGGCGACGCGGCGCCGGAGGAGCGGCTGGAGGACGTGCGGTCGCTGGTGCGGCGGCTGGAGGGAGGGCCGCTGAAGGGGAGACGGATCGCGGCGCTGCACGGGCGGCTGAAGCGGGGGACGCGGGACACGATCATGGAGCGGTTCCGCGCCGGGCGGATCGACGCGGTGGTCGCGACAACGGTGATCGAGGTTGGCGTGGACGTGCCCAACGCGACGCTCATGGTGGTCGAGAACGCGGACCGCTTCGGGCTGGCGCAGTTGCACCAGTTGCGCGGGCGGGTGGGGCGGGGCAGCCGGAAGTCCGCGTGCGTGCTGATCGCGGGTGAGCGGGTAACGGACGACGCGCGGGCGCGGCTGGAGGCCATGGCGTCTACCCGCGACGGGTTCGTCCTGGCGGAGCGGGACTTTGCCCTGAGGGGGCCGGGGGAACTGTTCGGCACGCGGCAGTCGGGCCTGCCGCCCTTCCAGGTTGCGGACCTGGGCCGGGACCTGGACCTGCTGAAACTGGCGCGGCGGGACGCGGCGGAGTGGATCGCGGCATCGCCCCGGCTGGCGCGGCCGGAGGAGGCGGTGCTGCTCCGGCGCCTGCTGAAGGTACACGGGGCATCGCTGGGGCTGGGGGACGTGGGGTAACGGGGGCTACGGATGGAGGGGTGGATGGGAGGGGCGCGCCCGTGTACCTTGTGCGGCGTGGACGACTCACCCCTCCTGGAACGAATGCGGGCCGCGGTGGGAAACCGCACGCACCGGCACCTTTCTGAACTGACGAGCGCGAGCACGGAATCCGTGCGGCGGTACCTGGAGGGAAGGACGCCACCGAGCATGGATTTTCTGAGCGAGTTGTGCCGCACCCTGGGCGTGAGCGGCGAGTGGCTGCTCACCGGGCGCGGTCCGATGCGGAGCGCCGAGGCGTCGGCCCGGGCGCTGAGCCGGGCGGGCGTGCCGGAACTGCTGGCGGCGCTGGCGAACTCGGTCGAGAGCCTGATCGAACGTGTGGAACGACTGGAGACGTTTCTTTCCACGATGGAGACGCGGGTGCGCGGGCGCGGAGCCGCACCGCCGGGGGCTGGAGAGGTCCATGAAGCCACCTTTGTTGCCGGACGGGCCGGATTCATCGCACGGGCCGTCCCCGAACGATCATGTGCGGATGATCGTCCAGATGCTGCGGCCCGCGGGGCCTGACCTGGCCCGGCGTTGGCTGGCGGCGCTGCTCCTGGTGAGGCCGCAGGATCGCGGGGCGCTGGTGGCGGAGGTCGAGCGCCGGGTGACGGCGCTCTATGACGACCCGTTCGGGCCGGGGGCGGCGGGCCTGCATGTCGTGCATCCGCCGCGGCAGGGCGGGGGGTACGTCGAGCGGATCGAGACGACGTACACGGCGGGCCCGGTGAGCCGGGGCCGGGAGCCGGACCGGGGTGCGGAGCAGAGGCGCGGGGCGTGACGCCGGCTTCGTATCATCGGGGATGAGCGCCAACCAGGCCCTTGCGCAGGTTCTTGAGCGCGTGGCCGCGATGCAGGAACTGCTGGGCGAGGAGGCGTTCAAGGCCGTCTCCCACGCGCGGGCGGCGCGGGCGGTGGCGGACCTGCCCTTCGACATCTCCACGATCGCGGGCGACGCCGCGAAACTGCTTGAGATCCCCGGGATCGGCAAGGGGATCGCCGGAAAGATCGCCGAGTTCTGCGCGACGGGGCGGATGCGGGTGCATGACGACCTGCTGGCCAGGGTGCCGCCGGGCCTGCTGGACCTGCTGCGGGTGCCGGGGCTGGGGCCGAAGACCATCCGGCTGCTGTGGACAGAGCGCGGGGTGACGGACGCGGCGAGCCTGAAGCGGATCATCGAGGACGGGTCGATCCTGACCGTGCCGCGGATGGGGGCCAAGTCGGTGGAGAAACTGCGGGCGTCGCTGGCGTTCGCGGAGACGGAGACAGAACGGCTGCCGCTGGGCCTGGCGCTGCCGATCGCGGAGCGGATCGCGGCCCATCTGCGGACGATCCCCGGGGTCACTCGGGCTGAGCACGCGGGGTCGCTGCGGCGCGGGCGCGACACGGTCGGGGACATCGACATCCTCGTGACCACCACGGATCCGAAGGCCGCGGGAGAGGCGTTCCGCACGATGCCGGGCGTGCGCCGGGTGCTGGCCGCGGGGGACAGCAAGTCGTCGGTGCGGATGGCGGTGAACCCGGACATGGGCCGGTGGACGGACAGTGCGGAGGCGGAGAAGAGCCCGACAATCCAGGTGGACCTGCGCGTGGTTCCGGGGGCGTCATGGGGCGCGGCGCTGATGTACTTCACCGGGTCCAAGGAGCACAACGTCCGCCTGCGGGAGCGGGCGCTGCGCAAGGGGCTGACGCTCAACGAGTACGGGTTGTTCCCCGACGGAGCCCGCGACGGGAGTCGCGGGGCGCGGGGCGAGGGACCCCCTGCTGCCGCAGGGGGCTCCGAACGAGATGATGCCGCCAGGAGCGCGGACGAGCCCGG
>JADLGW010000019.1 GCA_020849105.1 Phycisphaerales bacterium | reverse complement strand
GCGCGCTGGTGGCGGCGTTCGTGGTCGTGTACGTGTTCGCGCGGGGCGGCGGAGACGGCCCCTCCGCGGAGCAAGTCACCGGCGATCCCACGCCGGGAGCCAGCGGAGAACTGACGGCAGCCGCGCTACCCGGTGAGGGCTGGACCTCCTCCGGGACCGAGCTGGTGTCGTTGTTCGATTCGCCAGACCCGGTATTCGCGGCCACGCCCGACCTCTCCGAATGCGCGCCGATGCAGGCCTTTGAAGGTGCCCTCTTCGAGAACGAGTCCGCTTTTTCGGACGGCGAGAGCCAGTTGTTCGAACGCCCCCTGGCCGACGGCGGGACGCTCCGCGTGACCCGGCTGACCGTGACCTTCGCGGACCCGGCGGCGGTTGAAGCGATACTGACGGCTGCCCGCGAGGCGCTCGGAGGGCCGGATTTCGGACGGTGCATGCTCGCCATCGCTGCCCGGGACGGCATCGAGGCGACCGCCGCGGAGGGGGCGGCGCTGCCGGTGCCTCCGGGAGGGGTGTCACGCGTGCTGCGGTACACGGCGGCCGCGGCGGCCGGCGGGGGGACGGTCACACAGGCAGTCGGGTGGTGGGGTGAGGGCGAGCGGCTGGTGGCGCTGACGATCTCGGCGGCGGGCGAGGGCCCCGATGATGCTGAGCTGGCCACAATTGCCCGAGCGGCCGGAGGTGCGCGATGAAGCGGTTCTCGTCGTGGGTCAGCGTGTTGATGGTGGCAGCGATCCTTGCGGTGTCGATTCCGCCGTACCAGGGGACGCCGGGGCGGGTGGCGCGTGCGCGCGCCCAGTCTGTCCCGACGACACTGGCGCTCAGTCCATCTTCGGGGCCGGCGCCGTCGGTCAACGGGACGCTCTCGGGGAGCGGTTGGTGCAACGGTGGGATTGTGACTGTCTCGTCGGTGCCTGGGGGGCAGGCATCAGGCTCTGGTTCGACCGCGGGCGGGAACCTCAGCGGGACGTTCACCGTCACAGGTTCGCCGGGACAGCTGGTGACCATCAACGTGGCTGCGGTATGCAGGGCCGGGAGTTCGAGCGCCCGCGCGAACTTCCGGTTCGATGACCCGACGCCCATCCCGCGGCCGACCGCAACCTTCACGCCGACGAACACGGCAACGCCGTTGCCAACGCCGACCAACACAGCGACCGCGACGCCGACATCGACGGTCACCCCAACGGCAACGAACACGCGGCCTGCGGCAGCGACGGCGACACCGACTCCTGCGGGACAGGGAGGCGCCACGCCCACGCCCACGCCTGCCGGGCGGGCGGGCTCTCCCACGCCAACGCCCACGCCCGCTGCCCAGCCGGGGACGGGGACGGTGCGGGTGATGGGCTGCACGCCGCCGCCAGGTGCGGTGAGCGTGAAGATGACCTACGCCGGGGGCGCGGCGCCGCCTCCGGCGTTTGTGGAACTCAACCTGCCTGCAGTGCAGGCGCCAGAGCCGCAGACGTTCACGTTTGCGCTGCCGCCGGAAGCGCCCGGCGGGACGCTGTTCGACCTGGTACCACAGGTGAACGACCCTTCTTGCCCGCCATCGGCAGCGGAGCCGGTGCTCTGGGACCCGGGGACGGCCAATAGCGCGTCGCTCTTCCTGCCCGCGGGCAAGAGCGACCTCTACGCGTCCAGCCATGGCAACATCATGCCGGCCGGCGATGTGGTGACATGGGTTACCTCCCGCCAGTTCAAAGCCGACCTCTGGGGAGTGGAGCAGCTCTTCTGGCTGTATTCGGCTGCGAAGTTCGACGGTGTGTCGTGGCAGGTCTCGCAGCAGCCCTTCTCCGGGGCGTTCGACCCGCTCGACCCGAACCCGGCGGGGATGCTCGCCTCGGGGGAGGCAAAGTGCGGGTCACCAGCCGAGTGCACGTTCCTTGTGGACTTCAGCGAGTTCATACCCGCGCCAAAAGCCGACCCGGAGAAGAAGGTGCTGAGGAAGGCTGCGTGGTCGTCACAGGCGATGGGCTCGCTGTTCGAGGTGATGCCGCTGTTCCAGGTGGCACAGGGAGTGGCCCGGCAGAAGGCCCCGGGCGGATCGCCGGCACCGTCGTCTTCCTCCGTGAGCCCGGTACCAGGCTCCGAGATGGCCTTTTCGAACTCGCCTGTCTCCGGGCTCCTCTACACGGCGCCGAAGGAGTTCTACTTCCGCGCCGTCCCAAAGGTGGGCGACACACTCCTCGGCCCGCAATCAAACACGGTCGTCCTGCGCTGGCTGGGGCCATACGACGGGCCGGACCTGAAGAACATCAAGATCTACGACTGCTCGAAGACGCCCGAGGACCCGGTATGCAAGGCGCAGCTGCCCAAGCCACCGAACTACACGGTGCAGATCCTCAGCTACAACGGGTGGATACCGCCCAAGGGCGGGCACGAGGGGTGTTTCGTCGTCACGGAGACGACCACCGCAGCGCTGATCAAGGGCTTCAGCCCCGAGATCACGTACAAGAAAGGCCAGACGCTCTGCCCGCCGAAACCGAAAAAGCCCAGCTTCCTCGAGTCCATCGTGAACTTCGTGGTAGACGCGGTGAACTGGGTAGCCAACACCTACGCGAAGCTGAAGGACGCGGTGATCGACCTCGTTTCGCAGTTCGTGCCGGCCGCCCTGTGCCCGAAGAGCTGCATCGGGGCGTTGCTGGACATCGGGCTGGCGGCACTGGGCATACCACCGAGCCTTCCGAACTTCGATCAGTTGATGGACCAGGGGCTCGACTACCTGGCCTCGACTGCCGTCGAGTCGATTGGCGTCCCGAAGGAGATCAAGGATTTGGCCGCGGGGCCAGCGAAGGACCTCGCGATCGAGCAGTTCCAGGACGCGGCGAAACAACAGATCAAGGATGGGATCAAGGCGGGCATCAAGGAGATGCAGAAGAGCCTCTCGTCGCAGGTTGCCTGGATCCCCAATGGCGTGCCGATCAAGCCGGACCCACTGGGGGACTACCAGCCGCCGGCGATGACGTTCCGGGTGACCAGGAAGCCGGGCGCCGGCACCTGCAGCGGGAACATCAGCGTGGGCGCGACGGTCTCGAACACGACCCCGGCGGGCCTGAAGGAACTGGACGGCCAACCGTGGGCGTGGCTCTATGAGGGAAAGTCGATCCCCCTCCCGTCGCTCGGAGAGAACGAGTCGGTGACCATCCCGGTGACGTTGAAGCCGCGTTTCAGCTACGGGTACCCGGGGGCGAAGTACTACTCCTACAACAACGCCGCCTCCGGCTGGGCGAACCTCTACTACAACGGCATCGCCGAGCTGCACGCGCTGGGCGGCGGGTGCATCGGCGGCGACACGATGAGCGTCCCGGCGGATGCCGTGCTCCTGGGGGCGTCGGTGGTGCCCTGACGGGAACCGCGGCGCGGAGCACATTGATCGTGGCGAGGCACTCTGCGAGCATCCCGCGGGACTGGAGGGATGCCGCCATGACCGATACACCACCACTTCCAACGAGCCCGGAGGGGCTGACACCGGGGTGGATGACGTGGGCCCTTCGCTGTGGCGGCGCGCTCCCCGAAGGGACCGTGACGGCCGTCGAAGCGGAAGTCATCGGCGCGGGGGTGGGGTTCATCGGCACGGTCGCGCGCCTGACCCTGAGTTACGACGGTGCCGTGCCCGGGGCCCCGGCCACGGTCATCGCGAAGCTGCCCTCGGACGACCCGGGGTCGCGGATGGTGGGGGTGGCTTTTGGGCTGTACGAGCGGGAGGTCCGTTTCTATTCGGACCTGGCGAGCGACTGCGGGCTCCCCGCACCGAAGGCGTACTTTTCCGAGTACGACGCGGCCGCGGGGCAGGCGGCGATCCTGCTGGAGGACCTTTCGTCGGGTGCATTCGGCGACCAGGTGGCGGGCGCGACGCTCGTTGAAGCGGAGATGGCGATCGATGCCCTTGGGCCGTTCCACGCGAAGTGGTGGGGGAGCCCGGAGCTCGCGAACTACCCGTGGATCACCTCCGGTACCGAGACGATCCGCCAGCCGATCCAGATGATGTACGCGGCGGTGTGGCCCGTCGCGCTGGAGCGGTTCGGGCACCTCCTGCCAGAAAACCTCCGGCCGCTGATCCCGGATTTCGGGCGAAGGACGATGGTGGCGCTCGACCAGATGGCGCTCGG
>JADLGW010000018.1 GCA_020849105.1 Phycisphaerales bacterium | reverse complement strand
TTTCCTCTGGACCGCGGCGACGCACGGGCGCGACAAGGTCCGCACGATCAACCTCCTCCAGGCCGCGACGATCATCCTGGTCGGGCTGATCGCGCTCGTGCCGGTTACGGGCAACGGGCTGTTCCTCATGGCGGGGCTGTTCGCGGCGGCTCGCGTCTGCTTCAGCGGCGTGCTGACGCTTCGGGCGACGGTGTGGCGTCACAACTACTCCCGGTTCGACCGGGCCCGCGCGACCGCCAAGTTGCAGACGATCGTGGCGCTCATCATCGCGGGCACGGGCTACGCCGTCGGGAGGATCATGGACGGGTACGGACCGCAGGCCTTCCGGGCCGTCGTGCCGACGGCCTGCGTGGCCGGGGCGGTGGGGGTGTTCGTGTACGGGCGCATCCGCCTGCGCGGGCACGCCAAACTGCTCAGGGACGAGCGGGGCGACGCCGCGCGGGAGCGGCCGTCGGTCAACCCGGCGTCGATGCTGCGGCTGCTGCGCGCCGACCCCTTCTACGCCCGGTTCCAACTGTCGATGTTCCTGCTCGGGGCGGGCAACCTGATGGTCGCCGCCCCGCTGGCGATCATCCTCAAGGACCGCCTGGGGTCCGGGTACGCCGGCGGCATCGGAGTGCTGAGCACGATCCCCATGCTCGTGCTGCCCTTCACCGTGCCGCTGTGGGCGCACCTGCTGGCGCGCACGCACGTCGTCCGTTTCCGTGCGCTGCACTCCTGGGTGTTCGTCGTGGGCCAATCGTTGGTGCTCGCCGGGGCGCTGCTGAACTCCATGGCGCTGCTGGGGGTCGCCATGGCGATCCAGGGGTTCGGGTACGCCGGCGGGTCGCTGGCCTGGAACATCGGGCACCTGGACTTTGCCCCGCAGAACAAGGCGGCCCAGTACATGGCGATCCACGTCACCCTCAACGGTGTGCGCGGCATCCTCGCGCCGCTGCTGGCGGTTCAGGTGTACGTCTGGCTCAACGGGTGGCACCCCGGCACCGGGGCGTGGGTGTTCGGGCTCAGCGCCGTGGTGTGCGCGCTGGGCGGCCTTGGGTTCATGTCCCTCCAGCGGTCCATGGGCGACCTGGCGCGGCGCACGCCACGCGAGTCCTGAGCAACGGAACGGGCGCCCGCACCCCTGTTCTTCCTACGATTCCCGCATGTCGACGATCCCCGGCGCCCCCTCCATCCCCATCGACCTCCGCAGCGACACCGTGACCAGGCCGACCGCGGCCATGCGCCGTGTCATGGCGGAGGCCGTCGTCGGCGACGATGTCCTGGGCGATGACCCCACCGTCACCCGGCTCCAGGAACGCGTCGCCGAGATCATGGGGAAGGAGGCCGCGTGTTTCGTGCCCTCGGGCACCATGGCCAATCAGGCCTCGATCCGAGCCCAGACCGAGCCCGGGGACGAGGTGATCGCGCACGAAGGCAGCCACATCATCAACTATGAGACCGGGGCGCCGGCCGCGCTGTCCGGCGTCATGGTCCGTACCGCCGCCGGCCCGCGCGGGCTCTTCGATGCCGACCAGGTGGATGGGCTGGCCCGGCCGGACAGCGACCACTCCCCCCGTACGCGCCTGGTTGTGATCGAGAACACCCAGAACCGCGGTGGCGGCGCGGTCTGGCCGCTGGACCAGGTCCGGCGCGTGAGCCAGCGGGCCCGCGGGCTCGGGCTGCGCGTCCACCTCGACGGCGCGCGCCTGTGGAACGCCTGCGCGGCCACCGGCCACAGCCCCGCCGAGTTCGCTCGCCACGCCGATACGGTGTCCTGCTGCTTCTCCAAGGGCCTCGGCGCCCCGGCCGGATCGGCGGTCTCCGGCGACAAGGCCACCATCGCCCGCGTTTTCCGCTTCCGCAAGATGTTCGGCGGGGCGATGCGGCAGTCCGGCATCCTCGCGGCCGCGGCGCTGCACGCCCTCGACCACCACATCGATCGATTGCACGAAGATCACGAGAACGCGGCCCGGCTCGGTGCGGGTGTCGCGAACATCCCCGGCCTGGCCGTGCCCCTCCCCGTCGAGACCAACATGGTGTTCATCGACGTGGACCGGTCGATCGGCACCGCCGCCGAGTTCTGCGCGAGCCTGCGCGAACGCGGTGTGTGGATGCTGCCCACCGCGCCCCAGCGTGCCCGCGCGGTGTGCCACCTTGACGTAAGCCGCGCCATGATCGATATCGCGCTCGCCGCGATTGAATCGGCCGCGCGAGCGCCGATGCTGTCCGGCGCTCGATGAGCCTGACGGCGGCTGCCCGGTTCAGGCGGCCGCTGCGGGTCCGATGGTCTCGTTGCTGGCCGCGCAGCGGCCCATCGCCAGCAGTTGCCGCTTGGCCTGGTCGGAGACGGCCAGGAAGGTGATCCCGACTTCGTGCTTCAGGAAGCCGGCCTTGCGGATCCACACCACGCGGGCGGGGAGATCGAACGCCCCCTCGAGTCCGTTCACGGTGACGACGATGGGTTCGCCCAGGTGGTACATCGGCCGACCGGAGGCGCGGGCGCTGAGCCCCGATGCCGAGAGGTTGACAATGACCCCGAGGCTGCACGTCAGGTGCTGGCACACGACGCGCCCGTGACGCCGGGCATTCTCACCCTGGGCACCCGAGGGCGGCGCCGGCAATGGCGACATGTTTCTGCCCGTACGCATGGCGTTGGGAGGCATCGACGCCCGCCGCGTTGCGCTTAAGGACCGACCGCAAAATGAAGGGCGCGATCGTCGTCCCCGCTCGGTTATTGCCGTTTGTACGGGAGCGCCCCGGGGGTCATCGCCCCAGCCGCGTGATCTTCGTTTCACCCTCGCTGGTCGTCGACACGGCCGTCCCCGCTATGTCACCCCCGAGCCGCAAACTCATCTTGGTGGTCATTCCGTCGAGCATGCCGCGTTCGGTGTCCCAGACATACTCGCCGTCATATCGGCTGTTCTTGATCTCCATGCCGCCCACGCCCGGCGCCTCCGACGACGGCTCGATCGTCCCGGTGAAGGAAACCCTGGCGTCCCCGTCGGTGATGGACCGAAGGGTGTGCTTCGTGATCATCCTGAACGCGCCCATCATCCCCGTGTCCAGTGTGTCCACGTTCTCCCAGGTCTGGCCGACGCTCACCTTCCCCGGTGACTTCTTCGGCGAGAAGATCGGCCCGATGAGTTGCTTCACACCCGCCGCTCGGCCGAGGCTCGCGCCCGGTGACAGCGCCGAGAGTTCCCCGCCCCCGCTGACGCTGGTGATGTTCCCGAGCGGGTCGATCGTCAGCGTCAGCGTCATGCCGACCAGCGGGCGCATCAGCGGGCCGATCTCATCCCCGGCATCCCGCGACGCGGGCTTATCCGAGTCGAACTCGACAGTATCGGTGCCCATCGTGGCCGCCACCTTGACACGTTCATAGACAAGGTCCACCGTCGCGCCCGTCTCGGGATTGGTGTCCTTCACCCTGAGGGCAAAGCGCACCTCCATCTTCATCGTGTTCTTCTCTGCGGCGTTCTTCCCGACTGTGCTGGAACTGGTGCTGCTGGTCTCCATCTGGAACCGGGTTTCCTGCCCCTTCTCAAACTTCGGGGAAAGGTCCACCTGTTGCCCGCGGGCCAGGGTGACCAGCATGAGCAGAGCGGCGAGCGGGCCGAGTACGAACCGGGCGGTGGGGGGCATGTCGTCTCCTTGGGGCGCGAGCACGCCGGTGCGCCGGCCGTGCCGCGATCGGTGTCTTATTTCCAGGTCGTTGGGGGCAGGACAAGGACGGCCGCGTAACCGCCCGCGGCTCGGGGGCACACGCTCACCTCCAGGCAGGGCCCGGGCAGCCGAACTTCAGGCTCGCCCTCGATCCGGCCGGTCGCAGGGTCGAAGACCAGCGCATTCGAGTTCGAGGAAAGCGGCCGCAGGATTCGGATGCGCCCGTCGAGGAGGCGGTACGCCGCCGGGCGCCCGGGGCCGGGCGCGGTGAACACGCCGTCCACTTCCCAGGCCAGGCCGTCACGGGAACGCGCCAGGCGTGTCTGCCCGCCCGATGCAAAGAACATCAGCCACTGCCCGCCCCCCGGCGCCGGGCAGTAAACCACGTCCGGAGCCTCCAATCCCTCGAGCGCGGTCCGGGTGCCCCCCTCGATCGTGAAGCGGACCCCGTCGTCGCTCACGGCGCTGAGCACCGCCCGCAACGGTGCGTGCGGCCCGGGCGGGACAGGCTCAGGAACCTTCGGCGCCGGGAAACTCGGCGTTGCGGGCCACGGCGGCTGGTCCGGCGTCATGGGGACAGGAGGCCGCACCGGCGCCGGCCGGTTAGGGTCCCACGGATCGGGCACGATGGGGCCCTGCGGCAGGGCCTCTTCGCGGGCGAGCATGAAGTAGAGCCGGAGCCGCCCGTCGGGCAGTTGAACGATGGACAGGTCCTCCACGGGCTCGCGTACCGAGGGGCCCACGAACGCGACCGGGTCACCGCTGCTCCACGACTGTCCGCCGTCAACCGACCGCAGCACGACGACCTCGGCCGCCGCGATCCCGGTCAGACGCACGCGGTTCACAGCGTAGAAGACAAGGGCGCCCTTCGGGCCCGCCTTCCCTTCGCCGCTGAGTTCAACAAGGTCCGGGGCGCCGGCCCGCGCCAGAACGGCCGGGCCTTCCGCGCGCTCAAACGTCAGACCATCGGCGCTCCCCGCACCGGCCACGGGCCCGCTCTCCGGCACCGGCTGCACCAGCACGAACAAGGCAGCGACCAGTCGGCTCAACACGTGGCCTCCCATCCGGGGCGACAACCCCCATCGGAAGAACGATACCGCTGTGGGCCCCGCGAGTTGCCGGCCGCGAGATCGCTCAGTACCGGATGAGGTGGATGCGCCCCGATCCGGCGGGTTTGCCCGCGCCCTGCTCGGAATCCGTTCCCACGATCAGGTCGTCCACCGCCGTCCCGCCAAAGGTCTTTACGCCGGCGACGCTGGCCCCGAACCGGCCCGACACCTGCGGCGATGGCGGAGCGATCGTGCGCAGCCGCACCCCGGTGGCCCCGGAGTAGACATAGACCTGCCCCGAATCGTTGGCGGCGCCGCCGGGGTTGACGCCCGGCATCCCGACGATCACGTCGCCCCTGCCGTCAGCGTTCACATCGGCCAGCGGTGCGACGGCCGCGCCGAACTTGCCGTTGGCCTCCGCCGCCGGCGGGACCAGTTTGCGCAGCAGCACCCCTGTCTTTCCCGAATAGACGTACGCGCGCCCCGTCCCCAGGGGCGACGCGCCGGGCGAATCCCCGGGCGCCCCGATCACGACGTCGCCGCGCCCGTCGCCATCCACGTCCCGCACCCCGCACACGGAGAAGCCGAACAGCCCGAGCCCGATCTGCGCGGGCGACTGGAACTTGCGCAGGTACCGCCCCGTGGAGGCAGAGAACAGGTACGCACGCCCGCAGTAGGGCGTCGAGAGCGGCCCGTCGAACGCGGCCCCCACGATCACCTCCGGCCGGCCGTCGCCGTCGGCATCCGGCACCCAGCCCACGCTCCAGCCGAACTGGGCAGACTCCGCCGGAACCGGCGAGCGCAACGCCCGCAGGTACGCGCCGCTGGCCCCGCTGTACAGATAGACGACGCCGGAAAGTCCCGGCAGACCGCTCAGGTTGTCGAAGTTTGCCGCGATCGCCACGTCGCCCCGCCCGTCGCCGTTGACATCGGGCATCCCCGCGACCGCCCAGCCGAACTGCGCATTGGCGTGCTGCCCGGGCCCGGCGAGCGGCTTCAGCAGCACCCCGGTCGCCCCGGAGAAGATGTACGCCCTGCCGCAGTCGGCCGCGCTCGCGCCCGGGTCCTCGTGGGGAGCACCGACGATCACGTCGCCCCGCCCATCGCCGTTCACGTCGGGGATGCCGCTGACGGACCAGCCGAACTGACCCCCGACCTCCGCGTTCGGCGTCGAGAGCACCTTGATGAGCGCCCCGGTGGCCCCGGACATGACGTAGGCCCGTCCTGAGGTGTTGGGTTTGGTCGGCGCGTGCTCCCCCGGTGCACCGACCACCACGTCGCCGAACCCGTCGGCGTTCACATCCGCAACCGCGGCGACAGCCCGGCCGAAGTCGCCGGCTCCCTGGGCCGCGGGCGGATTGACGGCCGTGACCTGGGCCGCGGCCGGGGCGGCGAGGAAAGCGAAGACAAAGTATCGGCGCATGGAGCCTCCCGCCGGGTCCATCGGCGATCCGTCGGCGGGCCGCGAGCACCGATAACAGAGCGCCCAACGGCGTGCGCGTCTATGCGGCCACGCGGTGCGATCGTCGAGGCCGATCACTGGAGTCAGCATCAAGCCCGCGCGGGCAGAACCTTGCCCCGGCACTCGCCGAAGCCGACCCGTCGGAAGCCGTCGCGCTCGCAGTAGCCCCTGAGGGTGACCTCGTCGCCGTCTTCGAGGAACGTGCGCTTCTCACCGGTGGGGAGTTCGATCGGCTTCCGCGGCAGCGGTTTGCCGTCCGGGCCGCGCCCCTGCCATGTGGATTCGAGCATGCACCCGCGGGTGCCGGGCTCCGGGCCGCTGACGGTGCCGCTGGCGATCAGGTCGCCGGGCCGAAGGTTGCACCCGTTGCTGGCGTGGTGGGCGACCAGTTGCCCGAGCGTCCAGTAGAGGTCCTTGAAGGCGTTGGACCTGCTGATGCGCACGGCAGACATGCCGCGGCGCTCCATCTCGGCGGAACGCAGCCAGACTTCGAGCGTGAGGTCGATCCCGCCCCGGGCCTGGTTCTGCTCGTCAAGCAGGTACGGCAGCGGGCGCGGGTCGGAGTCGGGGCGGCGGAAGGCCGGGCAGCGGAAGGGCTCGAGGGCCTCGAGCGTGACGACGTAGGGCGAGATGGTGGTGGCGAAGTTCTTTGCCAGGAACGGGCCGAGCGGCTGGTACTCCCATTTCTGAAGGTCACGTGCGGACCAGTCGTTGACGAGGCAGAGGCCGAAGATGTGTTTCTCGGCATCGCCGATCGGGATCGGCTTGCCGAGGTCGTTGCCCGGGCCGATGAACGCGCCCACTTCGAGTTCGTAGTCGAGCATCTTCGAGGGGCCGACAGTGGGGGGCTGCGTTGGCCTATCGTCGGGCGGCGCCTGCTGGCCGATCGGGCGGCGGATGTCCGTGCCGCCGACGACAATCGACGATGCGCGGCCGTGGTACCCGATGGGTACCCACTTGTAGTTCGGGAGCAGCGCGTTGTCCGGACGGAACATCGAACCGACGGTGGTGGCATGGTGGATCGAGGCGTAGAAGTCGGTGTAGTCGGGAGGGTCGAACGGCGTGCACCATGCCAGTGAATCGGCGGCAAGGACAGCCCGTTCCCTCGCGCTCCCGTCGCGATGCAGCCTCTGGGTGTCCGCGTGGAGCAGGTTGCGCACCTGCCGGCGTAACTCGTGCAACTCCCGAGCTCCGGTGTCTCTCGTGAGGGCCGATCCGAGTGGACCTGTCTCGAACGTCGAGAGGTCATGGGCGAATGCACCTTCGTCGAGCAGGCCACGCTCGGCGAGGGCCCAGATATCGATCACGCGATCACCGATCCGAATGCCGAGCCGAGAATGAACCCAAGCCTCCTGTTCGTCGGGCCGCCGGAACGCGACGAACGGCAGGTTCTGGATCGGGAAGTCCGTCGTTGGGTCGTTGGCCGACTCCACCCAGGACTTCAGGTTTGGATCGTGCGTCTCGTTGATCGCCATGGGGCAAGGGTATTGGGCAGCCCGCGACTCCGTCGCGGTTCTTTCTGACCACCACGGAGTGGCGGGGTACCCAGGCTAAGGTTGCTCGATGCGCATTCTGCTGACCAACGACGATGGGATACACGCGCCGGGGATCGCCGCGATGCACGACGCCCTGGCGGACACGGGCGAACACTTCGGCGGTCCGCTCCTGGACAAGTCGCCCGGGGCCGTCACCCGCGCCCCTCGTTCCGTCATCGTGCCGATCGCGCCGCTGACCGTGCAATCGGCCACCGGTCACGGGGTGACATTCCGCGAGCCGCTGATGGTGCGGCCGGAGGAGTTGCAGGGCGGCGTGCCCGGCACCGCGGTGGACGGGCGCCCCGCGGACTGCGTGAAACTCGCCATCTCCTCGCTCTGGCCCGAGCGATTTGGCGAGGGCAGCCTCCCCGACCTGCTCGTCTCCGGCATCAACGCCGGCGCCAACGTCGGCATCAACGTCATCTACTCCGGCACCGTCGCCGCCGCCCTGGAAGGGGCATTCCTCGGTGTGCCGGCGATCGCGGTCAGCCTCCACATCGGTGGCAAGCGCCCGGACTTCGCCGCCGCGGCGCGGCACGCACGCCGGGCGATCGAGGCCCTGATCGCCGGCGGTCTGCCCGCCGCCCACGAGTGTCTGAGCATCAACATCCCCGTCACAGAGGCCGACGGGCCGCCGCCGCCGATCCGCGTCTGCCCGATGAACACGCACGGCCTGGTGGACAAGTATGACCCGCGCGTCAGCCCCGCGGGCGGCGCGTACTACTGGGCCTCCGGCCACGGCCTGGACTTCCGCGGCACGGAGCCCGCGAGCGACGTGGCCTTCCTGCTGCAGCGCTGCATCACCGTCACGCCGCTGACCTACGACCTGACCCGGCACGCCACCCTGGACAAGTGGCGATCCAGGCTGGCGTAGCGGAAAGAACCCGGAAGGTGGGGGCCCGCCGGACAACGCGGGCAGGATCGCGCTCCGTGGCTCTCCGCGTCCCCCACGCCCCGCGCGTTCCGGTTCTTCTCCGCGTGCCTCCGCATCCGCAGCATCGTCTGCGTTCGCCTACAACCGTGACAGGATGTCCAGCACGCCCCCGACCTCCGCCCGCGGCGACACATAGTCCGCGTGCGCCTTCACCCGCTCGTCCGCGTTCGCCGGGCACCCAAAGAACGCCACCCGCTCACGGATCGCCAGGTCGCCCATCGTGTCCCCGATCCCGGCCATCCGCTCCCTTGTCAGCCCAGTGGCCGCCATGAACCGGTCCAGGCCCGTCGCCTTCGACACGATCGACAGGTCGCAGTTGATGTAGAACCACGTCATCGACAGTCGGAACGGCCAGCCCCGCCGCTCAAACTCTTCCTTCACGACAGGCTCAAGCGAACGCAGCAGCCCCGTGTCCGTGTGGTACAGCGAGACCGACCCCGCCTTTCCCGGCTGCATCACCACGCCGCGAGGCCCCAGCACCTCCGCCACCCACGCCCGTGCCCCCTGGACCGCCCGCAGGTGCTCCGGGCCGATCCCCGGGTCCATGTCGTAGCGGTTGCCCACCGGGTGCCACAGCCACACCCCGTTCTCCGCTACACACGGCAGCCGGTTGCCCAGCAGACGCGACATCGCCTCCACGAACGGCTCCGGGCGCCCGGAACACACCGTCAGCGGCGGCCGGTCTTCCTGTTCCCGGGCAAGCCTGTTGTGCTCCGCGATCCGCAGCAGCCCCGGCCCGTCGAAGTCGTCCGTCGTTTCCGGGCACAGGCACCCGTCGATGTCGCACACCACGGCGTCGAACCGGCGTTTCGGGGCGGGCGGCATGGGGCGGGAGTGTAGGGTCGCGCGGTACAGTGCCCTCTCGGCCATGCTCGCGGTCTACTCACTCACCATCTTCGCCGGAGCCTTCCTGCTCTTCCTGGTGCAGCCGCTGGCGGCGCGCATGGTCCTGCCCAGCCTCGGTGGCAGCCCCGCGGTCTGGAACACCTGCATGGTGTTCTTCCAGGGCCTGCTGCTCGCGGGGTACGCCTACGCCCACTGGTCCACGACCCGGAATGTCAGACGCCAGACGGCCCTCCACCTCGCGGTCCTGCTGCTCCCGCTGGCCGCACTGCCCATCGCCCTCCGTACCGGGCCGCCGGCTCCGGGCGGCTCGCCCATCCCCTGGCTGCTCACGGCCCTGGCCCTGTCGGTCGGCCTGCCGTTCCTGGTCGTCTCCAGCACCGCGCCCCTTCTGCAGCGATGGCTCACCGCCACGGGACACCAGGCCGGGCGCGACCCGTATTTCCTTTACGCCGCCAGCAACGCCGGCAGCCTCATCGCCCTCATCGTCTATCCGCTCGTGCTGGAGCCCACCCTCACCCTCCAGCAGCAGCGCTACGCATGGTCCGTTGGGTACGTCGTGCTCGCCGCCCTGACGGCGTGGTCCGCGATCATCACGCTGCGTCAGCCCGTCGCGGCCCCCGCCGGGGCGCGCCGGACGCGACCCGCCCTCGTGCGGGAGGCCGTTCCCCTGCGCCGCCGCCTGTTCTGGGTGACGGCCGCCGCCGTCCCGTCGAGTTACATGCTCGCCGTCACGCAGTACCTGTCCACGGACATTGCCGCGGTGCCCCTGCTGTGGGTGGTACCGCTCGCGCTCTACCTGGTCACCTTCATCATCGCGTTCGCGTCGCGCTCGACGTCCGCGGACTTTCTTTCGCGGATCCTCCCGCTCCTGACCATCGGGCTCGCCGTCGCCCTGGCGATGTCCGCGAAGCGGCCGGTGTGGCTGGTGATCGTGCTCCACCTGCTCACGTTCTTCGTTGCGGCGCTGCTGTGCCACCGGCGTCTGGCCGCGTCGCGCCCCGGCCCGGCACGCCTCACCGAGTTCTACCTGTTCATCGCCCTGGGCGGAGTGTTCGGGGGCATGTTCAACGCCCTGCTCGCTCCGCTCATCTTCCGCACAATCGTTGAATACCCGCTCGTGATCGTCGCGGCCTGCCTTTTCCGGGTGCGCGCCGGCCCGTCGCGAGATGAGGGGCGGGCCCCGGTCAACGTGATCCTGGATATCGCCATCGGTGGGGCGATGGTGCTGACCGTGCTCCTGCTCCTCCAGGCCCTCGTCGGGTGGGCCGCTCCGCGCCTGTCCAGTGCCGACGGCGACATCCTCGGGCTCTCGGAGCGGCAGTTCGGGCTCCTCCTTGTTGTCGGGGTCCCGTCCGTCATCGTCTACGTCCTCTCCCGGTGGCCGCTCCGTTTCGCCATGGGGATGGCCGTCCTCCTCTGGCTGGCCCGCCCCACCCCCGAGGGCCGCATCCTGCATGTGGAACGCACGTTCTTCGGCGTGTACCACGTCACGGACAAGGCGACCTTCCGCCCCGTGGGCGTCACGACGCCGCACGGCCCGGTGGCGTTCCTTGTGCCGGGGCCCCGCCTGCACCTGCTCGTGCACGGCACCACCGAGCACGGCGCGCAGTTCATGGACCCACGGGAACGCGCCATCCCGCTCACCTACTACCACCCCGACGGACCGATCGGGCAGACCTTCGCGGTCCTGGGGGACCGCATCGCCGATCGCGCCGCGTTCGTCGGGATGGGCACGGGCGCTCTGGCCGCCTACGGCACCGCGGGCCGGCACTTCACCTTCTACGAGATCGATCCCGCCATCGTGCGCATCGCCGAGAACCCGGACTGGTTCACCTACCTCTCGGACGCGCGGCGGCGGGGGCTCCGCTGCGATGTGGTCCTGGGAGACGGGCGCTTGTCACTGCAACGGGCGCCGGACGGCGAGTTCGGCCTCATCGTTCTGGATGCGTTTTCATCGGACGCGATCCCTGTGCACCTGCTCACGCTCGAAGCCACCAGGATCTACCTCGGCAAACTCCGCCCCGGCGGCGTCATCGCCTTCCACGTCTCCAACGTCTATCTGGACCTGGCCCCGGTCGTGGGACGGATCGCGGCCGACCTGAACCTCAGCGCCCTGGACATGGAGGACAGCGACGTGACGGAGGCCCAGGAGCAACTCGGGCGTTCCCGATCGCATTGGATCATGCTCGCGCGCGACCCCCGGGACTTCGGGGCGCTCGTCGGCGACCGGCGCTGGCGCCCGCTCCGCATCCCGGAGGACGCGCCCGCGTGGACCGACGACTACACGAGCATCGTGGGCATCTTCCGGTGGAAGTAGACCCGGGCACGATCCGGGCCGCCCGCCGTGACGACGCCGCGTCGATCCGCGCCATCGTCACCCGTGTCTACGCCGATTACTCCTATGTGCTCGACACGCAGCGCGAGGACACCCACCTGGCCGATCCGGTCTCTTACTTCGCGGACGGCGGCGGCGGGGCCTGGGTCGCGGAGGTCGGCGGCGCCGTCGCCGGCTCGGCCGCTGTCAAGATTCACGGCCCCGACGCGGAGATCAAGACCGTCTACGTCGCGCACGAGTTCCGCCGCCGCGGCCTGGCGCGCCGCCTGACCGCCCGCGCAATCGAGCACGCGCGATCCCGCGGCTGCCGAGTCATGCTCTGGTCCGACACGCTGTTCCACGAGGCGCACCGGCTGTACGAGTCGCTCGGCTTTGTCCGCACGGGCCGGCGCAGCGTGTCGATCGTCAACACGTTCGACGAGTACCGGTACGAACTGCCGTAGCAGACGGGCCGGCAGAAAAAAAGCGGGCTCGCGGTCAGAGACACGCGGGCCCGCAGGGGGGGGCTGGTATTTTGAATCCAGAACAGTGTACCCCGCCGATGCGGGGTTTCCAGTGGAACTACTGCTCGCCGCCGCCATCCATCCCGTCGTCGCCGCCCTGGGGGCCGCCCAGTTGCCGGAGCGTCTCGACCACCTGGCGGGGCACGAACCACGCGAACCGGGCGCCGCCCTGGTTCAGGCTCCCGCTGATCCCGATCGGCGCCAAGTCCTCGGGGACCTGAACCTGGATGATGCCGATCCCGCTCACCATGTCCAGGATGTGCTTCACCCCGACATAGGCCTCGAGGGTGCGGTCCGCGGGGAGCATGGCCCCGACCATCTTGATCCCCGGATCGGCCCCGAGCCCCTCACCGCCCTTGGCGGCCTTCAGGCCCTCCTCCATCATCGCCGAGTTCTTGCTGTAGGTCGCGACGACTCCCCCCTCCGCGGGGGCGATGAAGCCGCCCGGCCCGCCCTGGGGACCGAACAGGGCCATCGTCACCATCTGCATCTGCTGGGCATTGGGGTCATTGGGGTCCCCAATCATCCGCATGCTCCACTCGTCCACCTTGACGCCCGCGACATCCTTCGCGTCCTTGGTGTACGCCGTCTGGTACTCGAAGCCCTGCACCGTCTTCCCGTTCAGATCGGTGAAGGCCTGCTGCATGGCCGCCGTGTAGTCGGCCGCCTTGGAAGTCTTGATATAGGCCAGCGTGTTCGTAAAGAAGCCGGACCCCATGAGCGACGGCACGGAGCCCCACTCGAAGGACATCCCGTCCATCGAATCGATGGACTTGAGCATCGAGCCCATCATCCCCGGGTTGGCCTCAGCGCCCTGGGCCGCGATCGCGAACTCGGAGGCTGCCTTGAAGAACTTCTTGATACTCGGGGCGGAGGTGTCGATCGCCATCGCGACCAGGTAGGGCTTGTTCGGCAGGCGCGACAGCAGCCCGGTCGCCGCCCCCTTGGCGGCGAAGTAACCCGCCGTGGGGGAACCCTCCTTGAACTGCGCGGCGAGGTCGACGTGGAAGCCGGACTCCTTGGCCGCCATCCCGATCACCGCCGACTGCCCGTCCCGCAGGATGCCGGTGGAAATCCCGTCCAGCATCGCGATGGCGCTCCCCATCTCCTGGGGTGACGCCGCCGCGACGTTCTTCATCTCCTCCTGCATCGACTCCAGCCCCTGGCGAAGGTTGGGCTCCAGCACCGGCAGATTGCAGATGAACATCAGGTCGGCGCTGTCGGCCACGGCCTGGCCTGTGGCGCCCAACATCTTGTCATTTGCAGCGCCGTGCCCGCCGTCACCCTTGAACCCCTCGACCAGTGCGCGGGTCTCGGCCAGCGCGGCGTACCCGCCGCCCAGGTCCTTGGCGAACCCCTTGACCCCGCCCTCCTGATCAATCGTGAACTCCGTGATGCCGGTCGGCTGCCCACCCATGCCGGCGACGAACGCCTTGTAGTCGCTCACCGGCACGATGAAGACGGCCGGCGCCTGCGCCGCGTCGAAGTCGATCTTGCCGTCCGGGCCGGGCAGGAACGCAACCGCCGCGGAACCCTCCGCGTTCAGCCCCTTCAGCGCCATGACACTGTCGAGAACCCCCAGCGGACCTTCGGTCATCGGTTCCTGGAGCGTGTCCGCGAGCATCTTCTTCGCGGCCTGGAACCGGCCCAGGGTCTGCACCGCGAAGACCATGCCGGCGTTCTCGGGCACCCGATCCAGTACGGGCGGCCCCGCCTGCGCTGCGCCGCACGCCAGCAGCATCCCCACAACACCCGCCACACGGGCGGACGTACGAGTCATCAATCGCATGGTCATCCTTTCAACCTCTCTAGAGCGAAGCCCCGGCACGCGGCCAAAACGAGGGCCGAACCCTAGCCACCTCCGCTCGGCCGCTCCAGCGTTGTACCCGCACGGGCAGGTTTTCGTTACCGTCCCGGCCGGCGCGGTACCTGTCCCTACAATCGCCGGTCACAGTGGCCCCGTCGTCTAGCCTGGTCTAGGACACGTCCCTTTCAAGGACGTAACACGGGTTCGAATCCCGTCGGGGTCATTCTCCTACGAGAAGAACGCTGTGGCGCTAGCGCCACAGCGGTTTTTCACACGGGTTCGAAACCAGCCCTGGTCGTGTGAGAGCGCGAACACGGGTTCGCATCTCTTCGGGGTCATTCTCCTACGAGAAGAACGCTGTGGCGCTAGCGCCACAGAGGATGCCTGCACAGGCTCGAACCGAACGTCGCTTCTCGGGAACAGGAATCGGCGCGCTGCGTGTCGTCCGGAGCCGGCTTCCCAAGTCGTTAGACTCGGGGCCGTGGACGCTACCAAAGCCGCCGGCGTGTCCCAGCCGTTCTATGCCCACTCCCTGCCCGAAAGGCCACGCGACGAGTGGGAACCGCTTCAAGATCATGCCCGACGCGTCGCCGACGGGTTCGAGGGTTGCCCGGGCGCGAGAGGCTTCGCGGCCGTGTTCGGGGCCCAGGACATGGCACGTCTGCTCGGGCTCTGGCACGACCTCGGAAAGTACAGCGGCGCGTTCCAGAACTACATCTCGAGCGGCGAGAACGGGTTGCCTGGCGATCCCCACCGGGCAGAAATGAAGGGTCGCGTGGACCACTCGACCGCGGGCGCCCAGCACGCGGCCTCCCGCGGGCAACTGGGCGGCTTGCTCGCGTACTGCATTGCCGGACACCACGGCGGGCTCCCCGACTACGAGTGTGAGGGACGATCCGGGCTCCGTCATCGCCTGACCGTCAAGGGCGTTGAGCCCTGGCGCCATGCGGCGCCCGCCGCGGATCTCGAACTGCAAATCCCTCCGCCGCGACTGCCGGGCGGGTACAGCCCCTTTGCGCTCTCGTTCCTGACGCGCATGCTCTTCTCGTGCCTCGTCGATGCCGACTTCCTTGCGACCGAATGGTTCATGAACCGCTCCACGAGCGATGCCCGCCCGCGCGCCGGTGCCACCGTCGCGGAACTGCGAGCGCAGATAGACAAGCACCTGCTGGGGTTCATCACTCCCAACCCGGCGCCCGTCAGCGCCTGCCGCGCCCGGGTTCTGGAGGCGTGCCGAGAGAAGGCCGCGCTCTCGCCCGGCTTCTTCTCGCTGGAAGTGCCAACCGGCGGCGGCAAGACCCTTTCCTCGCTCGCCTTCGCGCTCGCCCATGCCGAACAGCACGACTTGCGCCGCGTCGTGTATGCCATCCCATACACCAGCATCATCGAGCAGACCGCCACGGTCTTCCGCCAGGCTCTGGACGGACTCTCGGGTGAACTGCTGGAGCACCACAGCAGTCTCGACCCCGCCGACCCCGAAAAAGTAACCGAGCAATCCCGCCTCGCGGCCGAGAACTTCGACTCCACGCTGATCGTGACCACGAACGTCCAGCTCTTCGAGTCCCTGTTCGCTTCCCGCACCTCCCGCTGCCGGAAGCTTCACCGCCTCGCCCGCAGCGTGATCATCCTCGACGAGGCCCAGACCCTCCCGCCCGAGCTGCTCCACCCGACGCTGGCCGCGCTCACCCAGCTCGTGGACAACTACGGCTGCACCGTCGTGCTGTGCACCGCGACGCAGCCGGCCCTCAAGCGCCGCCTCCCCGAGTTCCCGATCGGGATCGAGCCCGTCACGCCGATCATCGACGATCCGAAATCGCTCCACGTCGATCTCCGCCGAACCCGCATCGAGGTCACCGGCAGGCTGTCCGACGATGAACTGGCCGCCCGCATCCTCGCCGAGCCCCGGTGCCTGTGCATCGTCAACTCGACCGGGCACGCCCGCGACCTCTTCCGGCTCGTGCAGGCGGGCGACCCGCACGCGGTCCACCTCAGCGCCCGCATGTGCCCGGCGCACCGCTCGGACGTGCTGGAGGCGGTGCGGATTCGACTCAAGGGCGACGGCCCGTGCCGCGTCGTCTCGACCCAGGTCGTCGAGGCGGGCGTGGACATCGACTTCCCCGTGGTCTTCCGCGCCGCCGCCGGGCTCGACTCGATCGCCCAGGCCGCGGGTCGATGCAACCGCGAGGGAAAACTTCCTGTCGGCCGCGTCTACGTCTTTGAGTATGACGAGAAGCAGCACAGACCGCCCGACGAGGTCCGCCAGGCCGCCTGCCACTTCCGCGAGATTCAGCCGGCCTACCCCGACCTCCTGCACCCCGAGGCCGTGAATCACTACTTCCGCCTGCACTACTGGCGCCGCGGCGGCGAGGGCGGCACCGGCTGGGACCGCGGCGCAGTCTGCGAAGAGACGAAGAGCCGCAGCGTCATGGGCTGCTTCCGCGAGGCGGAGGGCAAGGGCCCGCCTTTCTTCCAATTCCGCCAGGCCGCGGAGATCTACCGCATGATCCCGGACGCGCAGACCCCGGTGCTTGTGCCATATACGGACCGCGGGAGGAAACTGCGCGCGGAATTGGTCGCAATTCCCGAGTCCACCCCCGATATCACCCGCCGACTCCGCGACTATGACCGCGCCGCCCAGCGCTACTCCGTCGGTGTCTATGACCGCGAACTGCAAGCACTGTCGGATAACGCCGTTCTCATCGAATGTCACGGCCGCTTTGCGCTTGGCCGCGACGAAGATTACGACCCACACTTGGGCCTGCGCGGGTCGGGGTCGGGGCTCGATCCCGACAGCCTGATGCCGTGACCCAACAACGACAATTGAGGTGCTTGACAGGCCGTTCGCGTAAGGTTATTGTGCGGGCGGCATCCGTTCGGGAGTATCCTCGTGCCTTACGGAATCAGCCTCCACGTCTCCGGCGAGTTCGCGCTCTTCACCCGCCCGGAGATGAAAGTTGAGCGCGTCACCTACGACGTGATCACACCCTCCGCCGCCCGCGGCCTGATAGAGGCGGTGTACTGGAAGCCCGAGATCCGCTGGCGGATCACGCGGCTGCACGTCCTGAACCCGATCCGGTTCATGTCGCTGCGCCGCAACGAGGTTGCGAGCAAGGTAACCGTCAAAGGACCGACCGGTGTAGCGGCGGTCATGAAATCCGGGCATGGGTCGCTTGGGATCTGCGTGGACGCCCACAATGAACGCGTACAGCGGGCCGCCACGGTCCTCCGCGACGTGGCCTACGTCATCGACGCCGAGTTCGACATCGTGGGAGGCGAGAACAACGCCGGCAAGCACCTCGACCAGTTCAACCGCCGCGCCCGCGAGGGCCAGTGCTTCCACCGCCCTTATCTGGGCTGCCGCGAGTTCCCCGCTGACTTCCGGCTCCTGGAGCCCGGCGAGAATCCCGCCTGCCACCCGGAACTCCGCGGCGAGTGCGACCTGGGTTGGATGCTGCACGACATCGTGTACATGCCCGACCCGAAGGGCGCGATCGTCGAGGGTCACGGCGGGCAGCGCGTCCGCGCGGAGCCGAAGTTCTTCCGCCCGATAATGGTCGACGGCGTCATCCGCGTGCCGCCGCTGGACGCGACCGGAGGCGCCGCATGACCTCCGCCCTCGCCACCGGCCCGCTGCCGGCCCTCATCGACTACTACGAGCGAATGCCCGACGCGCCGCCCTTCGGCTTCAGCATGGAGAAGATCTCGTTCGCGGTTGTGCTGGAGCGCAGCGGGGCGCTTGCCAAGCCCGGCCTGGTGGACCTCCGCCGGAAGAACGAGCGCGGCAAGCCGCTGCACGAGCTCATGCTCGTCCCCGATGGGGGCGGACGATCGGGCACGGGCATCACGCCGTTCTTCTGCTGGGACAACACGGGGTACGCGCTCGGGCGCGACAACAAGGGAGACGCCGCGCGCGCGAAAAAGATGTTCGCTGCCTTCCGGGACCTGCACCTCGAGATGCGCAAGGAAGTGGGGGACGACCCCGGCTTTGCCACGCTGTGCAAGTTCCTGGAAAAGTGGGATCCGGCGGACGCCGAAACCCTCCCCGACTGGGAGGAGACGGCCGGGAAGAACGTCGTCTTCACGCTCCGCGGGCAGGAGGGGTACGTCCACCAGTCGAGGGCCGTAAAGGCCGCGTGGCTCCGCCGCGTCGAGCGTGAACTGGCCGAGCATGGCGGGCAACGCGGCGTCTCGCTCACCAGCGGCGAGGAGGAGCCGCTCGCCCGCACCCACCCGATGCTGAGCGGCGTCACGGGCGCCAACACGATGGGCGCCGCCATCGTCTCCTTCAACTTCGACTCGGCCACGAGTTACGGCCGCGAGCAGAGTTACAACTCGCCCGTCGGCATCCGCGACGCGTTCCGCTACACCACCGCCCTCAACCGCCTGCTCGCCGACCCGACGCGCCGGGTCCAGGTCGGCGACGCCACCGTCGTCTTCTGGGCCGGCCGACCCGAGGGCGCGCCCGCCGAGGGCGACTTCCGCGCGATCTTCGGCGGCCAGGCCGTGTCGCAGCCCGAGCCCGGCGAATCGGCCCTGACAACCGCCCGCGTGCAGGCTTCCCTCAAGAGCACCCGCCGCGGCCTGCCCGGTGAGGACGTGCCCGGCGACACGCCGTTTTACATCCTGGGCCTTTCGCCCAACGCCAGCCGCCTGAACGTCCGCTACTGGCTCGCCGGCACGGTGGCGCAGTTTCGGGATGCGTTGCTACAGCACCAATCGAAGCTGGGAATGGCTTCGGTCGTCGTACGGAAAGATGAAATCTGGCTTGATGAGAGCCTGCCCACTGAATCCGACGGGAAGAAGCAGGCACGCATCCGATTGCTTTCTCGACTTGAACAGGACGCAAGACCGCTCACTATCCAAGACATCCTGGACGAGACAGTGCTTGCCAAGCGCGGTATGCCCGACCGGGAGCGAGTGAACCCTCGCCTCGCTGGCGAAGTGATGCGCTCGGCCCTTCAAGGGCGACCTTTGCCCGATTCGCTTTGGCTCGCGGTGCTTGAGCGTGCGCTTGTGGAGGGTCTTTCAGACCCGGACAAGCGGACCGCCTGGTTCGAAGCACGACGGCGTCGCATGGCCATCCTCAAGTCTTGCTTGAACGATCATCTTCGGCTTTCCAGTCAGAAGGGACTCACCGTGGACGCGTACCTCGACAAGATGCACCCCGCTCCCTCATACCACTGCGGCCGGCTGATGGCAGCCATTGCATGTGCACAAGAGCTGGCGCTCGGCCAAGTCGGCTCTTCGGTGATCCGTCGACACTTGTCAAGTGTCGTGGCAAACCCCGCGCTGAGCCTGGGTCGGCTTCAGGCGCTCGCTTTGGTCGCCCATGTCTCGAAGCTGGAGGGCAACCTGCCTGACCTCTTTACCGACCTCATGAAGGAGATCAACTGCGCAATCGGGTCCTACCCGCCGGAAGTGCTCCGTCGAACGGAGCAAACGCTCTTCATGTTGGGGATGTTCCACCAGATGGCCGTGCTCGATCGCATTCGTTCTACGCACCGGTTGCGAACTGCCATGGGGGAGTGGGTCCGCTCAAAAGGGGAACGTGATCTGGCGAACGCGTTGGCGGCCGCCGGCGTCACCTACGTGTACGAGGCGCAGGCTGCTCTCACGGGGGGCCAAGATAGGTACCCTGACTTCTTTCTCCCCCGTGGCGAAGACTGCAACTGCGTCTACATCGAATACCTCGGCATGGACACGCCGGAATACAACGCGCGTTGGGAGACGAAGCAAAGGGAATACGCCAAGGCTGCCATCACACCGGCGGGGGGCGCCCGCGGTCGCCTTGTGGTGATCGACGCGAGGAAGGCTCCCATGGATCAGGCGACGATCATCTCGGCACTCATCAAGCACGGCGTGATCAGCGAACGCAGCTCCACCGACAGCAAGGAGAACCCCAATGTCTAATGCGATCAAGAACCGCTACGACTTCGCGTATTTCTTCGAGATCACCGACGGCAACCCCAACGGCGATCCCGACGCGGGAAACCTGCCACGCCTCGACGCCGAGACCGGGCAGGGTCTCGTCACCGACGTGTGCCTGAAGCGGAAGGTGCGCAACCACGTGGATCTTGAAAAGAAGGGGGCATCGTCGTACCGCATCTTCGTTCGCGAGAAGGCCATCCTCAATCAACAGATCGAGGAAGCGTATGAACAGAGCGATGCAGTCAGGGCGGCCTTGGCTGAATGGGCCGCATACCAGAAGGCTAAGAAGAGTAAGAAGGAGAAGGAAGGCAAGACAACGGAGCGGCAGGCGCCGGCGCCCCGCCATTTCGAAGACGTCGCCAGGATGTGGATGTGTGAGCAGTTCTTCGACATTCGCACGTTTGGTGCGGTCATGACAACGGGCAAGGAGAAGAGTGACGGAGAGACAGAGAGCAAGATCAGGCGCACCGCGGGTCAGGTCCGCGGGCCGGTTCAGCTGGGCATCGCCCGCTCACTCCACCCGATCGTGTCGCAGGAGCACGCGCTCACCGTGTGTGCAGCACGCACAGCAGACAAACCGATCGCGGAGCAAGTTGGTATCCAGGGCCGCAAGTTCACTATCCCCTACGCCCTGTACCGCGTGCACGGGTTCATCAGCCCGAGCCTCGCCGGCGGCGAAAACGGCACCGGGTTCTCCGAGGACGACCTGGCCCTCCTGAAGACCGCCCTCAACATGATGTTCGAGAACGACAAGTCGGCCGCCCGCGCCAACATGCGCCCCGTCGCCTGCATCGCTTTCCGCCACGAAAGCCCGCTCGGGAACGCCCGCGCCGACCAGCTTTTCGCCCGCGTCGTGTGCACGCCGGCCGAGGGCGTGCAACCGCTGCCCGGCGAAGCGCCCGCGAACGGCACGACCGCGAGCCTGCGGCCGCCCCGCGCATTCAAGGACTACACACTCGAAGTAAGGGGCGAGAAGGACATGCCGTCGGGCGTCACGGTCGAGCGCTGGATCGACTGGCGGTGACGCCGTGGCATTCGCGGAGGATGACCTCCTCCCTATCTCCGCCCTGCAGCACCTGCTCTTCTGCGAGCGGCAATGCGCCCTCATCCACATCGAGGGCCTGTGGGCCGAGAATCGCCTGACCGTGGAGGGCCGCCACCTGCACGAGCGCGCCCACGCCGAGCGCACCGGACCTCGCGGTGGCGGGCGCGCCGAGAGCCGCTGGCGACGCACCGGCGAGCGAGCGGGCGAAGAGCCACCGTCCGCGGGCTCGAGCACGCAATCCGTGGGCGGGGTGACGGCACCCGTCCGCATCGTCCGCGGCCTCTCGCTCGCCTGCTACCGCTTGGGGCTGGTCGGCAAGGCCGACGTCGTCGAGTTCCGCGGTGATCCGCCCGTTCCCTTCCCGCTGGAGTACAAGCGGGGCCGCCCCAGGCGTGGGCTCATGGACAAGGTGCAGCTCGCCGCCCAGGCGCTGTGCCTGGAGGAGATGCTCGGCGTCGCCGTCCCCGCGGGCGCGATCTTCTACGCCTCGACGCGCCGCCGCCTCGACGTGCCCATCGACGCCGCCCTCCGCGCCGCGACCGAAAACGCCGCCGCCCGCCTCCGCGCCATGATTTCCTCCGGCGTCACCCCCCGCGCCCGCCGCGAGAAGAAATGTGACCGCTGCTCCCTTCTCAACCTCTGCCTGCCCGACGGCACCGGGCCGGAGCGCTCCGCGTCTCGCTACACGGCACGCGCGGTCGCAGCGTCAATAGATGAACAGGCCGGTGATCCATGAAACACCACCTCAACACCCTCTTCGTCTTCACCCAGGGCACGTACCTGGCCAAGGACGGCGGCACCGTCGCCGTCCGCGTGGAGAGACAGGTCAAGCTCCGCCTCCCCCTGCACAACCTCGGCGGCATCCTGTGCTTCGGGCGCGTCGGCGTCAGCCCGGCTCTCATGGGCGCTTGCGGCGAGAACGGCGTCTCGATCTCCTTCTGCACGGAGCACGGCCGCTTCCTCGCCCGCGTGACCGGCTTCACCCCCGGAAACGTCCTGCTGCGCCGCCAGCAGTACCGCGCCGCGGACGAACCCGCCGCGTCCGCCGCCGTCGCCCGCTCGGTGATCCTGGGCAAGCTCGCCAACTCGCGGACCGTGCTGCTCCGCGGCGTCCGCGAGCGCCCCGGAACACCCGCATCGGCACGCCTCGCCGCCGCGGCGGACGGGCTGGCACGGGACATCGCCGCCGCTCATCGCGAGACCGACCTGGACCGCCTCCGCGGGGTGGAGGGCGACGCCGGCAATGCGTACTTCGGGGTTTTCTCCGACCTCATGAGCGGCGGCGACCCCGCGTTCATCTTCACCACGCGCTCGCGCCGCCCGCCGCTCGACGCCACCAATGCCCTGCTCTCGTTCCTGTACGCCATGCTCGCCCACGATGCCCGCTCCGCGTGCGAGGCCGTCGGGCTCGACTCGGCCGTCGGCTTCCTCCACCGCGACCGCCCGGGGCGCCCGGGGCTCGCCCTCGACCTGATGGAGGAGTTCCGCCCGTTCCTCGCGGATCGGCTCGCGCTGTCCCTTATCAACCGCGGGCAGGTCAGGCCCGGCGGCTTTACCCGCACCGAGTCCGGAGCCGTGCAGATGGACGAGCCGACGCGTCGGGCGGTCGTCTCAGCGTACCAGCACCGCAAGCAGGAATCGCTGACCCACCCGTACCTGGGCGAGACAACGACGATCGGGCTGCTCGTGCACCTGCAGGCCCGCTTGCTCGCCCGCCACCTCCGCGGCGATCTCGACGCGTACCCGCCGTTCATCTGGAAGTAGAGTGTCCCGAGAAAAGGAGCGGTCGTGTACGTGCTGGTGACCTACGACGTTGCAACGGGGGATTCCGAGGGCCGGAGGCGCCTGGCCAAGGTTGCGCGGGCGTGCGTGGACTTTGGGCAGCGCGTGCAGAACTCGGTGTTCGAGTGCAAGGTGGACCCCGCCCAGTTCGCGCGTCTGAAGCACCGGCTGCTGGGATTGGTGAAGCCCGAGACCGACAGCCTGCGGTTCTATTTCCTCGGCGCGAACTGGCAGCGCCGCGTCGAGCATCACGGGGCCAAGCCGACCCCGGACATCGACGGCCCCCTCCTGGTGTGAGGGATTGACGGGCCGGGTCGGGGTCGCGGACCCCGAACGCCCGCGATTCGACGGGTCGGTCCGCGATGGTGCGCAAGCTCCTCATTGACAAGTGCATACGTTTGCACGTTCGGTGCGGCGTGCGGCGTCTGCGCGTGCCGGCGCCGGGGGTTCGCGGAAACGGGCCCGTAACTCCGGCACGCACAAGTCGTTATGATGGAGGCCGTCGCCCCTCTCGCAGGGGCGTGGATTGAAACATGAACTTGGGCCAGTACGCGACGGGGCCGGGGAGTCGCCCCTCTCGCAGGGGCGTGGATTGAAACCGTCCGCAGTCACAGACCTTGGCGAACGAGTAGGTCGCCCCTCTCGCAGGGGCGTGGATTGAAACCGGACCTCGGTCAGGTTCGGCGAGTTCGTGGTCGTCGCCCCTCTCGCAGGGGCGTGGATTGAAACCACGTCGGCGGTGATGCAGCCGTCGGAGTAGTGCGTCGCCCCTCTCGCAGGGGCGTGGATTGAAACTCGCCCACGTCGGTCGGGCTTTCCCCCGTCAGCAGTCGCCCCTCTCGCAGGGGCGTGGATTGAAACTGCAAGTGACTGGCCAGCGAGGCGTCCCACATCGTCGCCCCTCTCGCAGGGGCGTGGATTGAAACTCCAGTCGCGGGCGTGTGCGCGGACCCCGCCGCCGTCGCCCCTCTCGCAGGGGCGTGGATTGAAACAGGAAGCCCGTCATGATCGACACGTTCCGCTCGAGTCGCCCCTCTCGCAGGGGCGTGGATTGAAACCAGGCGATCGCCAGGTGGTACTCGGCACGCTGGGGTCGCCCCTCTCGCAGGGGCGTGGATTGAAACCGGACTGGGGTGGCAAGTGACAACAGCCACCACGTCGCCCCTCTCGCAGGGGCGTGGATTGAAACGTTCGCGCCCGCCTCGCACTGCGGCAACCGCGTACGTCGCCCCTCTCGCAGGGGCGTGGATTGAAACTCCACGATGCGCAGACCAGCCCGACGAAGGGCGAGGTCGCCCCTCTCGCAGGGGCGTGGATTGAAACCTGACGCTGAAGGCGCTCCCGCGGTCCCGCGTGGGTCGCCCCTCTCGCAGGGGCGTGGATTGAAACCTCGGTGTCGTGCTGCACGCGCCGCGCCTTGGCGGTCGCCCCTCTCGCAGGGGCGTGGATTGAAACTCCGGAAGTCGCTCGACGCCTTCCCCGGCCCAGTCGCCCCTCTCGCAGGGGCGTGGATTGAAACCAGTCCATGCGGGACGAGGCGCTTAAGGAAGTGGTCGCCCCTCTCGCAGGGGCGTGGATTGAAACAGGAAACCTCCGTCACGCTGCCCGTGCCGGGGTCGTCGCCCCTCTCGCAGGGGCGTGGATTGAAACAGCGTGTTCGGCGTTGCGTCCTGCACATCGGCCCCGTCGCCCCTCTCGCAGGGGCGTGGATTGAAACATGGCGCGGTTCGAGGCTGGGGACGTGCCGGTGACGTCGCCCCTCTCGCAGGGGCGTGGATTGAAACAGAACCGGCATCAGTGCGTCGGCCAACTGCGGCGTCGCCCCTCTCGCAGGGGCGTGGATTGAAACACGCCGTCTTCGTCCGCGATCATCGTGATCGGGGTCGCCCCTCTCGCAGGGGCGTGGATTGAAACACTCAGCGGCCGACCCGGTATCCGACCCACGCGTGTCGCCCCTCTCGCAGGGGCGTGGATTGAAACCAGCGTCCTTACTCTGGCGGCTCTTGCCCATGAAAGTCGCCCCTCTCGCAGGGGCGTGGATTGAAACCGGCACGCTCACGGTGACGATCGCGCCTTCGGGATGTCGCCCCTCTCGCAGGGGCGTGGATTGAAACACGCCGTCTTCGTCCGCGATCATCGTGATCGGGGTCGCCCCTCTCGCAGGGGCGTGGATTGAAACGCCTGCCACCGCCCGCCCTCGTAGGCAATCGCCGGTCGCCCCTCTCGCAGGGGCGTGGATTGAAACTCCGGGGTTGCGCCCGATCTCCGTCACCGGCACGTCGCCCCTCTCGCAGGGGCGTGGATTGAAACGACGTTGATCCGCGGCGGCCATTGCGGGCGGTAGGTCGCCCCTCTCGCAGGGGCGTGGATTGAAACCTGTTGCTGCTCGGTGCGGTCGCCTCGTCCGAACGTCGCCCCTCTCGCAGGGGCGTGGATTGAAACCGAAGATCGACGACACGCTGCCCAACTTCAAGTCGTCGCCCCTCTCGCAGGGGCGTGGATTGAAACACGACCGGGACCGCGACGCGGTTCGAGCAGGTTAGTCGCCCCTCTCGCAGGGGCGTGGATTGAAACGTTTTGCGACGCGATGGACTTGGCGCGGCGGTGCGTCGCCCCTCTCGCAGGGGCGTGGATTGAAACATCGCGTCCGCGAGCATGATCCGCCGCGCCTCGTCGCCCCTCTCGCAGGGGCGTGGATTGAAACCCTCGGCCACGCTGATCGCCACGCTCGCGTGTTCGTCGCCCCTCTCGCAGGGGCGTGGATTGAAACATCTTCGGGGCCGCGCAGGAAATGGCGGGCCAGGTCGCCCCTCTCGCAGGGGCGTGGATTGAAACACGGGCGGACCTCCGGCATCTCCCGCACGCGCAGGTCGCCCCTCTCGCAGGGGCGTGGATTGAAACCGCAGATCAGCGCCCTCGATCCAAACACGGGGCGTCGCCCCTCTCGCAGGGGCGTGGATTGAAACTCAACTACACCCTCGACCTGACGGCGGTCGGCAGTCGCCCCTCTCGCAGGGGCGTGGATTGACACCAGCGTGTGCCGCGGCCAGCGGCCGGACAGCCGCGTCGCCCCTCTCGCAGGGGCGTGGATTGAAACAGGAAATCCACCGCGCCCTCCGCAGCCGCCAGCGGTCGCCCCTCTCGCAGGGGCGTGGATTGAAACATCAGCAACGGGAACACGGCGCACTACGTCGGTGTCGCCCCTCTCGCAGGGGCGTGGATTGAAACGTCGCCATGTTCCGCCCTTTCCCAAAAAGCGGCCGTCGCCCCTCTCGCAGGGGCGTGGATTGAAACCAGCACACGTCCGCGAGGACCTTGAGGTCCGCCGGTCGCCCCTCTCGCAGGGGCGTGGATTGAAACTCGACCCGGTAGGGCTCAAGCGCCCGCGCGAACGCCGTCGCCCCTCTCGCAGGGGCGTGGATTGAAACCCGGCGCGGCCCAGGACGGTGTAGGCGGCGTCGAGTCGCCCCTCTCGCAGGGGCGTGGATTGAAACCGCCCCATTGTTGAGGGGCAAACCCGCCCGAACCGTCGCCCCTCTCGCAGGGGCGTGGATTGAAACAGGATGTACGCACGTAGCGCACGAGACAGTATCGTCGCCCCTCTCGCAGGGGCGTGGATTGAAACTTGAGCGCGCCCGAGTGTGTGAGCCCGGGATAGAGTCGCCCCTCTCGCAGGGGCGTGGATTGAAACATGTAGAAACCTTCACCCGGCACGGAGGCCGCCGGTCGCCCCTCTCGCAGGGGCGTGGATTGAAACGGCGCAGTGGCGGCGTGCGATGCTGGTGCAGACGGGTCGCCCCTCTCGCAGGGGCGTGGATTGAAACGCAAGGGCCGCTTTTGGGAAAGGGCGGAACATGGGTCGCCCCTCTCGCAGGGGCGTGGATTGAAACCTCCGCACCAATGACCCCAAGGGGATTCGAAGAGTCGCCCCTCTCGCAGGGGCGTGGATTGAAACGCCGCGTGTGCAACCCGGCGCAGACCGTCACCGGTCGCCCCTCTCGCAGGGGCGTGGATTGAAACATCCAGGGCGTCGGGGTGGACCAGGCCCGCGCGGGTCGCCCCTCTCGCAGGGGCGTGGATTGAAACCCCGGTGTCGTCGATGCATCCGTCCAGGTCGATGTCGCCCCTCTCGCAGGGGCGTGGATTGAAACTGGCGCAGGGCGTGTCCGTCGTCGTGTTCGAGGCGTCGCCCCTCTCGCAGTGGAGTTGATTGAAACCAAGTCGCCCCCGTTGGCCCTCGCTGTCGGGGGGTCGCCCCTCTCGCAGGGGCGTGGATTGAAACTCGATCATCGCCGGTGTCATGTCCTGCGCCGGGCTCGTCGCCCCTCTCGCAGGGGCGTGGATTGAAACTACGTCGGCTGCGTCGGCGGCGGCGGCAGCACCGAGTCGCCCCTCTCGCAGGGGCGTGGATTGAAACACCACCA
>JADLGW010000017.1 GCA_020849105.1 Phycisphaerales bacterium | reverse complement strand
TGGCCAGGTTGCGCGTGGGCACGCCGCCGGCGTCCTCGAAGAGGCCCGCGACGAACAGGGCCGGGCCGGTGCCGTCGTCGAAGACCTCCATGGAATACAACTCGAGGAAGCCCTTGCTGGTGAAGCCCGCGCCGGCGTTGGACCACGCCGCGCCGTCCCAGCGCCCGAGGCCGTTGATGGGCTTCCCGCCGCCCGCGGTCATGTCGGAGACGTAGAGCGACCCGTCGTAGACGCACATGTCGCGGGGCGTCCTGATCACAATCCCGCCGCCGACGGCCGACCACTGCTGCCCGTTCCAGCGGATGATGTCACGGGTCTGGAGCCCGTTCACTGAAAAAATGTGACCGGTGATGTAAAGGGCTGAACCGGTTCCATCGTCGAACGTTTCAAACTGTCCAAGCGGCGAGCCGCCAGGAACACTGCCAACGGTCACCCACGCGATCCCGTTCCAACGAACGATTCGGTTGCCGTTGGACCCAGCAATGCCATAGATGGCCGCACCCGCGCCGTCGTCGAAGGAAATCATCGCGATCCCCCCCCCGGGGGCGTCGCTGTACAGCAGCGGGTTGGCGGGCTCCCATGCCTGGCCGTTCCAGCGCCGGACGAATCGGCTGTATGGCGGGAGCCAGGGCGCCGACCCCGTCAGGTACAACTTCGGCCCGCCGCCGTCGTCGAGGACACGGATGCGCTGGGTGCTGCCGGCCACGGTCGGCGGTGCGCCGGCGATGAGATCCTCCCAGGCGCCGCCCCGCCACCGGCGCACGGGCGCCTCGCGCCGATTACCCATGGGTTCGGGCCACAGATACCCGGCGTTGTAGACCGCGGGCCCGGAGCCGTCATCGAACGTCAGCATGCTGTACGTCACGATCCGGGAGCCGGCGAGGGTCCAGTAGGGCTCGCACGTCTGCGCGGGGGCCGGCGCCGCCGCGATGAGCGCGGCGCCGCACGCGACACCCAGTGCTCGCAAAGCGTGCGTGGTCATCACGGCCACCTCTGCACATAGCGGATGATCGTCCAGTCCAGACCGGGCTCTTCACGCACGGGGCGAACGCCCCGGCCCGGAGGATGGGCCCAATGTAACACAGGCATCGCCGCGCGTCAAGCACAAATCTCACTGTCATGCGCTGTGCCCCACGGCTCATCGCCTCCCTCCATGAGACCCCCCCGAACAGGGGAGGCGTCCGCCGCGGAGCGGCGGGGTACCCAGGAGGGGTACTCAAGAAGCCTCGGCCGCCGCGGAGCGGCGGGGTACCAGGAGGGGTACCCAAGAAGTCCCGACCGCCGCGGAGCGGCGGGGTACCCAGGAGGGGAACCCGGCGCCGTTACGGGCACCCGAGCGCGAACTTGGTCTGGAAGCACCCGAAATCGGCGAGGTTCCGCACGCCGTCGGCGTTGCAATCGGCGTACAGGTCGCCCAGCGCGAACTTCGTGGTGAAGCAGCCGAAGTCCGACAGGTTCAGCACGCCGTCCCCGTTGCAGTCCGCGTAGCAGCCCGCCGGCGGCTCCCACGCCACCACCTCTCGCGGCGTCACGCCCTGCGTGCTCACCAGCCCGCCGTTCATCGTGAAACTGCCGTCTCCGTGGATCGTGAACGAGTACAGCCCGGTCCCGCTGTAACTGTCCGTGACGAGCAGGAGGTTCCCGAGCACCGCCACCCCGCCCAGGTCCCCCTGGATCCCCACGTCGAAGGCGTTGCCCGTGTCCGTGAGCGCCCCGGTCAGCGGATCGCGGGCCAGCGACCGCACCTCCGACGACGACCCGTGCCCGACGAACACATACGCATCATCGCTCGACGCCACCGCCAGTTTCGGTGACGGTGACGACCCCGGCGAGACGGACGAGAACGGCGCCCCCGGCACCGGCGTCAGTTCCCCCGTTCCCGCGTTGATCGCGTACGCATGGATCGTGTGCCCGCCGGCGCTGGTCCCGCCGCCGGCGTACAGGTGCCGCCCGTCGTGGGTGATCCCCGGCCCGATCGGGAACGCCCCCGTGAAGTTGTCCATCAGGAACGCAAGCCCGCCGCCCCCATCCACTCGGAACGCCCGGAACGTATTGAGGTCGGAATCCCCCGTGAACACGACCTGGCGCCCCGGGTGCACCGTGACATACGCCGTGAACGTCCCCGTGCCCTCCCGCCCCACCTCCACCAGCGACGCCGGCACGGGTCCGGACGCCGGTGAGAACCGGTACGAGATCAACTCGTTCGGCTGGTTGATCCGCGTTCTCGTCACAACCAGCACGCTGTCCGTCACCCACGCGCAGTCCAGCGGGCTGTCGGGCGTGGTGAACGACCCTTCCAGCGTCAGCGTCGCGTCCGCGTGCACGCCGAAGACCTCCACCGCCTCCACCGTGGTGCTCGCCGTGGTGTGCGTCACCGCCAGCCACTTGCCGCTCGGAGAGAGCGACAGCCCGTACGCGTTGTTTGCCGCCGGGGTCTTCTGCACGAAGACGGGTTCCCCCCCCGGCCCGAACACGAAGGAGGTCACGCTCCCCTCGGCGTTCCCGTTGTTCCCGACGAACGCGGCCGGCTCCGCGGGCTGGCCCGGCGCCAGGGGGGCGAACAGCCAGCATGCGACGCAGATCGTGGCTCGGATGCAACTCAGGTTCATGGCGTTCCTCCATGTAGGTATAGGGGCTTCCCGCCCGCCCCGCCGCACGCGGCGGGAAGACAGGGGGTCTGCCGCCGGCCGCGTGCATGATTCTGGACCGTTTTTGCGTGCCCATCTTGGCCGGATGGCGGTGGGTGTGCTGCGCTCGTCCTTTCGGCCCACGGCTGGGTATTTCACCCCCCTGTGCCCGATGACCACTTTTGACAAACGGAGACCAAGAGATGCTGAAGACGAATCTGGTGGCGGCTGCGCTCCTGGCAATGGCGGGTACGGCGATGGCCCAGCCGCTGAGCGAAGACTTCGACGACGTGGCGGGGCTCCCGGGTTCGGGCTGGTCGCTCATCAACAACAGCGCCCCGCTCGGGCCCAACCTGTGGTTCCAGGGAAACATCGTCGTCAATCCGGGCCAGCCCTTCCCCGGCCAGACCACCGACGGCTACGCCGCGGCCAACTGGGCCAGCACGACCGTAACCGGCGTGGGCGACATCTCCAACTGGATGATCACGCCTGTCCGCACGCTCGCCAACGGGGACACGATCAAGTTCTGGACCCGCACCGTTGACCTGCCGGCCTTTCCGGACCGGATGGCCGTGCGCATGAGCCTGGCCGGGCCGAGCGCCAACGTCGGCTCCACCGCGACCAGCGTCGGCGACTTCACCACCGAACTCCTGGTCATCAACGCGAACCTGACCCTCACGGACTACCCCACGGTCTGGACGGAGTACACCATCGTCCTCAGCGGCATCCCCGCCCCGACCCAGGGCCGCCTGGCGTTCTGGTACAACGTCCCGCAGGGCGGCGCCGCGGGCGCCAACTCCGACTTCATCGGCGTCGACACGTTCACCTACGAGCCGGCGACCGCATCCTGCTACCCCGACTGCAACGGCGACGGCGTGCTGAACCTGTCCGACTTCGGCTGCTTCACCACGAAGTTCGCGCTGGGTGACGCCTACGCCGACTGCAACGGCGACGGCATCCGCAACCTCGCCGACTTCGGCTGCTTCACGACGAAGTTCGCCCTCGGCTGTCCGTGACGGGCGCCACGATTCATCGCCCGGCCGCCCACCATGGGCGTACATGCCGGGAGCGATGGGTGATGGCCTGAGCGGGCCGCAGCACCCGAGTTCAAAACCCCGGCCGCGGCGGCCGGGGTTTTTCTTTGCGCTCGCGGATGCAAGATGCGGAACACCCCGGGACATCCCAGAGCGGCGAGGGTCCGCCAGTACGCCGACGGAACCAGGCGGGACGTTCTGTCCCCGCCCCGTGGCGCCGCGCCCTCGAAGGAAAGGGGAACTCCATGCATTCCGCCACCGCTCTCGTCGCCGCGCTCGGCCTGGCTCTTGCGGCCTCGGCCCAGGTCCGCCCCGGCGATGCCACCATCGAACTCGAACCCGTTGCCACCGGCCTCACCTCGCCCGTCTTCGCCACCGGCGCCGGCGACGGTTCCGGCCGGCTCTTCATCGTCGAGCAGACCGGCCGCATCCGCATTCTCCAGAACGGCGTGCTCCTCCCCATCCCCTTCCTGGATGTCTCCGCGGACATGCCCGCGCTCAACCCCGGCTACGACGAGCGGGGCCTGCTCGGCCTGGCGTTTCACCCGGACTTTGAGAGCAACGGCCGCTTCTTCGTCCGCTACAGCCGCCCCCGCGCCGGCCAGCCCACCGACCCGTGCTTCGGGACCTCCCGCGGCTGCCACGAAGAAGTTCTCGCCGAGTTCAGTTGCCCCATCGGGTCGAACGTCGCCAACCCGGGCGGCGTGATCCTCCTCCGCGTCGACAAGCCGGAGTTCAACCACAACGCCGGCCACGTCGAGTTCGGCCCTGACGGCTACCTCTACATGTCCATGGGCGACGGGGGCGGCGCCAACGACGGCCTCCACCTCCCCACGCTCCCCCACGGGCCCGGCGGGAACGGCCAGAACATCGGCGTCCTTCTCGGCAAGATGCTGCGCATCGACGTGGACTCCGGTCCGCCCTACGCCAGCCCGCCCGACAATCCCTTTGTCGGCGTGGACGGGCGCGACGAGGTCTATGCCTACGGTTTCCGCAACCCCTACCGCTTCACCTTTGACGACGGACGCCTGATCGTCGCCGACGTCGGCCAGGATATGTTCGAGGAGGTCGACATCGTCGTGAAGGGCGGCAACTACGGCTGGGTGAAGCGAGAGGCTCTCCACTGCTTCGACCCGTTCAACCCCACCACCCCGCCCGCGTCATGCGCCGTCGCCGGCCTGATCGATCCCGTCGCCGAGTACCGGCACACCGAGGGCATCAGCATCACCGGCGGCTTCGTCTACCGCGGCTCGCGCTCGCCCGCGCTCACCGGCGCCTATGTCTTCGGCGACTTCAGCCGCGCGTTCACCCCCGCCCGCGGCCGGCTCTTCTACATCCGGACGGCCGGCGACCTCTCCGACATCCGCGAGTTCCGCCTCGGGCGCGACGCTCGCGACCTGAATCGCTACGTCAAGGGGTTCGGGCGCGACGACGACGGTGAGGTCTACCTCTGCTCCACCACCATCCTGGGCCCGTCGGGCGCCAGCGGCATTGTTTCCCGCATCGTCGGCGCCTGCTACGCCGATTGCAACGGCGACGAACGCCTGGACCTGGCCGACATGGGCTGCTTCCAGACGCGCTTCGCGCTGGGACTGCCCGGCGCAGACTGCAACCGCGACGGCGTGCTCAACCTCTCCGACTTCGGCTGCTACCAGACGGGGTACACCCTCGGCTGCCCGTGACCGGGCACGAGACCCCGGCCCGCGGAGGCCGGGGTTCTTCGTTCCCGTCTACTTCTCCAGGCTCGCTCGCCACTGCGCGTCGAGTTCCCCGAACGTCAGGCCCAGCACCCCGGCCGTTGCATCGTCGATCGTCGCGCCCTGGGCCATCGCCCCGAGCCACGCCGTCCGTTTCTGGTGCCCGTAGGTGTCGTCGATGTACCCGAGCATGTGGTGCCCCTGCCGGTACACCCAGTCGTAGTGCTGGGTCGCCTCGCCGTGGAAGTCCGCCAGGCGCGACCAGTCGATCAGTTTGCCGGCTTCCGCCCACCCGTGGACGCGGGCCTGGGTCGTCTTCCGCCCGCCCGCGTACTCCTCGGCGGAGAGTTCCGCGACTCCTTCGAGCGCCCACCACGGGATCTCGTTGGCCTTCGGCCCCAGTTCGAACGTCGCCACATGCCCGTACTCGTGCCCGAGCAGCATCCGCGCCCCGCCCGTGTCGCGCACCCCGCCGGACAGAAGTTTGATCGCTTCGCCCGGCTCGTTCCAGCCCCCCAGGCCGTCGGTGTAACTCAGGTAGATCGAGTGCTGCAGGTGCCGCATCGACTTGTACAGTTTGACCTCCTGCACCCGCGACGCAATCGGCGCCTCCAGCATCCCGAACTCTCCCAGCACGTGCTTCCGCACGTCGGGCAGCACCTCGGCGACGATCCGGGCGTGCTCCTCCTGCCCGTCCTCGAACAGCACCCGCACGCCCGCGGCCTCCAGCACATTCCACTTCTCCCCCGCGTACAGCCACCCCTTGTCCGCGTCACGAAGGAACCGCGCCGTGAACGACTGCGTGCGCTCCTTGCCGCCGGTGAACAGCCACTTCTGCGTCACCGGCGCATCGATCCAGCCCGCCCCTTCGCCGTCCGCAACCTCGCCCACCGTGAAACTGAACTCGGCGGGAACCTTGCGCGTCAGGTCCAGCGCCCAGTTGTCCTGCTCCCTGGCCCACTCCGCGTTCCCCCGCCACACATGCGCCAGGTACGCCCCCCCATCCCCCGCCAGCACCGCCTTCGCCATCGCGTCGGCCGCGGCCTGGACCTCCGCGTGCCGCGCATCGACCGGGGCCGCGGCACCCGCGGGGGGCGGGGCCTGCGGCGTGGTCGTCGCCTGGGCCAGGCACACGGCGGGCAGCGCAAGAACGATGAGGAGGCGGCGGAGGGTCATGGTGAAATGGTACCGCCGCGCCCCGGCGGGGCCGCGTGACGCCGCGACCCGAACCGGTACGCCGTCACGACCCCCATGAACCCCCAGAACACGTTGTTCATCGCCAGCAGCCCGCGATACGTCGAGAGCCACACATGGTGCCACTGCTCCCGCAGCGGGTTCGGGTTGCGCGGTCCGTACTCCGCAACGAGCGTCGCGGGCCACGCCGCCGCGAGCATCACCAGCACCGTCGCCGCCGCCGCGAACAGCCCCAGCCGGACCGACCCCCGCCCCCCCGACCGCATCGCCGTGACCCCGAGCACCACACCCACCGGCCACACCAGCCAGTCGGATCGGTCCGCCATGAGCCACGCCAGGCCGACCCATGCGGCGGCGGCGGCCGCGCCGGCACCCGCAAGAGACGCGACCCAACCTGAGCGTCTCTCGGTTGCCCCGCCGCGTCGTGAGGGCTCTTCCCCCTCGTCGGCGCTGCCGGTTCGTTCCTTCGATCGCGCATCGGGCTCGCTCTGGGCCCTGTAATCCCTCACCGATTCCAGGTACGCCCCCATCCGCACCCGCGCCCCGCGCGTCAACTCCAACCCCAGTTCCGAATACACCCGCTCCACCGTCTCCACCGGCCGCGACACCAGTTCGTCAAACGTGATCTCGCACAGCCGCCCCGCCGGGATTAGCCCCCGCGTCCTCGCGTACTTCTCCTCCGTCGCCGCCAGTTGCTCCCGCGCCCACCGCTCGCTGACCGCCGCTCCCGGCGCATCCTGGATCAACTGCGGCTCCATCCGCCCGTCCATCGCCACGTTGGAGCGCACCACCGCCCCCGCGTCCCGGCGGATGTGGACGAACCGCACGTTCTCCGCCCCCAGCAGGTCCAGCAGGTGGTCCACGCGCGCCGTGTGGCTCGGGGACTTCAGCAGCAACTCCCGTCCGCGCGACAACGCCGCCACCTTCCACAGGAAGGCCCACTGGCCCCGCCGCCACCTTGCAAACTCCCGCGCCGTCAGCCCGTCCAGCGCATGGAACCGCTCGTAATGCCCGTGCCGCGACGGCGCCACCATCCGCCCGATCAGGCACGACGCCGCCGCCCCGTTGCACAGCGCGAAGTCGTCCTCCGCGGGCCACTCCGGCCCCAGCGCCACGTCGTCCTGCGGCCGCGTGTTCGACAGGAACGGCACCAGGAACCAGCGCAGGAACCACCACGACGCCGCAAACCCGCACGGGGCCAGTGTTTCGCACCACGCCGGGGTGCGGAACCGCGGGTCGCACGACAGCAGGTAGTGCAGGTGGGTCGTCCCGCTCCGGTAATACCCCAGCACGACCACCACCGGCAGGTCCAGCCGCCATTCGCGGCGGCGCCCCTGCCACGCCAGCAGCGGCCCCAGCACCAGTCGTTCCGGCAGCGTCAGCACCGTCGCCAGGGCCGAGGTCGCCAGCGCCGCCGCGAGCCTGAGCCAGTACCGCACCGGCACCCGCGCCGCCGGCGCCAGCAGCACCCGCGCCCACACGTCCAGCGGCGCCAGACCCATGAAGTGTGGCCGCGGCATCGCGAGCGGGATGGCATGGGTCAGGCGGCTGAACACGCGGGCCGAGTGTACGTCCGGGGTGCCGCCACTCACCTCCGGGCTTCAACCAGCGTCACCCGGCCTCAGGTAGGGGTGCTGCGAGTGGTTCCTGCGATCCCCGGTCTTCCGTCATACGCCTCTGCGCCCCTCTGTGACCCCCCGCGTTCGGCGCTTTCCCTACGGGCAGCCCAGGGCGAACTTCGTCTGGAAGCACCCGAAGTCGGAGAGGTTGCGCTGGCCGTCCTGGTTGCAGTCGGCGTAGGGGTCCGCGGCGGCGAACCGGGTCATGAAGCACGCGAAGTCGGAGAGGGTGAGCGCCCCGTCCTGGTTGCAGTCGGGGTAGCACGGCCCGCCGGGCGGGAGCGGGTATCCCCAGCGGGCGAAGTCGGAGGCCGGCACACCACCAGCAAACTCGAAGTCGCCCCCGACGTACAAGCCGCCGGGGTTCGGCCCCGGCCCGTCCTCGTCGTACACCCCCAGCGCGTACCCGACCGACCCGCCGACGGCTCCGGTCAGCCCGCCGTTCAGCGAGTCGTAGCCCTGCAGCCAGCCCCTGTACTTGAAGACCTTCATCCCCGGGAATCCGAAGGACCCGGTCACAAACAGCCCCGGGGTTCGTGGCCCGCTCCCGTCATCATCGAAAACGATCATGGCCTCGACGGAGCCGCTCGGAATCTCCACGACACTGCTCCACGCCTGGCCGTCCCATCGCGCCAGTTGGCGCACCGGCGAACTGAACGATCCGCCCACGAACAGCGCCGGCGGGCGCGAGCCCGAATCATCGTCGTCGTAGACGGCCATGCACTCGACGGTGGAGTTGGTCCCGAATCCCAGCGCTTCGTAGGCTTGCCCATCCCAGCGGATAATGTTGTAGCACACCACCGAGCCCCCGCCTCCGAGCCCCCCGCCGATGTAGAGGCCCTCGGGACGCGGCCCCGCCCGGTCATCGTCAAAGACGCACATGGCCAGGACCTGGGCGTCGCTCGTAGGAGGGTACGGGGCGAGCGCAACGGGCATGGGCGCCCACGCCCGGCCATCCCAGCGGAGCAGCGCGATGTCCGTGGGCTGCCCGGCGGAACTGGAAGTGCCACGATAGAGAAGCGGACCCCCCGGCCCCTCGTGGTCGTCGTCATAGACCGCCAGGCTGCGCAGGCTGCGTGGCGAGCCCGCGCCGAGCGGGGCCCATTGCCGTCCATCCCAGCGGGCGATGTTGGCGACGGGTACACCGCCGGCGGTATCAAAATGGCCCGAAATGTGCAGGTCCGCCGGGGCCGAACCCGGGTCGGCCGACCAGAACACGGCGTCCCGGATCTCAAGAGGCAAGCCCCCGCCGAGCGGCCCGCCGAGCGTGGACCACGTCCCTCGGTACTGCACCGCCATCCCGGAGGGTGGGGCGCCGATCACGCCGATGTTGCCAAGATAAAACGGGCCATGGGGCTCCCCGGCCGAATCCTGGATCATGCACCGGCTGCTGCCGACGACACCCGGGACCGCAGACCACCGCGGCACAGGCTGGCCGTTCGCAACGGACCGGCAGAGGAAGCCCGCCAGCATCAGGTACGCCGCTCGCATGTTCACGCTCCCGATCAAAGCCGCGGGGTGCGCCGCTCGCGCACCCGGCGGTGTGTACGCCCGCCTATTGCTCGAAGATACGCAGGGTCACGGCATCGCTCCCGTTCGTGACGGAATAGGTGAACTGACCGACCACGAAGACCTCATCGCCGTTCGGGCCGCCCAGTACCGCCCCGATCCCCTGATCGAACATCGCGCTGTTGTCGCCCGGGTACCGGGCGG
>JADLGW010000016.1 GCA_020849105.1 Phycisphaerales bacterium | reverse complement strand
GGAGAGGTTCAGCACGCCGTCACCGTTGCAGTCGGCGTACGCGTCACCCAGCGCAAACTTCGTGGTGAAGCAGCCGAAATCGGAGAGGTTCAGCACGCTGTCGCCGTTGCAGTCGGGGTAGCAGGCGACGGCTGGGCACGCCGTCCACGCCGCGATCCGGTTGGCAGGCTGGCCGTTGGCGTTCAGGAAACTGCCGCCGACGTACAGGCGATCGCCGATTGCTGCCGTCCCGAACACCGAGGCGTCCACGCCGCCGCCGAGCATCACCCACGCACCCCCCACGAGTTTGGCGATGTTCCCGGTGCCTCCCTGCGCGGTCCCGCCGGCGTAGAGCGCCTCGCCGGAGCCGTCGTCGAACACCGCGAGGGACGTGGTTCGCCCGCCCAGGCCTTGCCCGACCGCTGTCCATGCGGCACCGTCCCACTTGAACACGCTGCTGCCGCCCGAGGGCGACCCGCCGACGTGCAGCAACCCCTGGAAGACCGCCATCGACTCCATGTCACCGGTCTGGCTGGTTGGCAACCCGGCGCCCAGGGCGCTCCAGTTGGCGCCGTCAAACTTGGCGACGTTGTTCATGGCGATTCCGTTGATGTTCGCGAACCGCCCCGCTGCGAACAACGCCTCGCCCGCACCGTCGTTGAATACACGCAGTTTGAAGATGTTCGGGCTGAACCCGGTCATCGTGGTCGCCGGCACGGTCCAGGTCGTCCCGTCCCACGCGGCGAAGCCGCCCCAGGGCTGCCCCGCGATCGTCGGGGGCTGGTTCACGATGCCCCCGCCCACATACAACTTGCCGTTCCAGACGGCCATGCCCTGGACGGACTGGCGGGTTGTGCCCGTCCAACCGGTGCCCATCGCCTCAAACGCGGTCCCGTTCCACATCGCCAGGCTCGCCGTATTCGGCACGCCGTTGGCGTTGTCGTAGAACCCCGCCACGATCAGGCGGTTCCCGCTGCCCGGGTTGAAGACCGTGAAGGAGGTCAGGAAGCCGTTGGTGAAACCGGTGCCGATGGTCAACGGGGACCACGAGTTCGTTGCCGGGTCGTACTTGCTCAGAAGCGGCGTGTCCGACGCACCGACGAAAATACGGTCGCCGCCCCCGTCGTTGTAGGGGAAGATCGGCGCGATGTAGCCAAACGTGAGCCCGTTCCCCGGGTTGCCGGGGCTCAGGTCCCACTGCGGCTGGCACTGCGCGGACACGGCACCGGCGCAGGCCGCGAGGCCAGCCGCCACGACAACAACTCGGGTGTTCATCCGGGACTCTCCCTCAAATCCCCCGCGAGAGTCTTCCTGAGCCGGGTTCTCCCGCCCGGCCTGACCCCAGCATATCCCCGAATCCGGCGATAGCAAGGGGTGGTCGGGGACGCGCTGGCCGTGACCGCCGCGCCTACGCTTCCCCCCTTCGCAGCCGGACGGGACCGAAGCCGGGATCTTCCCGCCCCGCTCCCGGCGCGATCGCCAGGAAACAGGCCATATGTACGCGATCATCGAGGATTCGGGCGGGCAGCGCAAGGTTGTCCAGGGCGACGACATCCTGATCGACTTGGTCGACGGCGGCGGGGCCAAGCCCGGCCAGGCTGTGACGTTCGACCGCGTCCTGGTCATCGGCGAGCAGGGGGGCGACGCCGCCCTGGGCCGGCCCTATGTGGCCGGCGCCTCGGTCACCGCGGAGGTCGTGGAACCCGAGGTCAAGGGCGACAAGGTACACATCTACAAGATCCGCCCAAAGAAGGACTCCAAGCGCAAGACGGGACACCGCCAGCGCTACACCCGCGTCCGCGTGACGGGCATCAGCGGCAGGTAAAGGGGAAACCCGGGCGCGACGGCCCGGGCTTCTCCCTCGCACAGCCGCTCGTTCACACCGCCACGAAGGACAGCCGGACGCCCGTTGTCCCGTACACCAGGCCCGGCGCTACGCCCGCCACCACGGGGAACTCCATGGTCCCAAACTCCCCCGTCAGGCTGGCCGCATCAACAAACGCGAACGTGTTGCCCGCGCTCGGCGTGAACCCCAGTTCCAGCGTGAACCGCACGATCCCGTCCAGGCTCACATGCTCCGCCGTGACCAGCCGTCCTGTCACCAGCATCCCGGGGCTGGCGATGCCGATGTCGATCAGGCCCACGTCGGTCTGCACATAATCGCCGCTCACTCGCAGCGTCGTCCCTCGCCGCAGCACCAGTGCGCCGTTGTTGGTGAACGTGCCTGACGCGGGCACCAGTTCCAGGGGCACGCCGCCGGAGATGGTCAGCGAGCCGTCCAGTCGCTCCAGGGACGTCAGGGCCGCGAACCCTGCCCCGCCGACGCGAGTCACGCTCGTCCCGCCCGCGATGGTTGTGATGGCCGCGCCCCGCAGGTCGAGCGTCGCGTGCTCGTACACCGTCCACGCGCCGCCGGTCAGCACGCCCTCTGTCAGTTGCGCGATCTTCGCCGGATCGACCGACATCGTTCCGTTGTGCACAGCGAGCAGGCCGGTGTTGTCGATCGTGACGCCGTCGAACGTCGAAGCGGTGGGGGCCACCTTGTGCATCTCACCCGTGTTGACGATGGCGCCCGCGCCCGTCGCCGCGGCGTTGGGTCCGAGGTAGAACACCCCGGCGTTGGTCAGGGTCGAACCCTCGAACATCAGGGCGCCCTCGTTCCAGACCAGTGCCCCGCGGCTCTCGATATTCCGCGCCAGGTGGTGCTCCACCATCCCACGGATCGCGATCTTTCCGTCCTCCAGGACGTTCACGCCGCCCGAGCCGGTCATCGCCCCGCGTCCCCAGTTCAGCACGCCACCGACGTCCAGTGTCGCGTCCCCGGTCACGGTGGAGTTCGACACATAGAGGGTCGAATCCATGTTCCACTGCCCGGTGATCGTGTGCGTCCCGCCCTGCCAGATCGTGGTCCCGCCGCCGGTGAGCGTGGAGCCCGCGCCGTGGCTGAAGTTGCCGAAGTAGTACAGCACCGCGCCCGCGCCGACCGCCCGCGTGCCCGTGTTGTCCCCGCCGGCAACAAACTCGGCCCGGCCGCCGGCGACCACAATGTCCCCCGAACTGACGACGGGCACCGCCAACCGTGCGTACCCCTCCCCGTCGCGGATGAACAGCCCCTGGTTGTCAAACCCGCCCGGCCAGCAGTTGCTGCGGAACTCCGTGTTCGTTCCGGCCGCCTTCATCACGCCGTCCGCCGCGTTCCGGATGACCGTACCGCCCGAGTCGCGTCCGTCGATGTTCGCCCCGGCCCACATCAGCGTCCCATGGTTCGTGATGTCGCGGGCCAGGTACCGGTCGCCCTCCCCGTCGATGCACATGGCCCCGCCGGACTTGATCTGCACGTCTCCGCAGCCGGCCAGTTTGCCGCCCGTCCAGTTGAACCGACCATAGTCGTCGATCCGGCCGCCCGTGTACAGCCCGCCGCCCAGGTTCAGCGTCCCCTCGCCCTTGATCGTCGTCAGGCACAGGGCGTTGATGGTCCCGCCCGTCATGGTCAGTTTCTCGTTGAGCACGAGTTGCTTGACGGTGAAGCACCCGCCGTTCATCTCGATCGCCGGGTTCGCGGCCACATCGATCACGGCGACGTCGCTGGCCCCGGGCAGCGTGTTGCACTCCCAGTTCTTCTTGTCCGTGAGGGTCACGCCGTCACCGCCGCCGTCCCAGTAGACAGTGGACAGGGCCAGCCTCTGCTCGAGTTGCTCGAGTCCGTCGAAGGCGGGGGATCGGTCGGCGCGCACGAGGGGCGTCTTGCTGGGCATTCCAGTTCTCCGGTTGTGAGGACGGCCCGCCGCGGGGCGGGGCGCCGGCGCTCGGGCTCCGGCAGCATGAACCTACACCGTCACGCCGAGAACACCAGAATCAATGGGTGTTTCAGCGCCCGGGCTGACGCCTGCGCGGCCTGGCCGGACGGGACAAGATGGGCGGGCCCTTCAGGCCGCGGCACGGTCGCGGGCCCCGACCACTCGTTCGATGAACACCGCCAGCAGTTGCTCGTCGAACCACTTGCCGGCGTTCTTCTGGAGGATCGCCAGGGCACCGTCCAGCGGCATGGCGGACCGATAAGGCCGGTCCGTCCGCAGGGCGTCGAACACGTCCGCGATCTGCACAATCTGGCTCTGCAGCGCGATCCGCCAGCCCGGCGGCTGCGCGGGGTACCCCGTGCCGTCGATGTGCATGTGGTGCTCGAGGGCGATAATCCGCGCCGTGTCCGGCACATGCCGAGCGCCGTAGAGCATCCGGGCGCCCTCCACCGGGTGCCGCCGCATGATCGCCAGTTCTTCGTCGTTCAGCTGCCCGTTCTTGTTCAGGATCTCCGGCGGCATGGCCTGCTTCCCCACGTCGTGCAGCAGGGCTCCCGCGGTCACGTCGTGCACCAGTTCCGTGCCCAGCCCCACGGCCTCCGCCAGAGCCGCCGACAGCACCCCGACGTTGATGGTGTGTACGAACGTGTACTCGTCGTGCGACTTCAGTTCCGCCAGCGGGGCCATCGCCCCGCCGCACACCGCGACCGCCGCGCAGATCTCCGCCACGATCGAGTCGACGACGTCGGGCTGACTCTGTCCATGCTCGCGCAGCATCGCCCACAACCGGGCCAGCGCCTCGGACTGGGCCCGCGGCGTGCGTCCCTGGCGCGGCGTCGGCAGCGGCGCGTGGCCCCCGCCCGCGGCGCCGGAGGTTCGCACGCCGTCCACATGCGCGAACGCGATGCCGGGCACGTCCGGCAGCCCCGCGCCGGGGGCGGCCAGCGCCGCGAGCACGGTGCGCAGTTGCCCCAGGTCCACCCCCCGCCGGAAGAGCAGGGCGTGCGACCCGCGCTCCCGCAGGCGTGCAAAGAGTCCAGGCAGGAGCTCCCGCCCCGCCGGCAGCGGCGTGTTCCCCAGCACCACTCGGTCCTCGAACGCCACCACGCCGATCTCCGCCTGCGCGGCCAGCGCCGCCGAGAGCGACGCCGCCGCCCGCTCCTCGTGGAGCCGCACCGCCGGGTGCTCCGCGCAGTACAGGTCGCGTGCCACCAGCGACGCCTGCATCGCCCGCAGGGCCTCATCAGCGAGCCGCACGATGTCCGGGGCATCGTTCATGCCTTCCCCCGCAGCACCGCGCTCACCAGCCGCGCCACGCACCAACGCCAGCGGATGAGGGCAATCCGAACGCACCGTTCCCCGGAGTGCGGCGCCAGCATCCGCGCCAGCGCCCGCGCCGCGGCGGCCTTGGACGGCGCCACCTCGCCGCACAGGAGGCGAAGGGCGTCGCTCAGCAGTCGCAGCCCCGCCAGCCCCTCGTTGATCAGCACGGACGCCGCCCGGTCCGCGATCGCCGCGTCCACGGGGTACCCGCCCCGCCGTGCCACCAGCGACGCCAGCAGTGTCAGGCTCGCCGGGTCGTGCCGCCGGGACAACTTCTCGAACGCCAGCGCGTGCAGCAGCCCATCCGGCTGGCGAAGCGCCCGCTCGATCAGGTCCACCGGCCACTCGTTCAGGATGCTCGCAGCCGCGCTGTACCCGCCACGCCGCGTGACCTCGGACCCGCTCCGCAGGACCGGTTCCAGGGCCGAGATGACCGCCAGGGGCCCGAGGGCACGCAGTTGCGGCTCCAGCGCACCCACCGACGCGGGGTCCGCCTCCAGCCTGCTCCGCAGCGCCGCCGCCAGCGCCTCCGCACCCGCACCGGCCAGGAACTCCGTCAAGACCTCTCGCTGCGCCGGCGTCGGGTGCGCCGCCAGAGTGGTGAGCACAACCTCGAGCGCGGGCGCCCCGATCACCTCCAGCAGCCGCGATATCGCTTCCGCAGATTCCGGCGCCTCGGGGAAGACCCGCAACGCCTCCGCCAGAAGCCGGGGCGACCGCACCTCCCCAAGGAACTCATCGGCCGACTCCCGCGTCGCCTCGTCCCCCGCCAGCGTTCGCGCCGCGTCGAACGCGTCGAGCACCACCGGCAGTCGGCCCTCCTGGACCAGTGTCGCCGTCGCCTTACGCAGGTACTCGTACACCCCGCGGCAGTCGATCCCGCGGCACTCCCGTGCCACCAGCACCGCCACTTCCGCGGCGTGAAGCTGCGGCCGCCGGTCCACCATCGCCGTGAACGTGCTGTCGGGTCCTTCAAGCGGCCGCGAGGCCAGTCCTGCGAGTCGCGCCCGGTAGTCGTCCGGCATGTAGTCCCGTTTGCTCCGCGTATGGAAGACCTCCGCCAGCGAGTCTTGCAGGCCTCCGGCCGCCATGTTCGCGGCCCGCCAACGCTCCATCGTTTCCTTCACCCGGGCCATCTGGTCCGGTCGATCCGTCGCGACCCGCGCCATCTTGTTGAACAGCCGCATCGCGTGCAGTGACAGCCGGTGTTTCCCGGACCCCTCGGTCAGCGCCGTCAGGACATCCTCGGTCGGCAGCACGTCCGCCAGGTCCGCCAGCAGGTCCAGCGACCTCTCCGGCCCCTCGGGGTCGATCCGGGTCAGCGCCAGCCGGGCCTCCGGCGTCAGCGCCTCGACAAACTTCCTCACGCTCGCGACGGTCGCCTCCGCCTGGGCTGGATCCTCGCCGGAACCGAACCGCAGCGCCTGCCGCAGGTGCTCCTGCACGGCACCAGCGCAGATCGGGTCGTGCAGTTCGCCGCTGGCCCGGGCGGCCGCCGCCAGCACTTCCCGCTCGCCCGCAGCCCGCAGCGATCCGACCACGCCCCGCGCAAAGTCCTGCCACTTCGTGGACCCACCCGCCCCCGCGCCCCGCGCCAGCCGCAGCGCCGAGTAGTCGGCCGCCACGACCCGCAGGCCGGCGACCCGCCTGTTGACCGCATCCGCCAGCGCCATCCCGGACCACCGCTCCCGCTGCGCTTCGGAGAGCGCGGCCGCCAGATCAAGCACCGTCTGCGCTGTCAGGCCCGGCCGGAAATCGATCGCCACCAGGTCCAGCGCGTGCAGGTGCTCCGCCAGCGGCCGCAGCAGGTTCCGTTCGTCCGTGTCTTCCCCGTCCAGCAGCAGAGTGGCCGCGGTCACTGTCACGGTGAGCGCCGCTCGATTCGTCAGCGCCCGCAGCAGGTCTTCAGCGGCCGCGGAGGCCGCCCGTATCGTCCCGGGATGCCCCGGCGGAAGGAGCCGCGTCGATTCCAGGGCGCGCAGAATCCCGAGGAGGCCCAGCGCGACATGCGCGCGGCACAAATCAGTCTGGGTTGTCGCCGGCGGCATGGAACGCTCGGCTTATCGGCCGGTTGCTCGCCCGCCTTCGGGGCGTTTGCCCGCCCATTCCGGTTATCTGGTGAGGGCGCGGGCCAGACTGACCTATCGAGCGGTCTGCGGGTCCCAGCCCGGCGAATCCAGCCTTGTCACGCTCACGTCTCCAGCCCGGAACACCTCCGCCTCGTTCGGCCCGGGGGAGAGCCCGTCCCGGGCGTGGTACAGCACAAGCGCCCCCGGGGGCGGCTGCCGATGTCGGTCCACAATGAAGTTCCCCATTCCATCCCGCGTCGTCCGCGGCCAGACGCCGTACCGCAGGTACAACCGCGCACCGCGTTCAAGCCCGAAGGCCCCTTGCCAGAACGTCGGAAGCCCGTTGTGCTCCGATGCGTACCCGTCGATCCACGCGAACAGTTCCTCCCACTGCGGCTCCGGCGGCCGCTGCACCTGGATCGGCAGCAGGGCGACGAACACCGCCAATCCAGCCGCGACCGGAACCGCCTTGTTTGTCAGAGATTCGAGCACGCGGCGGGTGCGCGGCCGGAGCGGCTCCGCAACGCTCAGGCCCGCCAGCAGAGCGATCCCCGCGTGCAGCGGCAGCGCGTACCTGTCGCGCCGATCGGGGAACGCGGTGAGCAGAACCAGCCACACACCCAGCCACAGCACGGACAGCCGCCACAGGTCGCGCACCGGGCCTGATCGCGCTGCCCCGCCCCGCCAGCGGCGCACAAAGCCTATCGCCGCCAGCGCCAGCCACGGCCAGCACGCCTTGGCCAGCCCGGTGAGGTAGAACCACCACACGACGCGCCCCCCCTCGCTGTCGGGCAGCCCGCCCGCTGCCCGCGACACGATCTCGCGCCCGAGGTACTGATCAAGGAAGGCCCCGCCGTACCGGTGCCACATGCCCAGGTGCCACGGTGCCGCCACCGCGACCGCCGCCAGCACCGAAACGCACACCATCCATGCCAGCCGGCCCCTGCCGACCCAGCACAGCCAGATCGCCGCCAGCAGGGGCGCGGTCAGGCCCACCAGCGGCTTGCACAGCAGCGCCATCCCGAAGCAGATCCCCGCGCACGCGAAACGCCCGAACGGCCGGACCGCCCGCGCCGAGGGGGCCGCCGCGCCCACGATCACCGCCAAGCCCGCCAGCATGAACAGCAGTTGCCACATGTCCAGCGAGATCTCGCGCGTCCGCCGGAAGAACTCGTACGTCAGCGCCAGTGCGCTCCCGGCGGCCACCGCGGGCCACGCTCCGGCCAGGCGCCGGGCGATCGACACCACCAGCAGCACGCAGCCCAGCGCCGCGGCCACCGTGGGCAGGCGTGCCGCGAGCGGCCCCACTCCGAAGACGCGGAGCGACAGGCCGTGGATCCACAACACCATGGGCGGCTTGGCAAAGTAGGGCACGCCCGGTTCGGACTGCGGCGTCCAGAGGTCGCCCGTCCGCCATGTCTGAAGCCCGATCGCCGCGTACCGTCCGCTGTCCGTCCGCTGCCAGTCCCCCTGGTCAAGGTGCGGGAGCGTGACGGCCAGGAGGAGCACGGCCGGCACGATCCAGGTGCGCCACAAGGGCCAACCTCGCCGCGGGCTGTCGGGTGCGGGGTCCAAGGCGCGAGTGTATGGACACCGCGTGACGGTCACGGTGCCGTGCAACCCGTATCGCAGCGGTGACGCCGCGCTGAACCTGTCGGCGTCGGGTGCTTCACCACAGAGTTCGCGCTGGGCTGCCTCAAGCGGCCCGATTATCGCTTCGAGGACGCCGGCTGCAAGGCCGACGCGGTGTCCCTGTCGATGTACAGGATCCGCCCGCACGACACGCACCGCACCACGCGGGAACCGGTGATGAGCGTGCTGAGCGTCTCCACCGGCACGCTCATCATGCACGATCCGCAGGTCGCCTCGTGCCGCTTGCGGTCCGCGATCTCGACGGGCGCCAGCGCGTCCTCGCCGTGCACCCGCTGCAACTCCTCGTACAGTCTCAGCGTGTCCCCCGGCAACTCCGGCACCAGGCGGCCGCGCTCGGCCCGCAGTTCGGACACGCGTCCGCTGATCTCCGCGGCGCGCTTCTCGCGCTCCCCGGCCGCCACGACCCGGACGCCCTCGCGCTCGGCGATCTTTGCCTCCAGGTCCGCCAGTTTCACCCTCAACTCATCAACCCTGGTCATCTGCTCCAGCGCCTTCTGCTCGGCCTCATCACGACCGGCCTTCAGAGTGTTGACCTCGACCAGAAAGGCCTGGTATTCCTTGTTGGTCTTTGCCTGGTTCATCTGCTCGCGCAGGTGCGTCATCCTCGCATCGATGCGGGCCGTCTCACCCTCCTCGTTCGCCACGCCGGCCTGGACCAGCCTGAGTTGGGTCGCCACGCCCTGCAGCGAACCCTGCAGTTCGCGGAGTTGCCTGTTCTGTTCTTCGAGGAAGCGCTCGGCCGCACGGAGGCGCCCGGTCAGACCCTGCAACTGCTCATCAACACGGAAGACCCGGAGCAACTTCTCCGTGACGCTCATTCAGCACTCCGCCGGTTGGAAAAGGGCCATGCCGTTTGCAGTGTAGGCCGCGCATCGGCCCCGCGTGAATCACCCGACCGCATACAGCCACCAATACGCCACCGGCGCCACCAGCAGCGGGGAGTCAATGATGTCCAGGATTCCCCCGTACCCGGGCACCAGCCGGCTGGAATCCTTGATCCCCGCATCCCGCTTGAACAGGCTCGCGATCAGGTCGCCCGTCTGTCCCACCAGCCCGAACACGAGCCCCGCCAGCACACCCTTGATCACCCACGGATCCCCGCCCGGAATCCCCGCCCACGCCTCCAGGCACCACCGCCCGATCCCACCGATCAGCGCCGCGAACACCACGCCGCCGATCAGCCCCTCCCACGTCTTGCCCGGGCTCAGCCACAGGATCAGTTTGTGCCTCCCGATCGCCTTCCCCGTGAAGAACGCCCCGATGTCGCAGGACTTGGTCGTCAGCAGCACCCACAGCAGGATCCAGGCGGAATGGTCCCGACGGATCGCCAGCAGGAACCCGGCCATGAGCCCCAGGTACACGAACGACAGAAGGGTGCCGCCCGCGGCCGCGATCGCCCCCTGCACGGACTTGTGCCGGGAGTAGAAGGCCAATGACAGGAGCAGGATCCCGACCGCCGCGGAACTCACGGTCTGCCCGGAAACCGGTCCGGTCAGTGTGCTGGGTACCAGGCACGACACCACCAGGCCCAGGAGCGCCGCCGCGGTCACGATCCGCTTCGACGCCTGAATCCCCTTGTCCCGCATGATCGCGGCGAGTTCCTTCGAGGCCAGGACCAGCACGACGGCGACAAAGGTGAACAGGGCGACACCGGGGGGCGGGGTCTGGCGCCCGCCGATGAGCCAACGCCAGTACGTGGGCATCTGCCGGCCGTCCAGCCACTGATCCAGCCACAGGACACCGATGGCCAGGAGCACGAAGAACGGTCCCAGGGCGAGTCGGTGGCGCACGCGGGCAATCTACTCTCTCGGCCCGCCGGCCGCGATATCTCCGAACCGCCGCTCCCGCATGGCGTAGGCCCGCACTGCCTTGTGGAGTTCGGCGGGCGTGAAATCGGGCCAGTAGGCGGAGGTCACATACCACTCCGCGTAACTGAGTTGCCACAGCAGGAAGTTGCTCAGCCGCTGTTCGCCCGCGGTCCGGATCAGCAGGTCCGGGTCGGGCAGGCCAGCGGTGGACAGCCGCTTGTCGATCTCCGCCTCGTCGATCCCCTCCGGGGCCAGACGCCCCGCGCCGGCATCCACCGCGATGCCCCGCACGGCGTCCACGATCTCGGCCCGTGATCCGTAGTTGATCGCCAGGCACAGGGTGGCCCCGGTGTTGCCCGCCGTCTCTGCCGTCACCCGGTCGATCGCGTCCAGCACATCCGCCGGCAGGCCCTCGCGCCGCCCGATGACCCTGAACCGCACCTGCTCCCGGCGCAGCGCCTCCCGCTCTCCGTCCAGGTACGTCACGCACAGCGCCATCAGCGCGTCTACTTCCTCCCGCGGCCGCTTCCAGTTCTCCATGGAGAATGAGTACAGCGTCAGGATTTCCACCCCCAGCACGCCGCACTCCTCGACCGTGCTCCGCACCGCCGCGGCCCCGTTGCGGTGCCCGAACAGGCGCGGGAAGCCGCGTTCCCTGGCCCACCGTCCGTTGCCGTCCATGATGATGGCGATATGGCGCGGGATGCGCGCCGGGTGAACGTCGGGCAGGATCGACAGCGGGTCTGCCTTGCGCAAGCGCTGCCGCAACCGCGCCACGGCCTCCAGGGCCGACGGGTCGTTCGCATAGGGGCTGGCAACCGCGTCCGGCATGGGAATCAGGAACGGATCGTCTGCTCGCGTCCGGGCCCCACGCCGATCTGGCGGAGCGGGACGCCCATCGACCCCTCGATGAAGTCCAGGTACGAGCGCGCCGAACCCGGGAGTTCGCTCCGCCGCCGCACGCCGGAGATATCGCCGTGGAAACCCGGGAACGACCGCCACACCGGCTCCGCCCGTTCCAGCCGGTATCCGTCCGGGATGAACCGGTCGGTGACCGATCCGTCCACCCGGTACCCCGTGCACACGCGGACCTCGTCCAGCCCTTCGAGCACGTCAAGCAGAGTCAGGACGACCCCGGTCACGCCGCTCACCATGGCCGAGTACCGTGCCGCCACAAGGTCCAGCCAGCCGACACGGCGCGGCCGGCCTGTGGTTGTCCCGAACTCCCGTCCGCGCTGGCGGATGCGCTCGGCCGTCGCGTCGTGCAGTTCCGTCGGCATCGGTCCGCGCCCGACCCGGGTTGTGTACGCCTTCATCACGCCCAGCACCTGGCCGATGTGCCGCTCGCTCACCCCGGTCCCCGGCCCCACACCCAGCACCGCGCACGACGACGCGGTGACAAACGGGTACGTCCCGTGGTCCACATCCAGCAGCGTCGCGTTGGCCCCCTCAAACAACAGCCGTTTGCCCGACGCCAGCATGTCGTGCAGCAGATAGGTCGTGTCCCTGACCCTCGGGCGCAGCCGCTCGCCCCAACCGCCCATCAGGGCCAGCAGCGTCTCCGGGTGATACGGCGGGGCTTCCACTGGCCGGAAGCCCGCCAGTTGCCGGTTCTTGAACTCGCACACCAGCGCCAGTTTTCGCCGCAGGTCCCCCCCGTGCAGCAGGTCACCCACCCGGATCGCCGTCGAACGCTGCGCCTTGTCCGCGTACGCCGGGCCGATCCCGCGCTTTGTCGTTCCGATCTCGCCGCCGCTATGGCCCGCGGCCTCGCGCAGCACGCCCTCGCGCAGTTCGTCCTCATCCTTGTGGTAGGGCCCCACGACGTGCGCCCGATCGGAGACCACGACCCCCGAGACGTCAACCCCCCTGGACTCGAGCGCCGCCAGTTCCTCCAGCAGTTTCTCCGGGTCGATCACGACGCCGTTGCCGATCACCGCCAGTTTGCCCGGGTACAGAATCCCCGACGGCACCAGGTGCAGGGCGTACCGCGTCCCACCGACCACCACCGAGTGCCCCGCGTTGGCCCCGCCGTTGTACCGCACCACCGCGTCGTGCTCGGCCGCGAGCAGGTCCACCGCCTTTCCCTTGCCCTCATCGCCCCACTGGAGCCCGACGACGGCCGTGCATGTGCCGGCGGGCACGGGGCGCGGCACTGAGGGGGGGACGGGGTGTGGCGTCGGCTCTGGGGCGGTGCGGGTGGGCACGGGGCAATCGTATAACCCGGCGGGCGCGGGCGCCGAGGTTATCCGGTACCGACAAACCGCCGATAGGGAGGGGGGAGCGATCATCCATGCCCGACGACACCCTGCGCGTGATGTGCCCGAACCTTGCCTGCCGCAAGATCCTTGCCGTCCCGTCGTCGGCCCGCGGCAAGACCGTCCGTTGCCGCGGGTGCAGCACCAGCATCCGCATCCCCGGCCTCAAGTCCGAGCCCGCGAGGCCCGCCGAGCCCCCACCGACGGCGGCGAAGCCCGCGGCCTGATAGATTTCGTTGTGCTTCGTGCCTTTGTGCCTTCTTCAAAGGCAACCGAGGGCAACCTTCGGCGAGGCCTGCCGACCACGCTCTTCCGGCCGAAATCGCTACAACTTCGGCTGCCCTTCTTCTTCATCCTTCCCCAGGAAGTCGAAGTCCAAGCCGGTAATGCTGCTGTCGTTGGGGTCGAGCGATGCCGCGGAAGGCTTCTTCCGCTCCTTCGGTCCACCCGCCGCTCCCGGCCCGCTCGGGCGTGCGCTCGCCGCAGGCTTCACCGCGGCCACGGCCTTCGGGGCCGCGCCCTCATCCCAGGCGTCCTCCGCGTCGATGTCCGCCGGCTCGCCGTTCACCCGCACCACAAAGACAGCGGGTCCGACGGCCAGCAGGTCACCAGCGTTCAACTTTCCGTCCTGCACCCGCGCCCGGTTCACATATGTTCCGTTGCTGGACCCCAGATCCCGGACGCTGACCGAGCCGTTGTCCAGCCGCACCTCGCAGTGCTCGCGTGAGACCTCCGGCACGGGAATGCGCAGGTCCACGCCCTTCTGCCGCCCGATCACCAGGCGCGCCTTCTTCAGGGGCAGTTCCTGGGTCGAGCCGTCCTCCTTCACAAGGACAAGAGTCACCTTCACGGGCGCGTATCCTTTGTATGGGCCTGCGTTTGGGAGCCGTCCGCTGGGACACGATACCGCAATTCCCGTGCTCCGGCAACGCCCCGCGGCCTCCGCGCGGGCAATCTTTTTGGCGCTCGACCGCGCGCGGGCGGCCGCCCGATCCCTCTACGTCCATGTGCCGTTCTGCTTCCACAAGTGCCACTACTGCGACTTCTACAGCATCGTGGATCGCCAGGACCGACAGGAGCCGTTCGTAGCCCGCCTGCTCCGGGAACTGGCCGCCATCGCCCCGTGGGCAGGAGCGCTGGACACGGTGTTCGTTGGGGGCGGTACTCCCAGCCTGCTCCGTGTGGACCTGTGGCAACGTCTGCTCACCGGGTTGCACGAGCGGTTCCGGTTCGGACCCGTCGCGGAGTTCACTGTCGAGTGCAACCCGGAGACGGTGACGCCGGAGTTGATGGGCGTGCTCGCGGCCGGCGGCGTGAACCGGGTCAGCATCGGCGCCCAGTCCTTCGAGGCCCGCCATCTCAGGACGCTCGAACGTCGGCACGACCCGGCAAGTGTCGCGCGGGCGGTCGCGCTCGCACGCGGCGCGGGTATCACCCGGCAATCCGTGGACCTGATCTTCGGTATCCCCGGGCAGACAGTGGGGGAGTGGGAAGCCGACCTTGGCGCGGCCCTGGCGCTGGGTACAAACCACCTGTCGTGCTACGACCTGACCTACGAGCCGGCTACGGCGCTCACCGCTCGGCGCGACCGCGGCGAGGTGACGCCCGCAGATGAGGATGTCGAGATCGAGATGTTCGCGGTGACCCTCGGCGCGACGCGGGCGGCGGGGCTCGCGCGGTACGAGGTCAGCAACTATGCGCGGCCCGGCGACGAATGCCGCCACAACCTGGCCTACTGGCGGCAGGAGCAGTGGCTCGCTGCCGGCCCGAGCGCATCGGGCCACCTGGCCGGGCACCGCTGGAAGAACACCCCGCGGCTCGACGACTACCTGTCCATCGATGATGGCGGCTTCGCCCCCATCGCGGACCACGAGCCCCCCGAACCCGTTCGGGCCATCCGAGAGCGGATCATGACCGGCCTGCGCCTGACCGAGGGTCTGGACGCTCGCGCCACGCTCGCATCGGTGCGCGCCGAATGCGGCCACACCAGGGCCGCGGCCCTTGCGTCGCGCGCGGAATGGCACCGTGCGAGCGGGCACTTGATCGAGGATGCGGGCCGCTGGGTGCTCACAGAATCCGGATTCCTCCTTGCGGACGGGATCGCATCCGACCTGATGGGGGCCGTCGATTGACGCGATGCTCCGCTTGACCGCCAGGGTCGCGACCACGCCACTCACGCACGCCCCCAACAATCGCCCATGCCTGATCCCGCACTGCTCGAGGCCTTCCCCACGCCGACCGATGCCCCCATCGTGATCGAGCATGTGGCCGAGGAGTTCACCTCGCGTTGCCCCAAGACGGGCCACCCCGACTTCGGCGTCGTCACCCTCCGGTTCCAGCCGCGAGGCGCCAGCCAGGGCGGTCTCTGCGTTGAACTCAAGAGCCTGAAGTTGTACTACCAGTCCTTCCGCGAGTGCGGCATTTTCTACGAGGCGGTGACGGACCGGCTGAAGGACGACCTGGTGAGCCTCATGAACCCGTCGTGGCTCCAGGTCCACACGTCCTGGCGCGGGCGCGGCGGCATCAGGTCGCTGGTCCGGGCCGAGCACGGCGACGTGCCGCATCGCTACCGAGTGTGATTGTTCGGCGGGGCCGCGTTCGGTTTTCGTTCCTATGATCACCGACCACAGTACGGAGACAGGATGTCCCAGATCATGAACCCACCGAACTCCGCCCCTCCCGGGAACACCGCGACGCGGCGGTACATCCGCGACCTGCGTCCGTCGGAGCGCGTCCGCGGGATGTTCACGCTCTCGAACGCGCAGGTCGGGCGCACGCGGAACGACAAGCCCTACCTCCGGTGCCTGGTCGGCGACAAGACGGGCGACATGGCGGGGCGGATGTGGTCCATCGATGAGCGGCTGATGGGCGCGATTTCGGCTGACTGCTTCGTGCTGCTGGAGGGCGAGACCCAGGCCTACCAGGGCGAGATGCAGCTCATCATCCAGAACCTGGAGCCCGTCGAGCCTTCGCCCGAACAACTCCGCGACCTGATCCCGTGCTCCAAGCGCGACCCGGAGGAGATGTTCGCGGAGGTGGCGTCCCTGCTCGACACCCTCCAGCACCCGGCCATGAAGGCCCTGGCGAAGGCGTACCTCTCGGACGCGATGCTCATGTCGGCCTTCAAGCAGTGCCCGGCCGCCAAGAGCATGCACCACGCCTACCTCGGCGGGCTGCTGGAGCACACGCTGCAACTGCTGCACCTGGGCTCGCTGGTGTGCCCGCTGTACCCGAAGATCAACCGCGACCTGGTGCTCATGGGCCTGTTCCTGCACGACCTGGGCAAGACCCGGGAACTGGTGTACGACCGGACGTTCTCGTACTCCGACCGGGGTGAACTGATCGGCCACATCGTCGAGGGGGTCATCATGCTCCGCGACAAGGCTCACCAGGTGGTCCGTGAATCCGGGCAGCGGATGCCGCCCAACACCGTCCTGGTGCTGGAGCACATCATCCTTTCGCACCACGGGCAGCCCGACTTCGGCTCGCCCAAGTACCCCTCCACGCCCGAGGCGCTGCTGGTCTCCATGCTCGACAATCTGGACGCCAAGACCACCATGGCCTGCTGCGCCGCGAGGCCCGACCATCTGCAGGGCGTCGGCCTCGGCGGCAACTTCACGGAGAAGCAGTGGGCGCTCGACAACGCCCGCCTCTTCCGCCCGGACCCGCTGAAGTAGGGCCCCGGCGTGAGCGCGGCAGAGTGTCCGGCCGCGAACCATCGCACCGGGCGCGTGCCGGCCTGCGGCGGTGCAATGATTAGCCCATGATGACACGGGCCAAGGTGCTGGTCGCGATGTCGGGAGGCGTGGACTCGTCGGTTGCCGCCGCGCTCCTCGTGCGCGACGGGTACGAGGTCATCGGGTGCTTCATGCGACTGGGGTCCGTCGGGGAAGGGCTGGAAGTGCCCGCGGGAGCGGCGTGCCGGACAGAAGATGAGGGGTCGCGGCGGCCCCTGAAGATCGCGCACCGGGGCTGCTGTTCCGTGAGCGACGCGGCCGACGCCCGGGCCGTGGCCGCGGAACTCGGCATCCCGCTCTATGTGTGCAACTTCAAGAAGGACTTCGGGCGCATTATTGACTACTTCGTGGACGAGTACGCGGCCGGGCGGACGCCGAATCCGTGCGTGCGGTGCAACGACTGGCTGAAGTTCGGCAGACTCCATGAGTACGCACGGTCACTGGGGTGCGGCTTCGTCGCGAGCGGGCACTACGCGAGAACCGACGGCGGGCGACGCCTGCTCCGGGGCGTGGACCACGGCAAGGACCAGTCGTATGTGCTGTTTGGCGTGCCGCGGGCGCACCTGGAGCACATGCTGCTACCCATCGGGGGGTTCGAGAAGACGCGGGTGCGCGAGATGGCGCGGGAGTTCGGTCTGCCGGTCTTCGACAAGCCGGACTCGCAGGAGATCTGCTTCGTGCCGGACGACGACTACGCTGGGCTGGTGGAACGCCGCCGCCCGGAACTGGCTGCGAGTGGCACGATTGTTTCAGAGAGCGGCGAGACGCTCGGCGAGCATGCCGGGCAGCACCGGTTCACCGTGGGCCAGCGCCGCGGGCTCGGGCTGGCGGTGCCGAGGCCTTTGTACGTCCTGAGCAAGGACCCGCGGTCGAACACCGTGACGGTGGGGGAGCGGGAGCGCCTGGCGTGCACCGGGTGCATCGCGGGCGAGGCGAACTGGCTGACCGACGCGGACCTCTCCGCGTGGACGCCCGTTCTGGCGAAGTATCGGTACAACACACCCGCGGCCCGGGCGCGCGTGCATCTCTTGAATAGTGCGAGCGGCGCGACGCCGTCCGGGCGGGTCGGCCGGTTCGAGGTGGTCTTCGATGAACCGCAGCAGGCGGTCGCGGCGGGTCAGGCCGTTGTGCTCCACGACGCCCGCGATCCCGACCTCGTGCTCGGCGGCGGGTGGGCGGAGTCCGTGTTCAGACGCGAACTCCAGCCACTAACGCGGTGATCCGATCATTCAGTTCCCGACCACAGCGCGGATGCACCCGACGATCTCCGCATCATGAACAGCGCCACACGCGAGCATCGCTCCTGCCCACTGGAACCAGTTGTAATCACCGTTTTCATACAACACACAGGCTGCCCACTTGCATTTCGCCGCGCGACAGTTTGACGCCTCGACACACGCCTGGGCACCAGGGTCCGTCGGGGACGTGCTGCAGACCGGCTCATCCCCACACGGAACCTGAGGGGGAGTTGCGAAGTTCGCCGGAGGTTCGCACGTCGGTCCACCGTAGTTGTTATTGATGGTGACCGCCTGCAATCCAGAAGCCCAGTCCGAATACGCCGCGATCGCGTTCCCCGAGGCATCGAAAATGAACACTTCGGGATAAGTATCCCCGCACCGATCCGAAACAATGATCCTGTCAGGAGGGGTCGCGAACTGTGTGGCGGAAAGAAACACTTCCGTCCCGACTCCATTGTTTATGTACAGATACGCGCGACTGTCGGTCCCGCCATTGGTCACGATCATGTCGGCGAAACCATCCGCGTTGAGGTCGGCAAGCTCAACGTCACGCGGAAAGCTGAAGACGAATGCCTGCGCCTGCGCAAAAGAGTTGGCATCAATCGCCGTCCGAAGCAACACCTGCTGTGCCGCCACATCGATCGTTGCGACGTCCCAGAGACTGTCGGCGTTCACTTTCCCGATGGATGCCCGGTCTGTGTTCGCGCTGCTGTAGATCACCGGGTACGTCGTCTGGATGGTTTGTGCCTGCAGCGATCCCGCGAGCGTGACGGTAGCGATTAGCGGAATGGCATCCCGAAACAGCATAGCGACCTCCTTTTAGACTCACGCGGGAATCTGTTGCCACGGTAGACGACCCGCGCCTATGGTCAAGCTCACCGAGTCATGACGAATGGAATTGGGGCGATCGCCCAAGCGCGGCGAGGTGAAGACATGGATAATGACCAGATATTGCGAAGCGACTTTCTGTCCTGCATGAACTGCGGGTATGAACTGTCCGGTTCCACTGGCTGTGCTTGCCCCGAGTGCGGTTGGGAAATGGAATTGAGTAGACGGTACGCCTCGTTTCGGGGGGCGCGCCGGTTTGTACACGGCTTTGTGCGGTGGTGCGCAGTGTTGTGCGCTGCGTGGGTCGTCCTCGGAGCATCGACTATCGGACTTCTGGCATCAGAAAAATTCCTGGAGAACGAGAAGGCGATACAGAATGCGGCCCGAATAGGCATGCTTGGGGCGATTGGGCTTGTGTTCGTGAGTCTGCTTTACTTGTCCAGGAATGAGCGACACGAGCCGGAACCGAGACGAGTTCATCGCCAACGGGTCCTTCTACGTTCGACTACGGCCTTTGGGATGGCCCCGGTGGCGTTTTCACTCACTCCAAGTTGGCAGTGGGGATTCCCGGCTGCGATCCTCGTTCTACTGGCAGCAATGTACCCGTTTCTCGGAATCATACGAGATATCGTGGCGCGCCGTAGACGGTCTGAACTCGTCCGTCAAGCCAAGAGGCTGAGGGTATTGGTTCTGGTGCTTCTCTGTGCAATCGGTCTGATGGGGTTCTTTCGCATTCTCGAGGGTCCGGAGTTCTTTGGGACGGGTGTCGGCGCCGGGGGCGCGGTATTCGATCTGATTTCGGGCATAGTCTTTGTTGGAGGGACGATTCTTATTGTGGGCATCCCCACTCTCTGCCTGCGCACCCGGGCGTCCCTCGCCGGGTTGATCCGTGAGTCAGGCCTGGGCCCGGGGAAGCAGCCCGAACGAGACTAGAGAGAGGCACTCTCCTTCAGTCGCTGCAGCGCCGCGAGCGCCGCATCGCCCGACAGCCCGTCGAGTTTCAGTTCTCGCAGTTCCGCGACCGCGGGGTGCGGCGGCGCGAAGAGCCCGAACTGGCCGTCCGGGGGCACGGCCGCGGCGTCGGGTCGCTTCACGCGGGTCGGCCCGCGCCCCGCCGTCAGCGGCTCCAGCAGCGGGGCCTTCACAGAGCCGTGGCTCTGCACGGAGAGCGACTCGAGCACCTCGCGGGCTCGCGTGACCACCGCCGCCGGGATGCCCGCGAGTTTGGCCACGTGCAGCCCGTAGGAGCGGTCGGTTCGGCCCGGCAGGATGCGGTGGAGGAAGACGATCTGGTCGCCCCATTCGCGCACGGACACGTGCAGGTTCTTCACGAGCCCCGGCAGGCGCTCCTCGAGTTCCGTCAGTTCGTGATAGTGCGTGGCGAACAGCGTTCTTGTCCCCCTGTGTGCCTCTGTGCCGCTGTGCCTTTGCGCCTTCGCCAGGTACTCCGCGATCGCCCACGCCAGGCTCAGCCCGTCGAGCGTGCTGGTGCCCCGCCCGATCTCGTCGAGGATGACGAGCGACCTCGGCGTCGCGTTGTTCAGGATGCTCGCGGTCTCGGTCATCTCCACGAGGAACGTGGACTGCCCGGCGTGCAGGGCGTCGTCGGCCCCGACGCGGGTGAAGATGCGGTCCGTGACGCCGATCACCGCCGACCCGGCCGGGACGAACGAGCCCGCGTGCGCGAGCAGCACGAGCAGCGCCGCCTGGCGGATAAACGTGGACTTGCCCGCCATATTGGGGCCGGTGATGAGGGCCAGCGAGGCCCCGGCCGCCCCCGCCCCGGGTGCCGAGAGCGCCGCGTCATTGGGAACGAACGAGTCGCCGAGGAGTTCGTCGAGCACGGGGTGGCGGCCCTGCACGATCGACAGCACGGGCTCCTCCACGACCTCCGGCCGTACCCAGCCCCGCCCGGTGGCCTTCTCCGCGAAGCAGGCCAGAACGTCGAGTTCGGCGGCGGCCTGGCCGAACTCAGAGATCGCCGGGAGTTGGGCCGCGGCGGCCGAGCAGAGGGCATCAAAGAGCACATGCTCGCGGTCGATCGCGCGGGCCTCGGCGGTGGTAACCTTGCGCTCGAAGTCCCTGAGTTCAGGGGTGGTGTAGCGCTCGGCGTTCTTCAGCGTCTGCTTCCGGGTGAACTCCACCGGCGCGCGGGCGGCCTGGCCGGCGGAGAGTTCGATGTAGTACCCGAAGATGGAGTTGAAGCCGACCTTGATGCTCGGAATGTTGTGGGCCGCCGCCAGGCGACCCTGGTACGCGGCCAGCCAGGACGAGGCGTCGCTCTGGAGGAGGCGGGCCTCGTCGAGTTCGGCATCCACACCGGGTTGGAACAGGCCGCCGGCGCGGAGGTGGGTCGGCGGCTCCTCCACGCACTGCGACAGGATGCGCTGGGCGAGGGGATCGAGGCTGCCGCGCAGGGCCGCGAGCCGGCTCCGCCAGGTGGAGAACGCCGGGGCGTTCTCGAGCGTCGCGTTCACCGCCTCGATGCACCCCAGCGAGCGGCCCAGGGCAACGAGGTCTCGCGGCGTGGCGCGGCCAACGGCCACGCGCCCGGCGATCCGCGCGACGTCCTGCACACCGCCGAGCGCGGCGGCCAGCGCCTCGGCCGTGCGGCGGTCGGACGCGAGCGTGGACACGCACGCGTGACGGGCGGAGATCTCCGCGCGCCGGCCGAGCGGGCGGCAGAGCCACTCACGGACCAGGCGCCTGCCCATCGCTGTCCTGCAACCGCCGGTGCCGGCCTTGCCGACAAACAGCCCGAGGAGCGAACCGTCGGCCTGGCCGCTGCGGATGGTGCGTTCGACTTCCAGTGAACGAAGACTGACGGCGTCGAGCGTGCACCAGCCGCCCGGATCCTCGCGACGGGGCGGCTGGAGGTGGGCCAGCGTGGCCTGGCGCGGGCGGAACTGGGCGGAGCGGCTGGCGGCCGTGTTCGCGGCGGGCTGGTCGGTCGCCTGCGTCTCGTGCAGGTAGCGGATCACGGCCCCGGCGGCGGGAAGGGCCGGGTCATCGCCGGCAAGCCCGAAGCCGGCGACGGAGGCCACCTTGTACTGCGCGGTCACGGCTTCCATGGCTTCTGCGGAGCGGAAGTGCCATCCGGGGCGCGGCGTGCAGGAGGCGCCGAGGGATTCGGCCGCGCGGCGGAATGGTGCTTCGTCCGTGCCGTCGGGGAAGAGGAGTTCGCCGATGGAGCGGCCCGCAAGCGCATCGCCGAGGTCCGCGGGCCCGGCGTCCAGAAGAACAAACGCACCTGTCGAGGCCTCGACGATCGCGATGCCCACACGGGTTTGTCCGCCCGCGCCGGGCTCGGCATGGCAGACGGCGGCCAGGCGGTTGCTGGCCGAGTCCTCCAGGAGCGAATCGTCCACGAGCGTACCCGGCGTGATCACGCGCGTGACCGCGCGCTCGACGATCCCCTTGGCCTCCTTGGGGTCCTGCACCTGGTCGCACACCGCTACCCGGAACCCCTGCTGGATCAGCCGCCGCAGGTACACCTCCAGTTGGTGGTAGGGCACGCCCGCCATGGGCAGGCCCTCGGTCCGCCTGGTCAGCGTCAGCCCCAGGGCCTTGTGGCAGGTCACCGCGTCGTCGTCAAACGTCTCGTAGAAGTCCCCCATCCGGAACAGAAGGATGCAGTCCGGGTGCCGCTTCTTGAAGCGGTAGAACTGGCTCATCGCCGGGGTTTGGCGCGGGTCGGGCATCGGCGGGCAGGATAGCGTGCCATCAGAGCCCCAAGCGCCGGCGCGGGGGGATGGGGCCGCCGGCCCGTCGCTGGCGCACCGGGCTCTGATCTACCATCGCCCATGACGACGGTCCGCTCCGCACGCCTCGCCGCGCTCCCCCCATTCCTGTTCGACGAGATCGACCGGAAGAAACGGGCCCGCATCGCGGCGGGCGCGGACGTGATCAACCTGGGCGTGGGCGACCCGGACCGCCCAACCCCGGATTTCATCGTCGAGGAGATGAACCGGGCGATGCGCGACCTGGTCAACCAGCAGTACCCGGCCGTCGGGGGGGGGCTGCGCGCCTTTCGCGAGGCCGTCGCGGAGTTCATGGAGCGGCGGTTCGGCGTCAACGTGGACCCGATGCGGCACGTCGTCGCGCTGCTCGGCAGCAAGGACGGCATCTCGCACCTGCCGTGGGCGGTCACGAACCCGGGCGATGCGGTCATGACCCCTGACCCCGCCTACCCAGTATACGAAGCGGGGGCTCTGCTCGCCGGCTGCCGTGTGGTGAAGGTGCCGCTCTCGCACGAGGACGGGTGGCGGCCGCGCCCCGAGAGGTTGACCGCCGCGGAGACAACCGGAGCACGAATCCTCTGGCTCAACTTCCCGAGCAACCCGACCGCTGCATCCGCCGACGCCCAGTTCTACGAGGGCGTGCTGGAATGGTGCCAGGGACGCGGCGTGATCGCGGCCTCTGATCTGGCGTACTCGGAACTCTACTTTGATCGGAAACCGCCGAGCCTGTGGCAGGCGGGCAACGCGGACATCGAGTCCACACCCGCCGTCGAGTTCCACTCGCTGTCGAAGACGTTCAACATGACCGGCTGGCGCCTGGGGTTTGCGGTGGGCCATGAGAAAGTCGTGGGGGCCCTTCAGGAGGTCAAGAGCAACGTCGATTCCGGCACGTTCAACGCGATCCAGGTGGCCGGGGCAGCGGCCCTGCACCGCTTCGACGATCCGGTCATCGGCTCCATGCGAACGCTCTACCGCGAGCGCCGCGACGCCGCCGTCGAGGGATTGCGCGCCGCCGGCTGTCATGTGGACATCCCCGCGGCCGGGTTCTTCGTCTGGGCCAAGTGCCCGGCTGGGCCCTCGAATGGCGCGATGGGATTGCCGGACACCCAGGATTCAATGGCCTTCTGCGCCCGGGCGCTCGACCAGGCCGACGTCGTGCTGGTTCCCGGGGCCGGGTTCGGGCCCCGCGGGCGCGACTGGTTCCGAGTCGCGCTCACCGTGGATGCAGGCCGCATCCGCGAGGCGGGCCGGCGTCTGAAGTCACTCGTTCCCCGATGAACGCCCGACGCCCCGGTTGAATCGGTTGAAGAAGGCGCCCAGCACGTTCACCACGCCGCCCTCGGGCCGGCCGATCCGCACTCCCTCCCGGGGGCGAACGGCCTCCCACCCGATGCGCGCGGCGCTAAGGAGCCCTTGCAGCGGTCCGATCCGCGGCCTGAGTGCATTGGGCCGCAGCACCACGACGGTGACGTCGTCGCCGCCGGATGACCCGGCGGCGTGACGGCGGACCGCTTCCAGCAACCGCCCGGCTATTCCCTCCGGCTCGTCGGCCCGCACGGACCGGGCGATCTCCAGGAGGCCGTGTTCACCGATCTGGCGTCCGGCCGCGTCGCGCGCCTCGATCAGCGAGTCGGTGTACACGACGACCACGTCGCCGCGCCCCAGGTGAATGCTCGCCACGTCGTACTTCGTGGGCTCGGCGATGCCCAGCGGGATGTTCGCCGGGCCGCTGCGCGGAACGTCCCTGCTGGTCAGCAGCCGCCAGTCGCGCGTGCGCGCCCGGTACCACAGCGGGCGCGGGTGCCCGGCGTTGGACAGCGTCAGGTAGTCCGTGGGCGCGAAGTACGTGGCGATGACGGCGGTCGCGAACTGTCCGCCCCGACCAATCCCCGCGAACTCACGGTTCAGGCCCTCAACCAGGCGTGTCTGGTCGATGTAGTTGACATACCGACGCATGAGCCCGCGCAGTTTGCCGGCGATCTCCGCCACGCCCTGCCCGTGGCCGGACACGTCCGCGACCAGGATGCGCGTGATGCGCCCCGATGCGCAACTGGAGACATAGTGCAGGTCGCCGCCCTCACCTCCGTCGCCGAACGGCAGCGCGTACACCCACGCATCCAGGCCCGGCATCACCACGCCGTTGTCCACGGCGCGGTTGCCGCCCCAGACTTCCATGCACTGCATCGTGTGGGTGTCCGCCACGGGAAACAGTACGCCGAGGGGCACGAGAGCACCGAAGCGACGCCCACCCCCGCTCCGGACGAGGCTGCCTGCGCGTGCGGCCCGGCTGTGATCCGCTACGCTCCTTCAAGCAGCGCGAACCACTCGGCGTTGCCGGCCCTGTTTCCCTTGCCGGCGCCGCCGCTGATCGGCGATCTCGCAAGGCCCAGCACCCGGACACCCAGCGCGGGCAGCGCTTCGACCGTTCGGCCGGCGATGCGCTCGGCATCCGGTTCCGCGAGCACGCCGGATGTGAGCAGACCCCGTTCCGCGGCTTCAACCTCATAGTGCGGCTTGATGAGCGTAATGATCCGACCACCCGGGCGGAGCCAGCGCAGCGCCGCGGGGACCGCACGCCGCTGCGGCGTCCAGCCGAGGTCGATCACGGCGAGATCAACCGTCTCCGGCGGCCCGGCGTGCAGGGCGTTGGTCCGCTCCATCACGACCACGCGCGGATCCCGGCGCAGAGTCCACGCCAGCGCGCCGTACCCGGTGTCCACGGCGTACACCCGTGCCGACCCCGCCCGGAGCAGGCAGTCGGTGAACCCGCCGACGTTGCACCCGAGGTCGGCGCAGGTCAGCCCGGCGGCGTCAACGCGAAACTCGGTGAGCGCGTGGCGGAGTTTCAGCCCGCCGCGGCCGACATAACTCGGGGCGTCCACACAGGACTATCGCACAGGGTGACGCTGGCTTCCAGCCGGTGTTCCCGTGGCTTGCGCTCCGGGCCCTGTCAGAGCCCCAAGCGCCAGCGCGGGGTTCCTTCGGAGCCCCACGCGGGAACGTGGGGTTGCACCCGTCGCTTCCGCGACGGACTCTGACGGAACCCGTCGCTCGCGCTCCGGGCTCTGTTAGGCCTGCTCGCCGACCTGCCAGCGGTAGAACGCGACAATTTCCCCCTTGCCGCCGACGATGTCCTTGACCTTCTTCGTCACGTCCATGACGAAGGGCTGCTCCATGAGGGCGATCTCCTCGAAGAACTTCCGCATCCCGCCCTCGACCATCTTCTCGGCGATCTCCTTCGGCTTGCCGGACTCGATCGCCTGCTCCATCCGGAACTTCCGTTCCTTCTCGACGATCGCCGCCGGCACGTCCTGGGCCGTGATCCCCGCGGGGCGGGGCACCGCGGCCGTCACATGCATGCACAACTGCCGCAGCGTCTCGTCGCCGATCGACCCCGTGGCCTGGATCAGCACGCCGGTCTTGCCGTCGTGGTGCACATACTTGCCGTAGGCGGTGGTGCCCGTCTCGCCCGCCACCTTGTGCCCGCGGGCGTAGGAGCAGTTCTCCCCGGTGCTGATGCGGAGGTTGTCCACAACCTTCGTGATCTCTGGGCTGGCCGGCACGTCGCCGGACGGCCCCTCGATCGCCAGTTCGGCGACGCGCTGGGCGCCCTTCACGAAGTTCTCGTTCTTGGCTGTGAAGTCCGACTCCGCCCGCAACTCGATAATGGAGGCGACGCCGGATTCCTCGTTGATGGCGATGGCGATGCGCCCCTCGCCCGCGGCCCGGTCCGTCCGCTTGTCCATCTTGCCCTTGAGCCGCTTGCGGAGGATCTCCTCGGCCGCGTCCACATCGCCCTTGGCCTCGACCAGGGCGGACTTGCAGTCCATCATGGGCAGACCGGTGCGGTTCCGCAGGTTCATCACGTCCTTGGCGCTGATCTCGGGCATGGGGCGGTCCTGTGTTCGGGAATCGGGGAGCGGCGGCGTGTCTCCCGCCGGGCCGCGTGCGTGCGAATGTGAGCGTGCTCTTGGCTACTGACCGGTCGCGGCGGTGGCCGGGGCCGCGGCCCCGTCCTGGTCGCCGGAGTCGGGCGGCGTGGCGTCGTCGGCGCGGTACTGCGCGCGGCGGCTGCGCGGGCGCTCCACCTGACCGCCGGCCTGGCGCTGGCTGCCGTCCACCATCTGGCGGTTCTGCTTGCCCTCGGACACGGCCAGGCACAGTTCCCGCATGATCACGTCGATCGCCCGGATGCTGTCGTCGTTGCCGGGGATCGGGATATCGGCCAGTTCCGGGTCGCCGTCGGTGTCGATCAGGCAGATCGTCGGGATGCCCAGTTTGCGGGCTTCCTTCAGCGCCGTCTCCTCATGGCGGACGTCCAGGGCGACCATCGCCCCCGGCAGTTTGTCCATCGTCCGGATGCCGTCCAGGTTCCGCTTGATCTTCGCCTTCTCGCGCCGCAACTGGCTCTCCATCTTCTTCGAGTAACTGGCGAAGTTGTCGCTCGCCTCGACCGCCTCCAGTTCCTCCAGGCGCTTCAGGCGCAACCGGATCGTCCGGAAGTTCGTCAGGGTGCCGCCCAGCCATCGCTCGGTGACAAACGGCTGCCCCACGTCGCGGCAGCGTTCCTCAACGACCGACTTGGCCTGGCGCTTCGTGCCGACGAAGCAGACGTCCTTGCCCTCGCTCACCGTCCTGGCGATGTACCTCTTGGCAAGCAGGAGGCCCTTGACGGTCTCCTTGATGTCGATGATGTGGATGCCGTTGCGCTTCCCGTAGATGTACGGGCCCATCTTCGGGTTCCACCCGCTGGCCCGCTGGCCGAAGTGGATCCCGGACTCGATGAGGTCTTGGACGAGTGAGTTGGCCATGAGGATACCTGGGGCAGCGACACCGGCGGGCTCGGTCGGAGTGGGGCGTTCCCCACGGACCCCGCGCAAGGGCGCTTGGGTTTGGGATGTGCCGCGGGGGCGGCGTGAATCCCGGATTGCGGTTGTCGCCCCGATACGAACTCCACCCGGGGCGTGCCCGGCCTCCGACCACCTCCGGGCGCTCCAGTATAGACGCGCGGGTTCGCGGCGGGAGACAGTCAATGCGATCCCGAACAATTCCCTTGACATGTGTCCGGGCGCGCGGCATACTGGGCGTGGGCGAGTGAGACCCGGGTTCCCGGTGCGTACACGACCTCGCCCGCCGACAAGCCCCACGAGGGGCGCAGACGCGGAGGTTCACATGCGGAAGTTTTCTGTTTCTTCGGCAGCGGCGCTCTCTTTGGGCGTGGCATCCCTTGCGTTCGGGCAGCCCGGTGCGACGGGCGGGGGTGCGGGGGGGGGGGGGGGGGCTGCTGGTGCCGCCATTGCAGCAGCACTGGCGAGGGCGCGAACACTGGGCCGGCGTGAGCGCGGATGACGAGGGTCGGGACATCGTGTTCTGGCAGAACCCGTCGGACCCCCAGGAGCGGTACGTCTTCACGACGGGCTACGTGACCGACGCCAACGGCAAGACGCGGTTTGCGACCTTCCGCTACAACCCCGATGACAACTCGAGCCCCGTGCAGGTCGCCACTAAGCGGGCGTACTACCCGCCGGACGGCGCCAGCACGGAGGTCAACAGCAAGGCCGTCGCTCTTGCTGTGGACGCCGAGGGCAACGTGTACGTGACGGGCGAGTCGGAGAACCCGACCGACGGCACGATGGATGTCATCACGATCAAGTACGACAAGGATCTTGATCCGACGCTCGGATCGAATCCGTGGGCGTTCGACCCAAACAGGCCCGAATACCCCGGCGTGCGCCGGTACAAGGGCGTCAAGAGCGCGGGCCCGCCCGTGGTCTACGCGGAGGACGTGCCGACCGACATCACGTGCGTGACCAACGCGGGTGAGGCCGTCGTCGTCGCGGCGACGACCGAGACCTCCACCACGGGCCAGGACATCATCGCGATCGCCTACGACATCGACGGCAACCTGCATCCGGCGTGGCCGAGCATCGGGGGGCGGGGAGCGGGTGTGCGCGCGTACGACTTCGGCGGGAACGACCGATCCTGCGAGATCGGCGGGCCGATCATCGTCGAGGACGGCGACTCGGTCGCGCTGCAGGTGACCATGAACGGCACGTCCCAGGACGGCGCGAGCGGCGACGACGACATCGTCGCGCTGATGTTCAACAACACCGGGCTCCACTGGAGCGACCGCTACGACAACGGGTGTGGGCTCGACGACACCTGCACCGGGCTCACCTTTCCGGGCGACCAGACGCTGTCGGTCACGGCCAACGCTTTCTACACGGTCGGGCAGACCTACGAATGCGAGGAGTACGCGCACCCGCACGACTTCGTCGCGATCGGGTACCAGGACCTGGGCGGCTCCATCGGCGGCGACCTTCTGTGGACCGGCACGATCGATTTCGGAGAGGACGACTACTGCACGGACGCCCGGGTCGTCGACGACGGGAGCAACTTTCGCCTCTGCCTGACCGGCTACTCAAAGCCCAGCCCAACCTACACCGTCGCGACTGCGCTCTACACTCATGCCGCCGGCGTCGCGAGCGTTTCGCTCGACTGGGCGGTGACGTTCAACCCGGTGTCGAGCCGGCAGCACGAAGGGCTGGGGGTCGCGATCCGGGCCGTCCCGGGCTCCACGACGGTCGAGGAGTTCATCACAGGGCGCTCCACGGCCGCGACCAGCGGGAACTTCGACGCCCTGACGTTTAAGTACAACATCGCCACTCCGGCGGCGGTGTCCTGGTACACGCTCTTCAGCGATACCGGCAACCCCGGGTACGATGCCGGCCACGCGGTTGCGGTCGACGACCCCGCGTCCCCCGGCAAGCCGCTGGTGTTCATCACCGGCACGTCGTACTCGTCGTCCACGGGAAAGGACTTCGTGACGGTGTGTTACAAGCAGAACTGAGAGGGGACCCGGTGCATCTCATCCCCGAGTTCAACCTGTCGTCGCGCGCGCGGTCCAGCGCCGCGCGCGCGGCGTTCATTGCGCTCAGCATGTCGTGGTCCCTGCAGGCGCAATGCGTCCCTGGCTGGGGGGGTCTCAAGCACGGCGCCGGCTGGCAGGCGCTCGGGTTCGGGGTGGCACGGGGGCTGAACCCGACCGAGCCGAACGGCACGCTCATGACCGGCGGCGGGTTCCTCGGGCTCGCCGGTCAATGGCCGCAGCGGATCGCGTTCTGTGATGGAGAGAGTTTCGCCAATCCGTACGGGCGCCCGCCGCTGAACAGCAGTGTCAACGCGGCCGGTCCGGCAGCCCCCGGGGAACCGGGCGGCATCATCGCGGGATTCTTCTATCCATCGTTCGCCGGAGTCGAACTACCCACGGTTGTGCGCGTGGAGTCGGATGGATTCCACGCCATCGGTGATGGGCCGAAAGGCGCGGTTGCTTATGCCGCGCGATGGCACCGTCCGAGTGGCCCCCCGACCAGGCTCTACCTGGGCGGCCGACTCCACCTGGTTACGCCGGGCGGCGTTGGTGCAGTGTCATGGGATGGGGCCTTCTGGCAGGAGCTGCCCTCGCCGAATCTTTCGTGGCTGCCCGGTGGTATTTATGATCTCGCAACGTTCGATGACGACGGCCCGGGGCCGCGGTCCGAAGCGTTGTACGCGGGCGGCAGTTTCGGCGACAACCCCGGCGACCCGATCCGCAAGATCGGGCGCTGGGACGGCAAGTCCTGGGAGGCCGTCGGCTCGCCGCTCATCCGGTTCGGCACGGTCGATGCGCTGGCAGTCTACGACGACGACGGGCCGGGCCCGCACCCGGAATCGCTCTACGTCGGTGGGTATTACCGCATCAACGGCACCACTCTCAGCGACCCGCTCATGCGCCTGGACGAGCAGCAGCACTGGGTCCGCCCCGGCGAGCGGCTCAACTCCACCGTCAACGCCATGGCCGTCTTCGACGCCGACGGCCCGGGGCCGGAGCGGGAATCACTCTTCGTCGGCGGGCTCTTCACCCACGCCGGGCAGATGCCTGTCCACGGGATCGCCCGCTGGGACGGGCAGCAGTGGCACGCGCTGGGAGAGCCCGGCGCGGTCGGCGTCACCGGCTTCGGGCAGGGCACCGGCGTCGATGCGCTGGGCGTCTTCGACGAGGACGGCCCGGGGCCCAACCCCGGCGGGCTCTACGTCGGCGGGCTGTTCTACTACGCCGGCACCGAGTACTCCTGGCACGTCGCCCGCTGGGGCTGCCCGCAGGCCCCGGAGCGCCGGCCCTGCTTCCCGGACTGCGACAACGACGGGGCCCTCACGCTCGCCGACTTCGGGTGCTTCACCACCAACCATGTCTTCAAGACCCCCTACGCCGACTGCAACGCCGACGGGCACTGGGACCTGGCCGACTTCCAGTGCTTCCAGACGCAGTACGCCCTCGGCTGCCCGTAAGCAGCGATCCACACCGGCCCGCCGCCGTATAGTCTCGCCGACGGGGAGCGGGGGGGGGGAGCGGGGGTTTCGGGGCAGGCGGGGCGAAGGTCTCGCGGCCCGGACGGCTGGGGCGTGCCCGCGCGGGCTCGCCCATCCACGCCGCGGCGGGAGACGCCCCGCCGGTCCGGGGAGCCCGAACGCGACGAGCCAGTGCCCATCGGGCGTGAAAGGTCAGCCATGCGGAGCCGCCCAGAGTCGTTCCTCGCCCTCGAAGCGCTTGAGTCCAGAACACTCCTGTCCACCATCACCTGGGACGGCGGCGGCGGCGACAACTCGTGGCACAACCCGCTCAACTGGGCGGGCGACGTGCTGCCGGGCCCATCCGACGACGTGGTGCTCGACCAACCGGGCGGCCTGACTATCACGCACGACCAGGGTGTGACGACCTTTGTCCGTTCCATCCGTTCGTTCGAGACGCTCAGCGTGAGCGCCGGGACGCTGATGACGGCCGTGTCGCTCAACTCCCTGGGGCCGCTCAATCTCTCCGGCGGCATCATCGCCGGCGCGGGCCACCTGGACATCGGGGCCGCGTTCGATTGGACGGGCGGCCTCATCAGCGGGTCCGGCACGGTGAGGATCGGGCCGGCCGGGAAACTGCGGGTGGACGGCACGGTCACGCTCGCCCGCCAGATCGTCAACAACGGCACGATCACCTGGGCGAGCGGCAACTGGCGGTTCATCGATGGCCGGATCACCAACCTCGCCGGGCGCACCATCAACCTTCAGTCGCCGGGCACGATCGTGAGCGTCAACGGGACCAACCTCATCTTCAACGCCGGCGGCACCATCGCGCGGAACGGGACCAGCGCCACCGCGAGCACCGTCGGCGTCCGCCTCGAGTCGGTCGGGCTTGTTGAGGCCCGGGCCGGGACCCTCACCCTCTCCGGCGGCGGGAGCGCGGCCGCGGGCAACGTCCGCGCCCGTGCCGGCACGACCGTTGTCCTGAAGGATGCCGGCTACATCATCGCGAGCAACACGACGATCGATGGCGGCGGAATCCTGACCCTTTCCGGCGGCGTCCACAAGGTGCTCGGGACCTTCGGCGGGCTCGGCAGGCTCAACCTCGCGGCGGGGGGGCTCACCTACTTCGGCGCCGGCTCGGTCACGGACTTCACCTTTGGCTCCGGGGTCATGAGCCGGACCGGCAACCTCACCGTCACCGGCGACATGACCTGGCTCGCCGGGACCATGCTCGGCAGCGGCGTGCTGACCATCGCACAGGGCGGTTCGCTCACGTCCACCGGTTCCACCAAGGGGTTCACCGGCACGCTGGACAACCGGGGCACCGTCGTCTGGAGCAGCCGCCTGAAGTTCACCGATGCCGTCATCATCAACAAGAGCGAGTGGACGACCGGTACCGACCTGTACTACAGCGGAGGCGGGGTCAACCGGTTCATCAACACGGGCCTGTTCACCAAGACGGGCGGGCTGACCTTGATCTTCGACAACGCCGCCGGCGGCGTCAGCCTGACGAACCAGACGGCCGCCACAGTGGACGTCATTTCCGGCGGCCTGCGGCTGCACGGCGGCGGGGTCAACCTCGGCACGCTCACGGGCCAGGGCCAGGGATCGCTGGTGTTCGACTGGGTGTCCTTCACGCTGGGCGGGGGCACGCTCAGCGGCTTCCCCAGCGTGACGGTCCTGAGCGTTGTCAGGTGGACCGGCGGCACGGTCGAGGGCGACGGCCTGCTGATTGTGGCCGGCTCCGGGTCGCTGATCCTCCAGGGCAACGGCGCCAAGACCCTGAAGCGCTCGGTTGCCAACAGCGGCGTGATCGCCTGGACCGGCGGCAACTGGGTCTGGAACTTTGTCAGCGTCACCAACTCGTCCCAGGGCGAACTCAACCTCTCCTCCACGGGCGCCCTGACCACGACCGGCGGCGCGAGCACGCTGACCAACGGCGGTGTGCTGAACAAGACCGGCGCCCACACGCTGAACCTGGCGGCCCAGGCGCTCACGCTGACCGTCAGCGGGACCGTGGACGTGCAGGCCGGCACGCTGATCCTGGGCGCGTCGCGCGTCTCGAACTTCGGCGCCGGCGTCTTCTCCGGCGGTGTGTGGGAGGTCCGCGACGGCGCCACCCTCACGGTGCAGGACGCCGATGTGCAGACCGCCAGCGCGGACTTCCGCATTCACGGGGATGGGCGCATCACCAACTTCTCGACCCTCCGCGCCAACGCCGGCGTGCTCTCGCTCCTGGACGGTGCGGTGCTGAGCCTCACGCCCAGCGTCAACCAGAACTTCGTGAACAGCGGCCTGATCAAGGTGGATGCGGCCTCCCATCTCGCGGTCACCGGCAACATCGTGCTGGGAACGGCGTCGCGCCTGGAGATCAGCGTGGCATCGCCCGGCGAGTTCGGCCGGCTTACCGCCACGCTGAATGTGAACCTCGCGGGCGATGTACGCGGCATCTACCTCTCGCCACCCGTTGCCGGGCAGACCTTCCAGTTCATCACCGGAGCCTTCCGGGTCGGTGAGTTCGGCAGCGGCTCGGCCTCCGGGCTGCCGGGCTCACTGAAGCAGACCGTCACCATCCGGCCCAACGGGGCCCGCTTCGCGATCCAGCCGGCGTGACGGCGGGGACGACCCCGCATATCCTTCTCCCCGCACGGGCGCGTAGCTCAGTTGGCTAGAGCGCGGCTGTCACATAGCCGAGGTCACAGGTTCGAGCCCTGTTGCGCCCACTTCATCACCGGCGTCCCGGGCGCCCGCCCGGACGCTGGTTTTTCATTACCCGCGTGGCGCGGGGCCCAACCTCCGCTCCTGAATCCCCGGCCCGCGCGTCGCCGCACGGGCCGGGGGTCTACTTGCCGCAGCAGCAACCGCTGCCGCACTTGCAGTCCGGCCCGCAGCAGCAATCTTCGCCGCAGGGGCAACCGACCTTCGTCTGATCGCTCATGACCCGACTCCCTTCGCTGAAGAACATGAAGCCCCGGAACGCCCGGGGCCCGTACACGGACATCCGCAGTTGCACGCGCCTCCGCAGCAGCCGCCCGGGCAGCACGCCGAGATCGCCCCCGCCAGCGCCCGGAACATGTCCGCCATCGCGGAGAACCGGACCTGGTACGACACCCGCCGGCCTTGCTTCGTCGCCTGGAGCACCCCCGCGTCCGCCAGCGCCGACAGATGCCGGGAGACGACCGACAGGTCGACGCCCGCCCCCTCGGCGATCTCCCCCACGCCGCAGGGTCGCCCGTGCCCGGCCAGAGCCGCCAGCAGCCGCAGCCGCGTCGGGTCGGACAGCGCCCGGAAGAGCGCCGGGTCCAGCAGCCCGTCGATCGAGAGCCGGGTCGCACCGCCCGATTGCTTGCGTGCTTGCACCACTATGCAAGTATACCAGCGATCCGCGGCCCGTCAACCCGCCGGGCCGGATTCATTCTCCCGGGACGTAGGACACGACACCTTCCCAGGGGCTGCTGGCGGAGGCGTGCAGCCGACGGGGGATGCGCCCCGCTAGATAACTCTCGCGCCCGGCGATGCAGGCGTGCCGCATCGCGCTCGCCATGAGCACAGGGTCACGGGCATGAGCCACGGCAGTATTCAGCAGCACCCCATCGGCGCCCAGTTCCATCGCCGCGGCCACGTCCGACGCCGCCCCGACCCCCGCGTCCACGATCACCGGGTAGTGGGGGTCGCCCAGTTTGAGGGCCTCCAGACACAGCACCACGTTGTTGGGGTTCAGGACGCCCTGGCCCGAGCCGATCGGGCTGCCCGCGGGCATGACCGCCGTCGCCCCCGCATCCTTGATACGTGCCGCGCAGATCGGGTCATCACTGGTGTACGCCAGGACCTCAAAGCCCCCGGCCACGAGGGTCCGCGTCGCCTCAATCGTGCCCACCGGGTCCGGGAGCAGCGTCTTCTTGTCCCCCAGCACTTCGAGTTTCACCCAGTTCGCACCCGGATTGCCCAGTTGGTCCAGCAGTTCCCGGCCCAGTTCAGCCACCCGTACCGCGTCCCCCGGCGTGAAACACCCGGCGGTGTTCGGCAGCACCGTGTACCTGCGCAGGTCGAGCGATGAGAGCAGGGACTCGCCCCGCTCGTTGAACAGCCGCTCCCGCCGGACCGCCACGGTGACGACCTGGGCCGCCGCTGCTTCCAGCGCTGCCGCCATCGTCGGTCCGTCCCGGTACTTCCCCGTGCCCACGATCAGGCGGTTCGTGAAGGACCGGGAACCGATCACCAGCGGCGCCGCCGCGGACATGGGGGGAGCCACCTTCACCTCGACCCCGCTCATCACCCGCCCCCCACAAGGGTCACCAGTTCCACCGTATCGCCCTCGCGCAGCAGCCGACCACCCTGCTCCCGCCGCGGCACAAGTTCCCGGTTCACCTCAGCCGCGCACGCCGTACCGGCGAGCCCCATCTGCTCAACAAGCCCCGCAACAGAGGTGCCGTCGGGGGCCACAGTTTCGGTACCATTGACGATCAGACGCATCAGCGGGAGTCTACGCATCCCCGCTACGGGCGTAACCAGCCCGTTCGTGAGGACGTATCAGGGGTGTGGAAATGAACACCTTCAGGCTTGTCACGGTTCTCGTCGCGGCACTCGGTGCGTTCTCCGGCTGCCGGGACAAGGGCTACAGCCAGGCCACGCCGCAGGACACCCTCGCCACCGCCCGCCTGATGGTCGAGCAGGGCGATGCCCGCCGCCTCACCGAACTGGTCTACGCCGAGTCCCCGGACCTCCGAGACTTTCTCGATCAGGCCGGGGATGTGCTGACCAGCCTCGCTGACCTCGGGATCGCCGTCCAGCAGGCCTTCCCAAAGGAGGTCGCCGATATCCGCGCCGAGGCCGAGGCCGCGGCCAGGGAAGGCAAGGCCACCTCGTTCGTCGCCCAGATGGTGGGCCTGCGGACCCAGGCGGGTCGGGCCGCCCGCAGGCCCGGGGATCCCGCCGCCACCGGTGGCACGCAGCAACTCCTGGACAAGATGTTCATGGAGGTTGCCGCGGACCCCTACGCGTGGCTCACCCGCGGCGCCGAACGCGTCACACTGTCGCCGCTGACGGACGACACCGCGGCGTTGCTGCTGGACGGCAAGCCCGCGCTGGGCGTCGGCGTCACGCTCATCCAGCGTGAAGGAAAGTGGTACTTCTACCTCCCGGTTGAGATCCTCAAGGCAAGCCGCCTCTACCCGGACACGCCGGAGAAGTGGGAGATCGCCGGGTACATGCTGACCGTGATCGATCAGGCCGTCACCGACATGACCGCGGACGTCCGCGCGGGCAAGGCCCGCCGCCTGGAGGACGTCGCCCGTGCCGCGGGCGAGAAGGCCGTGATCCCCGTCATCATGACCGGCTTTGCCTACAGCAAGATCCTCGAGGCCGATCGCAAGCAGCGCCGCGCCGCGGCCAGGGGTGCCCCCGCCAAGTAGCGGGTCACTCCATCATCCGCCCGCGCCCGGCCCCGCCCGCCTGCGTTCCGAACCCGCGCCCGCGTGCCAGGCCCAGCGGCTGGAACAGGAACCCGAAACTGGTCTCGCCCGTGACGTCGTTGTACGTCGCCGCGACCCCCATGCTGACATTGGAGAACGACCGCTGGAGTTGCGCGGAGACGAACTGGATGTCCCCGCGATCAGTGTCATAGGTGACCGACCCGTTGAAGTCGTAGTTCTCCGTCAGGATGTACTGCGCCCCGAAGTTGACGTACGTCTGGTCCTGCGAGTTGATGTACCGCAGTTCGCCGTAGGTGGAGAACTCCGGCGAGTGCTGGAGCAGCACCCCGACGCTCGACCGCGCCTGCTGCGACAGGTCGAAGTCGTACACCGTGCCCGCCGCCAGGGCCACCACCTCCGACACCTGCCACGCGGAGTCGATCGTCGCGTAGTTCCCCAGCGTGGATAGTTCCGGCCGGTCGTCGAACCACCTGCCGATCGGCGTCTCCGGGTCGGCGTCGTCGCCGGAGAGCACAAGGTCCGTGTCCAGGCGGAACACGTCGACCGATCGCCAGCGGCCCGGCCCGCCGCGCTGCGTCTGCCAGGTCTGGTCGATGCCGATCTTCACAGCCGTGCCCTCGGCGATCCCCTCGACGCCCTCGTCGTACACGGGCAGGTCCTTGCGGTCGATGTTCGTCCCGGCCGTCCACAGCGTCAGGTTCGGTGCGATGATGTGGCGGATGCGGTGCAGGTCCAGCAGGCGCGACTCCACCCCGTTGTCCACATGCTGCAGTTCTGTCGCCAGCACGATCCCCGCTGCCCCCCAGGTGCGGTACCGCTCGTCGGCCTCGGGCGAGAACCCGGAGAAATCACGGTCCCACGCCGTCAGCCGCCCGACCAGGAACGGCGTGATGTTCACCGGCCCCGCGGCCAGGTGCACGTCAATCTCCTGCCGTGTGTCGAGGCGGGTGACCCAGCCCTCCGAGTACCCGGCCGCCCGCAGCCGGTCCGCGATCGACTCGTTCGGCTGGATGCCGAAAGCCGGGAGCGAACGGTTGATTGTCGTGAACCCGAACTCGGACGCGGTGGGGTCCGTGAAGTTCAGCGCCAGCCGCCCGGCCCGGTACTCCGACGAATATGTGACGACCCCCGGGGCCGCGGGGAAGACGTTGTCGGCGATCCGGACGTACGCCGCCTCCGGGGCACGCTGCACCGTGTAGCCCGGGGTCTGGAGCAGGTACTGATTCGCGGTGAAATCGTTGAATGTCCCCGACATCTCCGCCGTGAGCACCGTGTTATCGTCCTGCCGCTTCAGGTACAGGGAGTTCTCGAACTCCCTGCGGGAGCGGGCCTGCTCGGTGAACAGGGCATCGACAAAGGTCTCGTCGCTGATGTAGGCGCCCTGGACCTGCATCGACCACCTGTCGCTGAGTTGCGCGGTGTGCTCCAGAAGTGCCAGGCCGCGGAACTCCCCGTCGTGTCCGAGCCGCGACCCGGCGGAGGTCAGGTCCGTCCCCGTGTCATTGGGCAGCGTGTAGGCGAAGAACGAGCCGCTGGACTCCTCTGTCTGCCAGGCCGAGGCGAGCCCCAGCCCCGCGCCACGCTTGAAGTACCCGTCCACCATCAGGTCCAGTTGCACGCCGTCGATCGGGTCGTGCCCCACCAGCCCCATCAGGTCCCAGGTGCTCGTGATGACCCCGCCCGTGCGCGTCGAGTTGCCCACCCCCAGGGCCTTGATCGGGATGGCCGCGGGATCGCCCACGAACCGGGGGAAGTAGAAGAACGGCACGCCCTCCGCCCGGAGCGTCATGTTGCGGGCATCCAGCAGCGTGCGGTCCCCGCCGTCGCTCTCGGGCCGCTCCTGGCGCTCGATCGTCACGCGACCGGTCCCCAGCGTCAGCAGCGGGTCGAAGAACGCGGTGTTCGTCATCTCCACGCCGCGGGCCGTCCAGCGGTTCTTCGCTTCCTGCTCGATGGACTTGGCCCGCAGGTAGAGCGGTACGGTGCCGCGAGCGAACGAGGTGGAGAACACGGCGTCCACGATGTACGCCCGCTGCTCCCGCACCGCGTAGTACACCCGTGGGGCGCGGATGCGGTAGTGCCCATCGTCCACGATCACGTCGCCCTCGAGGTACAGCCCCCGCACATGCCGCACGTCGAACTGCGCCGTGTCCATCAGCGGCCCGGGATCAAGGAACACAACCGCCCGCTCGGCGGTAATCTGGATTGTCCTGTCCGCTTGCCGATCCCAATACTGCACCGTGACTCCGCCGGTCGCGGTCACCGTGTTCTCGTCCTTGCCGGCCTCCCCGTGAACCCCACCCGTTGCGAAGGTCAGCAGGCCGTCCGCCGCGAACACGGGCTCGTTGTGCGGCTCTGGCAGCAGGCGAGCGGCGTCCGGCGGCACGGGGGCGTTGCGGTCAAAGTCCGGCTCACCGGGCTGTTCCTGGCCCGGCCGCAGCGGTGTCTCCTGGCGGCGTACGGGGCCCTCCGGAGATCCCGGAATGGGTTCCTGCGCCGCGACTTCTCCGGATCTCAGCCGCCGGAGCACGACCGCAAGTTCCCGCTCCCCCTCGCGGACAAACGCGTCCTCCGGCCGCCCGGACAGCATGACGTCCGCTTTCAATCCGACCGGCGCATCCGTCCGGAATACCCCCTGAACCCCCAGCCGATCGCCGTTCACCGCGACCGCCGCGTCGGCCCCGGGTGTTGAGACCCGGTCGAAATAGGCGAACACCTGGTACACCCCGGGCCCGCGCTCCGGGTCGCCCAGGGGCAGCGGCGCGATCCACACCAGAGCCCGCGCAGCCGCGAACTCATGAAGCCCGAGGCGAACTTTCACGTCACCTGCCAGCAGGACCCGCGTCACAGCGTCGGACCCGTCACCCTCGCGCCACGCCGTCGCCCGGGTTGCCGACAGCCCGATCGCACCCTCCGCGAGCGCCGCGGGCAGCCGGAGTCCGGCCAGATCCCTGCCGGTCGGCTCTGCGTTCTGTGCGAGCGCACCCGTCCCGGCCAGCAACCCGGCCAGTGCCAGCACGACGCAATGGGGACGCCGCAGCATCACGGGGGCGCGATGCTACGGACTTGCGCGCCGCGCCACAAGCCGTACAATCGCCCCACCCATGCGTTTGACGGTTCTGCGCGACGGCTACCCGATCAACGGCCTTAACACGCCGCTCCACGCGCTCGCCGATGCCCTGGCCGCCGAGGGTGTGCCGGAACAATGCGGGACGCGGCTGCGCCCGGTTCGCTTTCTGGCGCGATGCCTTGGGAAGGTGGAAATGATCCGAAACGTGGTGCAGGTGCGCGGCGCCGCGAGCATCGTCCCGCTTTCCTGGCCGAACGCCCTGCGGGCCTTCCCGTACGGGTACTGGCGAGAGATCATCCCGTGGGTGTGCGACTGCTGGCCCCAGAACTACGACAAGTGGGCCCGCATCTTCCGGGCCAATCGCGTCCGCCTCGCCTTCATTTCATCCCGGGGCTCAACAGAAGCCATGAGCGACGCGGCACGCGGCGTCCGCACGATCTGGTTGCCGGAGGCGTGCGACCCCGCCGCGTACGACCCGTCGCGCCCGCTCGTGCAGCGCGGCATCGCGGTGCTGGAACTGGGGCGGAAATATCCGCCCTACCACGCCGCGATCGAGCCCGGGTTGAGGGAGCACGGGCTGACGCACGTCCACTCCCGCGCGGACTCCGGGAAACTGCTGTTCCCGGACGTCGCCTCGATGCACACGGCCCTGTCGGACGCCGTCGTCTCCCTCTGCTTCCCCCGCTCGCTGACCCATCCCGCCGAAGCGCACGGCCTCGAGACGGTGACCCTGCGGTACTTCGAGTCAATGGCCTCTGGATGCGTGCCGGTTGGTCGGTGCCCGGGCGAACTGCTCGAACTCTTCGGCTACAACCCGGTGGTGGAAGCGGACCTGTCGGACCCGGTCGGGCAGTTGCTGGACCTCTACACGAAGCGGAACGAATACCAGCCGCTGGTTGACCGCAACCTTCGGCGGCTCCACGAGGCCGGCTCGTGGGCTATCCGCGCCCGCGCGATGCTGCAAACCCTGAAGGAACTCGGGTACTGGCGGTGATTCGGCGCCACCGAAAGGTGGCTCCCCGATATGCGAACAAAACCCGCCTACCATGCAGATGTGACTATGGAGAGTCCGAATACACAGCGCGCTGCGGGACGGGCAGGGCGGGCGGGGCCGGATGGGCGAGAGGGCCGCGGCATGATCGAGCCGCACATGGAGATCAAACCCAGGCGATCCTCAGACACACGAGAGATCAGGGTGCGCGGCGCCCGCGAGCACAACCTGAAGGGTATCAACGTCACCCTGCCCCGCGACCGCCTGATCGTCATGACCGGCCTTTCCGGGTCCGGGAAGTCCTCGCTCGCCTTCGACACCATCTTCGCGGAAGGGCAGCGCAAGTACATGGAGTCGCTGTCGGCCTACGCCCGGCAGTTCCTGGAACAACTGAAGAAACCCGATGTCGAGGAGATCGAGGGGATCCCGCCGACAATCGCCATTGAGCAGCGGTCAGCCTCGTCCAATCCACGCTCGACCGTTGCCACGACGACAGAGATCTACGACTACCTGCGTCTTCTCTTCGCCCGCTGCGGCACGCCGGTGTCGTGGGCTCCGACAAAGGTGAGGAAGGACGGCACGATCCTGGAACGCAGCGGCGCACCCATCTCCGCCACCGGCAGCACCCAGATCGTGGACGCGGTCATGTCCTGGGTAGGTCGGCCCTCCGAGCCGACGACCGGAGATGGGACAGTCGGTTCGGAGAACCGACCTCCGCAAGAACTCAGGATCATGGTGCTGGCGCCGGTTGTCCGCGGCAAGAAGGGCTTCCACCGCGAGGTGCTGGAAGACCTGTCCCGGCAGGGCTGGCAGCGGGCGCGGGTCAACGGGACGGTCGTGGACCTGCGCGACGTGCTGAAGGAGCCGGGCGAGAACCCGCTGGACCTGGGGCGCTTCGAGAAGCACTCGATCGATGCGGTGATCGACCGGATCGTGCTGAAACCGGACGCGCGCCAGCGGCTGGCAGAGTCTGTGGAGGCGGCGCTCAAGATCGCGGATGGGGCCGTGATCGTCAGCGTCGAACAGAGCCCCGAGCGCGAGCGAGCGGGTCAACCTGTCGCTGGCGCTCCGGGCTCTGATTGGAGGGACCACGCGTTCTCCGCGAAACTCGCGGACCCGGAGCGCCCGGAGTTCGCGCTGGAGGAACTCAGCCCGCGCCTGTTCTCGTTCAACTCGCCGTTCGGGGCGTGCCCGGCGTGCCACGGGCTCGGGACGCTGCTGGAGATGGACGAGGCGCTGGCGCTGCCGGACGATACGAAGAGCCTGGCGGACGGGGCGGTTGTCGCCTGGGCCAAGAACGGGCCGGTCCGTGCCTGGTTCAACCGCAAACTCCGCAAGTTCTGCAAACTGGTCGGTGTGTCGTACGAAACGCCGGTCCGCGCGATCCCGGAAGAGGCACGCCGCATCCTCATGCGCGGCACCACCGCCGCCGATGAGGCGAAGTATCGCGGCAGGTTCGAGGGCGTGATCCCCAACATCACCGGGTGGTGGGGGAGCACCGAGAACGCCCCGGTGAAAGAGTGGCTCGGCACGTTCCTCTCCCAGACGCCGTGCACCGCCTGCTGCGGCGACCGCCTGCGGATCGAGGCGCTGCACGTCCTGCTCCGCAGCACCCACGCCGTGGAGGCGGACTCGACGTGCTCGGGGAGTGTCATCGGAAGACCGAGGGGTGAAGAGACGAAGAGGCGAAGCGACGGGGCGGGGCGAGCCTCGGCGCCCGGCGCGGCTCCGTCTCTCCTCCGCCGGCTCAACATCGCCGAGTTCTCGCGCCTGACGATCACCGACGCGGCGGCGTTCGTCGAGGGGCTGGAACTGACGGGCGAGCAGCGGCACATCGCCGAGCCGATCCTGAAGGAGGTCAACAACCGCCTGCGCTTCCTCATGTCCGTAGGGCTCGAATACCTCTCGCTCGACCGCCGCACCGCGACGCTCTCGGGGGGCGAGGCCCAGCGCATCCGCCTGGCGACGCAGGTCGGCAGCGGGCTGGTCGGCGCGTGCTACGTGCTCGATGAGCCGACCATCGGCCTGCACCAGCGCGACAACGACCGCCTCATCCGCACCCTCCGCCACCTCACCGACATCGGCAACACCGTCATCGTCGTCGAGCACGACGAGGACATGATCCGGTCGGCCGACCACGTCGTGGACCTGGGCCCCGGCCCGGGCGTGCACGGCGGGACCATCGTCGCGCAGGGTTCGGTGGCGGATATCTGCGCCGTGCCGGGTTCGCTCACCGGCCGGTACCTTTCGGGGCGCATGAGGGTGGACGTGCCGGCGCGACGCCGCCCGCTCAGGGAACGGGACGCCATCACCGTCCGCGGCGCGGCCGAGAACAACCTCAAGGACGTGGACGCCGTGTTCCCGCTCGGAGGGCTCGTCTGCGTCACCGGCGTTTCCGGCAGCGGCAAGTCCACCCTCGTGAGCGACATCCTGCTCCGTGCCGCCCAGCGCGACCTGCACGAGGCCCGCGTCAAGCCCGGCAGGCACACCAAACTCACCGGGCTCAAGCGCCTCGACCGCGTGATCGAGGTGGACCAGTCCCCCATCGGCCGCACCCCCCGCAGCAACCCCGCTACCTACACCGGCATCTTCGACGATATCCGCCGCGTCTTCGCCCAGACCAAGGAGGCCAAGATCCGCGGGTACCAGCCCGGGCGGTTCTCGTTCAACGTGCCGGCGCAGCGCGGCGGCGGGCGGTGCGAGGCCTGCCAGGGGCAGGGCGTCAAGAGGATCGAGATGCACTTCCTCCCGGATGTCTATGTGCGGTGCGAGGTCTGCGCCGGCAAGCGGTACAACCGCGAGACACTGGAGGTCCGCTACCGCGGCAAGTCCATCGCGGACGTGCTGGACATGACGGTCGAGGACGCGTGCGCGTTCTTTGACTCAAACCCTCTCATCAAGCGCTTCGCCGAGTGTCTCCGCGATGTCGGGCTCGGCTACATCACCCTCGGCCAGCAGTCCACCACCCTCTCCGGTGGTGAGGCCCAGCGCATCAAACTCGCCACCGAACTCGGCAAGGGCGGCGGGACGAAGAACAATCCCGGGGCCTACAGCAACACGCTCTACGTGCTCGACGAGCCGACGACGGGGCTGCACTTCGAGGACGTGCGGAAACTCATCGCCGTCCTCAACCGCCTCGCGGACGCGGGCAACACACTGGTCGTCATCGAGCACAACCTGGACGTCATCAAGTGCGCCGACTGGATCATCGACCTGGGCCCGGAGGGCGGCGAGCGAGGGGGGCGGGTCATCGCCTGCGGCCCGCCGGAAAAGATCGCCAGGACCAAGGCCAGCCACACGGGGCGGTACCTGGCGCAGTTTCTCGCGCAGTAGCCGCCCATTGGTTGTTCCCCTCTGACACGCTGCTCGCGTCCGAGGCTCCGCGACAGACTTCGATGAATTCTAGATTTTCTTGCAACCTGGCGGCGCGATCGAGGAATACCCCTCGGAGTGGACATCGCGCAAGGTCTCGTTCCTGCCGTCCCAGATGCAGCGGAGGCTCGATGCGACGCATTCTCTCGGTATTCCTGGTGTCGTTCGGAGCGGTCGTCCAGGGGCAACCTTGCGAGCGAGAGTGGTTGCCGGGAGGCGGGGTGCCCGGGACCGACGGAGCGGTCTACAGCACGACGGTCTGGGACCCGGATGGGGCCGGCCCTCAACCCAGAATCTTGGTGGTGGGTGGTCAGTTCAGTCTCGCAGGGTCGACGCCGGCTCTGAGTGTGGCCTGCTTCACGCCCGAATCCCAGAGCTGGGCCGCGCTTGGGGACGGCTTTGAAGGTTTCTTGGGATCTCGCGTCGAGGCGCTGCTTGTCACCTCGGGTGGAACACTGGTTGCAGGTGGGCTGTTCACGGGGTCGGGCGGCACCACCGTGAATCATGTCGCTCGCTGGGACGGGCACGAGTGGTCCGGATTCGGCAGCGGGACGAGCGGCAACGTGTACTCGATGGTGGAGATGCCCAACGGCAACCTTGCCGTGTGCGGCGATTTCTCCCAAGCGGGCGGGTCTCCCGCTCAAGGCGTAGCGATGTGGGATGGAACCGGCTGGTCGGGACTAGGGACCGGCGTGTACATGGCGCGGGCGCTCTTCGTGCTACCGGACGGTCGACTCGTCGCCGGCGGTGTTGCGTCCAACACTGTGAAGGCGTGGGACGGGTCGACCTGGTCATCGATCGGAGCGCCCAGTCACACGGTTCAGGTATTCGGGATGGATTCCAACGGAAGACTGTTTGCGGCAGGGTACCGAGGGATCTCTGTGTGGATGGGGTCTCAGTCATGGATTCCATACGCGCCCGCGCCAAACAACGGGATCGCGGACATGCAGTTCATGCCGAACGGTGACCTCATCGCGGGAGGCTCCTTCACTGCGGTGGGTGCGACACAGGCCTCCTATGTGGCTCGTTGGGATGGCACGGCCTGGTCTCCGTTGGCTGGTGGGATGAACATGCAAGTGGAGTCCGTCGGGACAATGCCGAACGGCGAGCTTGTGGCGGGTGGGTACTTTCTCGCGGCGGGCGGCAAGTCTGCGGACACGATTGCGAGATGGGACGGGCAAAGTTGGTCGGCGCTCCATGGCGGCACCGGCGCAGAGGTCGAGGCCCTCTTGGTCCTGCCCGACGGCGACCTGGTGGCAGGCGGCGCATTCCGGATGATCGAGGGCACCGCGGCCCAGCGCATCGCTCGCAGAACGGGGTCAGAATGGTCGCCTCTCGGCGCGGGCATGGACCTGCATGTCCACGCGCTCGCTGCAAGGACTGCTGACGAACTTTACGCCGGCGGGACCTTCACCCAGGCCGGTGGCCTACCCGCCGCGCATGTAGCCCGCTGGGATGGCACATCGTGGTCTGCTCTTGGAAGCGGCACGTCGGGCGGACAGGATGGCTCCGTCGCTGCTTTGGCGATCCTCCCCAACGGAAACGTTGTCGCGGGCGGCTACTTCACCGTGGCCGGCGGCGCAACCGTGAACTACATCGCCCGCTGGGATGGGTCATCCTGGTTGCCGATGGGGCAAGGCATGAGCGATGCCGTCCACGCCCTGGCCGTTTTGCCGACCGGGGACCTGGTAGCGGGTGGCACGTTCCGCACGATCGGCGGGGTGCTGGTTGAGAACATCGCCCGCTGGAACGGCACGGCGTGGCAGTCGATGGGCGGGGGGATGCCCTTCACAGGTCAGAACCAGCAGGCCGTGCTTGCCTTCGCTGTTTTGCCCGGCGGCGACCTGATTGCTGGCGGCGCATTTGACAATGCAGGAACGACGCAAGCGTCCTCAATCGCTCGCTGGAACGGCACGGCATGGTCAACCTTGGGTCAGGGGATTGATGGTTCGGTATTGGCTCTTGCTGTGCTCCCCAACAATGACATCATCGCAGGCGGGTTGTTCGAGAATGCGGGCGGTTCGCCCGCGAACCAGATCGCTCGGTGGGACGGGGCCAACTGGTCCACCATGGGAGAGGGAATGAACGGCCCAGTGCATGCTGTGGCCGCAATGCCTGGCGGGAAAGTGGCGGCGGGCGGTGAGTTCACCGTCGCAGGCGTACGCGTTTCCGCATATCTCGCTCGCTGGGGCTGCGAGTGCTACCCCGACTGCAACGCCGACGGCGTGCTCAATCTATCGGACCTCGGCTGCTTTCAGACTAACTTCGCGCTTGGCGCCGCGTACGCCGACTGCAACGACGATGGCCTGCTGACCCTGGCGGACTTCGGCTGCTTCCAGATGCGGTTCACGCTTGGTTGTCCCTAGCACCCAACCCGCAGTACCGCGGGGTGAAGTTGTACGGCGGCGACGGTGGCCCAGCCCAGCGCGGGCGGTCCCTTGCGGGCCTCAACGATCCGGGCGCCCGGCCGGGCCAGCAGCACAGCACCGCAGAGGAACAGCAGCGTGAAGAGCCCCTCGCCGTGCCTCCACCGGTGCCCCCAGATGCTGACCCGATCGGCCCAAGTCCATCCGCCCCAGCAGCACCATGGCGACGCCGTCAGTGGAAGGCGAGTGCGGCCAGCGTCAGGAGAATGCGCCCGGTCTGGTCGTTGAATCGATTCAGGAGCAGTGCCGCCACGGCGATGACGCCGCCCACCACCAACGAGGCGATCGCCGCGCGGAGGAATACGCGGCGGAGGCGCAGACGCGGGGTAATGGGGGAGGGATGCACGCGGCGCGAGCGTACCACCCCTCACCGGGCCCCCGCCACCGCGGGGCAGACCCGGTACACTCGCGGCCATGGAGGTCCAGATGCCGCGGACGACGTTGATGATGCTCGCGCTGGTCGGGACGATCGGGGCGCTCACCGCCTGCCACCACGCGGGCCGGGCCGAGGCCGAGGAGCAGGGCGGCTGCATCCACATCGTGATGTCCACGAGCGAGGGCGAAATCAAGATCGAACTGGATCCCGACCGCGCTCCGATCACGGTCGCGAACTTCCTGAAGTACGCCGACCGCGGTGCTTATGACGGCACGACCTTCCACCGCGTGGTGGAGGGCTTCGTGATCCAGGGCGGCGGCTGGACACCGGACCTGCATGAACGGGCGAAGGCGGATGCGGCGGCGGGGCGAAAGGACCAACCGATCAGGAATGAGTGGCGGAACGGGATGAAGAACACCCGTGGAACGATCGCGATGGCGCGGGACGCGGGGCCCGACACCGCGACGCGCGAGTTCTATATCAACGTCCAGGACAACCCGAAACTCGACACCGGCCGGGAACAGACCGGCAACGCCGGGTACGCGGTCTTCGGGTGGGTGGCCGATGGCATGGACGTGGTGGACCGGATCCGCCACATGCCGACCTCGCCGCGGGAAGTCGGCGGCGTCACCGACGGCAGCATGGCCAACGTGCCCGTGACCCCGGTGGTCATCACGTCCGTGCGCCGGGCTCAAACCGCCGCGAAAAAATGAGAACGGCCCCGGTGTCCCGGGGCCGGTTCTGCTCCATCGGTCCTTCGCTCAATACTTCACGGCGCAGCCGTAGGCCTTGGTCTCCGCCGTCGTGATGGTCTCTCCCGCGAGGGTCTGGTAGACGGCCTTCTCGACGTAGTTGACGTCGCCGACCTTGCCCGGGTTCCCGTTGTCAACCGCCCCGGCGTACACCAGCGTCCCGTTGGTGTCGATCACGAAGCAGTGCGGCGTCGTCTTCGCGCCGTAGGCCTTGGCGATGGCGCCCGAGCCGTCCATCACGATGGGCGTCTTGATGTGCCAGTTGTCACGGGCCTTGTTGTTGGCCTCGTCATCGGCGCTGTTCCCCGTGGCGACGCGGACCCACACCACGTTCTTGCCCTCGAACTTCGAGATCGACCTGTTCATCGTGTCGTTCTTGTAGTGCATCTGGACCACCGGGCAACCGGGGTTGAACCACTCGAGAACGACGACCTTCCCCTTGAAGTCGGACAGTTTGACGGGCTTGCCGTCCAGGTCCTTGGCCTCGAACGCGGGGGCCGCCTCGCCCACCTTCGCCTTGGCGGCCTGCGTCTCCCGCGGCTTGGCCGGCTGCTCGGCGCCCATCTGCGCCATGGCCGGCATCGACATCGCCAGCGCCAGGGCCAGCGCGCCGAACACGTTCCTGCGGTTCATCATGACTCGATTCTCCGTTCGTCCCCGTGGGGACCATGTGTATCCAACCCTCGCGGCCGCACGACGGCCGCGCACCACGACGCTACTTCTGTTCGCCTGAGCCCGCCAGCGAGGTATCGATGGACCAGAACCTCGGTGCCGGCTCACTACCCAGCACGACCTCGAGCACTCCGGCCAAGCGCGGCTCCTCGCCCGGCTTGGGGACCAGCGCCAGGTGGAGGTGCCGGCCGTTGATCGAGCCCTCGTTGATGATGTCCGCCGGCGGTGTGCACGCCGCGAGCGGGTAGAACGTGATCCTCGTCGCCCCCGGCACGCGGATGTCCGCGGCATCGCCGCCGACCCGGGCCTCGACCCCCGCATCCTTGGGAACGGGTACAGGAACTCGCGCCCGGAATGCCGTGTACTCGGCCGGCTCGCGCGGGGGCGGGGTATCCGCAGGGTCGGATGCAGCGACGACCTGGACTGTATCCACCAGGTGTGCGTCCCCGGGAAGGCAGACGTCCTTGCAGACCAGCCACTTCAGGTCAGCCCCAATCTGCGCGGTCCCCACGGCGTTCTTCGGAACCCGTATTGGTGCCATCAGCATCACACGCTTCTCGTAGATGTGATCGACGATCGGCCCCGGTGATACATGCCGCACGGGTGCAGGCCACTGGACAGGTCCCGCCAGTTCGAACCCGGGGGGCAGTTTCCATTCGATCTCCGGCGGGAATCCGGAGTCGTTCAGCCCATCCCAGTACAGGTGCCAACCTTCGTCAATCTTGAAATCGAGGACGAGTATCCCAGTCCGCCCGGCGACAAGGGGGCCCATCGGAGACCAGAGCCGGACCGTGGCATGGCCAACCTGCCCTCCGGGCTGGGCCATCACCGCGACGCCGACCGACCCGACCACCGCCGTCGTCGCCATGAGAATCGATGCCCGCACCGCGCCCGCCTCCTACCGACATGTCCCGGTATAGTCCCGTGATGCCGACAACTTTATACCGCCTCATGCCCGGCAGGTTTGTTGTTCTGCTTGTGTTGGGATTCGCGCTGCTTGCGGGCGGCTGCAACACCCACGTTTCCGACAAGAGCCTGGAACCCATCAGCCTCGGCGAACTTCAACTCTTGGTCAACCGGGCAAAGGCCCAGCCCCGGGCCCTCCTGCTCGTGGATCCGCGGCCGCAGCCGGAGTTTCAGGCTGGACACCTCCCCAGGGCGATGCGCCGGGATCTGCCCCCGCTGGAGCAGAAAGACCTCGGGCTGGACCCGGCGATGAAGGATTTCGAGACGATCGTCGTGTACGGCGACGATCCCGGCAGCCCGCTGGCCCCGGCAATGGCCAAGCGGCTGCTCCTGCTGGGCTACGAGAGGGTCCGGCTGTTTGTCGGTGGCATCAAGGAATGGACGGACCGAGGTCTGCCGCTGGAGAAGGGTGTGCCCCCGCAGGGCTCCTGAACGTCAGGCCTCACCGCCCTCGGCATCCTCAATCTGGAGGCCGGCGAGCGCGGTCATCGGGTCCGCCGCGAACGTGAAGATCTTGTCCAGCCCGGTCACGAGCAGAACGGACCAGACCTGGTCGCCCACGGAGCAGAAGCGGAGTTTCCGCGCGTGCCGCCCCAACTCCTGCCGGAGTTTGAGGAGTTGGGCGATGTTGGACGAGTTCAGATAGGTCACGCCCGCGAAGTTGAGGACAACGTGCGGTGGATCGCCGGACGCCTCCACGCGGGCGATGAGTTGCGTGAGTTCCTCGGAGAGCCCCGGCTCATCCTGGAGTTCCGCGATAGCGATGCGATCGGACCATTCGGTGGCCATGCCCGCTCAGCGTAGCAGAAACAGCGGGTGCGCAACGCGGCGTCGGAGGCTGTCGGGGCCGGCGGCTCCGTGCAGCCTCCCCGCCCGGTACCCTCCGCTCGATGACGACACCGGGCCCCCGCCCTCCCGACCTGCAGCGCACCATCGGCTTCTGGGGCGCCTCGGCCGTCATGGTCGGGATCGTCATCGGCAGCGGCATCTTCCGCACCCCGGGTGAGATCGCCCAGCACTCCGGCAACGCGCTCCTGATCCTCGGCCTGTGGGTGGTGGGCGGCGTGCTCTCGCTCTTCGGCGCATTCACATACGCGGAACTCGCCGTGCTCCACCCGGAATCCGGCGGCGTCTACGTCTTCCTGCGCGAAGGCTACGGCCGCGCCATCGCCTTCGTCTTCGGGTGGTCCTACCTGTTGCTCGCCAAGCCGTTCGCCGCCGCGGGCATCGCCATCATCTTCGCCGGGCAGTTCAACGAGCGGTTCCTGGGCTACGCGGCGGGCGACCCGGTGGCGAACGCCGTGACCACGAGCATTGTGCTGGTCGTCCTGACCGCGATCAACGCGATGGGTCTGCGCCTGGGCAGCGGTGTCGCCGGGGTCCTGACCTCGATCAAGGTGGCGGCCCTGATTGGCATCGTCGTGCTGGCCGTGGCGATGGGCCGGGGAGATGCGGCCAACTTCACCCCCGTGGAGCACGGCACAGGGTGGCTGCTCGCCCTGGCCCCGATCATGGCGAGCGTCCTCTGGACCTTTGACGGGTGGTCGGACGTCGGGGCCATTGCGGGGGAGGTGCGCGAACCCGGCCGGCAGATTCCCCGGATCTACGTCGTCGGTACGGTGTTCCTTATCGGGCTGTACACCGCGGTCAACGCCGTGTACATCTGGATGATCCCGCTCACGGCCATGCGCGGCACGGATTACGTCGCGACTCCCGTCATGGAAGCGCTCATCGGGCCGGCCGGCGGCACGCTCATCGCCCTCGTCGTCATCATCGCCACGATCGGGTCCACCCACGGCGCGATCATCACGGGGGCCCGCGTCACCTACGCCCAGGCTCGCGACGGCCTGCTGTTCCGCGGGCTCGGGCGCGTCAGCCCGCGCTTCGGAACCCCGGCGGTGTCGCTGTGGGTTCAGTGCGCCCTGTCCTGCGCCGCCGTCTGGTACTACGGCAGGTTCGAGCAACTCGCCGGCGGCTTTGTCTTCACCATGTGGATCTTCTACGGCCTCGCCGGCTCCGTGATCTTTATCGAACGCCGGCGCCGCCCCGGCGCCGCCCGTGCCTACCGCTGCTGGGGGTACCCGGTCATCCCGGCCATCTTCGTGCTCTCCGCCGCGGCCATGACCGTGCTGACGATCTACGACAACCCCGGCGACACATGGAAGTGGCTGGTCGGGCTGGCCGGGGGCTTCCCGGTGTACTTCGTGTGGGACCGGTGGACGAGGCCGCGGCCGGAGGCGAGTACCATCGCCTCATGAGCACGCACGAGGGACGGGTCGCGGTGGTGACGGGCGCGAGCGCGGGGATCGGGCGCGCCGTGGCGGTGGCGTTGGCCCGGGACGGGGCCCGCGTCATCGTCAACGCCCGCCGCGCCGAACTCCTGGATCACCTCGTACGCGAGATCGGCCCGGACCGCGCCGCCGCCGTGCCGGGGGACGCGGCCGACGACGCCGTCGTGAAACGAATGCTCGACACGGCCCGGGACAGGTTTGGCCGCGAGGCCGACCTGGTCGTGGTCAACGCCGGGCGGGGCCTCCGCGGCAGCGTGTACGACAGCGACCCGGCCCGGTGGGAGGACGTGATCCGCGTCAACCTGCTCTCGGCGGCCCGCCTGCTGCGCGCCGCGGCCGAGCGCATGGCCGGGCCGGTCGAGGTCGTGAAAGGACCGCCCAAGCCGCCGGCGCCCTCCGTGCCGCCCGAGGACTGGATCCGCCGCCCGCGCGACATCGTGGTGCTGGGCTCGACCGTCGGGCGGCACGTGTCGCCGTTCAGTTCGTTCTACGGGGCGGCCAAGGCGGGCGTCCACATGATGACCGAGTCGCTCCGCCGGCTCATCGGTCCCAAAGGCGTCCGCGTCACGCTCGTTGAACCCGGCATCGTGGCGAGCGAGTTCCAGGACGCCGCGGGTTACGACCGCGAAAGTTTCGGGCGGTTCATGGACTCGATCGCGCCGGTCCTGACCCCGGAAGAGGTCGCCCGGACCATCCTGTTCATCACTGGTCAGCCGAGCCACGTCCATGTGAACAACGTCATGGTGCGGCCCACGCGGCAGGAGTACCCCTAGCCGAGGAACGCATGGTTCTATCCCTGCACGTTCGGGTGACGGTCGGGTATTTCCTGTCTGATTTGAATTTGTTTTCTTGTTCTTTGGTACAATGACGTGCGTCTGGACTGCCCGGTACTCCCGGCGGCCCGCGCGATCAGGGGAGAGCGGCTCCGTTGGGGCCGCCCTCGTTGGGGTGTGCAAAGAACTGGGAGATGGCCATGCAGCGCTGGAAGTCCGCCGTTGCCGCGCTCATTATCGCTCCGCTCGCGTTCGCGCAGGATGACTCCAACCACCCCGGTGTGCGCGCGTGGGGTGAGTGCAGCGTGGCCGACTGCGCCGACGGAAACACAGCACCCAACACATGGGGCGGCGGCATCGTCCCGTACGCCTTCAACGGCAATGTCAACCCGACGAACCAGCAGCGGGCCGTGGACGCGATGACCGCGATCGAGGCCGTGTGCGGCGTGGACTTCGTCCCGCGCACCAACCAGGCCGCTTACATCCTGTTCAATGCCCACCCCACCTCGAACAACTCGTGCGTGGGGACCAACGGGGGGGTCTGCGTCGTCAACATCTGGGAGTGGTGGGCCCCGGGCGTCATCATGCACGAACTCGGTCATGCCCTGGGGCTTTGGCACGAGCAGCAGCGCGCCGATCGCGACTCCTATATCCAGGTCAACGTCGCGAATATGTGCACCACCGGCGCCTTCAATATCACCGGGAGCACGCACGATGAGTACGACTTCGAGTCCGTCATGCACTACCAGCGCATCGGAGCCTCCCGCGACGGCAGCGAGACGATCACGCTGCTCCCGGCCTACACGGAGTGGAAGTACCACCTCGGCCACTATGAGTACCTCAGCAATGGCGACATCTACGCGCTGACAAGTCTGTACCCGGCGCCGCGCCCGCCCAAGGTCTTCGCGCTCCAGGCGCCCGGCCACCGCGTCGCGCTCGGCCCCGCGTGGATGCCGGACTTCGCGTGGGGGGCTTCGGCCGGAGCGGACACCTACCACCTCCAGGTCGATGACAACCCGCTCTTCACGACGCCGGAGATCGACGTCGTCCAGGCCGGCAACCAGTACCTGCATCCGCAGCCGCTCCCGGCCGGGCGGGTGTTCTTCTGGCGCGTCACGTCGTCCAATGCCGTCGGCGACACCGCGGCCAGCCCGCGCCCGGTCCGCTGCTTCTTCACCGGCGTCACCCCGCCGGCTGTCGTGTACGTCGACGACTCCGCCCCCCCGGGGGGTGACGGGCTCTCCTGGTCCTCGCCCCTCACGGACCTCCAGGACGCCCTCGCCTTCACCGAGATCGGCCAGACCCAGGAAGTCCGTGTCGCCCAGGGCCTGTACCGCCCCGACCGGGGGAGCGGCAACCGGAATCTGGCCTTTGCCGCGCACAACACAATGGTTCTGGGCGGCTACGCCGGCTTCGGCGCGCCGAACCCGGGGGCACGCGACCCGGGCCAGTATGTCACGGTGCTCTCCGGGGACCTCGCGGGCGATGACCAGCCCGGATTCGTGAACGACACGGAGAACAGTTACCACGTCGTCTCGCTGCTGGCCACGCAGTGCACGCTCGACGGCCTCACGATCCGCGGCGGCAACGCCGACGGCCCGGTCAGGAACGGTATGGGGGGGGGCTGTACAGCCGGGATAGCGTCGTGGCCGTGAACGACTGCCGTGTGGTGCAGTGCTCGGCGCTCTCCGCGGGCGGGGGCGTCGCGACCTACGACAATGGGTCCCTGTCCGCGTCGAGCTCGTTCTTCGAGGGGAACCGGACCACGTTCAGCGCCAGCGGCGGCGGCGCGGGGGGCGCCATCACCAAGTCCTACGGCTCCTCGCTCACCCTTACCGGGTGCACCTTCCGCGGCAACACCTCCTTCCAGGCCGGGGCCATCAACCTGCAGCTCACGGGCGGACCCACCGTCATCACCGCCTGCCACTTCGAGGACAACACCGCCTTGGAGTGGTCGGGCGCGATCCAGGCCTTTCGGGGAGTGAGCGTCCTGATCGACCGCTGCATCTTCCGCAACAACCGGGCGAACGCCCTGGACCCCGACGGCGGTTACGCCGGCGCGATCGGCAACTACGGCCTGATAAGTTGCGGTGTGGCGTGCGACGTCACGGTCGTCAACAGCGTCTTCGAGGGCAACGCCGCGGCCGACTCCGGCGGGGGCATCAACGCTGACGAAATCGCCAGGACCCGAGTGTACAACTGCACCTTCTACGGCAACACCGCCGCGCCGGGGCGCGGCGGCGGCATGTCCAATACCGCCGACTTCGGCGGCGGGAGCGTGCTCACCGTCGCCGGTGCGATCGTCCGCGCCAGCACGGGCGGCCAGATCCTGAATAACGCTGCCGCGAGCGTCACCTACAGCAACGTCGAGGGCGGGTACGCCGGGATGGGGAACTCGGCGGCGGATCCTCTTTTCGTGGGCCCCGGCAACTACCAACTGGGCGCCGGCTCCCCCGCGCTCGACGCCGCGAGCAACCCGGCCGTCCCCGCGGGGATCACCCTCGATCTGGCGGGCGCCCTGCGCTTCGTGGACTATCCGGGGGCGGCCGCGACGGGCGTGCCGGGGGGCGCCGGCGGCGCGGCCGTGGCCGACATGGGCGCGTACGAGCGGCAGTGCTACCCGGACTGCAACCGGGACGGGGCCATGAACCTGTCCGATTTCGGGTGCTTCCAGACGAAGTTCGCGCTCGGCGACCCGTACGCCGACTGCAATGGTGATGGGGCCCGGAACCTGTCGGACTTCGGGTGCTTCCAGACGAAGTTCGCGCTGGGGTGTCCGTGAGCGTCCGTGGCTGGTGAGTTTGCCCTGGTGTCGGCTCGCGCGGCGGGCGTGTGGGACGCTACGATTACGCCACGTGAGCAACCGCCGGCCACCGCTCCCGCTGCCCATCCTGACGCCGAAGTCCGATGCGCCGAAGGAAAAGTGCGGCGTGTTCGGGGTCTGGGGGCACCCGGACGCGGTGCGGCTGACCTACCTGGGCCTGTACGCCGAGCAGCACCGGGGGCAGGAGTCCGCCGGGATCACCGTGAGCGACGGGCACACGCTCGCGGGACACTCCGGCATGGGGCTGGTGGCTGAGGTCTTCAGCAACCGTGTGATCCAGGGGCTGGAGGCCCATTACAAGGCCCACCAGCCTGCGCCGCACGAGAACAACGGCGCCCACTCGAACGGCACGGGCCGCGCCCCCGGCCGCGGCGTGATCGGGCACAACCGGTACTCGACCGCGGGCGGTTCGCTCGCCTGCAACGCCCAGCCGTTGCTGGAGAACTACATCGCCGGGCAGGTCGCCGTCGCCCACAACGGCAACCTGGTCAACGCCGCGGCCCTGCGTCAGCGGTTCGAGGAGTCCGGCCACCTCTTCCACACCACCAGCGATACCGAGGTCATCATCCACCTGCTCGCGTCGCCCTTCCAGCAGCGCACGCCCGACCCCCTGGCCGCGACGCTCCGCCGCCTGCAAGGGGCATTCAGCCTCGTGTTCCTGTTCCCGGACCGGATCGAGGCGGCCCGCGACCCATGGGGCTGGCGCCCGCTGGTCCTGGGCATGATGCCGACGGGCGAGCCGGTGGTGGCCAGTGAGACCGTTGCCCTGGACGTGATCGGGGCCGAGTACGTCCGCGAGGTTGAACCCGGTGAGATCGTCACGCTCAGCGAGCGCGGCGTCGAGAGCCGGCGGTTCACCGAGCAGGCCCCGCGCCCCGCCTACTGCATTTTCGAGCACGTCTACTTCGCCAACCCGTCGAGCCTGCTCTTCGGCGAGAACGTGCTGGAGGTGCGGGAACGCCTCGGCGAGCGCCTTGCGGCGGAGGCCCCGGTGCCGGCGGACTATGTGATGCCGATGCCGGACTCGGGTCGCTCCGCCGCCAACGGTTACGCCCGGGCCAGCGGCATCCCCTACCGCGAGGGCATCGTGCCGAACCGCTACGTGGGGCGGACGTTCATCAAGCCGAGCCAGAGCGAGCGCATCGCCGCCGTGCGCCTGAAACTGAACGTGGTGGGGGACATCGTCCGCGGCAAACGCCTGATCGTCGTGGACGATTCCATCGTCCGCGGCACGACCACCAAGGCCAAGATGGACCAGATCCGCTCGGCCGGGGCCAGCGAGATCCACCTCCGCATCTCGTGCCCGCCGATCCGGCACCCGTGCTACTTCGGCGTGGATTTCGCGGAACGCACCCAACTCATTGCCAACGGGCGCAGCGTCGAACAGATCCGGCAGTACCTGGGCGTGGACTCGCTGCACTACCTGTCGCTGGAGGGGATGCTCTCGTGCGTCCACCGCCCGCCGGATCATTACTGCACCGCGTGCTACACCGGCGACTACCGCCTGGACATCGACCACCCGCTGACCGACATCGTGCACGAGAGCGAGCAGCTCCGCATGTTCGGATGACGCGACCGCGGGAGAAGGTAGAACACGAGACGCGACCGTGACCCCGTATCTAATCCGGCGAAGTCGCGGCTGACAGGGGCGGGCAAGCGGGAGAGGGCTTGCTTGGCACGCCGCCGCCGGACCGCGGCACGAGGAGCCGCGCCAGCAGCACCACCGCCAGCCCCGGTACCAGCCACCAGGTCTGCCTCTCGATGAATCCCATCCAGAACGCCGGGGCGGCGACGGCGACGGCGACCGTCCAGGTCATGAGTTTGCGCCGACCGCTGCGCCCATCCGTCCCGCTGTGCCCGTCTCTCGTCGGGATCATGCAGAGCCAGACGTACGCCGGGAAGACGAGCCCATAGAAGCCCATGAAGCACCGGTACACGGTTTCGCCGAACTCGGGTGTGGCAAGCGATCCGGGAGCCACGATCCCCGCGGCGATGACGGCAAGCACCAGGATGAAGCCCGCGGCACCAAAGGGGTTCCCAGGGGTGTTGCCGCGCGGGTGCACGATGATCGTGAATGCCAGTTGGACGCCCAGGTGCGCCGCCAGGGCGGCCCGCAGCAGAGATCCGCCCGCCGGCCGGATGATGGCGGTGCCGACCAGGAAGAACCCGGAATACAGCAGCGTGAGCAGGATCATCGCGGCAAAGAGAACAGTGAACCCGATCGTGAAGGAGGCACGGCGCTCCCGCCGCGCCTGCGCCCCGGCCGCGTGGAGGAACGTCGTGTCCAGGTACGGGCAGAGCAGGAAGCCGAAGCAGCACACCGGCGCAAGCGCGAGCACGTCGAGGGACCGCGGCGCTGGAGCGGTGGCCGGCGCAGGTGCAGAAACAACGATGATGCCGACGGCCAGCGAGACGGCGAGCGTGCACGCGGCCAGGACCATGCGGCGATGGATGGCCCCGCGCGCCCAGGCGAAGTCGGCCACGACCACGGAGGCCAGCGCAGCGATCACGGTCCACGAGAACGCGCTATCTTTGCGGTTGGCGCCGACGAGCCAGACAAGGAAGAACGCCTGGAACAGGACGGTGACCACCGAGAACATGCGGACCGCGAAGGCGTGGACCGCACCGATGCGATCGGCGGCGCCGCGTGAGAGCACCCACCCCATCGCCGCCGCCCCCACAACGTTGGGGACCGCAAACACGACAAACCCCCACGGCCCGAAGTCCCGCACCAGCAGCACCGGTAGGAACATCCCGATGCACCAGGTCCACGAGCAGGCGAGGTAGCACGCCCAGCCGAGGGTTGTCGGCCACCTCTGTCGCGGATGGAGGTTGTCGTGCATGGGCGGCCGCAGTCTACGGCCTCACCGGATTGCCCTGTGAGCCGCGCTGTTCCCAGGGTCGGCCGTCCACGGCAGCGGATCGCCGCCGTAGCGGTCTATTCGCCGGAACCCGAGCGCACGGTAGAGGACATGGGCCGCGACCATCTGCTCCACCGATGCGCACCCGACCATCCAAACGTGTCTCACCCCGCGTTCAGAGAATCAACACACCGTGCCGCCGCCCCGTCGAGTCTCACGACTTCGCCCTTGCCCTTGTCGCGACGTGCCTTGAACTCGACGCCGCCTTCGGCAAGGGCCCGGTCGCCGATGGTCAAGCGGACGGGGATACCGACCAGGTCCGCATCCTTGAACTTCACACCCGGACGTTCATCGCGATCATCGATCAGGACGTCGGCGCCGGCATCGGCCAGGTCCGCCGCCAGGCGGTCCGCGGCGGCGCGGTGCGACGCCTCATCCGGCTTCATCAGCACGATCAGCACATGGAAGGGAGCGATGGTCGCGGGCCAGATGATGCCGTCGGCGTCATGGCTCATCTCGACGCACGCGGCCATGGTGCGGCTCACACCGATGCCGTAGCACCCCATGATGACCGGCTGCTTCTTCTGCTCCTTGTCCAGCACCGAGAAGCCCATCGCGTCGGAGTACTTCGACCCCAGTTTGAAGATGTGCCCGACCTCGATCCCACGGGCCGTCACCAGGGCCGCGCCGGCCGCCCGGGGCGACGGATCGCCCGCCAGGGCGTTCCGCACGTCACCCACGATGATCGACGTGTCCGAGACACCCGCGCCGGGGTCCACCCCCAGGTCGCGATGCCAGTTGAAGTGCTTGACGTGATAGTCGGGTCTGTCGCCGCCGGTTGCCCAGAACCGCGGCTTGCCCTTGGCATCGTCGAAGCCCGCCGCGGCGTCGCGATCGACCAGCAGCAGCACGCCCTTCTTCCCGACCGCGGCGCGCGGGCTGACAAAGCCGATGGAGAACCCCTTGGCCTTCGCCTCCGCCGGGTCGGCCATCTTCACGCTCGCGCCCGCCAGGCCCTTGACCTTGCCCTCGTTCACCTCATGGTCGCCGCGGACCACCGCGACGACCCACTCGGGCAGATCGGCGCTCCGTATCGAGCCGCCGGCCGTATCGGTTCGGAGCGCGGACCCCCCCTCGACCCTGAACACAATTGTTTTGAGCATGTTCTCCGGCTTCACCTTCATCAACCTGGAGACATCCTCGATGCCCGGGCAGTTCGGGGTGTGGACCTCCTCGAGCGCCCCCGTGGGCTCGCCGCCGAAGTAGCCTCGTGAAGGGGCCGGCCGCTCGCCGATCTCGCACTTCTCCACGTTGGCCGCGTACCCGCTGGCCGGACACCGCAAGATGGTGTCCTCACCGCTCTCGCAGTTCACCATGAACTCGTGGCTGGCCGAGCCGCCGATCGGCCCGCTCTCGGCCTCCACCACGGTGAAATCCAGCCCGCACCGCGTGAACGAGTTCACATACGCCCGGTACATGGCGTCGTAAGCCTCGCTCAGGCCACCGGGCCCCTCGACCGCCAGGTGGAATGAGTACGCATCCTTCATGATGAACTCGCGGCAGCGCAGCAGGCCCGCACGTGGGCGCGCCTCATCGCGGAACTTCGTCTGGATCTGGTACAGGTTGAGCGGGAACTGCGTGTACGAGTTGATCGCGCCGCGCAGCAGTTCCGTGATGACCTCCTCGTGCGTCGGGGCCAGCGCCGCCACCCGCCCGTGCCGGTCCGTCACCTTGAAGAGCAGGTCGCCGTAATCGAGGTCGCGCTTGGTGCCCGCGAACAACTCCACCGGCTCCAGCGCCGGCAGCAGCAACTCGCTCGCGCCCGCGGCGTCCATCTCCTGGCGGATGATGTCCGAGACCTTCCGCAGCACGCGCCAGGCCATCGGCAGGTAGTCGTACACGCCCGCGCCGCCGGCGGTCGCTCCGCCGACCGGGCGGATGAACCCGGCGCGGGACAGCAGCACATGACTCGGCGCCACCGCCTCTGCCGGTGCCTCGCGCGTCGTGGGAATGAGCGTGGCCGTCCACCGCTGGACCGTGCCGCGCCGTTTCGAACTGATCGCCGTGTGCTTGCTCTGGGCCATGGGGGCAAGTGTAGGGGTCGGCCTCCTCCCCCTTGCGAATGTTCAGGGCGCTTGGCCACAATGGGACGCTCCCGTGGCGCCGCTCTCCAGAGAGGTATGGTGCCCCTTCCGTCCATGAAAACTCGCCGATTCGGGCTCCGCTCGCTCACGCCCGGGGGCTGTTCAACCGCCCGCTCCGGCGGCCCTGTCGCGCGCAGCGACGGCGAGGGCGTCGCAGCGTTCGTTCTCCGGGTGCTCGTTGTGGCCGCGGACCCAGTGGAAGCGGAGGGTGTGCTTGGTCTTCAGTTCGTCGAGGCGTTCCCAGAGATCGCGGTTCTTGACGGGCTGCCTGCCCGCAGTCTTCCAGCCGCGGCGTTTCCAGGATTCCATCCACTCATTGAGGCCATTGAGGACGTACTGGGAATCGCTGTAGAGGTCCACGCCCGAAGGTTTCGAGAGCGCGGAGAGGCCCTCGATGACGGCCATCAGTTCCATGCGGTTGTTGGTCGTGGTCCTTTCACCGCCGGAGCGTTCGATCTCCTTGCCGCTGGCAGGATGGCGGAGGATGAAGGCCCAGCCGCCCGGCCCGGGGTTGCCGGAGCAGGCGCCGTCGGTGAAGAGGTGAACAAGGGGCAGGGGCACAAGGGACCCAAGAGAGAGATCAAATCGCAGCGTTCAAGACACAAGGCAGAGGACTCAGGGCAGCACAGCGGCAGTTCGGAGGAAAGGTCATGGTCCGGGTGCAGGCACCGGGCGTTGGGGCGTGGGATGCTCCGCTCGCCGGAGGGCGATTTCGTGCGCCCGGTGGTACGCGACGCCGAGGGTGTCCCAATCAAACTCCCAGGAGAAGCGTTCGACCGCGTTCCGAAGGGCGATGCGGTCGCGCCGGCGCATCCTGCAGAAGTCCACGAGTTTGCGGGTGAGGTCCGCCGCGGCGTCGTTGAACGTACGCCCGCGCCGGGCGAGCACCGTCAGGCCGAGTTCCTCGTGACCGAGGAAGTTCTCCGCGGTGTAGCGGCCGAACCCGGCCAGGTCGCTGCTGATCGCGGGGACGCCCAGGGCCATGGACTCCAGCGGTGTATAGCCCCAGGGCTCGTAGGCGCTGGGGAAGAGGCCGAGGTGGCAGCCGCGGACGAACTGCTCGTACTCCATGCCCCACAGCGGGTTGACGGGGTTGATGAACTCCGGGTGGTAGACGACCTTGACCGGGTCCTCCGGGCGGTTGATGAGGCCGAGCTCGCGCATCTGGACCAGGACCGGGTCGTTCTGGTCGTCCTCCATGATGTGGGTGACAATGAGCGGGAGCCGGGCGGCGCGGAGCGCGAACTGGGTGCGCTTGTACCGCAGGCGCCAGTAGTCTTCCACCAGGTCGTCCAGGTGGATGCGTTCGCCGGCGGCGCCGCGCCGGAAGAGTTGCTCCTGGAGCCCCTCGCCGATGGTCCGGCACACGCCGCGGAGTTCCTGGAGGATCCCGAGTTTCTCCAGCACCTGCGGGTTGAGCGACCTCACCGGGCGCTGGGTGACGATGATGAAGACGACGGTGATGCCCGCACCGGACGCCTTGAGTTCCGCGTTGAGGCGTGCCATGGCCTCCAGGCAGAGGTCGAAGCCCTTGTTGCGGGGCTCGAAGCGGCCGCTGGTGAAGAAGTAGAGGGTGTTGTCGAGGTCAAAGGAGTAACTGGGGAAGAAGTGGCCCATGGTGAAGAGGTTGATCTTCTCCTTGTACTGCGCGTGGAAGATCTGCATCTCGTGCGCGGCGTGGTACTGCCGGATGCTGAGGCCGTTTGGGACGATAACGTCCGGGGCGCGGCCCAGCAGGTACTGGCACTCCTCGCCGGTGACGGCCGAGACGGTCGTCATGACATGGGCCTGGGCGGCGCAGGCGCGTTCGATGCCGTGCTGGGTGGCGACGCCGTAGCGGACGGCCTCGACCTCCGGTTTCACCCTCGCCAGTCGCTCGTAGAAGTCGGGCTCGTTCGAGGCCATGTACCGGCCGAGGATGGTCGCGTGGGTGGTGAAGGCCGTGGCAACGGGGACACCCTGTTTGCGGAGGAGCGGGAGGCCGACGGCGCCGAGCCACTCGTGGAAGTGGGCGATCATCCGGCGGTCGGCGCCACCGGCGTTCCATTCCATCCAGAGGCGATCCACGAGACGGCGGACGCCCTCGCCGAAAGAGATGGCGCCATCGATCCACTGGTCCTGGGGCGGCGAGGAGATCTGGTGCTGCTGCCAGAGGGTGTGCTTGACCTCGTTGAGGCGCTGGCGGGGGAGTTGGTGCTCCACGAGGAGGACGCGGGGGTTGCCGGGGACGAGCCAGCGGCCGTGGCGAACAATCAGCCCCTCGTTCGCGAGGGAGCCCAGCACCCGCCCCATCCAGCCGGCGGGTTTGGTGGGGTCGAACTCCAGGGCGGCCTTGGCCTCTACCCAGGGGCCGATGAGGGCGTAGCGATCGCGCCACCGCTCGGCCATCGTGGGGACTTTGGACCGGACAACCTGGTAGATACCGCCGACCTGGTTGCAGACTTCCCAGGCAACTTCAAGCAGAAAGTGACCCGCGGGTGGGCGCGGAATAACGCCGCTCTCGGGCGGGTGGGCGGGCACGCGGCCGTTGGCTCCTGGTGGCACTGGCTGACAATGTAGCCGGGTTGACGCGGCGGCACAGGGGGGACGCCCCCGCCACAGGCCCATACCATCGGCGCATGCCACAAGTCCACAGAGTTGAGGTTCGGTCGCGAGGGGATGACCCGCGTGGGGCGGCGCTGGTCCGGCAGGCCGGAGCGCACGGGTTGACACTGTCCGCGGCGCGTTCGGCGCGGGTGTACCTGATCGAGGCGGACCTGGAGGCACGCCACCTGGACACGGTGGTGGGGCGGCTCCTGGCGGATCCGGTCACGGAGGTGGCGACGGTCGGGGCATCCGCTGTGGCCGGCGTGATCGTGGAGGTGCATCCCCTGCCCGGAGTGATGGACCCCGCGGCACAGTCCGTGCGGGACGCGGTGCGCGACCTGACTGGACAGGAGACGCTTGTTTCCACGGGTTGGCGGTTCGACCTGTCGGGCATCGATGAAGCGGGGGCCGCGCGCCTGGCGCGGGCGGTGCTGGCGAACCCGGTGATCCAGCGGATTCACACGGAGCCGTACCAACCGGCGGAACTGCCCAGGGGGCACGCGTACACGTTCGTCCAGCGGACAGTGGCGATCAGGCGACTGGGGGATGCGGACCTGGAGCGGCTGTCGCGGGATGCGCACCTGTTCCTGAGCCTCGAAGAGATGCGGGCGATCCGGGCGGAGTACGAGCGGGTCGGGCGGGAGCCGACGGACATCGAACTGGAGACGCTCGCTCAGACGTGGTCCGAGCACTGCGTGCACAAGACGATGAAGTCTCGGGTTGTGTACCGAGCGAAGAGAAATGGCGAACCGGCGGAGAGGCGGAGCGATGAAGTGAGGGGCGGCGGCGGCGCAGCGCCCGCGGTGCCGAAACGAGCCCGGGTGGAGATTGGCTTCACATTCACACCCGGCGGGAAGGCGGGAGCGGCGCCCGCGCGGCCGGCACCTTCTCCGACTCCGCCGCTCCCCAGCGCCGCTTCACTTCAACCAGACGATCCCATCGACTGGTCCGGGCGGCCCGGGCACATGGTGAATGCGGACGGATCGGTCACGATTGACAACCTGCTCAGGTCTACGGTGGCCGCGGCGACGCGGGAACTCGTCGAGGATGGCGTGGACTGGACACTGTCGGTGTTCAAGGACAACTCGGGCGTCATCGCCTTCGACGGTGACAACGCCGTGTGCGTGAAGGTGGAGACGCACAACCATCCGTCGGCGATCGAGCCTTACGGCGGGGCGGCGACGGGGATCGGCGGGTGCATCCGGGATGTCATCGGCACGGGCCTCGGCGCCCGACCGATCGCGAGCACGGATGTGTTCTGCGTGGCGCCTCCGGGGCAGCATGCAGAGGGCGCAGAGGTCGGAGAGAAGACAGCGTGCGGCCCTTCTCTTCCGCCGGGCTGTTTGCCGCCGCGTCGAGTGCTGAGCGAGGTGGTGGCGGGGGTGAGGGACTACGGCAACCGGATGGGGATTCCGACGGTGAGCGGCGCGGTGGCGTTCGATGAGCGGTATGTGGGGAACCCGCTCGTGTTCTGCGGGTGCGTGGGGGTGATGCCGCGGGACCGGGTGGAGGGGCGTGTGGGAACGGGCGACCGGATCATCGCGCTGGGCGGGCGGACGGGGCGCGACGGGATTCACGGGGCGACGTTCTCGTCGGCGGAGATGGAGGCAACACACGCCGACGAGTTCGCGCACGCGGTGCAGATCGGCAACGCGATCGAGGAGAAGCGGGTACTGGACGCGATCCTGCGGGCGCGGGACGGGCGGGGTGGACCGCTGTTCACGGCCCTGACGGACTGCGGGGCGGGCGGTTTCTCCTCGGCGGTGGGGGAGATGGGCAGGGACCTGGGCGCGGAGGTGCACCTTGATCGGGCGCCGCTGAAGTACGACGGGCTTTCCTACACGGAGATCTGGATCAGCGAGGCCCAGGAGCGGATGGTGCTGGCGGTGCCCCCCGGGAGCGTCGCGGCGCTGAGGGCGATCTGCGAGGAGGAGCACGTTGAGATCGCGGACCTCGGGCATTTCGGGACCGCGAGCCGCGAACTGATCCTGCACTACAAGGGAACAGAGGTCGGTCGGCTGGATGTGCACTTCCTGCACGAGGGGTTGCCGCAACCGACGCGGGAGGCGGTGTGGGCGGGAAGCGACCGAGCAACCGAGCGACGGAGAGACGCAGAGACCGAGAGAGTCACCAGCTCGATTGGGGACGCTCTGGTGGCGCTGCTGCGGCACCCGAACATCGCGTCGAAGCACTGGATCATCCGGCAGTACGACCACGAGGTGCGCGGGGCGACGGTGCTCAAGCCGCTGGTGGGGCCGGGTGGGCGCGGGCCCGGGGACGCGGCTGTCATCGAGCCTGTGCCGGGCACGGGGCGGGGGCTGTCGATCTCGTGCGGGCTGGCGACGGGTGTCGGCGACCCCGCGGCCGGCGGTGATCCATACCTCATGGCCCTTGCGGCAATCGACGAGTGCGTGCGGAACCTGGTGTGTGTGGGGACAGACCCGCGCCGGATCGCGATCCTGGACAACTTCTGCTGGCCGTCGTGCGGCAAGCCGGAGAATCTGGGGTCGCTGGTGCGGGCGGCGGCGGGGTGCTACGACGGGGCCAAGGCGTTCCGGACGCCGTTCGTGAGCGGGAAGGACTCGCTGAACAATCAGTTGCGGTACACGGACCCGGTGACCGGGGATTCGCGCGTGATCGAGATCCCGCCAACGCTGCTCATAACCGGTATCGGTATCGTGCCCAGCCTGGCACGGGTGGTCACGATGGACGCCAAACAGCCCGGAAACGTGCTGCTGCTGATCGGCGAGACGACGGGCGACATGGGTGGATCGCACTATGAACAGGTGAGCGGGAACACCGGCACGCGGGTGCCGCGTGTTGATCTCGCGGCCGGGCCGCGGACGGCGCAGGCGGTGGCGCAGTGCATGGCGGACGGGCTGGCGGTGAGCGCACACGACTGCTCGGATGGCGGGATGCTGGTGGCGGTGGCGGAGATGCTGATCGCGACGACGACGGGCGCCGGGGCTGCGACGCTGGACGACCTGCTGGCACGCCCGCCGGGCGTGCCGCCGCTGGGGGTCGATCTCACCGTCGATCCAGGCTCGCTGGAGGCCCACGAGATGGCGTTCAGCGAGAGCCCGAGCCGGTATGTGCTGGAGGTGCGCGCCGGCGATGTCCAGCGGGTGCGGACGGTGCTGCGTGACTTTGGCGGCGTGCGGGCGCAGACACTCGGCGCCCTGAACGCCGGTGGCCGGCTTGTCTGGCAACGGGCCGATCTCGACGAGGCGGTGCGAGACCTTGCGGAGACATGGCTGGCGCCGCTGGATTGGTGAGACGACTCAGCGCGGCGCGGCCCGAGCGGATCGGCCAGTAAGGCGCTCCTGACCCCCGAGCCATGAAGCAAAAGGCGCCCGAGCCGGGCTGCGGCGCGGGCGCGCTACGGAAACAAGAGCAGGCTTGGTTTACTGCGCGCAGCCGGCCGCGAACAGCGTCTGGAACATGCCGAAGTCCGACAGGCTGAGGACGCCGTCGGCGTTCACGTCGGCGCGCATGTCGCCCAGCGCGTAGACGGTCTGGAATGACCCGAAGTCCGCGAGGTTCAGGGCGCCATCGCCGTTCATGTCCGGCACGCAGCGCGGCGTGACCAGCGCCATGCCGCGAACGGTGATGGAACTCTCGAAGGTCGCGAGCACAGCGCCGGTCTGGGCGTTCTGGCGACGGATCGTCCCGTCGGGTGCCGCGGCCAGGAGCACGGGCCCGTGCATGACCAGGCCGCTCTGTCCCTCGGCCCCCTGGAACGTGCCGTAGTAGGCGCCGGTGCCGGGGTCGATGCGGTAGACAACGCCCGTGACGGTGCCCAGGAGCAGTTCAGTTGGTCCCATGGTCATGGAGTTGACCTGCCCGCCGCAGGCCGTCAGGAACGTGAAGGGTCCACTCTCGGCGCCCGCCTTGTAGACCATCGTGCTGTGACCGCCGGCGAACAGCGTGTCCCCGACGACCTTCATCGCGCGGACGTCGCCGAACTGGACTGAACGCGTGGAGACGACGCTGGTGGACGCAAGGTCAACCAGGTGCACCTGGCCCTGGCTGGTGCCGACGAGCAGTTTGCCGTCGTGGATCGCGAGCGCAGCCGCGTCGCCCGGCACCTGGAACGACGAGGTGATGAGGCCCAGTGCGGGGTCAAAGCGGTAGATGATGCCCGCGGTATCGCCCAGCAGAAGTTCCCCCCCGTTTGCGACCATCGAGTTGATCGCACCGCCGCAGATGGCGGCGGGGTGGAAGTTGCCCGTGGTCGGGCTGCCGACCATGACGATGCCGTTCGGTCCACCGACGAAGAGCAGGGGCTCGGCGAGGGCGGCGGTGGTGAGTGCCGCGATCGCCAGTGCGGAGCAGATGCCGAGTCTCATGCCGATCTCCTTGATCCATGGTCGGCCGCCGCGGGACGCCCGGGCGGTGCCGACGGGTGATTGTGCCGGAGGAAACCCGAACATCGATCCCTCTAAACAGCGGGATCGTCGGCCGCGGACGGGCGGCGTACCGCGCCGCACCGCCCGACGAACAGCGAGAGGAGTTCGCCGCGGCTGGAGACGCCGAAGTGCCGGTGGAGGGCGGTCACATACTCATGCACGGTGGCCCGGGACAGCCCGAGCCGCATCGCGACCTGCTTCTCGCTGTCGCCCGTGAGCAGGGCGTCGAGCGTTTCCCTCTGGCGCGGCGGGAGGATGGACACGCCGGGGCTGCCCGGGAGGGCCAGCGCACCGCCGATCAACCGGCCCACTTCCTGGTGGACGATCCGGACGATCCACCACTCACGGCGCGAGTACGCCGCCCCGCCCAGCGGCCGGTGCACCCAGACGGAGTTGTAGAGGTCGGTGGTGCGGACGCGCCGGATCGAGAAGACGTACTGATCGATGCCGCAGGCCTTGTGATACTGGTTGAAGGTCTCCGACCGGTACCAGAGCGTGTCGTCGTAGAGTTGCGGGCGGGTGCGCGTCACCATGGGGCCGCGGAACCCGACGAGGCGGGCGTACTCGGGTGTGCGCTGGACGGGGACGGTGGTGACGTAATCCGTCCACGCCTGTTCCGCCGCGGTGGATGCCCATCCGGTGCGGAAGATGGACACACCGGTGGGAACCCTGCCGGGCTCGAAGTGGCGGAGGTTGGCCCCGATGCCGACCTGAGAACCCGTGATATCGCAGAGGCCGGTGACAAGGCGCTGGTGCCACGCCGCGGCGTCGGCCCCCAGGTCGCGGCACTCGCCGACCAGGCGCATGGTGCGGCGGACGTCGCGGGTTGTGATTCGGCTGGTCGGCACGCGGGCCCCGGGGTTCCACTCGGCATGTTCCGAACCCCTGAATTTCTTGCATGGAGCGGCGTTTGCACGATGGACTGGGTATGGGGTTCCACCGTGCCGCGTTCATGATCCTGGCCGCCGCGGCGATGCTGGCGGGCTGCCGGGCGACGGTCGGCCCCCAGGGCCGGGATGGGCAGGTGGAGGGGACGTACTACAGCGGTACGCTATGGGCGGACCTGCCATCGGGCCTGCGGGTTCGCGGGGTGGTGGCCGCGGCCGACCAGGGGCTGCGGGACCGCGGGTACGCGGTGAAGCATGTGGCGGCAACGGATGAGGCCGGGACAGTGACGGCGGAGCCGCCGCGGGCTGGGTTCCTGGAGTCTGTCGAGGTGTCGGTCCGGCGGGCGGCCGAGGGCACCCGGATCGGGGTGGTGGTGAAGCCTATGGGGGATGAGGCCCGGTCGCGGTCGATCATGGATGCGGTGCTGTCGCGGCTTGGGATTTAGGTCACCCTTGATCCGGCGCGCGGACCCGGCCGCGCCAAGGGTCCAGCGAAGTTTGCCGCGTTCGACCCCTACGCCAACTGCAAGGACGCCTTCGGTCCGCCCGCGAGCGATTACGGCATCAACGTCTCCAACTTCGGCTGCTTCCTGACAAAGTACGCTGCTTGGGTACCCCGCCACTCCGCGGCGGTCGGGACTTCTTGAGCACCCCTCCTGGGTACCCCGCCACTCCGTGGCGGCTCTTGGGTGGCCCGCCGCTCCGCGGCGGCCGACGCCTCTGGGGTACTCCGCCGCTCCGCGGCGGCTGAGATTCCTTGGATACCCCCGGGTACCCCGCCGCTCCGCGGCGGACGCCTCCCCTGTTCGGGGGGTCTCGTTGTGAGAACCCGCGACTGGCCGCGGGGCGCAGCGGATTTCAGTGATGAATCTGTTTGACAGCCGCCGCGGCGTGTGCGATGCTGGGCGCATCCTCCGGGCCGGGGCGTTCGCTCCGTGTGTACAAGCCCGGTCTGGATGCACGCGGTGTCCGCACATGAAGCGGAGGCGACGATCACGTTCAACGTGTCCGGCGCTGACAAGCATGTGTCGATGTGGCAAGCGTTCAAGTGCGCCGGTGACGCGCAGTTCAGGCCTCCTTTCGAAGTGAAGGCCGGGCTGGCCCCTTATGTAGACTCGCAATGGGGTGACTACTCCGGCACGAACCCGGACCCGATCGCGCCGGCGATCTTCTGGGGGCACGCCCAGGTGCCCGCGGGCGCGGGCGGAACATCGAGCGTGTGGGAGACCTGGGTGTCGCGACGCACGCTGGACTGCGGGCTTGACGTCGATGGGGACGGGATCGTGTCCGCGATGGACTTCGCGGCGTACATGGGGCTCTACGCCCAGGGCGCGCCCGCGGCGGACTATCGGGCGGACGGTGTCATCAGTTCGCTCGACGCCCAGGCCATTTCGACCGACTTGGGGAGTCCATGATGTCGCGCCCCTCTCTCGCTCTCGTCGTCGTCCTGTGCGCAGCCGCACCGCTCGACGCGCAGGAGGAAGTGACGTTCACGGTACGGTTCGAGCATCCCGTGCTCACGCCGGGGCAGGTCCAGCGCGTCTCCGTCTGGGCCTCCTTCGCCCCCGGCGTCGGCGCGATCGTGCCGTGGAACACGAAACCGGGCACGGGGGAGCCGGGCACAGTGCAAGGGTTTAGCGCTGCGTGGTTCGATATCGAGAACATTTCTGGAGCCTCGACCGGTGCGTACTCGAACATGGCGATCAATCCCGTCATGCTGGGGACACCCGGGATCGCTTTCCCCTCTGGCACGGTTGGTGGGATCTTTGCGCGACAGTTCCTGGCCCCCACCAGCCAGGACAACCCGATCCTGCTCTGGTCCGCGGATTGGGCCACGAGTTCGTTCGCTCCGCGAGAGGTGACGCTTCGACCTGTGGCCACGGCCCTGCCGTACATCTTCCTGAATGTTGGGTTCAGTCTCCCCGTAAACGACCTCTGGACACCGATCAGTGTTGAGAACTCGTTCCAGGTGATCCCCGCGCCGGGCGTGCTCGTGCCACTCGCAGCCGCCGCATTCTTCGACAGGCGGCGCAAACCAGGCTCGCGACCAACTGCACGCTCGGAGGCCCGGGTGGGCGGAGATGGCCGGGCAAGCAGACTGGGGCCGGGCGGCAGGGCGGGCCGGGGCCCGCTCAATATTGGGGTTGACGGGGGCTCGGGATGGGGTATGCTGCGCTATCCTCCGGGCCCGGGCGTTCGCCCCGTGCGTTGAAAGCCCGGCATGGATGCACGCGGTGTCCGCACATGAAGCGGAGGCGGCGATGAAGATTCAATTCAAACGGTCAGCGGTCAGCGGTCAGCGGTCAGCGGTAGGGCGTAGGGCGCTCGCGGCGCTCGGGGTGCTCATGCTCGCGTGCCTTGTTCCAACTGCGTGGGGGCAGGGCGATCCGGGCTCTTACGACATGCGCGATCAGTCCGCAGTGCTCTTTCAAGCGTTCACGCGAAACGACCCGGGACCCCCGATTCAGCACCGCGCTGATGCAGACCTGGCGGTCGGGCTCTGCCACTTGGCGACCATCTCCAACTTTGGGATCAAGGGCTTCGGGAAGTCCTCGATACCGCGTGGGTTGACGAAGCGGCTTTCTGTCGAACCGATCACATCTTCTCAGCCGTCGTTTTGGCTACCGCTGACAAACCCCCCGCCACCCTACATGAGCCGTTCGGTGGACCCTGAGTGTGCGCAGGGGGGTTCGGCGGCGGATTACAGGGCGGACGGTATCCTCGGCACCGATGACGCGGGCGCCATGCTCGTGGACCTGGGGGCGCCATGACTCCCCGCTGGTTCGTGAAGGACCTCGGGTCGTCATTCACGTCGCTCGCTGTCGGCGTCGATGACGGGCAAGGCGGCACGGGTACCCCTGGCGGTGACGACCGTGCCATTGCCGTGGCGGCGGTGAGTCCGGGGATACTCGCGTCTGACGGCTCTCGCGCGATCGTGACCGCGCAGTCCATGAACCTGGCGGGCGGGTTCGACATGATGACGCTCAAGTACACGTCGAACGCGGCCGGTATTCACGCGCTCAGTCACATCTACTACCCGCTTGGTCTCTCCAGCGCAGCTGACCTCCCGTCCGCCGTCTCGGCGCCATCCACGTTCGACTGGTTCATCACCGGGCGGTCGTTCAACCCGACCACCCTCGACAACTGCGTGACCGTCCACTACTTCGACCCGAGCCCATGAGATACCGCCTCGCCATCCTGGGTGCTGTCACATGCGCCGCTGCGGCGCCCGCGCAGGAGTGCCGTCCGTACCTGGTCCGGGTTGCTGGACAGGCCGGAAGCACCCACACCATCACGCCGTTACCCGATTCGTCACGGCTGATCCTCGCGGGCGGGTATCTCGTAGGGGGAGTCGTCTTGCCGGCGGTGTTCTGGGGTCGCAACGGTCTTGATCTGCCGGGGAAGGGAATCGCCCCAGGGTACCAGGGCCTTGCGTCTGTCTTCGACGAGGGGCTCGGCCCGACCCTCTACCTCTTTCAAAGTTACTTTACTACCACACCCCCGTTTTACGGCGTTGTTCGTTATGTAGGGCGCGAATGGGTGCCGGCGAATAGGCGCTTTTTCGGTATCTCGGACGGCTCTTGGCTTTATCCACGTCCGCACTTCGCCGGAGTGGTCAACGGCGAGAAAATCGTTTTCGGTTCGGTGCAGGCTTTCAAGGGTGACGGGTGGTGGGCCAAGACTGCGTGGTGGACAGGAACGGACTGGGCGGTCATCGACCCGCAGGCTCCGCTGTGGGGACCGTCACTCATGTTCATGTTCGACGACGGCAATGGGCCGCGCGTGCACGCCACCGCCCGAGGTTGGGCGCCCGGCAGCCCGACCTTCGCCCGCCTCGACAACTGGCACTGGACTCCCCTCCCCGGAAATGTCGGCGGGCGCTGCGTCAAGGTCTACGACGGCGGCGGCAGGTCCTACGCCTACTTCGGGCTCGACGCCGGCGCCGGCAGCCCGCTCATCCGCTGGGACGGGCACGAGGTGTCCGACGTCCCCGGCATCGGGGTCTCCGCCGGCGGCGGGCTCTCCGTCTCGGCCCTGGAGGTCTTCGACGACGGCTCCGGGCCGATGCTCTATGTGGTGGGGGCGTTCAGTTCCGTCGGGGGGATGCCGGCCAACAACATCGCCAAGTGGGACGGCACGCAGTGGCACACGCTGCCCGTCGGCGTCGGCGGCTGGGTCGACTGCATGGCGGTCTTCGACGACGGCCGCGGCGAGTCGCTCTTCATGGGCAGCCTGGAGGGCATCCGGATGCCGGGGCTACCCAACGGCCCGGTGCTGCAACTGGTCGGCTGCCGCGGGCAGTGCTACCCGGACTGCAACAACGACGACGCGCTGACCCTGGCCGACTTCGGGTGCTTCCAGACCATGTACGCGACGAAGAACCCCTACGCCGACTGCGACG
>JADLGW010000015.1 GCA_020849105.1 Phycisphaerales bacterium | reverse complement strand
GCGGGCGGCGTGAGATGCGGGGGGCAATGAACGCCCGGCGACGAGCGCTCGCGCCACCCAGAAACCGGCGCTCAACCCCGCCGGATCCATGTCCGTCCGATCGCGGGACCAAAGATCAGATGTTCCTGATGACAAGCATCGAGGCACACGGGCTCGTCAGCCCCAGCGCCTGCAGGCTGTCGCGCGCCAGCAGCACACCCTCGTCGACGAAGTTACCGCTCGACGCCGGCCGGGGCAGGTTCGCCAGGCGATTGGCGTAGAGCGGCGCCGTTGTTGCATTCAGCACCGTCCACGGCATCCGCTGGACCGCATTGTTCGGGAAGTTGCCGGCACCGAAGTAGATCACGTTCGCGGCCACAATCCCGCCGGAAGGAACGACAAGCGGGTCCGGTATCTGCGCCCTGAGCGCGTTCATCAGTTTCTCGTAGTCCTTCCCCGGAGCAGCATCAACACTGGGCGAGTTGTCGAGGACCAGCGACAACTGGTACAGCACGCCCGTCGGGGTCGTCGGGCGAAAGCAATCGGTGAACCCGTCGCCCTTGCCAAGGCCCGCGAGCGGCACGCTCAGCGCCCCCGGATCACAGTCCACCGTGTAACCGACGGGTGCGGAGGACGCTCCAAAGTACCCGACGTGCGCAATACGCGGTGTCGAGGCTGGTTCATTGGCGATCGCGGTGCCAACGTCGTTGTGGTTGTTCCCAAGCGTGTACGTCCAGTCGTAGGAACCGTCCGGCCTGAATCGCGAGACAAAGATGTCGAGGCCACCCGCGGTGCACTTCGTGTCCGTGCCGGAGTTCGGGTCAAAGTCGAGGCAATAGGTCGGTGTGTCGGTCTCCCCGCGCGGCAGGCCAAACTGCCCGGTGAAGATCGGGCGGTCGATGCCGTCGATCGCAACGCCGAATCCCCTGTCGTCCCCGGTTCCCGCCCAGTCCTTCTGCCAGACCATCTGTGGATGCTCGTAGGCGGGCGGGTTGCCGGCGAACTTGGCCATCCACAAGTCGCCTGCTCCCGTAATGTCGGCCTTGTACCCGGTGACATACACGTCGCCCGCGGAATCCAGCGCCACCGCTGTGCCGATGTCGTCGGCGGATGTGCCGAATGTGTAGCGCCAGTAGAGGACGATCGTAAACGTTGTCGGTGTATTCTGGATGATGCGGTACTTCGCGACGAACATGTTGGTGCCGCCCGTGCCACCACCCGCGATCGGCCCGGAAAACTGCCCATTTGGATTAAAGTTGATGTCAGTCCCTGAGTAGAAACCGGTCACGACAATATCATGCGTGCGCGGATCGACCGCGATTCCTCGCACCCGGTCATTGCCGGTACCGCCGAAAGTAAGCACATCCTTGAGCGTTCCAGTACTCGCCTGATGAACCGTCACAAAGCAGTCTTCGCCGTTGTGCGGAGTACGAGTGAAATACGGATCGCCTGGCACGAAGATTGTGCTTCCGCTGAAATACCCGCCCACGTCAACTGTCGCAACCTGGTAGCACGTAGGTGGGCCCGGCGGCGGTAGCGCCAGCAGGGCGGCGCCGGCCGCCATCGTACCCGCCCCTCCGCCGCCTGTCACAATCCCGCATGGAGCGCTCGTGGAGATGCACAACCCCTCGTTGGCGGACTCGCTGGCGTAGTTTGTGGTCCACGCAGCAAACCCCGGGCTTGTGCCGGACTGCGCAAGCTTCGAGACAAGCGTGGTCCGGGCGGCCGCGCTCGGCAGCGTGAAACCCAGCGCGTCGACGAGCCCGGAGTACCAACCCGTGGTGTACACGGTGCGCGTGGGCAGAGTTGCTTCAACATCTGCTTGTCCGGCTGCAACCGCTGCGGCGGATGATGCGCTCCCGGTGTTCAGCGGGCTGAACACGGCCCGCCACACCTCGGCGCCGTTCAGGTCTACGAAGGGCAACTCCGCGCGCGGCTGCGTCGGTGCGCCCGCGACCTGGCCGCGGCGCTCGAGGGCGGAAACCACCGTGCCGTCGTACCACACCGATACACCCCGCGCCAGATCAGCCTCGGTCGAACCGGAAGTTGCGGCCCAGACGTGCGTCAGGTCCACCTGGCCCTGAACGCCGGACGAAAGACACAGCCAGGTCATCAGGAACGCAGACACGCCGCTGAACCGCTGTACCGCTGAACCGCTGATCTCTCCGCTCATGACGCCTCCGCGTACGCGGCCGCGTGCGTCCAGCCCGGGTTGCCTCACGCGCGGGGGTACACCCCGGCCCGGAAGACACATCAGTGTGCCACAGGGCGGCGGGGGTGTCAACCCCTTTTCTCGGACCCGGGCCTGCGGTCTGTAGCGCCTGCATGTGAGGGAAGGGCTGGGCGGCCCGGGTATCCGTCTCAACGCCGGGCGGGGGTGGGCCGATGGTCCCGGAAGCGATTCGGAACCGGCCGGAATGCCCGGCCGATTCTCGGACGCGCGGGATCACGGGCGGGGCGCCCGTGCCACTGGAGGTGGGTGAAGATGCTTGGGTCGTGGCGTCGGAAGGGTGGCGGCGGGCCGATGCGGCTGCTCAACCAGGCGCCGCCCATCGCCATCGATTTCGGTGTCGCCTCCCTGAAGGTCCTCCAGGTGTCGGCGGGGCCGCCGCTGTCCCTGGTTGCGGCCGCGTGCCTGCCGACCCCCGATGAACTCCTGGCCGACCACGCCGCGCGGCTGGACTTCCAGGCGGAGGCGCTGCCGCGCCTCGCCAAGTCCTGCGGGTTCACGATCCGCCGCGCGGTGTGCGCGATCCCCGCGGGCCGCGCGTACTGCAAGCACCTGCGCTTCCAATCGGCGGACTCCTCCTCCATGTCGGCGATGGTGCGCGGTTCGATCGCCGCCCAGGTCGGCGCCGACCAGAACGCGCTGGTCTACCGCCACGCGGAGGTCGCCCCCGGCGCCACCACCTGCGTCGCTGGCAAGACCGAACTCATCTGCATGGCGGTGCCCCGCGATCTGGTGGCGCGCCTGATGGACACGATCAAGAACTCACGCCTTGAACCCGTGGGCATGCACAGCGAGCACAGCGCCGTGCTCCGCTCCTTCGACGCGATCGCCGCGCCCGCCGGCGACGGCCCGGAGCCCGCGGCCGTCCTGGTGCTGGACCTCGGCGCCGGCAGCACGAAGGCCACCATCGCCCACGGCGACGACATCGCCTTCAGCCGGACCATCGACCTCGGCGGCCGGCACATCGACCAGGCCCTGGCGGAGCAGGCGGACTTTGACCTCGCCGGCGCCCGCGCCGAGCGGCTGTCGATGCGCGACCTCACCACGAGCGACACCCGGGCCGCGGCAACCGAGAGCGGGATCGCCCTGCTCCCGGCGACGCGATCCGCGGGCCCCGAGCACGACGTCAGCGAGCCGCTGGACATCCTGACCGACGAGGTGGCGACATGCCTGCGGTATCACCGCTCGATCTACCCCGACAAGCCGGTCGGTCGCGTCATCTTCGTGGGAGGTGAGGCGCGGCACCACGGCCTGTGCATGCACGTGGCCCGGGCCCTGCGGATCCCCGCGCAGATCGCGGACCCGATGGCGGGCGTGGCCCGCGGCGGGAGCGAGGCCACGATCGGCGTGGACTTCAAACTGATGCAACCCGGCTGGGCGATGGTGCTCGGCCTGTGCCTGTGCCCGACGGACCTGTAGGAAGGAACCATGAAGAACCCATTCCAGCGTGGCGGCGGCGGCGGGGGAAGTTTCCTCCCGGAGGATTACGTCGCCCGCAAGGTCGAACTGCGGGCCAACCTCCTGTGCCTGTCCCTCTTCGGCGTCGTCATGTTCGGCGTGGTCGCCGCGTTCTTCGTGACCAACCGCCAGTGGCTGAGCGTCCGCAAGGAGCAGGAGGCCATCACGGTCGAGTACACCGACCAGGCCGCCAAGATCGACCAACTCAAGCAACTGGAGACGCAGAAGGCCTCCATGATCGCCAAGGCGGAGGTGACCACCGCCCTCATCGAGAAGGTGCCCCGCTCGGTCCTGATGGCCGAACTCATCACCCGCATGCCTCGGGACATCACGCTCCTGGACCTGGAACTGTCCAGCAAGCGGATCAAGGACGTGCCGGCCGCCGCGGCAAAGAAGGGTGCGCCCGCGCAGCCCAAGATCAAGAGCATCGGCGGCCCGGGTGTCGTGGCGCAGAACCCCGGCGGGGCCGACGCCCCGAAGCCGGAGGCGGTGAAGGTCAAGCCGCCGCGGTTTGAATACAGGCTGAAACTGACCGGCGTCGCGAAGGTCAACAACGACATCGCGGACTACATGGCGGGCCTGCAGGACTGCACGCTGCTCGCCGGCGTCGAACTCAAGCACATCAAGACCAAGACCATCGACAAGGTCGATCTCCGTGAGTTCATCATCGAGGCCACCATCCGCAACGACGCGGACGCCCGCGGCATCGGCCCGGTGAAGGACCCGCAGCAGGGCGCGGCCACCAAGTCCGCGGCCTCCATTGCGAATGCGCCCGAAGGCGTGACCCCGGTCGAGGCCGCGACGCCCGTGCCCGCGGATGCGCCGGCCGCCGCTGAGCCGCAGGCCACGCCGATCCCGAGCGAGCCGCCCGCGGCTGAGCCCGGGGCTGCCGCCCCGAGCGAGCCCAGCCCGCCCGCGACCGAACCGGCGGTCCCGCCGGCGACCGAGCCGTCAGCGCCCCCCGCGGCGGAGCCGCAACCCCAGCCCGCACCGGCCCCGCCGCCGGGGAAGGAGTAAACCATGCTTCGCTTCGGAATCCGTGAGTTCATCCTGCTGGGCGTGCTGCTGGCCCTGCCGCTGGCCGCGTACTGGCTCGTCTTCCGCCCGCAGAACGCGGAGATCGCCCAGGCCCGCCAGGAGATCGAGCACAAGCGCGAACTGCTGGACAAGTTGAAGCAGACCACGGCCCAGAACGCGAGCCTGGAGAAGGCCAACGAGGAGATCCGCTCCAGCATCACGGCCATCGAGGCCCGCCTGCCCTCGAACAAGGAAGTGGACGCGGTGGTCCGGCAGGTCTCCGACCTGGCGGTCCAGGCCGGCCTGGACTCGCCGGCGATCGAGTCCGACAAGCCGGTCGAGGCATCCATGTACATGGAGCAGCCGCTGAAGATGAAGATGACCGGCAACTTCAACGGCTTCTACGACTTCCTGGTGAAACTGGAGCAACTGCCCCGCATCACCCGCGTCCCGGACCTCCACCTGACGCGGTCGACCGACACCGACGGGTTCATGAAGGCGGACTTCGTCCTGAGCATCTACTTCCAGCCCGAGGGAGTCAACCCATGAGTTCAGGCCCCAAGTCCGACTCGTCCAGCAACTTCCTCGCCGAGATGCGGGGGGGGGAATCCGGGACCGAGACGCCGATGGTGCTGTCCGCACCGGGCCGCAAGGTCAACGTCCAGACCCTGGTGGTCGTGGGCGTGGTGGTTGCCAGCGCCGGGCTGCTGTACGCCATGCGCCTGCACGGCATGGGCGCGGGCATGAAGTTCGACAGCCTGGTGAAGATCGACTACGACTGGACGAAGTCGGGCCAGTTGAGCGAATCTCAGCAGAGGGCCGTCCTGGCGGACCTGGCCCGCAGCCACACGTCCGTCGAGCCGCTGGTGGAGCACCTCCCGAAGAATCCCTTCTCACTGGACCTTGACGCCCCGGCGAGCACGGCGCCGATCGTCTCGGCTGACCCCAACGCCGATGCGCGCCGCCTGGCCCTGCAGCGTCAGGTCCGCGAGAAGGAGATCCTGTCGCAACTGGCCGGCCTGCAACTCAACAGCGTCATGGAGGGCCGCGTGCCGCTGGCCCGCATCGGCACGCGCATGTACCGCGTCGGCGACAAGGTGGGCGAGAACTTCACACTCTCGGCCGTCCACGGCCGCACCGTGGACCTGGAGGCGGACGGAAAACTGTACGCGCTGAGCATCGAGGCGCCGGTGGCGCCCGAGAACGACGGACCGTGAGTTGAGCCGGGGCCGGGAGGCGGCCCCGCTCCGGACGAACAGGGGCGGACGGGTGGCGAAGTACAACCTCGACGACATCCTGGGCGAACTCGGCGTCGCGGGCGAGAAGGCCCCGAAGGAGGCCCCGCCGAAGCAGCACCGCATCGACCAGGCGGAGGAGTCCTTCAGCCCGCTGCCCTCGATGCCCGCCAACCAGGGGGCCGGCGCCGCCCTGGCCCGGACCGACCCGGCCGTGCGCAGGCCGCCGCCGGAGATCAGGTCCGCCGCGGTGGGCTCCGCTCTGACGGATATCTACACGCCGGACGCCGGCCTGGTGCTCGGCGGGGGCGACCTGGGCGCCGCCCTGGTCGCGTCGGGCGCCGTCACCGCCCAGCAACTGGCGGCGGCGCAGCAGGTCATCCGGCAGTCACCCGGGCGCGTGCTGGCGGAGGTCCTTCTCGAGCAGGGCGTCGACGAGGTCCGCCTTCAGGAGGCGCTGGGCGCCCACGCGGGCCTGCCCTTTGAGCGCGTGGACCTGCAGAAGGGCCTGGACGGCGGCTTCGACGGCCGGATGCTGCAGCGCCTGACCGCCGAGTTCTGCAAGGAGAACGGCGTCCTGCCGCTGCGGGCCGAGGGCGGCCGCGCCGTGCTCGGCGTCGTCCGCCCCGACCAGGTCTTCCTGTTCGACGACATCCGGCGGCGCCTCGGCGCCCGCGGCCTGAAACTCGTCCTCGTCGCGACGTTCGACATCAAGGCGGCCGTCGACTCGCTCGGACAGAAGACCGAGGAGGCCCAGCAGGAGCAGGTGGACCTGTCGGAGATCCTCTCCGACGTGGCCGAGGGTGACGTCGAGATCGAGAAGAGCAAGACCGACGAGGTGAACCTGGAGCAGCAGGCGGGCGAGTCGCCCGTCATCCGCTACGTCAACTACATCATCCAGACGGCGGTAAAGGAGGGGGCCAGCGACATCCACATCGAGCCCACGGAGAAGAAACTCAAGGTCCGCTTCCGCATCGACGGCGAACTGTTCGAGATGATGAACCCGCCGGTCTCCATGGCCTCGGCCATCACCAGCCGCCTGAAGATCATGGCGAACCTGGACATCTCCGAGCGACGGATGCCGCAGGACGGGCGCATCCGCTGCACCGTCCAGGGTCGCAAACTGGACCTGCGCATGTCCACGCTGCCCGCGGCCGGTGGCGAGAAGACGGTGATGCGCATCCTCGACACGCGGTCCATCAACGTGGGCCTGGAGGACCTGGGTTTCGACGAGGCGACGCTGACCGTCTGGAAGAAGCAGGTGGATGCGCCGCACGGGATCGCGCTGGTCACCGGGCCCACGGGCTCCGGCAAGACCACGACGCTGTACGCCAGCCTGCGGCAACTGGACAAGAACTCCATGAACGTGTCCACCGTCGAGGACCCGGTGGAGTACCACCTGGACGGGATCACGCAGACCCAGATGCACGAGAAGATCGGGATGACGTTCGCGCTGGCGCTGCGGGCGCTGCTGAGGCAGGACCCGGACGTCATCATGCTCGGCGAGATCCGCGACCAGGAGACCGCCCACATCGCGGTGCAGGCCGCCCTGACCGGGCACCTGGTGCTCTCGACCCTGCACACCAACGACGCGCCGGCGTCGATCACGCGCCTGGTCAACATCGGGCTGGAGCCGTTCCTGGTGGGGGCCGCGGTGAACGCGGTGCTGGCCCAGCGCCTGATCCGGCGGCTGTGCACGCACTGCAAGGGGCAGGGCGCGCCGTCCGACGAGATGAAGGAGTTCCTGCAGATGCAGGGGCTCGATGCCGAGCAGATCTGGCAGGCCAAGGGCTGCGAGCGCTGCCGCCACACCGGGTACTCCGGGCGCGTCGGCATCTACGAGCTGCTGACGGTGGACGACGGGCTGCGCGACGTCGTCGCCCGCAACCCCAACGTGGCCGAGTTCCGCCGCATCTGCATCGAACGGGGCATGGTCACGCTCCGCGCCGACGGCATGCGAAAGGTCGCCTCCGGCCTGACGACCGTGCAGGAAGTCCTGCGCGTCACCGAGGCGACGATCTAAGAAGTACGCAGAGATCGCAGAGGAGGCGCAGAGAGCGCGGAGGCAATCGATCCTTGTTTCTTCTCTGCGGCCTCTGCGCCTCCTCTGCGCACTCTGCGTACCGCTTCATTCCCGTGCTTCGGCGGCACTCTTTGAGTGGGCCGTCTCCGACGGGTCGATGATCTTCCCGGCATCGGCGGGCAGGATGATGCGGAACGTCGCGCCCTGGCCCTCCTTCGACTCGACGCGGATGCGCCCGCGGTGCTCCTCCACGACGCGCTGCGTCACCGCGAGCCCCAGCCCCGTGCCGCGGGTGCCCTTGGTGGTGTGGAAGGGCTCGAAGATGCGGTCCTGGCGGTCCTTCGGGATGCCCGGGCCGTTGTCGATCACCGCGATCTCCACGACCGAGGGCGAGCCGTCGCCGCGGGCCCCCGGCGGGGAATAACTGGCCTTCACCGTCACCGCGCCCTTGCCCTGCTCGACGGCATCGATGGCGTTTGTAATGAGGTTCATCAGGGCCTGGTGGATCAGCGGGGCGTCGATGGGCACCGGTGGCATCTCCGGGTCCACGTCCACGATCAGGGCCACGCCGCGGGTCGTGCACTGGCCCTCGAGCAGCGCGGCACACTCCTCGACAATCGGCCCCAGGCGCGTCAGTTCCAGTTCCACGCTGCGCTGGCGGCTGAAGGCGAGCATGTTGAGCGTGAGGCTCACGATGCGGTCCAGGTTCCGCTTCAGGATGCCCCAGCCGCCCTTGGCGATCTTCAGGTCGTCCTTCTTCAGGCCCATCTCCACCACGTCGGCCCCGCCGCGGAGCCCCTGCAGGATGTTCTTGATCGCGTGCGAGAGTTGGGCGACGGTCTCGCCGATGGCGGCCAGGCGCTCGGTCTGGAGTTTCTGCGAGTACAACTCCGCGTTCGCGAGCGCCAGCCCCGTGTGCTGCCCCAGGGCGTTCATCAGCGCCAGTTGCTCCGACGTGAAGGTGTAGTTGGCGATGGAACTGTCGATGTAGATCGCCCCGAACGTCCGCTCGCGGAACCGGATCGGCGAGCAGATCGCCGAGCGGATGTGGAACCGCTGCACGCTGTCGCCGGCGGCGAATCGCGGGTCCGTCATGGCGTTGCTGGAGAGGACTCCTTCGCCCTGGCGCAGCGCGTGCTGCAGGATGGTCTTCGAGACGTTGATCTGCGCGTCGTCCTTGTCCCGCGGCGGCTTGGAGTACTTGACGACCGCGGGCCTGAGGACGTCACCGGGCGTGCCGGCCCCGAGCATGATGAACCCGCGCTCCGGCTTGAACTCGTTGAACACCAGTTCCATCACGCGCTTGAGCAGTTCCGTGCGGCTGATCGGCTCGGTCGTCAGGGCGGTCAGTCGGTAGATGACCCGCAGGTGCTCCATCGCGGCCGCCCGCGGCTCGGGCTCGGCCAGCAGCACCGAGTCCTCGTTGGAGGTCAGCGTCTGCTCGATCTCGGCCTCCAGCAGGTCCGGGTTCATCAGGCGGACGACGTCCTTCTCCTCTCCGGGCTGGGCCTTGCCGAAGACGAAGAGCGTGGCCCCGGTGCGCACCTGGTCGCCGGGCTTGAGCCGCAGCCGCTCCGTGATCCGCACGCCGTTGACGTAGGTGCCGTTGTGCGACTCGAGGTCGCGGATCCACCACACGCCGTCGTCGGGCGTGAGTTCCGCGTGCCGGCGTGACACCGTGTGGTCGGTCAGGGGTAGGGCTTCGCTCGAGCGCCCGATGAGTTGGGGCTCGTGGTCCGGCAGTTCGTACTTGCGCCCGTTGTCCGGGCCCTGGATGACGGTGAGGATGAGCATTCCCGGGAAGGATACGATGGCCGCGACGGAATAGGTCCTGTGGCGTGCAGGACCCTACGGTGCGGCGTCGTCGGCACCCGCGTCCTGGACAACCCCGCTGTCGCGGCGGCCGGACTTGTGGTAGCCCAGGCGCGCCTCCGCGTAGCGCTCCGGCGACACGTTCAGGTCAGGGGTCTGCCCGCGCTGGTGCTGCTGGTGCAGCGCCCTCAGGAACGGCACGCACCACTGGCAGCCCGTGCCCGCCCCCAGGCACTCGCTGATCAGCGACGCCACCCGAGGGTCCTCGCGCTCCAGGTACGACCTGATCTTGCGCAGCGAGACGCGGAAGCACAGGCAGACGTGGTCGTCGGGATTCACGCGGAAGGGTATGAAGAGAAAGGCGGTCACGCTGTCGCGCGACCGCCCGGAGGGAGAAAGAGAGAGTTCGTAAGGAGTGGCGAGCGGCCGGACTAGGCCAGCAGCGACTCGACACTCTTGAGGTGTTCGGGGAGCGTGTTCCTGATCTCCGCCAGTTTCTCGCCGGACAGTTTCAGGAACTCCGATACCGCCGGATCGATTTCTGTGGACTGCAGGTCCAGCCGGAATGTCGGGGCGACCTGGGCGATCAGCCGCTCCGCGACGTACACGATGCAGGCGACCGTGCGGTTCTCCGGCGGGAGTTCCAGGGGCTTGTGGTGGTAACCCGTCACATACGCGAAACTCTTGGGAAACTTCCATTTCTCGCACAGGCCGGCGCCGAAGTTCTGGTGCGTGGCGCCGAAGACCTCCTCCTCGATCGCCAGCATGTCGCCGGTGGGCACGCCGTCCTTGCCCGCGCCCACACGCTGCAGAACCTCCACCAGCCGGTTGCGGTCGAACTGCATCTCGACCATCAGCCCGATATCGTGCATCAGCCCCGACAGGAACGCCTCGTCGCTGAAGGCGAAGCCCAGTTTGTCGCACAGGACCTTCGCCGCGGCCGCCGTCGAGACCGAGTGCGTCCACAGCACGCGGGCCGAGAAGTTCGGCGTCAGGTCGCCGCCGCGGAAGAGTTTGGCGAGGCTGGCGGCGATCGCGATGTTCTTCACCGCGTTGAGCCCGAGCATGACGATCGCCCGGTTGATCGAGCCGATCTGCCCGGGCAGCCCGTAGAACGACGAGTTGACGACCTTCAGGATGCGCGAGCACAGGGCCGGGTCGTTGGCGATGACCTTGTGCAGGTCCTGGGCCGTGCTCTTGGGGTTCTCGACCAGGTCCACGATCTTGAGGGTGATCTCCGGGAGCGTGGCGATGTGGCTGATCTCGCGGATCGCCTCGATCACCACCTGGTCACGCTGGGCCGTGCTCGTTGTCATCCCGTTCTCCCGGTGAGGTGCTGGTCCAACCGGGGTGCATCGGCGATTGGGACGCTCGACTTTTCCGCCTGCGCGGGGATCACCCCCTACAGGGGTGCGCGTAACCAAAGTCGGACGTTGAAGAGAACACAGAGGGCGCGGAGGACTCGGAGGGACGCGGAGGAGAGAAGAACTTGAACGCGAAGTTCGCGAAGCGCGCGAAGAGGAAGAAGAAGACGGCGATTGAAGCACGGAGGGCCATGGGGGGCCACGGAGGGCAGACCCGCAGCCTCATCTTTGTTCGTCGGCATCTCCCGCAGATCGGCTTCGATCGGCGCGGATCGGCGGCGGGCGATCTGCTCCGTGGCCCCCGGTGGTGAGACGCTTCTCTCCTTCGCGTCTCTTCGCGGCCTTCGCGCTTCAGATCTCTCCTGTATTCCCCCGCGACCTCGGCGTCCTCTGCGTTCTCTTCAGTAGGTGCAGCGTTTGCGGAGGAAGCCGGGGCGGCGTGGGTCGGTCGCGGCGAGCGTCTCCGCGGCCGCCGGGCCCGCGCGACCGGGGCCGAAGGGATGGGAGATGGCCGCCCGGTTGACCTGCGAGGCTCTCGCAACCGCACCCTCGATCTCGGCTTGCGATTCGCCGCAGTGGAGGACATTCGTGCCGTGCTCGCGCCCGGATTGCCGTGATCCGATGTTGACCGCGGGAAGTCTGAGGGCGCCGCACTCGATGAGCGCGGCCGAGGAGTTGCCCACGAGCACGCCGCCCGAAGCGGCAAGACGTTTGAGGAGCGCGATGAAGGTGTCGCGCGGCAGGTGCGGGAGCAGGCGGATGTCACCGGCTGCCCGGAGCGCCCGCAGGATGCCGTCGCGCCCGGGGTCGTAGTTCGGGTGCAGGGCCAGCACCCGCCGCCCGCGCAGCGCGCCGAGCGCGCCCACCGCGGCGGCCTCCTCCCGCTCGCTCTCCCGTCCGACGGGGTGGAGCAGGAACACCACCTCCGGCGAGCCGAGTTCGGCGAACGCCGCGTCGCGGATGGGCGAGATCGCATCCAGGCCGTCGATGGCGGGCGAGCCGATGACCTTCACACGGTCGGCGGGCTCGCCCATCTGGATAATGCGCCGTGCCGACCGGTCCGTCGCGGGCAGGTGCAGGTGGGCGAGTTTCGTGATCGCGTGGCGCATCGCCTCGTCGGCGACGCCCTCGGCCCGGTCCCCGCCGTGCAGGTGCGCGACCGCTATGCCGCCGATGGAGGCGCTCGCGGCGGCGGCGAACGCCTCGATCCGGTCACCCAGGACGACGACCCACTCGGGCTGCAGCCGCTCGTAGACCCGCGTGAGCCGCGAGATACCGGTGCCCGTGGCCGCGGCGTCCTCAAGGCGGCCTGTGCGGCCCGCGATCTGCATGGGGACGGCATCGGCATTGATGTCGGGGAAGGCCTGCTTGATGTCGCGGTAGGTGAGCGCCGGGGAGACCATGTGCGAGCCGGCGACGATGATGGCGAGTTCCATCTGCGGCCGGTCCTTCAGCGCGTGCATGACGGGGCGGAGGAGGCCGAAGTCGGCGCGGGAGCCGGTCACGACTGCGATGCGGGTCTTCACCATGGATGATTCACCTTGGGCACGGCCGCTGAGGCTGAAGGTAACTCCGGCGGACCCCGCCGACTTCGGTGCATCATTCACCGCCCGCACCGGATCCGTTCGGGATCCACGGCTCCTTGCGCAGCGCCGGGAACCACATGACCCACTCGGCCCGCACACATTCCCGCTGGTACGGCGCGCCGCACTCCGGGCACAGGCCGTCGTGCGCCAGGGTATCGAGCGGGTAGCAGCAGCGCACACACAGCAGCCCCCGGTGGGCCCGGATAGTTGCCAGGGACCGGGCCTCGGCGTGCCAGCCCAGGCCCAGGACCGAAGCCACATAGACGATCGCCCCCAGCAGAGTGATGGCGTTACCGTGGGGAATGGAGTTGCCCACCAGGATGGCGACGATCATGAGCGGGAGGCCGCCGAGCATGATCCAGACCATCGACCTGTGCAGGCGGCTGGGGAATCGCGGCACGCGCCGCGGCCGCATGGGGTTGCGACCGATCCCGCTCACGGCCGCAGGTCGCCGGCCACCAGTCCGGTGTCGGCCGCGACGGGGCGCAAGAGATGACGGCCCAGGAAGTGATCGACCTGCCACGGCTCCAGCCCGCCGCCGGGGCGTTTGTAGGCGATGTCGCGCTCCGAGAGCGCCGCGCCGGCGGGCAGGTCGCGGGCCGCAACGATGGACTGGCGGGAGGCGCGCCGGACGTCGCGCTCGCACTCCAGAATCCGCTTGACGGGCGGGCCGTAGCGCGGGTCGCCGCTGCGGGGCAGACGGCCGCTGGTCCACGCCTGCATCGCCCCTTCGTCTTTGGCCATCTGGGCGTAGACGCGGAACTCCGCGGGCTCGAGCGATGCGGCGTGGTCCGGGCCCGCGGCGGCCTTGCTGTAGGTCAGGTGCTTCTCAAGAATCGCGGCACCCGCGGCCGCGGCAAGGCCGCCGGTGTCGGTCTGCGCCGTGTGGTCGCTGTAACCCACAGGGCCGCGGAAGTTGGGGGTGTCGCGGATAGCCGCCATGCCCGCAATGGACGCCTCCGCCGGCGGGGTGGGGTAGCAACTGACGCACTGGAGGAGTGCGAGGCGGTCCGCGGCCGGGGCCAACCAGCCCACGGCCCGGGCGACCTCTTCGGATTCCGCGGCGCCGGTGCTGACGATCATCGGACGGCCAGTGGCGGCCAGAGCGCCCAGCAGCGGCTTGTGGATGATGTCGGGGGAAGCAGACTTGTACGCGTCCCACGGCAAACGATCGGCCTCGGGCACGAGCGGCAGGCTGAAGACGGTGACGATGGCGTGGATACCCAGGGCGTGGGCCCGCGCGACCAGCGGCGCCATGTCATCCACCAGGAGTTCCAGGCGGCGGAGCATGGCGAACGGGTCGCGTTCGCCCGCCGCGGCCTGGTAGGCGGCGAGCCCGGCGGCCCTCGACATCAGCAGGTCGGTGCGGAAGAGTTGGAGCTTGATCGCGTCGGCGCCGGATTCCGCGGCGGCCTCGACGAGTTCCATCGCCCGCGCGGGCGAGCCGTCGTGGTTCACGCCGATCTCGGCGATGATGTAGGGCGCGGCCCCATCCCCGATCTGGCGCGTGCCGATTCTCAATGTTGCCTCACGAGGGGTTGCTGCCTCAGCACCGCGTCGGCGACGAGCAGGTCGGTGGGTGAATCGATATCGATCACCGACCCCTCTTCGGTCACGACGCCGCGCCGGTCGTGTCCGAAGAAGGCGTGCGGGCCGGGCTGCACGCCGGGAACCTCAAGGAACAACGACGGTCGCGTGAGCGCGATCACCCCGCCGTCGGGGATGAACGCGGGCGGCAGGTCCTGGCGCCGGAACACGCCGTGATTCAGCACGTCGCCCTCCCACGATGCGACACGACCGGTCACGGGATCGACGCGGGCGGTCCACCACGGATGGTTCTTGCCGGCGGGGGCGTAACTCTGGACGGAGTCGCAGCCGGTGGACACCAGAAGATCAAGCGCGCGGCCGACGAGGCCCGGTGGGCGCACAGGGACGTTGGCGTAGAGGATGACGACGTGGCCGCCAGAGCCCGCGGCCACGCCACCCGTGGCGGAGGTGGAGAGAGCGACCACCGCGTGCCGGGCGGCGTCGTCCACACGGGCCAGGTCCGTCGCCAGTTCCGGAGGACGATCGATCACGGTGACGCCCGAGCCGCGCGCGACGGAAGCGACGCGCGGATCATCAGTCGATACCGCGACGGACCCCACTCCACGGGCCGAGAGCGCAGCCTCGATGGTCCAGAGCACACAGGGTTTGCCCGCGATGATTGCGGCGTTCTTCCCCGGCACGCCCTTGCTGCCGGCGCGGGCGAGGATGATCGCGAGGGCCGTCGCGGTCACGCTCACCAGCCTGTCCACAGGTCGGGGTGCGACGGGCCCAGAGCCTCAGCCGCCTGCCGGCGCGAGGCGATGACGCGGCGCCAGGCGGGCTGGAGGCCGTCGCGCCCGGCGTCCGCGATGGTCCGCTCGCCGGCAAGGTCGCGCTCACTCGCCGGCGCGGCGCCGTTGCACAGAACAAGCATCCGGCTCCCCCACTGCCGTCGTGCGGCAGGGTCCGGCCTGGGCAGCGGCTCGATGCGCTGGCCCGGGAGGGGCGCGGGCAGGGCGTCGATGACGGCGGCCCCCGCCGCCAGGGTCCAGCGGTCGTAGAAGGGTTCGATCTCTTCGTAGGCAGCGTCGCAGCGTGTCATGCGGGGGACGATCCACGGCGCGGGCAGGCCTCCGGCCCGGCTCTGGGCCCGGAGGATGCGGGCGAGGTTGCCGCGGACGTGCTCGAACAGGTCGGCGCCCATGAGCGCGCGGTAGGTCGGCGCGGATTCCGCCATCAGGTCCACGCTGATGACATCCGGGGAGGCGTCGATCAGGGCCCCCACAGTCTCGGCCGTGCCCGCCAGGTCGGTGCGGACGTGCGTGGCCAGCCCGAGCGAGCCCGCCTCCCGGACCAGGCGCGGCAGTTCGGGGTGCAGGAGCGGGTCGCCCGCGCCGAAGAGCGTCAGGAGTGTGCCCCCGCCCTCGGCGTGCTGGCGGACCAGGCGGACTGCCAGGGCCCACGGGATGCAGGGGCGCTCCACCGGTTCCGCCGTGGAGCGGAGCCACTCGCCCCGGGGCCCGCTGGTGCGGCGACCCGTGCAGAGTTCGAGGATCAGTTCACGCGGGGCGGTGTGCCGCTCGGGCGGCGCGGCGGCGACCATATGCTCCGCGGTCGCGGCCGGCCAGGACTCGCCGAGGCTCCCGAGGACCGCGGCGCAGAGGGCGCGCCCGCCCGGGGTATCGGCGATGAAGCGCCGGTGGGCGTCGCGGGTCGCGGGGCTCGGGCTTACGCACCAGGGCTTGGCGATCGGGTCGGCGCGCGGGCGCACCGGGACGTAGCCGAGCGTCGCGCCGAGCGTGGCGAAGACGCCGGCGTCCGGGCGCGACGCGAGGTCGTGGGCAAGGCCGCGTTCGATGACGCACGGCGCGAGCCCGGGGGCGGCGTTGGTGAAGACCAGGCGGTGCGCGTCGGGGCGCTCCAGGTGCCGATCGATGAGGCGGTCGATCAGGCCGGGGTCCACCAGGCACCAGTCCGGCCCGAGGCACACGGCGGCGTCGAGCCCGAGGCGCTGCATCGCGGGGGCCACCAGGGCCGGATCGGCCGCCTCATCGAACACGGTGGCGTATCCCAGGCCGCCGCGCCAGCACTCCGCGGCCCAGGCGCGCGAACCCCGCAGCGCCCTGGCGCGGGCGGAGAGGGTGCCGGCGGGCACGGGGTCGTACTGGAGCGAGAGGCCCCGGGGCGGTGTGCCGACCAGCCGGCGTGCGGCGGCCTCGTCCTCGCACAGCAGCACAACGCCGGCCAGGCGTTTGCACGCGGCGAGGCGTGTGAGTGTGACCTGGAGAGGATTCATCCCATCGTGCAGGGGCTGGTCCAGCCGGCGCGGCGTGCCGAGAGCGCCGCAATCAAGGTCCAGCGGGATGAGGGCCCGCACAACACATGGAACGCGGTCGTCGCCGACGTGCGTACCGGGGCCGTGTTCCCCCGATGGTGCGGCGGCCCCCTGGCGCTCGCGCGTCGTCTTGGGGCCCCCCGCCAGGGCGCGCACAGTGTCGTCGAGCAGGCCGCCGAGGTGGTCCGCCGCGTCGCCGAGCCAACTGACATTCTTGAAGTCGCGTTCGATCTGGCGGCGCTGCCGCTCGATGGCGGAGAGGTTGGGCGCGAGGTCGATGTCGCGATCCTGGCGCACCCGGTTGAGGACACCCACCTGGTTCAGGCGGTCGGTGAGGCCGAAGGCGGGCTGGATCCGCATGACCTCGTCGCGGATGTGCTCAACCTCGCCGATCAGGCGGTTCACGCGCGGCTGGTCGCGGTGGTGTTCGAGCATCTCCGCCAGTTTGGTCGCGGCGCGGCGGCAGTTCCGGGAGACCTGCCACGCGCCCGCCCGTACCTCACGGACCCGCGCCGAGATCTCCGCCAGTTGCCCGCCGGAGGGCAGCGTGCGGGCCGTGACCGGGAGCACGAGATCGGTGCCGGGATCGAACGCGGTGAGGGCCGCGGCGAGCGGCATCGGGTTCGCGTGCGCCTTGGCAACGCCGCCCTCCGTCGCGTCGATCACCCGCAGCCCGCGTGACGTGTCGGCCAGGAACTCCCGCTCAAACTGGGAGAGGTAGGTCGCCATCTGCTCGTCGGTGTAGACGGGGCGCCCGCCGATGTCGGAGGTGCGGCGGAGGCTGGCGCGGCCGCGGACGATGCGCTGCCACTCCATCATCTCCAGCGTGTTGAACGGGTTGAGTTCGCCGGACCAGACCCGGTGGATGGCGGCGCCCGCGGCGTAGTACTGGCCGTCGGTGAACCCGAGGTCCTGGCCAACAAGGATGACAGGGTCGCAGGCGAGGTGACGGGCGAGCGAGTACGCCAGGTGCGCAACGGTGGCGCCCGGTGGGACCGATCCCATCGTGCGGGCGAGCGGGCCGAGCAGGCCGTTGAGCACGTCGTTCTCAACGCAGCGGATGGCGCCGGGGAAGGCGTCAAGAATGGCCGGGTTGGCCTTCGCCTCCGCCACGAGGGTCACACCGCGGGCGTCGTCCTCGGTCAGCCCCTCGTAGAACCGCGTGCTGATCTCGTCGTAGTCAAGTGCGGTGACGAAGTGCGGGCGGATGCCGCGGGACAGGAGCGGGCGGAGCACGGTCTGGGCGGCAATGATGACGAAGCGGTCGCGCAGCCCGGGGCGCGAGAGCAGGTCGATGTTGCGGCGGAGGCTGGGTCCGGCGGACACGACGATCGCGGGGCGGCCGGAGGCGACGCCCGCGAGATCGGCGATGCCGGGGCCGGTCGCGTACCGGTCCACATTCATCAGAAGGTTTCGGATGGTGAGGTGGGAGTTGGCGAGCGTGGTCGCCAGCGCGGTCTTGACGCTGTCGATCGCCGCGGCCATGCGCTCGCGGAAGGGTCCGGTATCGCCGAGGCGGGCCAGGCTGCCCGGATGCTCGACGTACTTGACCCCGAGGGCGACGAAGCCCTCTATGCCGCGGAGCGCGGTGGCGAGCGCGGCGGGGTCGGCATCGCTGAGCAGAAAGATATTGCTGGCGGCGAGCCAGCCGGCGCAGTCGGTGTGGTCCAGGACGGCGCGGAGCAGGGGGATGTCGGGCTCGTAGACCAGGATCGCACCGTTCCTCCTGGTGCGCGAGGCCCGCGGCGCGAGGGCGGCCACATGCTCACCGAGCCCGAATCCCATGACGACCATCAGCCCGGAGCCCTCCGCATCGACCCGATCCGCGAGCCGCCGGGCCTCCGTACGCGGGCGGCGGCGGCTGGCCAGTTGCCTGGCGTCAGGGCCGTGCCCAAGCGACGCGGTCACGCCGCCATCGTCCGCGATCCCGAACTGGATGTCGGTGCGCGGGGCCGCGGCACGGATCAGGGCGGCCGTCCGGGGCGAACCTATGGCAAGGACAGCCAGGTTCGCCTCCAGGTGCCCGGTCGAAGGCGTCGGAACTGGGCGGGCGAGTGTGGTCATATGCGAGCGCGGAGATTCCGCGTCCCTGCATCGGCAATCAACGGGCGTTTTCTGCGCTTTCTGAATGACGCTGACCCTGGCACAATCCTTTGCCGCCCCGCCCGCGCCCCTGCCTGGGCCTCCGGTACTCCAACACTTGGTGCTGGAATCACCGGCGCTGCTGGTGGCGGCTCTGGTCGCCGGCGGTGTGGCGCTGCCGGTTGTGATGCGGACATCGAATCGCGCACGGATGGGCCTGGTTGTCGGCGCCGCAATGGTGGTGGCAGGGGTCGCACTGGCCGCGGCCGCCGCGCTGATCGAGACGGAACGGGAGAGGGTGGACCGGGCTCTGCGGGGCCTGGTCCAGGCGACGGCGACGGTGAACCTGGCAGGGATGGACCGGCTGCTGGCGGAGGACGTGCGACTGCTGGGTGGCGCCAGTCTGGATGGACTGCGGGTGCCCGCGGGCGGTCTGGACAAGGCAGGGATCGTGAGCCGCGTTGCCGAAGTGCTGGGAACGCGCTTTCCGCTGGATTCAGCAAAGGTGGTCGAGGCACAGGTGCAGGTGACGGGGCTCAACGTGGCGCGGGCCCAGACGCACATTCGCGTGACGCTGGCAGGGTGGGGGGTGCCCTACAACTCGTGGTGGTCGCTGGAGTGGCGGCGCGACGGGGACGCGTGGCGGGCGATCAGCATTGCCCCGGTTTCGCTTGACCGCTGAACAATGGAACACGGATGGAGCATGAACACCGGAGGGCCACCGAGGCCCGCGGGGCTCAGACGGGACGCCCTGCGCTCAGGGGACCAGGGGGCAAGGTCTCAGGCCGCCTGTGCGGGCGGCGGGGGGCGGAGGGGTGCCCGTGGGGTGAGCCGTTCGCGGGTCGGGCGCCCATCGACAAGCCGCTCGAGTTTCAGCGGGTTGGCGCTGCGCAATGCCGGCGGCAGGAGCGGGTCCGGCGTGTTCTGGTAGCACACAGGACGGCACCAGCGGGCGATCGAGGCGGGGCCGACGCCGGTCGCGTGCGGCTGGGACGCGACCGGGTGCGGCCCCCCGTGGACGGTCGAGGCGCAAACCTCCAGCGACACCGGCGTGGAGTTGTAGACGAGGCGCCCGGCGCGCTGCTCCAGCACGGCGTGCACGCGGCCTGCCAGGTGGATGTCGGCCGGCGCGGCCCAGATGGTCGCGGTGAGAGAACCCTGGATGGCCGTCGCGGCCTGGAGCAACTGGTCCTCCGACTCGCACAGGACGATGGTGAGCGCAGGGCCGAAGCACTCCTCGTGCAGCGCGGGGGTGCGGGCGAACACGTCGAAGGTGGTGCGGAACAGGACGGGTGAGCAGCGGACCGAATGCCCGAGCCGCGGAGCGGGTTCTGCGCCGCCGGAGTGGCCCGCGTTGGGTGAGCCGGCGCGCAGGTCCACGCCGGGCAGGGCGGTGATCTCCGCGATGCGCCGGGCGAAGACAGCGCGAATGCGGTGGCTGAGCATGACCTGCGGCTGGGCGTCGTTGAACGGGCGGGCCAGGGCCTTGATCAAATCCTCCGCGGAGTTTGATCGGGCCATGAACACCAGCCGCGGGCAGGTGCACATCTGGCCGCCGGCGGCGAGTGCAGCGGCGATGAGGCGGGGGGTGATCTCCTCGGCCTGGTGCTCCACCGCATCGGGCATCAGGAAAACGGGGTTGGTGCTGCCCATCTGGGCAAAGACGGGGATGGGGTCCGTGCGCTGCGAGGCGAGTCGTCCAACGGCCTGGCCGCCGGCGCCAGACCCGGTGAACCCCACGGCACGGACGCACGGGTGCTTCACCAGCGCGGCGCCGACGGCGTGGTCCGCCGTGCCGCCGGCGTGAAGGAACGAGTACAGGCCGGGGTGGAAGCCGGTATCGCGGACCGCATCCGCAACGCAGCGGGCGACGAGTTCGCCGGTGCCCGGGTGGTCCGGATGCCCCTTGACGATGACGGCGCAGCCCGCGGCGAGGGCGGAGGCAACGTCCGCCCCGGCGGCGCCGAAGGCCAGCGGGAACGCCGCAGTGCCGAACACCGCGACCGGCCCGAGCGGGCGGAGCATCTTGCGGAGGTCGGGCTTCGGGACAGGGCGGCGGCTGGGCTGGCCGGGATCGATCGACGGCTGCGACCACTCGCCGGCGCGGGCCAGGCCGGCCAGCATGCGCAGCGTGCCGACGGTGCGTTCGCACTCGGAAACGACCCGGGCGGGGCCGAGGCCGGTCTCGTCGGTGACGACGGAGAGGACCTGGGGCGTGCGGTCGGCCAGGTACCGGGCGGCCTGGTCGAGGAGTTCCGCACGGTCGCGGCCGGGGCGTTCCTGTGTCGAGTAAAAAGCCTGCCATGCCTGCCACCCGGCCCGGTCGATGTCGGCCCCCGTCGCGGCTCGGAACTCGGTCGGAAGTTGGGCGCCGCGCGTCGGGTCCATCGCGCGGAACGCAACCCCGGGCCCGGCGGGGGCTCCGGAATCCGGCGGCGGCACGATCGACAGCCCCGTCATCGGGATCGTGAAGGGGTCAGGGGCTTGGGGTCTGGTGGCAGCCATGGAACGTCCGGATAACCCGGGGACGGTTGGCCGGCCCCCTCCCAGCATCGACGCCCCGGCGGGACGGGTGGAGCGGGGTCGACTGCGATTCCGTCGGATGCGGCGGCGGAGGTGCTACGGAAACCCCGGAATCTGCCGCTTGCCCGGGGTCCGCAGGCGGCACGGACGCCCTGGGGTGAATCCGCGCCGACGGCCCTGCGGCGCGTCCGCCCCAGGGGGGCACGGACTTACGCAGACGGCGAGTGTTCGGTATGCTGGGCCCATGCTCGCGCGGATTCAGTCATCGCTGCTCCAGGGGATCGACGCGCTGCCGTGCGAAGTGGAAGTCGACCTTGATGAGTCGGGCATCGAGAAGGCGACGGTCGTCGGCCTCCCCGATGCCGGGGTGAAGGAGGCGCTGGAGCGGGTGCGGTCGGCGCTGGGCAACAGCGGGTACCTGTTCCCGGTGGGGAGGGTGCTCATCAACCTTGCCCCGGCGGACGTACGGAAGGAGGGGCCGGTCTACGACCTGCCCATCGCCGTCGGGTTGCTGGTGACGTGCGGGGTTGTCACGACGGTCCGCCCCGTGCCCAGCGGGGCCGCGGTAAAGGTGAAGGATGTATCCCGGCTGACCGTGGGTGCGCTGCGGCACGGGCTTGGAGCACCGCAACACGAGGAAGGCAACCAGGTCGAAGCGACGTCAACAGCACCCGAGGCCGAGCCGCTGGACCTGCGGCGGTGGCTCATCGCCGGGGAACTGGCGCTGGATGGGCGATTGCGCCCGATCAAGGGCGCGATCGCGATGGCGGCGCTGGCGAAGTCGCTCGATGCGATCGGGATCATTCTGCCCGCGGACAACGCGGCCGAGGCGGCGGTGGTCGAGGGCGTGGAGGTGCTCGGGGCGCGCACGCTCGCGGAGGTCGTGGGTCTGCTGCGGGGCGAGATTGAACCGCGACCCCAACCACCGCCGGACGTGAGCGGCCTGCTGAAGGCCGCCGCGGCACCGGTGGACTTCTCGGAAATCCGCGGGCAGGAGGCGGTGAAACGGGCCGTCGTCATCGCGGCCGCCGGCTCGCACAACATCCTGATGCTGGGGCCCGCCGGCACGGGCAAAACGATGATGGCCAAGGCGCTGCCCGGCGTGCTGCCCCCGATGACGCCGGAGGAGGCGATCGAGGTCACGCGCATCTACTCCGCGGCCGGTCAACTCCCGCCGGGGCAGGGGCTCGTCACGGTGCGCCCGGTGCGCAGCCCGCACCACACGGCGTCCGCGGCGGCGGTGGTCGGCGGCGGGATCGTGCCCAAGCCCGGCGAGATCTCGCTGGCCCACCGCGGCGTGCTGTTCCTGGATGAACTGCCGGAGTTTCCGCGGAACGTTCTGGAGACCCTCCGCCAGCCGCTCGAGGATCACGTTGTGACGGTCGCGCGGTCGCATTCGGCGGTGCGGTTTCCCGCGTCATTCATGCTCGTGGCGGCGATGAACCCGACGCCCAAGGGCGACATGCCGGCGGGCGAGGTCGGGCGCCGGGCGATGGACCAGTACCTGTCGCGGCTCTCGGGCCCGCTGCTGGACCGGATCGACATCCACGTCGAGGCGCCGGCCGTGCCGTTCCGGCAACTCTCCGCGGCGCCGACGGGGTCGAGCACGGCCCAGATGCGCGAGCAGGTGCTGGCGGCGCGGGCCCGGCAGGCCCAGCGGCAGGGGGCGGGGACCCCCAACTCACGGCTCAGCGGGAAGCAACTGGACAGGTTCGCGGCGATGGAGGAGCCCGCGCGGGCGCTGCTCGGGCAGGCGATGTCGGGGCTCGGGCTCTCCGCGCGCGCCTACGACAAACTGCGGCGGGTCGCCCGCACCATCGCCGACCTCGAGGGGTCTGAAGGCATCAAGGTCGCCCACGTGAGCGAGGCGGTGCAGTACCGCCTGCTGGACCGCCGGGTGTAAGCTTCTACCGGGAATCGGGGGACCTGCCCGGTGTGGCGGCCCGTACAGTAACCCCGTGCGCCGCCGCCTGGTCATCCTGCTCGCCGCCGCGCTTCTGGCGTCGTGCGCCCGGGAGGAACGGGTGGTCGGCTACAAGCCGTTCTTCGCGGGGCTGGCGGGACAGAGCAGCGACATCACGGTCAGCGGCCCGGGGGCGGAACTGGCGCGGGCGGCGTCCACCCCTGGGGCGGCGGGTGGGAGCGGGACTGGCGGGCGGCCGGTGCGCACGGTGACTGAGGAGCAGGCCAAGGGGTTCGTCGTGAACCCGGACGGCTCCAAGAAACTGATGATCCGTAGCGCCCGCGAACTGATCGGGCAGGTGCGGGTGCTGATGTCGGCGGGGGAGCGGGACGTCCCGGAGGCGCAGGAACTGTTCTATGAGCAGGTGCTGTGCCCGCAGACCCGCGCGGAGTTCAAGGCCCGCGGGATGGGGCCCGCGGAGGCGTACGCGTACCTGAAGAATGAAGAACGCGAGTTGCTGCGGCTGTTCGATCGCATGCCGATGGGGGAGCACACCCCCACCGCCGTGACAGAGGACCTGGGCGGGAACACCCAGCGGGTGCGGCTCACGCGCAGCGCCGCCAAAGGGCTGAAGTGGGTCGGCGTGGACATGGTGATGTCACAGGGGCGGCTGGTGCCGGCCGCGGTGCCCGAGGGCGCGGCGGTCCCGACGGTGACGACGGCGCCGCCCGAAATGGACCTGCAGGCGTCCATCGCGCGAGCCAGGACGCGCAGCGAAGCCGAGGAGATGGCGCAGAGGGCCCGCGAGGCCAAGCCGAAGTACCGGTGGGAGGGCGGCCAGTGGGGCCTGCGGTGGTTCGTACCGGGGGGAGGATGACCGAGCCCCCGACGGTAGTCGGGGGGTTCGACCCACTGCTCCCGCAGTGGGCTCTGTCAGTCCCGCGCCTTCAGCGTCACCTCGGTCTTCATCTCCTTGCCGTCGCGGATGAAGGTGACGATGACCTTGTCCCCGGGCCTGGCGTCTTCAAGGAACGGCATCCAACCCTCGACATCGGGGACGTCCTTCCCGTTCCACTGGGTCATGCGGTCACCGGGCTTGAGGCCGCCGAGGTCGGCGGGCGTGCCGGGGAAGACCTCGGCCGCCAGGACACCGGGCTTGTCGTTGCCGTAGTCGGGCATGATCCCGAATCGGACGGAGACGCCGCCGTGCTCCTCCTGGTCGGCCGCGGCCGGCTCAACCGGCATCGGTGGATGCCCCTGCGGCGCGGCGACGGCATGGGCCGGCGCGGCGGGGTGAGCGGGAGGCGGGGCCGGGTCGTGCGGGGTGTTGACCCCGGCCCGGGGGGCATCGCTGCTTGCCTTCTCATCGGCGGCGGTGTGGCTGCTCACCGAGCAGGCGATGATGAAGAGGCCAGAAACCGCCAGAAACACCCAGCCTGTCGCGCGTGCCATTGAGAACCCTCCAGGTTGAACGGGCGGCTTTCCTGCTCTTGACCAACAGGCGGCCCCTCCAATGGACAAAGCGTAGGTTCGCGCCGACCTACTGTTCCGGCTCCTGAGCACCGCCACAGGAGTCTGCCACGCGGTGGCGGGCTACCCAGGAGCACCGCCGCGGAACGGCGGGGTACCCCAAAGGACTCGATGAGCAGCACCATGACGCGATCCACCCCGGTTGAGGTCCAGGCCACCGGGAATAACCCGCCCCGTTTTCTTGCACCGACCGACACGTTCGTGCGGCGCCACATCGGGCCCAGCGAGGGCGAGATCACCGAGATGCTGGGGGTGCTGGGGTGCCGGTCGCTCGAGGAACTGACGGACCAGACCGTACCGAGGGCCATCCGGGCGCGCATGGACCTCGATCTGCCGGAACGCGGCGAGCACGAGTTGATCCGGGAACTGCGGGGGATCGCGTCGCAGAACAAGGTCTACCGATCGTTCATCGGGATGGGGTACCACGGCACGATCACGCCGCCGGTGATCCAGCGGAACATCCTGGAGAACCCGGGCTGGTACACGCAGTACACGCCGTACCAGGCGGAGATCAGCCAGGGGCGGCTGGAGGCGCTGCTGAACTTCCAGACGATGATCGCGGACCTGACGGCCCTGCCGCTGGCCGGCGCGTCGCTGCTGGATGAGGGCACCGCGGCGGCCGAGGCGATGGCGATGTGCCACGCGATCGCGGGCGAGGACCGGCGGCGGTTCCTGGTCGCGGACGACTGCCACCCGCAGACCATCGCGGTGGTGCGGACACGCGCGGAGTCGCTGGGGATCGAGGTTGAGGTGTTCTCAGAGCCCCCCGCGGGAGCGGGGGGTCGCAAAGACATCGGGCGCCCCGAGAGACCCCCCACTTCCGCGGGAGGCTCTGATTGGCGCACCGTCTGCGGCGTGCTCGTGCAGTACCCGACGACCGACGGGCGCATCGAGTGCTACAAGGGACTGTGCGAGAGGGCGCACGCCGGCGGGGCGCTGGTGGTGGCCGCGGCGGACCTGCTGGCGCTCACGCTCATCACACCGCCGGGCGAGTGGGGCGCCGACATCGCGGTGGGCAGCGCCCAGCGGTTCGGGGTGCCGATGGGATTCGGCGGGCCGCACGCGGCCTACATCTCCACCAGGAACGAGTACGCCCGCAAGATGCCGGGGCGGATCATCGGCGTGTCGAAAGATGCGCACGGCAACGTCGCCTACCGCATGGCGATCCAGACCCGCGAGCAGCACATCAAGCGCGAGCGGGCGACCAGCAACATCTGCACCGCCCAGGCCCTGCTGGCGATCATGGCGGGGATGTACGCGGTCTACCACGGGCCGGAGGGGTTGAAGGCCATCGCGCGGCGCGTGCACGAGATGACGCGTGTGCTCGCCGAATACCTGGTAGTGCTCGGTGAGTGCTCCCGAACAAGCGACTATCTGTTCTTCGACACCATACGTGTGACGCCTCCTCGTGGCACCTTGTCACAAGACGTGATCAAGCGCGTGCGCGACGCCGGGTTCAACGTGCGAGATTACGGTGATGGAACGATTGGTTTCTCCTGCGACGAGACGACGACCGCTGAAGATCTCGACCGCCTTGTGGCGGCGGTGGCGCCGCCCTTGGAGGGCGTGGACTGGCGGTACGCCCTGGAGGCTCAGGGGGATAGGGCTCCTCTTCTGGAGGCTCCTCCTGTCGGCTTTGCGAGGTCGAGCGAGTTCCTCACGCACCCCGTCTTCAACACGCACCACAGCGAGAGCGAACTGCTGCGGTACATCTTCACGCTCCAGAACCGCGACCTGTCGCTGGCGCACAGCATGATCGCGCTCGGCTCGTGCACGATGAAACTCAACGCCACGAGCGAGATGCTGCCGGTGACGTGGCCGGAGTTCGCCAACCTCCATCCGTTCGCGCCAGCCGATCAGGCGGCGGGGTACAGGAAGGTGTTCAACGACCTGGAGGACTGGCTGGCGCGGATCACCGGCTTCGCGGCCGTGTCGCTCCAGCCCAACGCCGGGTCGCAGGGCGAGTACGCGGGGCTGCTCGTCATCCGCGCGTACCACAGGGCACGCGGTCAGGGCGGGCGCAACGTCTGCCTGATCCCGGATTCAGCCCACGGGACGAACCCGGCGAGCGCGGTGATCGCCGGGTTGCGCGTCGTGCCGGTGGCGTGCGACGAGCGCGGCAACATCGAACTGTCTGACCTGCGCAGCAAGGCCGCCGAGCACGCGCAGGACCTGGCGTGCATCATGGTGACGTACCCGTCCACGCACGGCGTGTTCGAGGAGGGCATCCGCGACCTGTGCGCGATTGTGCACGAGCACGGCGGGCAGGTCTACATGGACGGGGCGAACATGAACGCCCAGGTCGGGCTGACAAGCCCCGGCGCCATTGGCGCCGACGTGTGCCACCTGAACCTGCACAAGACCTTCTGCATCCCGCACGGCGGCGGCGGGCCCGGCGTGGGGCCGATCGGGGTCGCCGCGCACCTGGCGCCGTACCTGCCGGGGCACCCGGTCGTGAGCCCGTTCAGAGCCCCCGACGGGAGTCGGGGGTCCGGACCCGCCGCTCACGCGGCGGGCTCTGGAGAAGAGGGTGCGATGGCGATCGGCCCCGTCTCCGCCGCCCCCTGGGGTTCGGCGAGCATCCTGACCATCCCGTGGGTCTACATCGCCCTCATGGGTTCGAAGGGCCTGCGGCGTGCGACGCAGGTCGCGATCCTGAACGCCAACTACATGGCCGAGCGTCTCAGGGGCCACTACCCGATCCTTTACATGGGCTCCCAGGGCCGCTGCGCCCACGAGTTCATCGCGGACTGCCGCGGCTTCGAGAAATCCGCTGGGATCAAGGTCGAGGACATCGCCAAGCGGCTGATGGACTACGGCTTCCACGCACCGACGATGAGTTTCCCGGTCCCCGGCACACTCATGATCGAGCCGACCGAGAGCGAGGACAAGGCGGAACTCGACCGCTTCTGCGATGCGCTGATCGCGATCCGTGGGGAGATCCGGGAGGTCGAAGAGGGCAGGTTGCCCCGCGACGACAACCCGCTGAAGCACGCCCCGCACACCGCGGCCGCCGTGAGTGCCGACGAGTGGAACCACGCGTACGGCCGCCGGCAGGCGGCGTTCCCGGCCCCCTGGGTGCGGGACCATAAGTTCTGGCCGCATGTCGGACGGATCGACAACCCCTACGGCGACCGGAACCTGGTGTGCACATGCCCGCCGATGGCGGCGTACGGCTGACCTATGCTTGCTGTGTCCGGCCGGTGTGCGGCCTCCGTGGCTTGACGGGCCATCAATCAAGGAGGTGCACAATGCACAGCGACCACGAGTACTGGTTTCGAGCGGCTTGGCGACAAGCCCGAGTTTTGAGATCACGAGCAAGCGCCGCAGAGGGTTCCCGTCCGAGACGAGGGTGAAGTCCGGACGCCGCGGCGTGACGACAAGCCTGGGCACGAAGGAGTTCCTTGAGAAACTGGGGCGCAACGACCTGTGCCCCTGCGGGTCTGGGCGCCGGTTTCAAGAAGTGCTGCCTCCGCTCCGGGAGGCTCGACGGCTCCAACCGCGCCGGTTACACCAGGGAGTGACCGTCGAAACGCCGCCCGAGCGGCGTTTTTTCCTGATGAGACTGTGGACCCCGCCGCAAGATTCCTCCGGCGGGGCGACATTTCCCTGTGGGTGCTGAGCGAAGGGCTGCGCTCCCCCGAGGGAGATTCTTCATGCGCTGTCACGCTGTCTTCGCGTCCGTCGTCGCGTTCGCCGCGTCCGCGGTCGTCGCCCAGACCGACTCGTTCCACCTGATGCAGATCGAGCAGGCGGTAGGCGGCGTCGGCGGTGACACGGCGAAGCAGGCCGTGCAACTGCGGATGAGGGCGCTCGGGCAGATCTTCCTGAGCGAGGGGCGCCTGCGTGCGTGGGACGCGGCCGGGCTGAACCCGGTCCTGCTGACGGACTTTGAGCACGACGTGGCGAACGGGAGTCCGGGCGACCGGGTTCTGATCGTGTCACCGGGGTACACGAGCCCGCCGGTGGCCGCGGACTACGTCATGTTGACGCCGATCCCGGCGTCGTACCTTGCGGCCGGACGGCTGACGTTCGAGGACGACCTCGGGACGGTGCTGTGGTCTCTGGCATGGGGCGGCGCCAACTACACCGGGCCGACGACCGGATCGCTGACCAACTGCCCCACGGGCCAGTTCGGCCCGCCGTTCCCGCTGCCGCTGCCGACGGCGGCGACCAGTGGGCTGCTCTTCACCGGGGCGGCCACGGCGCCGGCGGGGGGCAACGCCACGGACTACGCCGTGACGGCGGGGGCCGCGGTGCTGACGAACAACGCGCGGCAGGCGGGCGCGGTGTCGGTCCCCTGCTACCCGGATTGCAACAACGACGGGGCGCTGAACCTGTCCGACTTCGGGTGTTTCACGACGAAGTTTGCGCTGGGTGACGGGTACGCGGATTGCAACGGCGACGGGGTGCGGAACCTGTCCGACTTCGGGTGCTTCACGACGAAGTTTGCGCTCGGATGCCCGTAGAAGGATGGACCACAGAGGCGAAGGGGGGGCACGAGCATGGGTACGACGCCACCGCCTACTTCAGTTGGCTTGCGGTGAATGTGGCCGCGGTGACGTCGCGCTCCCAGGTCCAGGACTTGCCGCGCCGAGCCTCGTAGAACTCCCAGAGTTCGAACCAGTAGCCGCGGAAGGCGTGGTGGCCCAGCGGGGCGAAGTGGGCGTGGACCGCGCGCATGATCTGGCGGTTGCTGCCCCTGAGCCCTAGGACGGTCTTCCCGTGGCGGATGGATTCGGTGTCGAGGGGGAGCCGCGAGTACCGCCCGAGCAACTGCATGATGTTGGCCGCGGCGTAGGGGCCGATGCCGGGCCATTCCAGCAGGGCCTTCCACACGGTGTCGTCGGGGGTCGCGGGGTCCGCCAGCCACGCTTCGTCCACCTCCCCGGCGACGAACTTCCGGGCCAGTTCGATAATCCGCGCATCGCGGTACCCCACGCGGCAGCGGGCGCGCAGCGTGGTGCGCCGGGCCCGAGCCAGCAGCCGTGCCGTCGGGAAGGCCCCGCCGCGGCCGACGACTTCGCACAGGCGGCGGTTCATGGCGATGGTGCTGGGCCAGGTGATGTTGCAACTGGTGACGGTCTTGATGACGTCCTCGAAGAACGTGGGCGAGCGCATCAGGCGGCCGCGGCCGGATCGCTTCCAGCGGGGGTCGAGGCGGTGGAACTCTCGGATGGTGTCGGCGGTCTCATCGAGCCGGAGCATCCGGGTGATCTGGCGGACGGCGGCGGCACGATCGCCCGGCGAGAGCGTGCGGGTGAACCGGGCCTGGAGCTCGCCGCGTGCGGGCTCCGTCATCGCAACAGCGGCGGGGCCGCCCGGCAGGTCGAGCACCCGGGAGAAGGTCCGCGTGCGCGGATCCCAGTGGTTCGGTGCGAGGAGGAAGAACCCGTAGGAGCACACGTCGCGGGCAAAGCGATAGCCGCGGGGAGTCTTGATAGTGAGGCGTGAGGCCAACGGGGTCAGCCCGCGACCCGGCGAACGCCCGGGAAGAGGTAGGTCACGATGTTCACGCACAGGCGGTCGGCCTGGCGTGCAAACATGGAGTAGTGCCTGTCTGCCTGGGCGGCGACGTCGGATTTCGACAGGCCGAGGCGGGCAAGGCTGTCGCCGCTTGAGGCGGCGAACTCGTCCACCATGACGCGGTCGCATTCGAGGTGGAACTGAAAGCCGAAGGTTCGCAGGCCGGCGCGGAAACACTGGACCTTGCACGCCGGTGAGGAGGCCAGGAGCGCGGCGCCGGACGGAAGATCACTGACCTCCTGCCCATGGGCCTGGAACCATCTGCCGTCCCACGCGAGCCCGGAGAGCAGGGGCTCGACCTGCCCTGTGGTGTTCAGCGAGACCACCTCGAAGCCCCACTCGGGTTTGGCGGCGGGGGCGGTCCTGCCGCCCAGCGCGTGGGCAACCAACTGGTGCCCCAGGCAGATCCCCAGGACCGGCAGTTCGCGCTCGTGGGCGGCCCTCAGGAACCGCGCTTCCGGCTCCATCCAGTCGTGGGGCTCACCGACGTTCTGCTCGCCGCCGAGCGAAATGACCGCGTCGACGTTGTCCAGATCGGGCGGGATGCCGCTCGGCCCGTGCAGGTCGAGGCGCCGGACGTCCATGCGGAAGCCGTGGTCACGGAGCGTTGCGCCGAGGCGGCCGGGGCCGACGCGCTCGCCGTGCTGAAAGACAATGATGGGCATGGAGAAGGATAGGGAACCGGGAGCGGGGATCAGGCCGCGGGGAGGGGCGATCAGGGGTTCGGGGCCTCCGGGACGCGCTCAAAGAGCACGACTTCCGGTGGCAACGCGCCCTTGTAGGGGCGGGGGAGCACGCGCCTGAGCGGGAACCTGCGGAGAACCCTGAAATCCGGCCTGCCCAGCATCATCTCCAGCGATTCATCCAGCATCCGCCCGGTGGGCATCCGGCCGATGTCGAAGGTTGTGCCCGCGGGGAGGGCAAGGACCAGGTCCGCCTTCTTCAACCATGGTCCAAAGCCCTCGGGCCTCGACTGGCCGTCCGCGGAGGCGACCTCCACCGGGAGGCCCGCGCGCAGCGCGCGGTACCCGAGGTTGGCGCTGTTCACGCCGCCGACGAAGGTGAGAAAGACGTAGGTGTGCGGGCGCGGACGCGCGTAGTCACGCACGGCCTCGGCCACATCGTCGTAGATGGCGTTGATCTCGGCGACACGGGGGGCGGGAGGCGGATTCTGAAGCCGGGGGATGCCCAGCGCGCACGCCGCGAGGAAGCAAGCCGCGAGGGCCGCTCCGCCGATCGGGATGCGCGGGCGGAGGTGGTCCAGCCGCACGGCGCCGCGGGCAACGGTGCCGGCGGCAAGCAGGATGACGAGGGCCTGGAACTGCACGCCGAAGAAGACCTGCTTGATGGGCGTGGCGGTGGCGATCACATAGGTCAGGACGAGCAGCGCAACGCCGGCGGCGGCTCGGGCACGCTCCGCCCCGTTGAGCCGGATGCAGCCGCACACACCTCCGGCGAGCGCCAGGACAAGCAGCGGAACCGCGGCCGGGCCCAACATGAAGTCGCCGCCCGGCCCCGTGATGTAGTAGAGGAAACTCGAGGCGGTGCTCATCTCGCGGACCCAGAGGCCGCGGCCCGCGCCCCACAGGTTGTAGCGCAGATAGTCGACTGTAAAGCCGGTGCCGATAATCGCGTAGAGGCCCGGGAGAATGGCGGCGCCGATACCACCGGCGATCATGCCCTCGAGCCAGCCGAAGACTCGCTCCGCGACGGGGCCCCGCCGCTGGCTGACCGCGCAGCCCAGGCCGAGCGCGGCGCAGGCGATCACGCCGACCGCGGGGGCCGCGGTGGGCTTGACGAACGCCCCGGCGCCGAACACGATGCCCACCAGGAAGGCGCGTCGCCACCCCGCGAACCGCGGCTCAAGGACCAGCACGCAGCCGGCGGCGACAAGCAGCCCGCTGAGGATATCGGGGCGGAACTCAGTCACCGCTCGATTCGCCATGGGCAGCGCCAGGGTCAGCAGTGTGAGCATCACGCGTGAGAACAGGCCGAGGGCTGCGCCCGTGCGCCACACGCTCCACAGCAGCACGCCGATGACCAGGGCGTTGGTCGCGTACGGGGCCCAGGGCTGGTCGCCGATGAGGGCGATCGCGGCCATATCAGCCCCCGTCGAGTACACGCTCTTGGGCGGGCGCTGCCAGAGCCCATGCACGAACCCGCCGAACCCTTCGCGGTGCAACTGATCGATACGCCGGGCGGCGTCCAACTGGTAGGCGATGTCGTCAAAGCCGGGCGGCAGGAGCAGGCGTCCGCTGCGGAGCGAACCCCGGATGCAGACCGTGGTCCAGGCGGTGATGACGGCCAGGAGAATGACGGCCGTGACGGCTGCGCGGGCGCGCCGCCCCCGCTCGGAGGTCAGGGGATCCGATGCCGGGCGGGGTTCGTCGGGGGCCGATTCCAACGGGCGGAGCATAGGGGCTGGGGACCGGCCAACCGGCGGCTTCACGGTACCATGTGGCCGTTCTGAGCCGCGAAACTCCGGGGCGCAGGCGTGCCCCGAGGTCACCCCGGTCGTCGAAGGAGGCGCGATGTCCTATGTCGATGGATTTGTGCTGCCGGTCCCGAAGAAGAACCTGGCGGCGTACCGGCGGATGGCGCGGGCGGCCGGGCGGATCTGGAAGGAGCACGGCGCCCTTGAGTTCCGCGAGTGCGCCGGCGACGACTTCGCGACCACGGTCGGGATCCCGTTCCCCAAGATCGTCAAGATGCGCACGGGTGAGACCATCATGTTCTCCTGGATCGTGTACAGGTCGCGTGCCCACCGGGACCGGGTAAACAAGAAAGTGATGGCTGACCCGCGCCTGGGCGCCATGATGCAGGGACAGAAGATGCCCTTCGACCCGACGCGCATGTGCTACGGCGGGTTCAAGGTGCTCGTCGCGGTGTGACAGGGCCCACTATGGGACGACCCGGCAAGAGCGGGGGCGTGGCGCTCTCCGTGAAAGTCGTGCCGGGCGCCTCGCGCGATCGAGTCGTGGGCGCCCACGGCAACGGCATCCGGGTCACGGTGACGGCGCCGGCGGAGGGCGGGGCCGCGAACGAGGCCGTCGTCGCACTGCTCGCCCGGGTGCTGGGCGTGGCGCGGGCGGGCGTCCGGATTTCGCGCGGGCACTCGGGCCCGCACAAGCAGGTCCTGATCACCGGGCTGGGTACCGACGAGGTGCGCTCGCGGCTCGCCGGAACCGACCCGAGCACGGCCTGAGGCGGGGGTCTCTGTTCGGCGCGATATTCTCGCGTCCTACAATGTAACCAATCCCTCCGTGGTGTCTCTATCCAGATAAGGAGGCGAACATGGAAACCGGGCGTCTGGACGGCGTGTATGTTGCCCTGCGGCTGTGCTACGGGCTGGTGCCGATTGTTGCGGGGGCGGACAAGTTTCTGAACCTGCTGACGGACTGGAGCAAGTACCTGCCGGGGTACGTCCCACGGATCACGGGCATGGAGCCCCACACGTTCATGATGATCGTGGGCGTCATCGAGATCATCGCCGGGGTCGTCGTGCTCGCCGGGCTCGTGCGGCTCGGCGCGGCGATCGTGGCCCTGTGGCTCGTGGCCGTGGCCCTGAACGCCGCGGCCGCGGGGTTCCTGGATATCGCGGTGCGGGATCTGGTGATGGCGCTCGGGGCCTACACGCTCATGGCCCTGGCGGCGGCGCGTGGGGAGGCATGGGTTCCCGGCTCATCGCGCCGAGCGGCGGCCTGATCGACCATGAGATTGACCGGCCCCAAACCTTCCACGCCGACTCCGGACGCCGCCCTGATTCCGCGCATGGTCGCGGGGGACGGCGCTGCCCTGGAACTGGTCATGCGCCGGTACAACCAGCGGTTGTACCGCGTGGCACGGGCGATCGTGAACAACGAACACGAGGCGGAAGACGTTGTCCAGGAGGCGTATGTGCGGGCGTTCACGAACCTGCATCGGTTCCAGGGGCGCTCGAGCCTGGCGACGTGGTTGACGAGAATCGTCCTGCACGAGGCGCTGCGGCGCCGGCGGCGGGCGCGAACGGCGGCGCGGGTCCGGGCGGACGTGCGCCCGGGTGCGGACGGGGGCCGGGAAGAACTGACCATGGAACAGTCGGAGAGACGCGGGCGGCTGTCCGAAGCGGTGGACCGACTGCCGGATGCCATGCGCGCCATCGTGATGCTGCGCCTGGTGCAGGGCCTGAGCACGCGCCAGACTGCCGAGAGCCTTCGATTGTCGGAGGTCAGCGTGAAGGTCGGCCTGCACCGGGCCAGACGCATCCTGGCGGATGGACTCGGTGATCTGCCCGCCCTGCACGGTGAGTTCACCTTCGGCGCGGAGCGGTGCGACCGGGTCGTGGACGCGGTGCTCGCCCGGCTCGGGGCAACCTCCTAAAGGGCGACGCCCGGCGACGCCCGATTCCGTGGTCTTTTCTGGTTCGCCACCGGGCTGCCGTGCTCCACCCTCCTACCCTCCCCCCACTTCCGGAGGATGAGTGGAGCGCGACGCAGACCTGAAGCCGGACGCACTGACGACCGGGCCGTCGGAATCCGGCGGTGTGCCCGTTTCACCCATTCTCGAGTCGCTGGTGCGCCGCGACCCGCCGCCCCCGCCTCCGCCCCCGGTCGGCCCGGGCGAGCGAGCCGTCGTCGACCGCCGCGTGCTGTACATCGGCGGTGTGTGCGTGCTTCTCGGGCTGCTGGCGGCGGTTGCAGCCCAGGTGCTGATCGCGCTGATCGCGGGGATCACCAACCTTGCGTTCTACGGCCGGTTCTCGTTCGACATCGTGTCTCCGGCGAACAACCACCTCGGCCTCTGGGTCATCCCCATCCCGATGATCGGAGGGCTGATCGTCGGCATCATGGCCCGGTGGGGGTCTCGGGCGATCCGGGGTCACGGCATCCCCGAGACGATGGAGCGGGTGCTGACGGAGTCCAGCCGCATCCCGCCGCGGGTCACGCTGCTCAAGCCCCTCTCGGCCGCGTTCTCCATCGGCACGGGCGGGCCGTTCGGGGCCGAAGGGCCCATCATCGCCACCGGCGGGGCCCTGGGCTCGCTCCTGGGGCAGATGCAGGCGGTCACCGCCGTGGAGCGCAAGACGCTGCTGGCGGCCGGGGCCGCGGCCGGCATGGCGGCGACCTTCGGCTCACCCGTCGCCGCGGTGCTGCTGGCGGTGGAACTGCTGCTGTTCGAGTTCCGGGCCCGCTCACTGATCCCCGTCGCGCTCGCCACGACCGCCGCGACCGCCGCCCGATTCGCGTTCCGCGGGACGGAACTCGACTTCCCGCTTTCGGCGGCGGAACCGGAAGCGGCGGCCCTGGCGATCTACGTCCTCATGGGCGCGGTCGTCGGCATCGCCAGTGTCGCCGTCACCCGCATCACCTACCTGATCGAGGAGGCCTTCGAGCACCTGCCGATCCACTGGATGTGGTGGCCGGTCATCGGCACCTTCGCGGTCGGCGTGTGCGGGTACTTCGCCCCGCGCACACTGGGCATCGGGTACGACGTGATCGCCGACTTCCTGAAGTCGCCCGTGCCCATCGGGCTGGCGGCGTGGATCTGCGCCTTCAAGTTCATCTCGTGGGCCATCTCCCTGGGCAGCGGCACGTCGGGCGGCACGCTCGCGCCGCTCTTCACGATCGGCGGCGGGCTCGGCACGGTGCTCGGCGCCCTGGCCGCGGCACTCTTCCCGGACGCGGGGATCGACCCGTGCATGGCGGCGCTCGTCGGCATGGCCGCGATGTTCGCGGGCGCTTCGCGGGCGATGCTGACCGCCGTGGTGTTCGCCTTTGAGATCACGCTCAGCCCGCAGAGCCTGCTGCCGCTGCTCGGGGCGTGCGCGGTGTCGTACCTGATCTCGGCCCTGCTGATGCGGGAGAGCATCATGACGGCCAAACTCGCCCGGCGGGGCCTGCGCGTCCCGAACGAGTACGCCGCGGATCCGCTGGATTCGCTGTGGGTGCGGGACATCGCCGCGCCGAACGTGATCACGCTCCGGGCCGACATGACCCTTGCGGAGGTGCGACGGTGGGTCGCCGCCGGCAGCCCGGGGTCAGGCCACACCGGATTCCCCATCATCACACCCGAGGGCTACCTGATGGGCGTGCTGACGCGCCGAGACCTGCTCCCACTGGGCCGCGAACCCCACCCGGAAGGGACACGCCTGGAGGAACTGCTCCGACGCCCGCCGGTGGTCGTCTACGACGATTGCACGCTGCGCGACGCGACGGACCACATGGTCCGCCACGACGTGGGCCGCCTGCCCGTGATCAGCCGACTGGATACCGGCCGCATCGTCGGCATCATCACGCGCAGCAATATCCTCGCCGCCCAGCGTTCACGGCTGATGGAGATGGAGCGTGCCGCGGCGACCGTGCGCCTGCCGCGGATGGGCCGCAACGAGCCCCGGGCGTAGGGACGCCGCCGGCGCTCCGGGCGAGTCACGCTTCCCTCACGATCTCTTATCTTGGCCGGAACGTCGCCGCGGCGCCCCAGTTGGCCTCGTCGATCGCGGCGTCGATCTGGGACTCCTCCTCGAAGCGGGTCTTCGCAGCCGCGAGGCGGCGCCACAGGCCGAACCCGAGGAGGCCGGAGATCAGCGCGGTGCTGGCGAAGACCACGGCGGCGTACGCGGGCCGTTCATCATCGATCGGGCCGGGGCCGGGATCGGCCGTGGTGGTGATGATGGTGGCCACGCCGTCGGACCGGCGATCCCGCCCTGCGTTGGACTGGCTGACCAGGGCGGTGACGAAGGTCTCCATCTCTCGGCAGGTGCGGGCGGCGCCCAAGCCGACCAGTTCAAGTTCCAGGCGGTCCTCGCGGGCCTCGTGGTGCAGGTCCTTCTTGAGCCGGGCCGAGAGCAGCCCGGGGGTGCCGAGCGAGGTGATGCCGCGGCTGGACATGCGCTGCGCCGCGGCCTGCATCATGGCGGGGTCGGAGATCAGGTTCTCATGGAACTTGCGCCACTCCGCCAACTCCTGCTCCGTGAGTTCGCGTCCGCGTCCGTCGGCCTCGATGACGGCCTTCACGGCGTAGGTCGCGGGAGCCACCTGGGTGGTGATGCCCCAACTGATCCCGCCCAGCAGGCCCAGCAGCGCGACGATGGCGAGCGTCAGGTTCGCGGCGCGCGTGCGCACCGCCTTGCCCTGCACACGGTCGAGCTTCCTCTGGACCTCGACCATCGCGGCCCGCGCCGCGGCCAGTTCCTCGCGCCGTGCGAGGATCTGTTCGCACTCACGGAAGCGCTCGCGCAGGGCGTCACCGGCGGTCCGGAGTTTGCCCTGCTGCTCGCGGAGCAGGCGGCGAACCAGTTCCATGCGGCGGCGCCGGGTCTGCACGCGGATGTCGGGGGGCACATGCTGAAGTTCCACCGCGCGGTCCCGGGCCTGCTGCGCGATCGACGCGGATTCCTGGACCCGCGACTTCAACTGCGCGGCTTCGGCCCGCGACTCGTCAAGGAGTTGCTGGAGCAGTTGCTCCTGCACCGAGGCCTTCTCCAGGCTGGTGGTCAGCCGGCTGTTCTCCGCTTCCAGCCGCTGCCCCGAGGCCCGCGACTTCTCCAGCAACTGGGAGGTACCGGCCAGTTCCTGGGCGCGCTCGGCGGCCTGCGATTTCAGCGCCGCGACCTCGGTCCCCAGCGCGGCAGTCTGTGCCTTCAGAGAGGCGGCCTCGGTCCCCAGCGCAGCAGTCTGTGCCTTCAGAGAGGCGGCCTCGGTCCCCAGGGCGGCGGTCTGAGCCTTCAGCGCCACGACCTCGGTGCCCAGGGCCGCCCTCTCCTCGTCCAGTCTCTTCAGGTTCGCTTCGTGCTTGTCGCAGTCGCGCCGGAGGCGAGCGGCAAGTTCGCCCTGCTTCCGGGCCTCGGCGCTGCGCAACTCGACGGTCTCGGCGAGCTGCTTCTGCTGCGATTCCGCACCGTGGAGGAGGTCTTCGGTCGCGCGGGCCTGCGCCTCGCCCGCCGCGCACGCCTGCCGCGCCGCGTGCAGGTCGGCGTCGAGCGCCCCCGCACGCTCCATCGCCTGCGCCAGTTGAGTGCGGAGGGCGGAGGCCCCGGACTCGCTGTCCGACCGGGCGCGAGCCGCGTCCCGCGTCGCTTCTTCGAGTTGCGCCCGGAGCGCCGCCACGGCCTCGGCGGACACGGCGTGGGACGTGCGGAGTTCCTCGGCCTCGCGCGAGAGGCGCTCGACGGCCTGGCGGCCGGAATCCGCGTCGCGCTGGGCTTCCTGGAGACGCGCGGCCAGGTCCGAGCCCGCCCGGCGTGCCTCTTCCTGCTGCTGAACGAGTTCCGCGGCCATCTGTTCCGCGGCGGCGTGGTCGCGGGCGATCGCGCCCTCGCGCTCGGCCAGCGACGCTTCGCGTTCGTCCAGGGTCTTCTCGCGGGCGGTGAGGGCGGCCAGGCCGTCGGAGATCGTCCGCTTCCCGGCGGCAAGTTCACCGGCGATGCGCTCGCGCTCGCCGATCACTTCGGCCCGTTCGCGCTCCAGTTCGGCGGCCTCGGCCGTGGCCTGCTGGCGCTGCGCCCGCGCCGCCTCGAGTTCCGCGGTGGCATTGCGGGCCTGTTCCGCGGCGTCCGACGCTCGCCGCGTCAGTTCGCGTTCCAGGTTCTCGACGCGCGTGCGGGCACGCTCCGTCTCCATATGGGCGTCGCGCAGTTGCAGCAGCCGCCGTTCGACGTCGGAGATGACGGAGAGCACGTCGCCGCCCGTGGGCGCGGTCGCGGGGGCGTCTGGCGTGCCCGGGGCGGGATTATCGGGCGGATTGGTGTCCATGCGGCTCCCTCACGCCGCGTGGGTGCGGCGCGGGCGGGGGGGCCCGCGCACGCCGCCGCCGCGAGGGACCCCGCGCCCGCCGCTCTATCGGTATATCAAGGGACGGACTGAACGCGCCGGCCCGGACGGACGGGATCACGGTGACGTTCGCGCCACGGGGCGGGCACCGCCATCCGCGGCCCCTCACGCTTCACGGACACCCCAGGGCGAACTTGGTCGTGAAACACCCAAAGTCGGACAGGTTCCGCACCCCGTCGCCGTTGCAATCCGCGTAGGGATCCCCCAGGGCGAACTTCGTCTGGAAGCACCCGAAGTCGGCAAGGTTCAGGGCCCCGTCGCCGTTGCAATCGGGGTAGCACGGGACGACGCCCTCACACTCATCCGGGATGCCGTTCTGGTTGATGTCCCGGCTGAAGCCGCCGGCGATGTCGCAGTTGTCCGGATGGGTGTTGTTGTTGCAGTCGGTGCCGGCATCGGGGACGAAGTCGAAGCCCGTGGGCTTGTCGATGCCGCTGTTGACGCCCTGGATGTAGGCACGCATCATGAACCCATTGTCCTTGCGGAACTCGTAGATGCGGGCATTGGTCAGGTGCAGCGGACCGGTGCCGCCCGGCGACTCCTGGTCGTGGGTGCGCGAGACATAGACGTTGCCCTCGGGCCCGAGGCGCAGGCATGTGGGCTGCTCCAGCGTCATGACGGTCGCGGTGCCGTTGTGGTTGAACTTCCCGATGAACGCGCCGGTCGTGCCGTTGTACTCCAGCACCGCGTTGCTGCCGTAACTGGCCACGAGCACGCGCCCGGTCGCCGGGACGTACAGGATGCCACGCGGCTGTGAGAGGCCGCCGCTGCCGGCGCTGATGAACTCGCGGATGAACGCGCCGGTGGTGATGTTGTACTCCAGCACGCGGTGGTCGGCACTGGACACAAGCAGCGTGCCGGTACCGCTCGCGGCCAGCCCGAACGGTCCGGTCAGACCGCCGGCGCCGGGGGCAATGAGTGTCCCGATCACCGCACCGGTGGCCAGGTCGTACGCGATAACGCTGCTCGTGCCGCTGCTGGCGACCAGGAGCCGCCCGGAGGAGATGAGCATCCCGGCCGGGGCCGACAGCCCCCCGGCGCCCGCGGGCACCAGGTCCCGCACGACCGCCCCGGCAAGGTTCATCTCCACCACGCGGTTGTCCAGGGAACTGGAGGCGAGCACGCGCCGGTCCGGCGTGATGAGCAGGTCCAGCGGGCCCTGGAGCGCGGCCGCGGCGGACGCCTGCTGCGTGAACGTACCGAACATCGCCAGGTACTCACGCGGGCTGTTGTGGTCGAGGGCGGCGATCCAGACGTTGTGGGAGTGGTCCAGTTCGGCCAGGTCCGTCGCCTGGTCGTTGTCGCAGTCCTCGTAGGCATCCAGGATGCCGTTGCGGTCCAGGTCAAGGCTCATGTCCGTGCAGATCTGCTTGTAGTCCAGCACGTCGTTGGCGTCGTCGTCCCGTTCGCACTCATCGGGGATGTTGTTGGCGTTGAAGTCCTGGCTGACGGCCGGGGAATACGTCCCGACGATGAAGGCATCGACGCCCGCCTCCACGATGCTCTGCGGGTTGCCGTCGTTGGCCGTGAACCGGAACTGCATCGTGGCCGTCGGGACCAGCCCCGCCTGCTGCATCATCTGCGGGGTGATGACGGCGGTCCTCCAGTCCAGCCCGTTGCTCTGGTCGTGCGTGGCGAGCGCGATCCACGCGCCCGCGCCACCCGCGTTGTTGCCCTCCACGAGCAGCCGGTCCGTCCCGTTGGAGTTGGTCATGCTGAGGAAGTACATGTACGCGACGCTCAGCCCCGGCTGCGACAGGTCGACGACCGGCGAGGTGAGGCGCACCGAGCCGGCGTCAACGTCGCTGTTGCCGCTGCGGTTGGCGGTCAGGAAGCACCGCCCGGAGCCGTCGCCGTCGCTGGTCGGGTCGTTGGCCCAGTTCGGATCGTTGACCGGTACGCCGCGTTCCCATGCACCGTCGGTCGCGCCGAGGATCTCGGTCGTCCAGCCGCGGTCGCTCTCGAAGTTGTCCGCGAACACGGGGTTGCTGATCCGGGGGGCGAAGTCCATGTCGTCCGGCAGGCCGTTGTTGTTGCAGTCGGGTTCGCAGGTATCGGGGATCGTGTTGGCGTTCAGGTCGCTCACGGTGCCCGCGGCGATGTCCTGCGGGTCCAGCACACCGTTGTGGTTGCAGTCCTCGCACTCATCGGCGATGCCGTTGCCGTTGGTGTCCTGGCTGAAGCCGCTGGCGATGTCCATGGCGTCGGGCAGACCGTTGCGGTTGCAGTCCGTGGCGATGCAGGAACTCTGCCCGATGTACTGCTCCATGATGACCTGCTGGAGCGCGTGGAAGTACAGGTCCTGGTTCGCCGCCCCGCCGGTAAACGTCTGCCCGCAGTAGGACATGATCGTGCCGCGGCGGGGCGGGGTGTTGCCGTCGTCGCAGGTGTCCAGGCCCATGTCGTGCGTGTGCGGGGTGTTGCAGTTGTGCCCCAGTTCGTGGGCCGCCACCATGATGTCGTGGTTGTGGACGTGCGGCACCGCGGGGTCGGCGAAGAACCCGTCGATGTACCCGATCCATGAGTACGAGTTCGTGTTGCAGAGCCCGGCCAGGTACGCCACGCCCCCGGCATTCAGGTCGCGCCGGCCGGAGCAGTACTGGGCCACGTCGCGGGTGACCGAGCCCATGTTGGCGTTCCAGTAGGAGCGGAAGCCCGCCAGCGGGTCCTCGCCGGGGTAGAGCCCGCTGGGCGTGTCCCACAGGCGGACGTAGGACACCTCGACACGGGTGTTCACGTCGCGGATGTAGATATCGCTGACCGCGCCGTACAACTGCGTGACGTACGCGGCGGCCGCGTTCAGATCCCCGTACAGACTGAAGAACTCGAAGTCGGTCTCCACCGCGATCTGGATCTGCCTGAGGCCCTTGATGGGCCCGGGCCCGTCCAGCGGGCCGCCCGCCGGCATCCCGCCCATCGCGGGCCGGCGCCACTCCGGGAGCAGCGGGCTGGGGCGGTGCGCATCGGCCGGCAGTTCAGCCGGAGGTTGCACGCCGCAGGCGATGGGCACGCCGCCGCCGCCGGGGGTCGCCCGCACCTGGAACACGGCCAGTTCATCGGAGGCCAGCGCCGGGCCCGTGCTGCGAGAAGTGACGGCGATGGGCTCGCCCGCCGGCGAGAGCGAGATCGACCCGCCGCTGCCCCACGGGGAGAAGGAGAGGAACACATGCGAGCCCGGAAGCCCGCGGACGGACCCCCGCAGCATCACGACCCTCGACGTGTCGAACTCGAACGGGCGATCCCGCCCACCGGGCCGTCCGACGACGAACCGGGTCCCCGCCGAAGTGGCCGTGAACCGCTCCAGGTCCAGCGTAACGGATCGCCCCCCGGGGATCGGAAATTCCTCCACCGTGACCGGGCCGGCCTGGACGGTCAGCGACTCCAGCGTGGCCCTATCGGCCCTGACGATCATCACCGCGTCCGCCTTGCGGACGGGCGCGAACGGGCGGGCACGCCCGGCCTGCACGCTCTGGGCGGCGGCGGGCAGCGCGAGTGCGAACGACAGGGCTGCGGCCACGAGGGCTCGGGACGGCATGGGGACTCTCCGGGAGGCGGGGGGAGCCGGGGGAGGGGGGGCGATCGGGGGCCACAAGAGAGTACCCCAAGAACCCCGGAACGCCAACGCTATTTGCAACCCGAACGGAGCTTGAACTGGAGACGTGGGGGCACAGAGGACCGACCCCTTCGGCGCCCTTTGGCCCGGCGGCCGCTACCGAGACAACCGGAACGATCGCATCTCGCGGGGCTGCTGGCGGGGTAGTTCGGCGGCAGTGATCTGCAGGCCGCACTCGGGGCAGCGCGGGATCACCAGGCCGCGAAGGTTGTACCCGCATTCGGGACACGGCAGGTCGCGTTCCGTCACGAACTCGCGGACCACCCGCGCCGACTCCGGTCCGCCCGCGTCGATCACGCGGCGACGCACCTCGGCCGCGAAACCTTCGGCGGCGCTCGACGAGGCGAAGGCCGACCGTGGGATGCAGATCGCGCCGAACTCACAGTACACAAAGACATGGCGCGGGCGCAGAACGACACTCTCCACGCCGTGCGACCATGAGCACGACAGGGTCGCGGCCTCGGTCGCGCGGACGAGCCCGGCCTCGGTGATCTCGACGCGTTGGGTGCGGCCGGCACCCCCACCACCGCCCTCCGCGAAGCGCCTGGCGTTCTCAACGTTCCGGGCGTGCGTATCGACAAACAGCCAACGCCCGTAATGGCACAGGCCGTACGCGAGCGCCAGCACGCAGAACCCGCCGGGCACGGAGATTCGGCCCGTCTGGCTCCATTCGCGCCACGTCAGCCACGCCATGATGACCAGGGCAAGGGCGATCCCCCAGAGGAGTCCGTGGTACTCACGCCGCCGGCGGCGTACCTCCCGCACCAGGTCCGAGTCGTGGCGCAGCGCGAACGAATACCACTCGGCGTAGTCATCCACGCTTGCCGTGTACTCGACACGGCACTGCGCAGAAGTCCCGCCCGTCACGCCGCTCACATCGCCCCGGCGCTAACCAGCACCTGGATGGATTCGACCCTCTTCACGCCGCTCTGCGTCCGCGCGTAGTCCAGCACGCTCTTGCCGGCCGCGTCGCGGGCGTTGGCCGACGCGCCGGCGTCCAGCAGCAGGAATACCTTCTGCACGTCGTCCCGGGCCGCCGCCTTCATCAGGGGCGTGACACCCCTGGCGTCCGCGGCATCAACCCTTGCCCCGGCCTCCAGCAGCACCTTCGTCACCTCCTGGTTGGCCGGCGACGATGCCGCGAGCCCGAGCAGCGTGGTGCCGTCGGCGGTCGCGGACTCCACCGCTGCGCCCTCGTTCAGCAGCAGGATGAGTTTCTCCGGCTGTCCCGTCTGCACGGCGACCATCGCGGCCGATTGCCCGGCCTGGTCGCGAGCGTCGATCGAGGATTCGGGCGCGAGCACCTGGACCGTGGACACGGGCCCGCCCCGCACCGCCGCCAGGAGCGGCGTTGTACCGTCGGCCGCGGCGGCGTCCACCTTGGCACCGCCGACAATCAAGGTTCGGACCATCTCCGTGCTGGGGCTCGCGGCGGCCAGGACCAGCGGTGTCGCCCCCCCGATGGCCCCGCCGCCCGGCAGTTCGGCGCCGCCCGCGGGGAGGAGCGCGTTGACATCCACACCAGTCGCCAGGAGTTGCTTCACACGCTCCAGGTCGCCGCGGGCCACGGCATCGTGCAGCGGGAACCGGGATGCCAGAGCGCTCTGGTCGTTGCTGCCCAGCAGAGTCCCGCCGGGTCCGGCGGTCCCCCCGCCCTTCAGCGCGTACACGATCAGAACCGCGGCCACCAGGAGCAGGGCGACGATGACGGGAAGGGCGACTGACCTTTTCATGTGTTCATCCCTGTGTGAGCGGGCGCCGCTCTCCGAGCGGTGCGGCCGGGTCCGTTCCGGCCGGGGTCAGCGTATCAGGGGGCAAGGGGTGTCGGCAAGGGGCCGCTCCGGGCAGGGCGCGACGGCCCCCACGGGCTTTGACCCGACGGCCGCGCACGACGCGGGGCGGACGGCCCCGTCGCAACGCAGGCAGGACCGCAACACCCGGGGCGCAGCGGCGCTTCCTACTCCTCGTCCGTCTTCGGCTTGAATGCCGCCACGACCTCCTGCTGGATATGGGCCGGGGTGTGCTCGTCGTGGCTGTACTCCATCGTGAAGGTGCCGGCCCCACCGGTCATGCTCTTGAGTTCGTTCGAGTAGTTCTGGAGTTCCCCCAGCGGGGCCTGGGCCCGCACCACGCAGACGTCCTCCCCCATCATCATCGTGTCCTGCACGCGGCCCCGCTTGGTGGACATGTGCCCGGCCAGGTCCCCCAGGTACTTGCTGGGGGCCGTGACCTCCACGTTCACGAAGGGTTCCAGCAGTTTGGGGCGGGCCTTCTGCACGGCATCCACAAACGCCTTGCGCCCCGCGGTGATGAACGCGATCTCCTTGCTGTCCACGTCGTGGTACTTGCCGTCGTACAGGGCGACCCGCACCCCGGTCATCGGGTAGCCGGCGATCGCGCCGCCCTCGATGGCCTGCCGGACGCCCTTCTCGACCGCGGGCCAGTACTGTCGCGGCACGGCGCCCCCCACCACCTCGCTCACGAACTCGAAGCCCTCCGGGTGGCCGGCGGGCAGGGGCTCGATCCTCAGGTACACCTCACCGAACTGGCCGGCGCCGCCGGTCTGCTTCTTGTGGCGGTGGTGACCCTCGGCCTTCGTGGTGATCGTTTCCTTGTACGGGGTCTTGGGCTTGCTCGTGATGACGTCGATGCCGAAGGAGCCCTTGAGTTTCTCCAGCACCACCCGCAGGTGCAGTTCCCCCATCCCGCTGAGCACGGTCTGTTTCGTGGCCGCGACGCGGTCCACGGACAGCCCGGGGTCCTCGTCCCTGAGTTTGGCGCACGCGGTCGAGAACTTGGCCTCGTCGGCGTGGTTCTTCAGTTCGATCGCCTGCCCGAACATCGGCCTGGGCATGGGCAGCGGCCTGACCCGGAGCGATTCGTGTTCCGGCGCCTCGTGCAGCACGCCGTTAAAGTGCAGTTCGTCGAGTTTGCTCACCGCACCGATGTCGCCCGGGCCGATCTCGCTGACCTCGGCGTGGTCCTTGCCCTGCACCTTGAAGATGTGGGTGATCCGCAGCGGCTTCTTGTTGCCGGACAGCAGCAGTTCGCTCTTGTGCCGCACGGTGCCCTGATGGACCCGGAAGAACGCCAGTTTCCCGACGAACGGGTCGCTGGTGACCTTGAACACATGGGCGACGACCTTCGCCGACGGGTCGGGCTTGGGCGTGAAAGGCACATCCGTGCCCTCCGGGCCCTTCACCACGAACTCGCTGAGCGAGACTTCGGTCGGGCTGGGGAGCAGGTCCGCGAAGATGTGGAGCAGGTCCTCCGCTCCCGCCCCGCTCTTGGCCGAGCAGAAGCACACGGGCACCAGGTGGCCGTCCTCGAGCGCCTTCTCGAACGCCGCGTGCACCCGCTCCGGCGGCAGTTTGTCGCCGTGCTCCAGGTACTCGCTCATCAGGTCCTCGTCGACCTCCACGACCTGCTCGATGATCGCCTTGTGGGCCTCGGGGACGCTGGAGAACATGGGGGTATCCGCCGCGTCCGCGTGCTCAAAGGCGTCGATCACGCCCGAGCGGTCCGCCTTCGGCAGGTTGATGGGCAGACAGACCGGGCCGAAGGCCTCGCGCAGGCGTTCGACCAGCCCCCCGAGGTCGGCGTCGTGGCTCTCCATCTTGTTCACGACGATCAGGCGGGGCAGCCCGCGCTCGCCGGCGATCTGCATCAGCCGGCGCGTGGTGCTGTCAATCCCGCGGAGCGCATCGACGACGATCACGGCCGTCTCTGCCGCGGGGAGCGAGGCGATGGCGTGCCCGAGGAAGTCCACCAGGCCCGGGGTGTCCAGGAGGTTCACGGTGTGCCCGTGGAAGTCGAAATGGACGGCCGAGGGGCTGAGGGAATGCTTGTGGTGCTTCTCGCCCTCGGTCCAGTCGCTGACCGTGCTCCCCTCCTCGACGGTGCCCATCCGCTTGATCGCGCCGGAGGCCAGGAGCAGCCGCTCGGTGAGGGTCGTCTTCCCGCTGCCGCCGGTGCCGAGCAGGACAATGTTGCGGATGTCCGAAGGATTGCGCACAGCCATAGCGGGGACTCCCGGGGGTTGATTCGACAGTCTAGCAAGGGGGGAGGCGCGGGCTCCCCGGGGACTGGCTCCGGCCCGGTAGAATGTGCTCCATGCCCCGCGCCGCTGCCGATTCCGCCGCCGCACATCCCGCGGTCCGGTTCCCGAAACTGGCCGGGGTGATCGCGTACCTGGACACGGTGACGGGGCGCGTGGACCTGGCCGTCCTGAGCCGGATGCTGGGCGAACTCCCGATCACGCGGGCCGACGTCGGGCCCGCCTGCTGCTTCGGGGTCAACGGCTACAAGCGGAACACGATCAGCGAGTCGCCGCACTACGAACTGCTCGCCCTGTGCTGGCGGAGCGGCCACTGCACACCGATCCACGACCACCGCGGCGTGTCGTGCGCGTTCCGCGTGGTCGAGGGGACGGGCACGGAGATCCGCTTCCGCGTGACCGACTCGGGCCTCGTCTGCCCCGTCACCGTCAACCCGATGCCCCCCGGCTACGTCTGCGCCGCCGACGACGCGGACATCCACCAGGTCGCCAACATGCAGTCACCCGGGCAGGACCTGGTGACGCTGCACATCTACTCCCCGCCGATCCGCAGGATGACCACCTACGAGTTCAAGACCAGCGCCGGGGCGGAGTGCGCGGACAAGTACTGACCCGTTTCGACGCCTCCGCTGGGGCGACTTCCGCCGGTTCGCCGCGCCGCCGGCCGTACGCCCGCACACCGGTGCCCGCCTGCGCACCATGCTGGACCCGCTGCCCGTATTGGCGGTTGCGGAAAGAAAAACGCCCGCGGCTGTCGCGGGCGCGTAAGCGGAAATCGGATCGAGGTTACGGGGCCAGGAAGGCGTCCAGCAGCGACCGCGAGCGCTGGTGCCCGAGGAAGAACTGTGTCTGGCCGCCGCCGGAGAACACCACGTTCTCATCGGTGCGGGGGTAATCCCACGGTCCGGCGAGGTTCGTGGACACATCCGTGAACCGGTAGGAGTTGCTGCCCGTCGGCTGATTCTCCGGGCTGTTCACCGCCATGATGTCGCGCGGCACGCCGCCGAACTGCCTCTCGGTCATCCGCAGGCCCAGCAGTTCGCCGGCGCGGCGGCCGGTCGTGTCGGTGAGGGACTTGATGAACAGGTCCAGGTCGGCCTGGCTCGCCGTCAGGCCCAGCGTCGCGAAACTGGGCACGAACACCGCCGCCTGGTCGTTGTGGTCGGCGTTGAAGGGGTCGCTGTGCGAACTGGCCCCGTAGTTCCGCTCGTTGAAGGAGTGGATGGGGTCGTTCGAAGAGGTGAGGAAGATCGTGCTGTAGTCCTGGAACTCGAACGTGGCCGGGGTCAGCGACACCCGCACGTCCACACCCGCGGCGTCGAAGATGGACCGGAGGCTCGCCACCACGTTGTCCAGGATGTACTGCGTGACGGTCTTGCCGTTGGGGAGGCTGCCGGTGAAGCCCAGGGCCGCGGCGCGGAAGGGCAGCACGTCGGTGCTCTGGTCGCCGGTGAGCAGCCAGTCCAGCGTCCCGCCGCGGGTCTCGAGGAAGATGTTCTGGTGGGTGCGGGTCACGCTCGCCGTGCCCTGCTGGACGATCTCCACCACATAATCGGTGTTGAACACACCCTGCATGTACAGGGCGTACGAGGCCGGGCCGCCCACGCCGAGCCGTCCCGGCGTGATGAAGGTCATGAAGAAGTCGCCGTTCTCGTCGTAGCCGTACTCCAGGGGTCCGTTCTTGGCCAGTTGAGCCCCCGGGGTGCCGCCGGAGGACCGGAAGTCCGAGGGACCGAACACCAGGTCCGCGTTATCGATGTTGGTGGCGTTGTTCGTCTCGAAGATACCCATCTCCACCGCGCCGTTGAAGTCCACCAGGAACTGCTGGGTGCGGCTGCCCAGGTCGGCCCCACGCTCCGACAGTTTCACCTTCACGGTGAACTTCGTGCCGGCACCGATCGGCTCGCCGTTGTTCAGGTGGAAGACGTCCACGTCCGGCATGATGACGTCACCGGGGACGCCGACGTGGCCGGGCGTGCCGATCGCCGATTCGATCCGGGTCGTGATCGTGTTGCCGTCGGTCCGGGCGACGTGGATGCCCTTGCCGTTCACGCCGCTGACCACGTCGTCGGTCGTCCCGGCGACACCGTCGCCGCCGCGGTCCAGGGTGAAGACAAAGTCGGCGACGCGCACCTGCGTGACATCGTCGGACGTGCCGAACAACTGGTCCGGGCCGGCGAAGGCGAGGGAGGTCGGGGCGGTCGCCAGCGGCGTGCCGTTGCCCGAGTTCGTGTCGCCCGCGAAGCCGGTATCGCCGTCGTCGAAGATCATGAAGTCAAAGGCGTACTCGCCGATATTGCCGCCGGCGGGGCTGATGTTGGGCACGACGCCGGGCAGGAAGGGGGCGATGCCGGCCGTGTTGTCGACGACCAGGTAGTAGGTCCCCGTCGTCTTGATCAGCCAGTTCGCATCGAACGAGATGTCGGTGAGGTCCTCGACGTCGCTGGGCAGGAGGAGCGAGTCGGCCGTCTCGCCCGACTGGAACTCACCGTCGGCGTTGAGCAGCGACCGGGTCGCGAAGAGCGCCGTGCCCTGCTGGCCGCCCAGGTGCAGGATCTGCCCGGCCCGCAGCGTGATCTTGTACACGTCCGCGTCGCCGGCGAAGGGGAACGTGCCCGCATCGTTGTCCGGGTGGTCGCCCAGGGCACCCTCGATCCGGAACACGCGGTTCGCGTCGGGGATGCCGTCCGGGTTCCGGTTGTTGTCCAGGATCACGTCCATATCCACCGGGCCGTAGAAGTCCACGCGCCCGCCGTCGATCCCGACCGCCACCTCCGGCACGATCTTGTCGCCCGCATCGCCGACCACCGCGTCCTGGGAGTAGTCGTCGCCGGCGTCGGCCTGCCCGCTGCCGTCGCCGTCCAGACGCGACTGCGCGACCTGCGCCCTCAGGATGCTCTGGTCCAGTTCGAACCGGAACACGCCCGCGGCCGCGACGCCCGGCGCCTGCGGCTGGTTCCGGAACATGATGGCGTTGGAGAAGGTGATGACCGCCGTGCTGGTCACGGCGTTGTAGGCGACGAAGAAGTCGGTGCCGAACGCGAGCGGGATCAGGGTGTTGCCGCTGTCACGCACCTCGGAGATGCGCAGCGCCGGCCCGATCGTGCTGGCGTCCATCGCCTGGTTGAACTCGATCTTCGCGTTGAAGATGCGGTCGTCGGAGCCGGTGGAGAGCCGGACGACCTGGATCGCCAGCGGCGCCGTCGCAAGGTCGCGCACCAGGAAGTTGCCGCCGGTCGGCGGCGGAACGCCCTGGACCGTCACGCCCGCGATCGTCCCGGTCGCCGAGATCCGGTACTGCTCCGAGTTGAAGTTGGAGCCGAACGCCTGCCCCGCGATCGTGACCGCGCCGATATTGCTGCGTCCCGCGGCCACCGAGTCGTCGCTGGTACCGAAGAACCCGTCCGGCCCGCGCAGCATGCCCGCGACGATGTCGGACTCGATGAAGGAGCCGCCGACGGTGACGGTGCCGATCGAACCGGTGGTCGCGTCGTCGCGGTTGACGCCGGCGCCGCCCGGGTTGCCGTCAGCGCCCAGGTCCCCGCCCGCCATGATCGACGAATCGAACACGTTGCCCGCCACGCCGACCGAGCCGAGCGCATCGCGGACGCTGATCCGCGACTCGCTCACGGAGCCGAAGGTCAGGCTGCCCGCGTTGCTCCCGGACCTGAAGGTCGCGCGGCGCACCGCCCCGCCCACATGCACCGTCGCCACGTCGCGGTCCAGGCTGATGTTGCCCTGGAGGTCGCCGCCGATCGTGATCGTTCCGGCCGCCAGCGCGGACAGGAACGCGTCGTCCAGCGGAGCGGACGTGCCGAGTGAGCCGACGATGTTCACCGTCCGCATCCAGCGGGCGTGGATCGTGCCCTCGGCGAAGGAGCCGGTGGTGAAGTCCCGCATGCTCCCGCCGACCAGCACGTCCATGCCGCCGGCGGCGTTGTTGAACTGCAGGCTGCCCAGGTTGTTGTCCACGACGACGCAGGAATCGCCGAGCAGGTTCGCGTCGATCGCGATGGAGCCCACGGTCGCGTCGTCGTTGGTGACGACGCGGAAATCAGTGAGTTGCTTCGGCTGGCCGCCCGGCGGCGTCGCCGCGATGCTGAGCGTGGAGGCCGCACTCGTGTTGATAAGGACAATGCGGTTGCCCGCGGCGTCCCAGTATGCCCGCGCGCCCGCGCCGCCGGCCTGGAATGCAACGGTGAACGCCTCTCCGGACGCCGTGCTGAAGGTCGCGCTGGCCCCTCCGCCGTTGAGTTGCACGCCGCCCACGGGTGCGCCGCCGGCGATCCGTGGGTCCATCGGCGGGGCGTTGGAGCCGCCCAGCGTGACGCCCGGCGGAACGTTCTGCACCGGCCAGTCGGAGTAGACGCTGACGTTGGCGATCGCGCCGCTGATGAGCACGTTGCGGACAAAGGACAGACCCGGCACGATGCCGTCGTCCGGCGTGTTGTAGACGCCGTCGCCGCCGGCCGTCAGGCCCGCCGTGATGAAGGTGTTCGAGGAGTTGCCGGAGACCTGCACCGTGCCCACCTTGCCCAGGTTGTTGGTGTCGGCCGCGGAGCCCGTGCCGCCGAGCATCCCGTCCGCGCCCAGGTCAAGGACGCCCGCGGCGATGCCCGCGTTGTGCAGGTTGCCGTTCACGATGATGCGGAACATGGACGAGCCGGCGATGATCTGCGTCCCCATCCCTCCCGTCAGGGTGTCGTTGCGGATGTCGCCGTTGACCGTGATCGTGCCGATGGCGCGGCCGGCGTAGATCGAGGTCTCGAAGATCGACCCGTTGCTGGTCGTGATGCGCCCGATGTTCTTGCCCGCCGTGATGGTCGCGCCCTGCACCGGCGTGTTGGCGATGACCCCCGGCGGCAACTGGTTGCGGTGGTCGTCGTAGGAGACGCCGGCGCTGGAGTTCGGGTTCACCCCGATGTCACCGAACACGCCGTCGTCCGACGCGTTGACGTTGATCGCCCACAGGATGTAGTCGGCGTGCACGGTCCCAAGCAGGTTGCCCCGGTTGATGACCAGGTTCCGGAGGTCGCCGTCGTACGCCGCGACCACGCCCTCGGTCAGCAGCGACCCGTCGTTGATGCTGACGAGGTTGATGCCGCCCGAGTAACTGACGACCTTGCCGCCGAAGTCGCCCAGCACCCGGACGGTGTTGATCGCCCCGAACGAGATGACCGACCCGTGCCCGAGGTTGCTGGCGCCCGGCTTGTTGAACGCGGCCCCGATCGTGACGGTGCCCGTGAGCGCCTGCCCGATCCGCAGGTCGGAGTACAACTGCCCGCCGGACACGTCCACGCCGGCCAGGTTGCCGTGCACCAGGATCGTGCGGAACGCGCCGATCTGCCCGATGTGGCGCCCGGCCACCAGCGACTGCACGTCGCCGGAGATGTCCGTGCGGATGTTGAGGTCGCGCGACGCCGTCAGCAGCGCCACGTCACCGCGGTCCGTCGTGGTGGTGATCAGGGCGTCCATGTCGCCCTGCGTCACGGAGATTGTCTGGATCGGCCCCGACGCCGCCACCGTCCCGCTGAAGAAGGTCCGCGCCGTGATCAGGTCGATCCGCCCGTCGGGGCCCGTGACGTTGATCTGCGTGTTGTACACCTCGTCGCCGGCCGTGAACGCCGTCAGCGGCCCGGAGATATCGAAGCGGCTGGACCGGACGTTGTGGGCCGCGGCCAGCGTGACCAGTTCGCCGGTGATGACTCGCGACGCCCGGATGTCGTTGCTGACCGTGATGCCGGTGATCGTGTTGTCAACGTCCAGGACGACCCGGGAGATATTGGCCGCGGTCAGGGCCCCGAGCGACCCCAGCAGGTCGATCCGCAGGTCCTGCATGTCGCCGCCGCCGCCGGCCCCGGTCCCGCCCACCGTGCCCGCCGTGATCGTGTTGGCGCTGCGCCCGCCGAGGATGGCGCTGGGCGCAAACTCCTGCGTGGTGCCCTGCAGCGTGGAGTTGCGGAACCCCGTGGCCGTGATGGAGCCGATCTCGAACGTCGCGTTCATGAACGTCGCGTCGTAGAAGCCGTTGGTCAGCAGCACCGTGACGATGTTGGCCGCGAACACGTCCGAGCGGTACAGGTTCGCGTCCACGCCCAGCAGGCTGAAGATGTTGCCCGTGGCGTTCCGGTTGTCGCTGCTCCACCCCAGCATGCTGGTCCAGAAGCCCTCGAACTGCTCGGCGGAGATGACCGCGCCGGAGATGTCCCCGCCGCCGGTCACGCTGAAGTTGACGATGCCTTCCTGCGGCGCGGCGCCCGTGTCCGCGGAGTTGAACGCCGTCACGATGCTCGACACGGACGCGCCGCCGGCCGCGATGAACGACAGGATGTCGTCGCCGGCGATGACGCTCGTCGTGGCCAGGGGTGAAGAGTCCGGCGCCGAGAGCCCGTCGCCGACGTTGATCGCCACGATGTCGCCGCTGGCGTAGACATTGCCCAGGATGCCGTAGAACTGACCGGGCGCACTCACCCGGCGGAAACTCGCCGTGACCTGGTTGATGTCCCCGGCCTGCACCAGCACGTCCACGATGGCCCCGCCGACCAGCACGTCCGTCACATTGCCGGTGCGGACCCGCAGCCCGTTCAGGTACGGGTCGATGGGCGAACCGATGTCGTCCAGGTACGCGTTCCCGGCGTCGGCGTTGGTGTCGGTCGTGGAACGGTACATCTCGCCGTTCCAGTTGCCCGGCATGCCCACGCCGATCCCGAACGTCGCCGTGTCGTCGCCGCCGGCCTGGGCGATGCCGATGAAGGGCCCGATCTGGCGAGGGCCGAAGGACGGCAGCGCCGTGCGGCCCAGGTCGCCCGTCAGGATCGTCAGCGTCGTCAGAGAGGCGACGTCGATCGCCACGATATCGCCGCCCGGGGTCTCGTTGCTGATGACCCCGAACGCGCCGTCCGTCCCGGTCTGGCTGATCTGCCACACGTCGATCTCAACGGAGCCCAGCAGGCGCACGGCCGACCCGGCATCGCCGCCGGTGATGCTGATCCGCCCGATGGAGATCGTGTCCTGGTTGACCGTCTGGTTGTCGCCGGTAATGACCAGCGCCCGCCCGCCCGCCAGGTTCGCGTCGATCCCCGCGATCGCCACGCCCTGCGAGCCGTCGATCGGCAGCACGCGCACGAAGCCGGCCACCACACCGCCCGCGGCCCCCGTGACCTGGATGGTCACGCGCCCGCCGGCATCGTCCACGACGGTGACAACCTGCCCGCCGATGATCGGGATTCGGGCGTTGACCGAGTTGGGCTGGTCGATGCGACCGAAATCGACGAAGCGCACGTCCGACCCGAAACCGGTTGTGAAGTTCGCGCCGAAGCCCGAGCCGAAGCCCAGGGAGTAGATGCCCGAGAACGCGCCAGTATCGCCCAGCGCATCCTGCGACACCAGGAACGCCCCGATCGTGGAGTTCGGGCCCGTCGTCACGCTCAGCAGCCCCGCGGCCACATGCTCGCCCACCCGGATCATGCCGATGCTGCCGTCCCCGCCGTTGATCCCGGAGCGGATCAGCGTGGGGCCGATCGGGGTGGTGTCGGGCGCGGTGCTGTCCTGGTCGATGCCGATGGCGCCCTTGACGTCGATCATCCCGATCCGGCGGCCGATCCGCAGGTCCAGCCCGCCGATGTCGCCCTCGCCGCGGCCCACGCCGATGACGGGGCTCAGCCCCGTCGCCAGTTCGCCCAGGTCCCCGCTGACGACGACGAGCGCACTGCTGGGGGCGCCGGTGGCGCCCTCGATATCGCCGCCGGCGATCGCGCCGTACAGGTTCCCCGTCACGCTGATGGTGGAACCCTTCCACTCGCTGTGCTGGTCCACGTCCGTGATGTCGTCGTTGAACGACGAGATGGCGTCATCCTCCGACCCGTCGGAGGCGGTCAGGCCGGTCCCCACGCGGACCGCGCCCATGGACCCGCCCAGGACGGTGATCGCCGGGTTCGTCGGGCCAGGGGTGTCGTCGCCGAGTTGCGCGCCGACCTTGAGCGACCCGAACGCCGTGGATGCCATCCCGCCGATGGTCATCACATAATCCTCGTTGACCGTCTGGGTGTCGCCCGTCGTCCGGCCGTCCCACAGCACAACGTAGTACGTGCCCGGTGCCGCGGGCTTGTACCGCATGACCTGCGAGGTCTGCGGCAGCGACGCGTTCGGCAGCGCGAGCCTCTGCACCCGGTCGTCGAACTCAAAGGCCGCGACCGTGCGCCCGTTGTGGTCCAGGATGCGCCCGGTGATCGGGATCTGCACGCCGGCCCCGCGGATGACCGCCTCGACCTCGACCACGATCTCCTGCTCGCCGTCGGAGGCGAACCCGTAGACGTCAAACGGGTCGTTGTTCGTGTTGATCGTCGCGTCGCCGCCGCCCAGGTTGCCGTAGACCTGCACCGCCGTTCCGACGTTGCCCACCCACTCGGCCTGCAGGATGTGGTCGTTGCGCCACACGGTCTCGCCGATGATCGGCGCCTGCCCGGTGAGCGCCACGGCATTCCCGTTCGCCCGCAGCTTGTTCTGGACGTACACGGCGTCGTTCGCGTACATCCGGTTGATCCACGCCGCCTCGGGGTTCTGCGCGCCCGTCGGGATCTGGTACGGCTGTTCAATCTCGTAGTAGCGGAAGGTGTCGCGAGGGTGGTTGGCGCTGGGCTGGTTCGTGGTGCCCGCGACGGTGATGCCCATGAAGTTGCGGCCGCCGATGATCGCCTGCCCGAGCGTCCGGCTGACCGTCAGTTGCCCGCCCGACGACTGGGGCTGGTTGTTCACACCCGGGATCGGCTGGCCCGGGTCCACTTCCCAGGCGCCCGCGTCACCGCCCACCGCGAACGTGCCCAGGTCGCCCCGGACGACCACGCTGCCCAGTTGGTAGCCGGAGTACCAGCGGTCCAGGAACCCGTTGAACCGGGAGGTTCCCACGACAACGCCGCTGATGTACACGGAGCCCATGTCGCTGCCGTCCACGACGAACACGCCGAAGTCGGTGTTCGTGTAGTCCGCGTTCCCGAAGACGCTGTTCACCGGGCCGTAGGTCCCCGTGTTCGTCGGGTTCCGGAGGAACGGGTTGCCGATGATGACCGAGCCTGGGCCCGGGGGCAGCCCGACCACGCGCCCGTTGGCGTCCAGGGCGAACCCGAACCCGCCCTGCTCGAAGTCGTCAAAGATGCCGACCAGGGAATCGACCCGCGTGTAGCCGTTCTCATCGATCTTCCCGCCCAGGACCGTGATCGACGAGCGGTCGTCGGCGCCGCTGATCGTGATGCGCCCGATCCCGTCGTTGAAGTTGGGGACGCCGTTGTCGTCAGGGTCGATCACCACGAAGTTGGCCGACCCGCCCGGTGAGCCGACCGCGGTCGTCAGCGCCATCTCCCGCAGGTAACTGTCCAGCACCCGGAACGACGAGAAGGCGGGCCCCGTGAACGATATCTCCGCCCCGAACAGGCGCTTCCCCACCGATCCCACATAGTTCCCCGGCTGGAACACGCCGGTCAGGTTGTCCATCGTGAAGGCTTCGTTGGGGCCGCTGATCGCCCGGATGCGGATCCCGTTGAAGGCCGCGATGTTCGGGTCCGTGGAGGAGAACAGGAACGTGCCGATCCCGCTGCCGGGGACACCCGTCGTGTTGAGCGCACCCAGCGCGGCGCCCGTGAACGAGGAGACGACCGTCGTCGTCGTCGTCGGTCCCTGCCTGATGATCTGGAGCAGTTCAACGACCGTGTTGTCCAGGTTGAGGCCGGTGGAGGTGCCCGGGGCGGCGCTAAAGTCGATCGACAGCGACCGCATCATCAGGAAGGCCTGGGTGGAGTTGGGCTGGGCCGCCCGGCGCAGCGTGATGCTCTGCCCCTGGGACATCTGCGCGATGATCTGGGCCGTCGTCCCCTGCGGGACGCCCTGCTGGTCGGGGAACGCCGCCAGGCGGATGTTCGACCCCGGCGTGATGTCGTGCAGCAGTTGCCAGTTGCTCTGCGTGAAGAACCGACCGCTGTTGATATTGCCGCCGCCCCCGAGGATGTTGCCCAGCGGCGTGTCGTCGGAGAAGTCCTCGATGTCCACGGTCGGCGGGTTGGGCTGGAAGTCGTCCACGATGTTGGCGAACAGCGGGATCGCGTACCCGAAGGTCGCCCGGATCGTCCCCACCCCCGTGTTCGGGTCGACCAGGTCCGGCGTGATCGTCAGCGAGAACAGCAACTGCCGGCTCTCGAGTTGCTCCACCGCCGCACGCGGCGAGGCGCCCGCGCGCTCGGCCAGGCGCGACGCCGACCCGGAGTTGGCCGACGGCAGGGCGCGGGAACGGGTGTAGCGACGATTCGAGCGGCGTGACCGTTTCATGACGACTCCTGAATGCTCCGATGCCCTGTTCCGGCGGTCGCGTCCCTGACCCGCGCTCTCCCCTGCCGGGTGTATCCAACCACCCCGTGCGGGGCCACCGACCGCCAGACTCCTTCCCGGGAACCTTCTTCGCTCCCAGGCCCCATCCCGATCCCCCGTTCGTACACGGGGCACCGCTGGTTCGGGCCACACAGGCTACCGGGTTCTGGACAGTTCCTCAAGCGGCAAGGACTTGTACATCCCGGCTTCTTCTCCGGTGCTGGCTCACGGCAAGCGGGGGCCGCGGCAACTGGACCGGACGCGCCGACCGGGGCCTGCTATTGGCCGGCGCACTGTGGCCGTGGACAGTATACGACATTCTTGCCTCCCGTGTTGCCCGGCCCGCGCGGATTCCCAAATTACGCCGTGGTCCCGGGGCCCGCTCCGGTGTTCAATCATCCTGCCCCCGGTCATGCCGAAACCGCCCGTGGGCCGATCCGAACGATCCTGCGATGGTTCTTCTCCTACAGGCCGCCGGACCTCTCGATTCCCTTGCGGAGACGATCCGCTCCCTTCCATGGGCGGCTCATGCCCTGGCAGGGGTAGGGCTGACCGCGGGGCTCATCTTGTGGGCCATGGGACGGCAAGTCTTGCGCCCCGTCTTCTGCATCCTTGGGGCAGTTGTCGGCGGCGGCATGGGGTTTTTCTTCCTGCCCCTGATCACCCCGGCGGAGGCCTGGGGCATCCCAACCCCTCTGCTCGGCCTCGGAACGGGCGCGATCGTCGGGGCGACCAGCGCTTTCGGCCTCTACAGGTTTGCCGTCGCGATCAGTTTCGCCTCCGTGACCGCGCTCGCCGGCGTGCTCATCTCCGTGACCGCCCTGCAACTGTCGCCCCAGGCCAATGAGGCGACCCACGCCGCGATGGATTCAGCCAGCCGGCACCTGGCCCAACTCGACCAGGAACACGCCGATGCCCTGGCCGGACCCCCACCGCCGCCGGCGGCCGTCCAACTCCAGGACAGCCGCGCCCAGGCCTTGGCGCGCGACGCGGCCGGCCGGGCCCGTGCCTTCATGTCGGCCCTCGGCGACGAGTTCGGGTCACGATGGGACACCCTGCCGGGGCAGAGCCGCACCATCGTCCTGATGTCCACCGTCGGCGGGGCCCTCTTCGGGTTCCTCATGGGCCTGCTCATGCCGACACGGTCAGCCGCCGCCGTCACCGCGGGCTTCGGCGGTGCGGTCTGGCTGCCCTCGGCCGCGTGGCTCTCCAGCCTTATCCACCTGCCGGGCCGGGGCCTCATGGACCTCTCGGCGACCTCGTGGCTGATCGCCTGGGCGGTGGTCGCGCTGATCGGCTTCACGGTGCAGATGTCGGGGCGGAAGGCCGCCCCGGCCGAGCGGGCGAAGTAGACGAACCCCGGGCGTCAGGGATTCCAGGCCGCAACGCCATCGCTCGCGCCCCGCCCCGCCGTGTGGCCGGGCGACACCACCGTTTCGCCCGCCTTCGCGCTCTGCTTCATCAGCACACCGGCGAACCCCACCAGGATCAGGACGGATGCGGCCGAAAGCAGCGCCGCCATGGGCCGCGCGGGGAAAGGCGTGGGAGTCGCCGGGGGCGATGCCGGTGACGGATCCTCGAGGAGCGGGGCCGCAACCAGCCGCAGGTAGTAGAACGCCGCGATCGCCGAGTTGATGCCCAGCACGATGACGAGCGGGATCTCTCCCGCGGCGATACCCGCGGTGAACAGCGGGAACTTGCCCATGAACCCCAGCAGCGGCGGGAAGCCGAGCAGCGAGAGCGAGCACAGCACCATGGTCCAGCCCATCGCCGGGTGGGTGCGGCAGAGGCCGCGCAGGTCGTCCACCGTCTCGATCTCGGTCGTGGCACCGGTCTCCAGACCGGTGGACCTCGCACCGCTCTGGAGAGCGGCGCCACCAGACTTCTCCAGGCACGCCAGCACCGCGAACGTGCCCACGTTCATCACCCCGTAGGCCAGCAGGTAGAACAGGACGGCCGCCAGTCCGTTGTCGATGAACCGTTCCCCGACCGGTCCGGCGATGATGCCCACGAGCATGTACCCGGAGTGGGCGATCGATGAGTACGCCAGGATGCGCTTCACGGAGTTCTGCCACAGGGCCAGCACGTTGCCGACGGTCATCGTCAGGGCTGCCATGACCCAGAGCGTCAGCCGCAGCGCCTCCGGCAGGGACGCCCCCGCCCCCAGCCCGTCCCGGATCACTCCATCGGCCCCGGCCACCGGGCCGTAGCCCCATCCCGGCAGCGACGCGATCAGCATGATCGCCAGGAACCCGGCGGTCTTCGGCACGAACGCCAGGAACGCCGAGACCGGCGCGGCCGCACCCTCGTACACGTCCGGAGTGTAGAAGTGCATCGGCACCGCGGCGATCTTGAACCCGATGCCCAGGACCGAGAGCAGCAGCCCGAGCATGGCGATCGAGTTGATCCCGTGCTCCGCGAAGTGCTGACGGATCCCAGACAGGTCGGTCGTCCCCGTCCCGCCGTAGAGCATCGCGAACCCGTACAGGAACGTCGCGGCCCCCAGCGCACCCAGGAAGAAGTACTTGACTCCCGCCTCGTGCGACCTCCCGCGCGTGGAGACCGTCACCATGATGTAGGTCGGCAGGCTCGTGAGTTCGAGCGCCAGGAACAGCCAGATCAGGTCGCTCGCCGAGGCGCACAGCATGACGCCGGTCAGCGAGAACAGGAAGAAGGCGTAGAACTCCGCCCGGTTCGTGCGCAGCGGGTTGAAGCGCGCGCGGCCGGTTGCGATCAGCGACTCCTCCTCGCGGTCCACCGTCCCGGCCAGGAGCAGCAGCAGCAGAAGCCCCACGCCCGCGACGATCACCTTCGCGTAGGGCATCAGGTGCGGCAGGGCCGCCGGCGCCGTGTCCGGGCCCATGACCGCCAGGAGCCCCGCGATCACCAGGGCGGCCCCGCACACCGGCGAGCACAACCGGCGGATCGCCAGGCTGGGCGAGAGCCCCAGCACCATCACCACGCAGGTGGCGATGAACATCGCGATTTCCGGCCAGATGTACTGGACCTTTTCGATAATGCTCACGGGCGCCCCCCGGGTAGGTCGGCTCTCCGAGCCGACATCAGGTCTTCACGCGGCGCCGTCGTGTCGGCCCGGAGAGCCGACCCGCCGCCCGATCCACCCGCGCCGTTGGCCTCCCGCACGATGCGGACCGTGCGGGCCACGGGGTCTTCAAGGGCCCTGAGCAGCGGCGCCGGGTAGACGCCGATCCCCAGGCACAGGACGGCCAGCGGAAGCAGGATGCCGATCTCGCGGGCGCTCAGGTCGGTCGGGAGATGCCCGGCGGCGCCGCCTTCCGGGCGGTCGCTCACTGGGCCGGCGCCACCGTGCCCGTGCGGCTCCGCGAGCGGCCCCCAGCAGATGCGGCCCAGCATGTAGAGCAGGTACATCGCCGCGACGATGACCCCGGTCGCGGCCGCGAACCCGTACCACGGGCCGAGCGCACCCCATGTCCCTCCGGGCAGGGCGGTCGCCCCGGCCACGCCACCCCACCACGCGGCGCCGCCGGCCTGGAACGCGCCGAGGATGCACAGGAACTCGCTGATGAAGCCGTTGAGGCCGGGAAGCCCGACGGAGGCCATCACGAAGAACACCATGAACGTCGCCCAGACGGGCATCCGGGCCGCGAGGCCGCCGAGTTCCTTCATGGAGCGGGTGTGGTACCGCTCGTACATCATGCCGATCAGCAGGAACAGGGCGCCGGTGGACAGCCCGTGGTTGAGCATGTAGAGCACCGAACCGCTGAGCCCGGCGCCGTTGATCGCCACGAGCCCCAGCACGCAGAAGCCCAGGTGGGCGACCGACGAGTACGCGATGAGTTTCTTGATGTCCGTCTGCACCCAGCAGATCAGGCCGGCGTAGAGGATCCCGATGATGCACAGCACCGCGATCGCGCCCGAGTACTCGTGCACGGCGACGGGCACGAACGGCAGCACGAACCGGTAGATGCCGTAGGTTCCCAGTTTCAGCAGGACGGCCGCCAGGATCACGGAGCCCGCGGCCGGTGCCTCCGTGTGCGCCAGGGGCAGCCATGTGTGGACCGGGAACAGCGGCACCTTCACCCCGAACCCGCACAGCAGCGCCAGCAGCACCCAGCCCTGTTCCGCGGGGCTCATCATGCGGGCGGCCGCCTCCAGCACGCCGATGTCCAGCGTCCAGCGCCCGGTGGTGCTGTAGAAGTACCAGACGACGTAGACCAGCCCGGCCAGCGCGATCATGGACCCGGTGAACGTGTACAGAAAGAACCGGAGGCCGGCCTTCCGGCGGTTGGTCGAGCCGTAGACGCTGATCAGGACCCACATCGGGATCAGCGTGAACTCGAAGCAGATGTAGAACAGCAGCAGGTCCCGCGCGGCGAACACACCCGTCATCGCCGCCTGCAGCACCAGCAGCCAGGCGTAGTACGACTTCACCCGCTCGGTGATCGCGCTGTACGACCCGAGCACGCAGATGGGCCCCAGCAGCGCCGTCATCCCGATGAGCAGCAGCGCCACCGAGTCCACGCCCACGCTCAGGTGGAAGCCCAGCGCACCGATCCCCGGCGCCGCGGAATACAGCCAGACGTCGTCGGCGGTGCTGAACTGGAACGCGGCGCTCTGATCCCAGTTGAACACAGCGAACAGGTACCCGACCACCGCGAGCGGGATCAGCGTCCCGGCCAGGGCGATGGGCTTCGCGGCACGCGCCGGGCGCAGCACCACCGCCAGCGCGGCAATCAGAGGGAGGAGGATGGTCAGATAAAGGAACAACGTTCTCTCACCACGCGACCAGCAACACGACCAGGAGCAACACCGCCACACCCCCCGCCATCCCCACCGCGTACCCGTGCAGGTGCCCGCTCTGCGTGGGGCGGATCGCCCCGCCCATCCCCCGCGGGAGCCACCCGGCCAGGCCCACCAGCCCGTCCACGATCAACTTGTCGAACAGGTGGAAGAGGTGCGCGATCACCCAGATCGGGCGGATGATCAGGAAGTCGTACACCTCGTCCACGTACCACTTGTGCTGCGCACCGCGGGCCACGGGCCCCAGCACCGGCAGGAGCGCATCGGCCCGCGACGTGGCCGCGTGCCGCCGAGAGCCGATCAGCAGCCCGCCGACGCCGCGTGGTCCGTGCAGGAACGCCGCGATCAGGATGCCGATCAGCCCGACGGCGGCCGAGACGTAGTACATCACCGCGTGCGGGTTGTAGCCAAGGAAGCCGGGGGCGCCGGTCTCCAGGTCCGCGTGAACGGCTCCACCACCCGGGAGAGCGGCGCCGCTCACACCAGCGGTGGAGTGATGCACCATCTCGCCGACCCACCCGTGCTCGCCGCCCACGAAGTACGTTGCCGCGGCCGCGAGCGAGAGCACGGCCAGCAGCCCGAGGACGAAGTTGATGGCGAGCCCGGGGGCGTGCGGGTGGAAGCCGTGTGAGTGATCGGTGCTGTCGACCGAGGATGGAGTGCCGGCGCCGGCCGCGTGGCCGTGGTCGTCGCCGGCCGGCCCGTGCGCGTGGGCCTCGTCCCCCGGCTCAAACTCCGCCGGCCCGACGAACACGCGGAAGAACACGCGGAACGTGTAGTACGCCGTGAGCCCCGCCGTCAGCAGCAGCACCCACCCCACCGGGGCCATCCCCGGCGTGACGTAGCACTCCGCGATGATCATGTCCTTGCTGAAGAACCCGGCGGTGAAGGGGAACCCCGCCAGGTTCAGGCACCCGACCAGCATCGCGATCGTCACGACGGCCCAGCCCCTCATGGACCACAGCCCGGAGACCCTGCGCAGGTCCAGTTGCCCCGCGAACCCGTGCATGACCGCCCCGCAGCACAGGAACAGCGTCGCCTTGAAGAACGCGTGCGTGAACACATGGAACGCCGCCCCGGTCGTCGTCAGCACGCCCAGCCCGGCGAACATGTAGCCCAGTTGCGACACCGTCGAGTAGGCCATGATCCGCTTGATGTCGAACTGGGCCATGCCGATCGTGGCCGACCACAGGGCCGTAATCGCCCCGCTCCAGGCGATCAGCGTGAGCACCCAGTGCGTCCCGTCCAGGACGTACATCGGGTACATGCGGGCGATCAGGTACACGCCGGCGGTGACCATCGTGGCCGCGTGGATCAGCGCCGAGACCGGAGTCGGTCCCTCCATCGCGTCCGGGAGCCAGACATACAGGAACAACTGCGCGGACTTGCCGAAGGCGCCGATTGTGAAGAGGCTCGGGATGACCCACCCGGCCCACTCGGGCAGGGCATTCCCCGCCCCGTCCACGCCGCGGGAGATCATGTCAAAGATCGGCGCGTACTCGACCGTGCCGAAGACGACCCACGTCGACGTGATCCCCATCATCAGGCCGACGTCGCCGATGCGGTTCATGATGAAGGCTTTTTTCGCGGCCGCCACAGCCGCGGGACGCTTGTAGAAGTAGCCGATGAGCAGGTAGGAGCAGAGGCCCACGCCCTCCCAGCCCAGGAAGAGCAGCACCAGGCTGTCCGCCATCACCAGGCAGGCCATCGAGAACACGAACAGGTTGAACGCCGCAAAGAAGCGGGAGTACCCGGCGCCCGCGTCGCCGGCCATGTACTCGCCGGCATAGATCGCGATGAGCGTCGCCAGCCCGGTGACGAACAGCATCCACAGGCACGTCAGCGGGTCGATGAAGAAGCCCCACGATGAGACGAACTCGTGGCCGGGGGCCGCGTGAAAGCGGATCCAGTCCAGCGAGGTCGTGACGGCGGTCCCGTGACCCGTGGTCAGGAACATCCACACGGTGAGCCCGAACGCCCCGGCCAGGCACGCAACCGTCAGCACGGCCGGGAGCCTGTTCTTCACGCGGAAGACCGCGCACAGCGTGCACAGCACCACGCCCAGGAGCGGCAGCGCCGGGATTAGCGCCGCCCACGCCGGGCCGGCGGCCGTCGCGGCGTGCGCCGGGCCCTCCTGCGCGAGCGCGCCGATCACGCCGTTCAACGCGGGGGCAACGCCGATCACGCGCACCCCCCGCGGAACGCGCCGGCTGCACGGGGGCCCAGCCGCTCGGACGGCGCCAGGGTTGCCGCGGGCCCAAGCCCGGGGTGCGTGCCCTGTTTCCAGTTCCCTGTTTCCCCGCTCCTCATCCCTTCATCTCCGCCCATTCCTCGGCGCTCAGCGATTCGCGCCGGCGGAAGAGGAGCACGACCAGCGCCAGGCCCATCGCCGCCTCGGCCGCCGCGACCGTGATCACGAAGATCACGAAGGCCTCGCCCGTGTGGTTCAGGTGGAAGCGGCTGAACGCGACCAGCGCGATCCCCGCCGCCTGGAACATCAACTCCGTGCACAGGAACATGATGATCAGGTTCCGGCGCGTCACGAACCCGATCAGGCCCAGCACGAACATCGCCGCGGACACGAACAGGTAGTGCGCCAGCGTGAGTTGGTGCATCACCGCGGGCAGGTTGGCCTGGGCGAGGGTTGTCATCCGCCACCCTCGCTCAGCGTGGCCGCTCGTTTGGCCTCCTCGCCCATCTCCACCTGCTTCCGGGCCAAGACCACCGCCCCGAGCATCGCCATAAGGAGGATCACGCCCGACAACTCGATCGCCCCCGCGTGCCCGGCCAGGAAGGCAAACGCGACCTGCTCGACGTTGCCCGGGTACGGCCGCGTCGCACCGCCGCCGGCGTCATCCAAAGGGGCGCCCGTCTGCGCCGGCTGTCCGATCGGGTGCGCCGTCATCCCCCGGTCTTCCAGCACGCGCTCCAGGCCCTGCCCGCTGTACCGGCCCGGGAGCCGCGCCGCGATATCGGGGATTGCCGACGGATCGCCCGGCGCCAGCGTCGGAACCCCGCGGAACACCATCGTCGTCAGCGCCGCCAGCAGGATGAAGCCGACCACGGTGGCCGCGACGGGCTCCCTGCTTACCGCGTCGTAGTCCGCCCGCGCCTCAACCTGTGTCTCGCTCGGGGCCTGCGTCGCCAGCATAATGACGAACAGGTAGGTAATAAGGATGGCCCCGGCGTACACGATCACCAGGGCGAATGCCACGAACTCCGCCGCCAGGATCACGAACAGGCCCGATGTCGACAGGATCGTCAGGATGAAGTACAGGGCCGCGTACACCGGCCGGGGGTGCGAAATCACCCGCAGCGACGCCCCCAGCGCGATCAGGGAGAACACATAGAACCACAGGTTCGGCAGGTGCCCCTGCGCCCGCAGCCCCAGGAGCAGGATCACAAGCCCGGCCGCGGCCGCGGCCACCACCGCCCCGATCGGCTGCGGGTTTACACCCTTCCGCGGCAGGGCCAGGCACACGCCCACCGCGCCGAGTGCCAGCAGGAGGTAGAAGCCTATCGGCGAAATTACCTGGTCCACGAGCGTCCCTGGGTAGGTCGGCTCTCTCGGCCGACACGGTCGCTGACTCCTCAGGCCGACGATGACAATGGGTCCGTCTGTCCGCACCCCGGAAGACGCCGGGTCGGCTGGAGAGCCGACCTGCCCGAAGGGCGTGAGGATAGAAGCGCGAGGTGCGGGCATCAACCGCTACCATCCGGCCCATGTCGGTGGAACCCGCCCCCCACAACCCCGGATCCCTCCGCCGGCACCTGCCCAACGCGCTCACTGTCCTGCGTCTGTTCCTGGCGGCGGCCTTCTTTGTGCTCCTCACGCCCTGGACCGCGGGCGACCGCCTGCTCCACCAGGCCGTGCCGCACACCTTCGCCACCCCAAACTGGACGCTGCTCTGGGCCGCAACCCTGTTCATCCTGGCCGCCGCGACAGACGCCCTCGACGGGTTCCTCGCGCGGCGCTGGAAGGTCACCAGCCCGTTCGGACGCATCATGGACCCGTTCGCCGACAAGGTCCTGGTTGTCGGCGCCTTCATCATCCTCGCGGGGCCGGCGTTCCACTTCGGCGCCGACATCCGCGGCCGCAGCCCGGAGGATTTCCAGGTCAGCGGGGTCGAGCCCTGGATGGTCGTCGTCGCCCTCGCCCGGGAACTGCTCGTGACCTCCATCCGCGGCTACACCGAAGCCCGCGGCATCGCCTTCCCGGCGGAATGGTCCGGCAAGGCGAAGATGATCCTTCAGGCCGTGGCCGTCCCCCTGATCCTGATCACTCTCGCGCTGGCCGACGCACGCTATGGGACACCCGGGCGCACCATCGTGCTCTGGCTGGTGTGGACGACCGTGGCCGTTACCGTAGTCTCCGGCATCCCGTACGTCGTGCGCGCGTCGAGGGCCCTCCGGACCGGGGGCCGGGAGTGAAGGAGCACCGCGCGGGCTTCGCCCTGGTCACGACCTTCGGCCTTGGGTACCTGCGCCCAGCGTCGGGCACATGGGGCTCCATGCCGCCGGTCCTGCTCGCGGCGGGCCTGATCGCGGGGGGTGCCGGCCCGGTGGAGTCACCCTGGGTCTACAACGGCGTGATGGCGGCGGTCATCGCTGTGTTCTCACTGGCGTGCATCACGATGGGCGACCACGCCGAGGTCCGCTTCCTGCGCAAGGACCCGGGCACAGTCGTCGCCGATGAGACCGCCGGTCAGGCCATCGTGCTCCTGGCCCTGCCCACCGAGGGGCTGCTCACCACGCCCCGCGCGGCCCTCACACTGCTGGGCGCGTTCCTGGTGTTCCGCCTCATGGACATCATCAAGCCCCCGCCGGCCCGCGGCATCCAGCGGGTACCGGGCGGCTGGGGAATCCTGCTCGACGATCTTGTGGCGGGCCTCTACGCCTTGATCGTTGTGCAGTTGGGCGTCAGGTGGGCTCTCGGCACGGTCGGGTAGGCAGGAGCCGCGATCGCAGAGCGGCGGCAGGTGCCCGATGAAAGACCCCGGCCGCGGGGCCGGGGTCTTGTTCTCTTGCGTGCCGCTGCCCCATCGAAGTTCCGCCGAACTCGTCAGCGGGCGGCGCTCTTGGGCCGATCCCAAACCATCACGGGCAGCCCAGGGCGAACTTCGTGGTGAAGCACCCGAAGTCGGACAGGTTCAGCACCGAGTCCCCGTTGCAGTCGGCGTACGGGTCGTTCAGAGCGAACTTCGTCGTAAAGCAGCCGAAGTCGGCCAGGTTCAGCACCGAGTCCCCGTTGCAGTCCGGGTAGCAGGGAGCCGCAACGGCTTCCAGCTTGACATCGTCAAAGAACACCTTGTCGCAGCCGGAACTGTAGAGGTCGAGAGCGGCCAAGTGCCGCGCATCGCCGGTGGGCGGCGCCCACGCGATGCCGCTGGTCACGAGTTGGTTGTTGTAGTACACGTCCAGGCGCCCCGTGGTGCCGGCGTCCAGGTCGATCTCGCAGCGGATGTCCACCCACTGGTCACGGACGATGGGCACCTGGTTCTGCACCCCGCCCGGGAACTGCGCAAGGTCCGGGACCTCGATCGTGGTCACGAGCTGGGTTCCGTTGTCCATGCCCAGGTCCAGCGACCAGTTGAACGTCGCCGGGTAGTGATTGAGCAGGATGAAGTACGAGATACCCACGGAGGTCGCGGGCATGTAGTGCTTGGCGCTGAAGATCCACTTGCCGCCGGTGATGTCGAAACGCTGGACCACGTCGCTCTCGGCCGCGGCGCCGCCGGACGGGGCGGTCTCGCGGAGCGAGTGAGGCGACGACGACGACTGCTCGCTGCTCACATAGCCGAAGGGATCGACCGAGCCGTCCCAGCCTTCCCAGCCGCCCTGGCCGTTGAGCACGCTGCCGTCGGCGTAACTATCGAAGTTGTCGCTGAACACGCCGTCGATGACGTTGGGAACGGTGGGCACCGCGTGCACCAGTCGCGACGAAACCGGACGGGCATGGAAACCCTTGACCGTCTTCGGATTCGGGTGGGCCGATGCCCAGGAGGCGCACATCCCGCACGCCGCCAGGACGATAAATGGTGTACTCCGCTTCATTCCAGAAACCCTTTCTCTCTTGGGCAGTGCCCGGACAGCAACAACGCCGGAGCCGCGCGGCTCCGCTCGCAGACCAAGAAGCACTTTCTCCGCGAATATCCGGCCCCAGTCCGCGAGAACACCCGGACAGCGAAGCCAGATACCCCGAGAGGGGACCGTCTCCTATTGGTCCCATGCCTCCGCTACCCCGAACCTACCCGAGAAAGCCAGGCAATGCAAGAGAAAACCGTCCCGATTTGGGACGTTGAACAGGGTTTACGGACCCTGGCCCCGGTCCCACGCGGGTCACACCCCCGCGCAGCCGCGGAATCTGGGGTGTTCTCTCCGTACCTTGCACCCGGGCCGCCGCTCGGGTCATGGGCACCCGAGCGCGAACTTCGTGGTAAAGCACCCAAAGTCGGACAGGTTCAACGCCGAGTCCCCGTTGCAGTCGGCGTACGGGTCGCCCAGGGCGAACTTCGTGGTGAAGCACCCAAAGTCGGACAGGTTGAGCACCGCGTCCCCGTTGCAGTCTGGGTAGCAGGAGACCACCGGCGTCAGCGACGCATCGTCGTAGTACGCCCCGTCCATCGTGGAACTGTACAGGTCCAGGGCCGCGACCGCCGGTTGCATACCACGCGGCCGGGCCGCTCGCGGGTGCTCAGGCCATCGTCAGCCCAGCCGCCTTCGTCCCGATCTCCCGCACGACACCCGCGATGAACCGATCCAGGGGCACCGGCGGCGTGTCGCCGCCACCCCCGCCGCCGCGGGCGCGGACGGAGACGGCGTTCTGTTCCTCGTCGCGTGGACCGACCACGAGCAGGTACGGGATCTTCCACTCCGTCGCCGCCTTGATCTTGCCCTGGATGCGGTCATTCGCCAGGTCCGCCGTGACGCGCACGCCACGCTCGCGCAGCGCCGACTCCACCCTTGCCGCGTACCCGTGGGACTTCTCGCTGATCGGCAGCACCCGCACCTGCTCCGGCGCCAGCCAGGTCGGGAACGCCCCGGCGAAGTGCTCGATCAGCACGCCGCAGAACCGCTCCATCGAGCCGAACGGGGCGCGGTGGATCATCACCGGGCGGTGCGGCCTGTTGTCCGGGCCGATGTACGACAGGTCGAACCGCACGGGCAGGTTGTAGTCCACCTGCACGGTGCCCAGTTGCCACTCGCGCCCGATCACGTCCTTGACAATGAAGTCGATCTTCGGCCCATAGAACGCCGCCTCGCCCGCCTCCTCGCTGAACGCCACGCCGAGTGACTTCGCGGCGTCGCGGCACGCGGCCTCGGCCTTGTCCCACGCCTCCGCCGGGCCCGTGTACTTGTTGGAATCCGGGTCGCGCAGCCCCACCCGCACGCGGTAGTCCCTCATCCCAAGCACGCCGAAGATGATCTTCACCAGTTCCAGGCAGCCCTGCACCTCCGCCGGCACCTGGTCCTCCGTGCAGAACAGGTGCGCATCGTCCACGGTGAAACTGCGCACCCGCGTCAGCCCGCTCAGTTCGCCCGACTGCTCCCAGCGGTAGACCGTGCCGAACTCCGCCAGGCGCACCGGCATGTCGCGGTAGGAGCGCGGCGCCGACGCGAAGATCTTGATGTGGTGCGGGCAGTTCATCGGCTTGAGCAGGTAGCCGTCGATCTCGCCCCCGCGCACCCTGTTCGCCAGGTCGGCGCACGAGCAGGCCCCGAGGGCCTCCAGGGTCTGGCGCTCGATCAGCGGCGGGAACTGGCTGTCGGCGTAGTACGGGAAGTGCCCGCTGGTGCGGTAGAGGCCGAGTTTGCCGATGTGCGGCGTGAAGACCTGCTGGTACCCGCGCTTCACCAGTTCGGCCGTCACGAAGTTCTGGAGTTCCTGCCGCACGATCGACCCGGCGGGCGTCCACAGGATCAGCCCCTGACCCACGTCCTCGTCGATATGGAACAGGCGGAGGTGCCTTCCGATCACGCGGTGGTCGCGCTCCCTGGCCTGCTCCAGTTGCGCCAGGTAGGCGTCCAGTTCCTCCTTCGTGGCGAACGCGGTGCCGTAGACCCGCGTGAGCCGGTCCGAGTTCTCGTCGCCGTGCCAGTAGGAGGAGGCCAGCGACATGACCTTCGCGGCGCCGATCCTGCCCGTGCTCGGCACGTGCGGCCCGCGGCAGAGGTCCTCCCAGTTCGTGCCGGGAACGCCGGTGGCGTAGAACGAGAGGTGAGTAGGTCGGCTCTCCGAGCCGACATTCGCAGCCGCCGGAGTGTCGGCACGGAGTGCCGACCTACCCAGCGCCCGCTCCGCGTTGTCCACCTTGTACTTGTTGCCTTCGGCCCGCAGTCTCGCGAGCCCCTGCTCGGCGCTCTGCTCGTACCGCGTGAACGCCCGGTCCTCCTTCACGATCTCCGCCATGCGGACATTGATCTTCTCAAAGTCGCCCGCGGTGATCGGGCGCCCCGGCGCGTGCATGTCGTAGAAGAACCCGGTGTCGGTCGGCGGGCCGTAGGCCAGTTGCACGTCCTTCCCAACAACGTCCTGGATCGCCTCCGCCATCACATGGGCCGCGGAGTGCCGGATGAGGAACAGGGCGTCGGGGTCGGGCGCGCCGTCGCGCTTCTTCGGGGTGACGATGGCGATCTTCGCGTCGTGGTCGATGACCGCCGACAAGTCCCGCAACTCGCCGTCGATCTTCGCCCCCAGCGCGTCCCTCGCCAGGCGCGGGCCGATGGACGCCGCCACCTCCCGCGCGGTCACGGGGCCGGAGAAGTCCTTGGTCTTGCCGTCGGGCAGGGTGATGCGGGGCATGGGGGCCTTCTATTCGGGCGGGGCGTAGGTCTCAATGTAGCCGCACGCAGCGCACCGGTACGCCACGACCCTGATCCCCGCCTTGGCCTGGGCCCCCTTCACCTCGGTGATCCTGAGCCAGCCCGGCTCCGGGTCGCCCGCGCACCAGCGGCTCTGCATCAGGTTCGCGTGGGCGAAATCCACATAGAAGCCCTTTTCCATCGGCGTCTCGCAGCGCAGGCAGGATGGCGGGGACATGAGCCCTCCCTCTATTCGTCATCCTGAATGTAGGAGGATCGTCTCTACCACGCATCGTGGCACAGGCGTCCCGCCTGTGCTCTACTACGCACTCTTGGTTTTCACCGTCGCCACCGCCCTCCTCGGGCACAGCGGCTCAATCGCGGCCCTCGCCGCCGCCGGGAAGTCGGCGCGTCGCAACTGGCTTTCCAGGCGTGGCCCGTGCAGGATGCTGACGCGATCCCACACATGGCTGGCCCGCACCGCACGCTCCAGTTCGACCCGCCCCGGCGTGCCCGACTTCGGAACCGCCCGCCGCACGTCCACACGGACCTCGGCCTTTGCGTCCCCGCCCGCCAGCGTGCCCTGCCCGGTCGACCGCGACAGCCAGACGACCGCCTCGCGCAGGACGCCCTCCCGATGCACGACCTCCGCCAGGTCCTGCCGTACCCTTGAGAGTTCATCCACGAGCGCGGCTGCGAGCGGAGCCTTGATCTTTTCCAGCCGCTGCCTGGCGTCGCGCAGTTCCCCCAGCCGCGGCCGCACCAGGTCGCGGTGCGTTTCCGCGAGTTCGCGGAGCGCGAGCAGGTGTTCCTCCAACTCAAAGACCGTGTCCAGCGAGGGCGACGCCTCGGCCTGCGCCAGCGAGGGCGCGACCTCGGACATATGGTGCTGGAAATCCTGATCCGGCTGCGAGCGGTTCCGTGTGTCGATCATGGCGTGGCCTCCAAAAAGTCGGATGATGTACGGGTAATGGTACTGTCAACCGACAGTCTTGACAAGACAAAATCCGAACAGTTGACAAGATGTTTGGGAACTGATAGAGTACCGGTGCCGGGCCCGCGACCAGCGCCGCCCCCGGCCGGGCCGCCCGGATGCTCCGGGACGTCCGCCTTGCGCTGGTCCCCGGCCTCCCGGTGGCACCGGTCTCCAGACCGGTGCTCGTCCCGGCCACGACCGGCAACTCGGAAGGATGCCCGCATGGCCCGCACGGCCCAGATGGAAGTCAAGCCCGCCCCGAAGACCGTCGCCCCCGCCAACCAGCCCGACAAGGAAAAACAGGCCAGCCTGCAGCGCACCGTCGTGCAGATCGAGAAGACCTTCGGCAAGGGCTCGATCATGAAACTCGACGAGGATGCGTACCTGGCGATCCCCGGGATCAGCACCGGCTGCCTGTCGCTGGACCTGGCCCTCGGCGGCAAGGGCATCCCCCGCGGCCGCATCGTGGAAGTTTTCGGCCCGGAGTCCAGCGGCAAGACGACACTCGCCCTGACGGTGGCGGCCAACGCCCAGAAGGCGGGCGGCGTCGCCGCGTTCATCGACGCGGAGCACGCGCTGGACCCTTCCTGGGCCCGGCGGATCGGCGTGAACATCGACGACCTGCTGGTGAGCCAGCCCGACAGCGGCGAGCAGGCCCTGGAGATCTGTGAACTGCTGGTTCGGTCGAGCGCGGTGGACCTGATCGTCGTGGACTCGGTCGCGGCCCTCATCCCCAAGGCGGAGATCGAGGGTGAGATGGGCGACGCGGTGGTGGGCCTTCAGGCCCGCCTGATGAGCCAGGCGATGCGCAAACTCACCGGCGTCATCGCCCGCAGCAGTTGCACCGTCATCTTCATCAACCAGATCCGCGAGAAGATCGGCGTCATGTACGGCTCGCCGGAGACCACGCCGGGCGGCCGGGCCCTGAAGTTCTACTCGTCGGTCCGCATCGACGTCCGCCGCACCGGCGCCCTGAAGGAAGGCGACATCACCGTGGGCGCCCGGACCCGCGGGCGCGTCGTGAAGAACAAGGTCGCCCCGCCCTTCCGCGAGGCGGAGTTCGACATCATGTTCGACGAGGGCATCTCCGCCACAGGCGACCTGATCGACCTGGGGTCGGAGGCAAATATCGTCGAGAAGAGCGGCGCGTGGTACTCCTTCGGCGAGATCCGCCTGGGGCAAGGGCGCGAGAACGCCAAGAAGTTCCTGAAGGAGAACCCGGACCTGTTCGAGGAGGTCCGCCGCGCCGTCCTCGCGGCCAAGGCCCCGAAGCCGGCGAAAACAATGGAGCCCACAGCCGAGGTGGATTAGGTCAACCCGGAGCCGGGGGCGTCCCGCTCCGGATCACGCACCGGCGCGACGGAGCCGCGTCTCCGCGCGGGGGAACGGCATCGGCTTGGGCGGTTCCTCAGCCGGCGCGCCTTCGTCGTTGGCCGGCCAGCCCGTCCACTCCATGAACCGCCGCCGAAGGTCCGCCACGATCCCTTCCGCGTCCAGCCCGGTTCGCGCGTAGTCGATCCGCGGCTGCACGGCCACCCGCGAGTGGCTCGGCGTCCGCAGCGCGTTCCACGCCGGTTCGACCTCCGGAACGCCCGTCAGGACAAACGGGAGCACCGGCGCTCCGGATCGCTTCACGATGTATCCCACCCCGGGCAGAAAGGGCTTGATCATCCGCGCCGGCCGCTCGATCCCGCCCTCCGGAAAGATCCCCAGCACCCCGCCCCGCTTCAGGTGCCGCAACGCCTCCCGAGTTCCGGCCGACCCGGCCGTCCCTTCGCCGACGAAGATCACCCCGCTCCATTGCCAAAACGCCTCCGCCGCGGGCAGGCGCATGTCCTGCGACATCAGCCACCGAATCTCAAACTCGCACGCGGCCTGCACCAGGACCGGGTCCACACCCGAGGCGTGGTTGGCAACCACGATCAGCGGCCCCACGAGCCGTCCGGGGGGGACGTGTTCCCGACCCGCCACCCGCAGGTGGTGCACCAGCACCGCGTACGCCCGCGACAAGTGCCAGAAAACCCCTGTTTCCACGTCGCCGCGGGGGTTCCGCAGCAACCGCCGGCACACCTCACCGAACCCGGCAATCAAGGCGAGCGAGATCGCGATCCATGCGGCGGCGGGCATTCCGGTCATTGTTAGCAATCACAAATCATCTTTCCAGCGCGCGGCAACCGCGTGCCGCTGGGTGTTCCACCTGCTGCCAGGGGTCGCACCCCGGAACTCGCACGGGCCTGACGCGCGCTGTCGCATGACCCCGCGTGCCCGGCGACATGGTCAGTGGGCGCCTGTCCGCCGCGGCACGGACGAGCAGGGTTCGGCCGCGTCCGCGCGACGGGGAAACAAAGGAGGTCCACATGCGTTATGACCATTTCCGTCTGGCCGCCGCGGCGGGGCTCGCGCTCTCGGCGTCCGCCTTCGCCGGCGACGACACGATCCGCCTCAGCGACGCGCCGGGCAACTGGTTCCGGTCCGACGCGACGGGCACCCCGTTCACCGCCGTGGATGTCGGCGGAGAGATCGACTTCGTCATCAACGGGTGCTGCACCAATACCCGGCACACCGTCACGCTCCTCGTGAAGCCCGAGGGCTCCGCGGCCTCGGCCGACCAGGACCAGTCGCAGAACGGGAACATCTCCGTCGAGTTCGACGTGCCCGGCGTGTACGTCTTCGTGTGCAAGATCCACCCGTACATGACCGCGGTGGTCGGCGTGCGCGATGCGGCCGGCTTCATCCCCCCGGTGTCCGCCGCGTCGCTCCCGTTCATCGGGCACCTGGGCGCCCCGTCGCTCCCGCCCGAGGCGGTGCTCGGCGTCGTGACGACGGTGGCCGCCTCCGACGCGGACAAGGCGGCCAAGTGGGACATCTTCCCGCCGACCGCCACCATCCGCCCCGTGGTCCCCGGCGTCGGGGAGGTCTGGATCGACGCGCAGTTCGAGCGTGTCCCGGGGCAGGCGGACTCGCAGGGAGTCGCCAAGCCTGGGACCATCGTCGTCCTCGACGCCGAGACCTTCACCGTCGAGCGCGAGATCAACGGGCTGGCCGCGGACGGGCGATGGAACAACCCGCACAACATGTGGGCCAGTTTCGACCTGGACACGGTCTACAACACGAACTGGTTCGGGCAGTGGCTCAACCGCATCGACCGCGCGTCGGGGCAGATCACCGGCACCATCACGGTCGGGCAGGCCCCGACCCACGTGATCAACGACCCCGGGCGCTGCTCGCCGCAGCAGGGGGTCCTGAGCATCCCGCTCAGCGCCGGGAACGACATCGTCAAGGTGGTGGACGACGCCACCGGCTTCTACATCATCGGCCATGAACCGACCGGCGAGGGCCGCAACCACCCGCACGGGCACTGGCTCACCTGCGGGCAGGGCGCCCGCACCATCGTCCCCAATGTCTTCAAGGGCCTCGGCGTCGGGGGGTCGATCAGCATCCTCGACACCGTCAGCGGCGAGGTCCTTCGGGAGTTCGAGTTCGACCCGCAGGACCCGGTCCGCTCCGCGCTCCAGATGCCGATCGCCGCGGGCGAGTGCCACGTGAACGGCGTTCACAAGGCCTACGTCGCCAACGGCGCCTCGGGCTTCGTGACCGTCATCGACGTGGACGCGATGCAGATCACCGGCAACATCCCGGTGACGCTCACCCCGGACGACCAGACGGGATTCGCCCTGCTCCACACGCTCCAGGTGCCGATCCAGACGCCCGTCAGCCCGGACGAGAGGTGGGTCGCCACCGCCGTGTTCTCCATCACGACCGTGGACCGCGCGTCGACCGGCGCGGCGGACCACGTCGCGATCATCGACACCGCCACCGACCAGGTCGTCAGGTTCCTCCCCACCCCCGCCGGCGCGCACGGCGTCAACTGGGGCGCCAAACTCGGCGGCGGGTACTACGCCTACGTCACCGCCCAGCACTCCAACGCCCTGATCGTGATCGACCCGGACCCCAACGGCGACGGCAGCGCCACGGACGCCGCCGTCGTCGGCCGCATCGTCCTCGCCAACACCAGCCCCGGCGCGGGCGTCACCGACGGCACGGGCGGGCAGGGCGTCAAGCCGCTGCCCATGACCCACGACGGATGGATCCAGAAGGCCGTCGCGCTCGCCGGCACCGGGGCCCTGTCGCCCGAGGTCGAGGGCTGGATCGCCGCGCTCACCCCGGGGCAAAGGGACCCCTCCGACGGCCCGGACTGCCCGCCGGATTTCGACCGAGACTGCAAACTCACCCTGGCCGACTTCGGTGCCTTCCAGACGGCGTTCGCCCTGGCTTCGCCCCGCGCGGACTTCGACGGCGACGGCCGGCTGACCCTCGCGGACTTCGGCGCCTTCCGCACCGCCTTCGCGCTCGGCTGCCCGGACTGACCCCGCGCGGGCCGATCAACACGAGCGGCGGGCCGGCCCCCGCCCCCTACCATTGGCCCGGTGGCGGACCTGTGGCAACGCTCCCGTGACGCGGCGGTGGCGGCGGTCGAACCGCTCGCCGGGCGGATGCGCCCGCGCACCCTCGACGAGTTCGAGGGGCAGGACCACCTGCTCGGCGAGGGCAAACTCCTCCGCCGGATGCTCACCGCCGACGCGATCACTTCGCTCATCCTCCACGGGCCGCCGGGCACCGGCAAGACGACCCTCGCCGAACTCATCGCCTCGCACACCCACCGGCACTTCGAGCGCGAGAACGCCGCGTCGGTCGGCGTCAAACGCATCCGCGAGATCATTGACGACGCGGTGCGGCGGCTGTCGGCGGGGGGACCTCGGACGATCCTGTTCCTCGACGAGATCCACCGCTTCACGCGGGCGCAGCAGGACGTGCTGCTGGGCGACGTCGAGCGCGGCGTCATCACGCTCATCGGCGCGACCACGGAGAACCCTCTGTTCGCGTGCAACTCCGCCCTCGTCAGCCGCAGCACGCTCATGCGCCTGGAACTGCTGACCGAGGAGCAGATCACCCGCGTCCTCCGCCGCGCGATCGCGGACCCCGACCGCGGCTACGGCAAACTCAACCTGAACGTCACCGACGAGGCCCTGCACGTCTGGGCCGTCAAGTGCGACGGCGACGCCCGGCGGGCATTGACGGCGCTCGAAGTCGCGGTGCTGTCATCGGGTAGGTCGGCTCTCCGAGCCGACACGGGAGGTGCGCCGTCGGCTCTCCGAGCCGATGCGGGCGATCAAGAGTCGGCTCGGAGAGCCGACCTACACATCGACCGCCAGACCGCCGAGGACAGCATCCAGCAGAAGGCCGCCGTCTACGACGCCACCGGCGATGAGCACTTCGACACCATCTCCGCGTTCATCAAGTCCGTCCGCGGCTCCGACCCGGACGCGGCGGTCTACTGGATGGCCCGGATGCTGGACGCGGGCGAGGACCCGCGGTACATCGCCCGCCGCATGGCGATCCTGGCGAGCGAGGACATCGGCAACGCCGACCCCCGCGGGATCATGGTCGCCGCCGCCGCGTGGGAACTGGTCGAGCGCATCGGCATGCCCGAGGCCCGGATCACGCTCGCCCAGGCGGTGACGTACCTGGCCCTGGCGCCCAAGAGCAACGCGGCGTACCTGGCGATCGAGGAGGCGACGGCGGACGTGAAGGAGGGCCGCACGCTGCCCGTGCCCGTGTACCTGCGGGATAAGAACTCCTCGCCGATCCCCGGCGACAACGGCAAGGGCGTAGGGATGCGCGACCGCCAGGGCGAGCGGTACGAGTACAGCCACGACGTGCCCGGGGCCGTCACCGGGCAGGATTACCTGGGCGTGCCGAAGTCCTACTACCGGCCGCTACAGGCGGGGGTGGAGAAGATGCTGGCGGAGCGGCTGGAAGAGATCAAGCGGCTGCGCCGGGCGGGACGGTAACTCTGCCGTACACCCAAGCAACCGTGCACTCCGAGTGCCTGCGTCGCCCGACCACCAGCAACGCTACAAGAGGCAGCGCAACACCCGGACAGGGAATGACGTGAAAAGACGCAATATCATCAAGGGTCGTCCAAGCATCCGGCATCCCAGCAGGGCCTTGATCAGCCGCTCGGGCGGAATCCCGGGTTTACCCGTGTGCCCCGTGGACGCCTTATACTCGATCCGCACGGACACGGGCGTTCCTTAGCGGCCTGCTAGCGCCCGGTGGGCTATCTGGTTCGCGTCCTCGCCCTTGCTTGACCGCTTGGGCGTACTCTGAGGATACACGCACGGAGCGTCCAAATGGCAATCAAGCCGACCAAGCCAGGTTCCCGACCGCAAATATCCGGGCCTGAATCAGCGCGACTTCGCGGCACTCATGGCGATGCAACCCCTCCTCGCGGCCCACCCGGACTTTGACCCCCGGGACGGCCGCACGATGAAGAACGTGGCGCTCAAAGGCGTACCACGCGGCGGACGCGATGATCGCCGAGTCGGCGAAGGCTCCGGAAGCGGGAGTAGATTCAAACTGCGACACTACCAGCGACATCTGCGAGGATGAATCGGGCGCGAAGGTGGCGTAGTCGCCGTGCACCGTCGGTACCGGGAAACATTCACAGCAGCGCTCCGAGAAGGCGTGGAGCACACAAAGCGCACATTGCGCACGTGGCAGCAACAGCCATGGTCATCACTGATTCGGAAGGTGCACCTCGGCCACGGAAAGTACCAACAACAAGGACAACAAGGGCAAACGTCGAGCACATCCCAGCAAGAACGTCGAGGCCGAGTATCCATCCTGTAACAAATGCAAGAGTCCAATAGCATACTACGGATCCCACAATCAGAACCCCTAGATAGAAACGCATGCCATTGCCTCCTGGGCCTATCATCAGTGACACTCAACTGGAGTTGGGAGATTCTCGATCGAGAAGAAGCGATTGAACGAAACTGTAGTCAGAAACTGTGATGTCGTTGGGAACATTGTCGGAGGCATGTAGGTGTAGACGAGTTCATTGTGATCGAGGTAGTGCATGATGAACTCAAAGGCCGGGTACGCATTAGCGGCCCCGTCGTCGGTGGCATCGCCGATCGGGAGGCCAAAGGCCTCGCCGTAGGCGGAGTACTTGACCCACTCCTTCATGAGACCGGCCGCGGTCGCCAGGCCCACCACGTCGTGGCGCCAGTTCACCAAGGGATAGAGCCGGACATCGTAGACGCCGTCGGAGGCGGACTTCTCACCCGTGGTGTCGTCCCGCTCGGTGAGGATCACGTCGTTAATATAGCTCGACCCGCCGAATCCGCCAAGGCCCGCGTTGTCGACCACGTGGATGTACTTGGCCTGGTCGGTGTTGTCACCGCCCCCCCCGATCCAGCGGTACTCGGCCAGCAGCCTGGTCGCCTCGTCGTACTGGTAGCAGTAGTAGGGGTCGTCGGAGTTCACCGAGCCGTCCGGGGATCCGCCCCCGCTGGTGGTCAGGTCCCAGTGGGCGGTCGCCATCATCGGCCCCGGGTAGTAGGTGTACTCGGCCACCGTGGTGTGGGACTGGTTCTTCACGGTCACCAGGCGGTTCCAGGCGTCCCAGACGTACTCGCACGCCAGGCCGTCGTCGGTCGTGTTCCCCGCCGCGTCGTAGGTCAGGTTGTAGGTGTTCTCGTACCCGGCCGTGTTGTTGGTGTCCTGCTCGCGCTTGGTCAGCTCGTTGGCAAGGCTAAAAGTGTTGTCGCCCTGGTACTCGCTCGCATCGACCCACTCGGTCCCGCCGCCCAGGTCCAGGTCGTCCGACTTCCAGCTGCCCACCTGGTCGAGCACCCACGCCTGCTCCCCTCGGGCTGTCGACACTCCCGCCCGTGAAGTGAATACGCCGTCGTTCCTGTTGCGGTTAGGTCCTCGGCCCACTGCGGATGATCGGATCCGGTGACTTACTCAATGCCTGCCGCGCCTGACCGCACTCCGGACAGAGCTGCATCACGCCCATGGGATAGGAACAGGACACGCACAGGCCGCGGCGGGCGCGGTGTTGTCGACGCAGTCTGCCAAATGCACGGTCTATGCTATCGAAAATAATAGCAATCATAATTATATCTAGGCCCGCGACAAGCCCGTCAATATCGATATTCTCCTCGGGCGGCACTATCCGTAGCATTGTCCACGCGACATCAGGGCGGCGTGAGATGCGGGCGGCGTGAGATGCGGGGGGCAATGAACGCCCGGCGACGAGCGCTCGCGCCACCCAGAAACCGGCGCTCAACCCCGCCGGATCCATGTCGCGGGACCAAAGATCAGATGTTCCATATGTCACAGGTTCCCGCGTTTCTCCTGCTCGATCTCGAGGGCCTCGAAGAGGGCCTTGAAGTTGCCCTTGCCGAAGGACTGGGAGCCGCGGCGGCAGATGATCTCGAAGAAGAGCGTGGGGCGGTCCTGCAGGGGCTTGGTGAAGAGTTGGAGGAGGTAGCCCTCGTCGTCGGCGTCCACGAGCACGCCGAGGTCGCGGATGCGCTGGTGGTCCTCCTTCACCGGCTTGTGCCCGTGCTTCGTCAGCGTCGTGTTCACGCGGTCCCAGACGCGCTCGTAGTAGGCGTCGGGCAGGCTGAGGAAGTCGACGCCGCGGGCGCGGAGGGCGGCGACGCTGGCGAGTTCATCGTCGGTGCGCAGGGCAAGGTGCTGCACGCCGGGCGTCATGTCGTGCCACTCCAGGTATTCCTGGATCTGGGACTTCTTCTTGCCGGGGGCGGGCTCGTTGATCGGCATCTTGATGAGGTGGTTGCCGCTGGCCATGACTTTGGACATGAGGGCGGAGAACTCGGTGGAGATGTCCGCGTCGTCGAAGTGCTTGAACATCTTGAAGCCGAGCACGTCCTCGTACCACTTGACCCAGTCGTTCATCTTGCCGAGTTCGACGTTGCCGACGCAGTGGTCGACGAACTTCAGGCCGCAGGGGTTCCTGCGGTTGAAGTCGTTGATGGTGAGGCTCTCGACCTTGCGGAAGCCGGGGGCGAACGCCCCGCCCTGCTTGAGTTTCGTGAGTTCGTAGGCTCCGGTGCGGCTGACCAGCGAGTGGACGGCCCGGCCGTAGGTCTGGATGCCGGCGCGGGTGACGGAGCCGCTCGCGTCGCTGGTGGTCACGGGCTCGTAGGCGGACGTGCCCCCGTTGGCAACGGCCTGCCTCCAGGCCTTCTCGGCGTCGAAGACGGTCAGGGCGATGTCCTTCACCCCGTCTCCGTAGAGCAGCGCTTCCTTGCAGGCCGGGTGGTTCTTGGAGAGGCCGCTGGTAAGCAGGAGGCGGATATTGCCCTGCGTGAGGAGGTAGGAGGCCTCGTCGCGCGAGCCGGTGGTCAGGTCGCGCACCTGGTCGATCTGGAACCCGAAGGTGGAGGCGTAGAAGTACGCGGCCTGCTTGGCGTTGCCGACGTAGAAGTGGACGTGGTCGACGTCGATGAGGGTGAGGGGGTCGGTGGTGGTTCCGGTGGCGGCGGCGGGGCGGGTCTGTGCTGTGGTCATGGGGAATGGTAGAAGCGGGCGGAGCCCGGGAAACAGGCTGAGTCCGGAGTTCAGCGCACGGGGGGACGACCTTTGCCCGCCGCCCCGGGGCGTGGATACCCCCGCGCACGCGCGCCCCGCGGGGCGACTCCGACCCTATACTCGGGCCGCCGGGCGATTGGCGCAGTTGGCTAGCGCGCTTCCATGACAAGGAAGAGGTCACTGGTTCGAGTCCAGTATCGCCCACTTCGTTCGCCGCATCGCGCGGGCGTGCAGAGCCCGACGCACGGCACGGGCATCCAGACGGCGAAGGATCGGCGCGGGCCCGGCGCGTCTCACCGCATGTGCTGGGCCAGGAACCACACCTGCCGCTCGTTCGTGCGGATGGCATCCGACACGATGATGTCGTTCGTGCCGTCATCCCCCGTCGTCACCGTGTCCCGCGCCATCGCCCGGGCCTCCAGCAGCACAACCTCGTGGGCATGGAGCAGCCGGGCGATCTGTGCCGCGGTGTCCTCACGCCCCTTGGGTGCCCGGGGGATGAGTGTGGCCTCGGCGACGTCGGCCGCCATGGCGATCGCGACGCCCCCCAGCGCCTGGATGCGCTCCGCCAGCAGGTCGATCAGGTCCGACTGCTCCTGGGCGTGCTTGTCGAACAGCAGGTGCATCATGTAGAACGTCGGCCCGGCCGCCTGCCAGTGGTGCTTCTTGTACAGGTCGCGCAGCGTCATCGTGTCGGCCAGGAGTTGGTTCAGGCTCTCCACGCTCGCGAGCGCCGCCGCGGCGTCCAGCGCCAGCGTGGTCCGCTGCACATGCTCGAACCCCTGGACCACCCCGGTTCCGGACGGGCGCACAGGTTCCTTCAGTTGGGTCGCGTCGTCGCGGGTGATCGTCGAACGTGCCATGGTGGCGCCTCCTTGTCCTTGCTTTGGGTGTGCCCTGGCGCCTTCACGCGTGCGCCGGCATCGCGGCCCCGGCCAGGTGCGTCTGTGTGCGGATCGCCGGGGTGCCGGCCAGGACCTGTTCGGCGCGCTTCACGTCCTCCGGCGTGCCGTCAACCACGAGCACAATCTTGTCGGCCTTGATCGCCGTCTCGTACTGAAGGATGCTGTCCCTGGGGATCCCGATGCTGTACAGCGCCGCGCCCAGGGCGCTCAACCCGCCGACCACGACCGCCCCCTCCAGCGCCCCGACGATCCAGGCGACCACCGGCCCCGCGATCATGAGCGGCCCCAGCCCCGGGATCCAGAAGAAGGCGGAACCGAACAGCAGCCCCCAGATCCCGCCCCAGAACGCCCCGTTGGCGCCCCATGCCATCATGCGGTCCCCCGTCGTGTAATACCCCACGACGTGCTGCTCGCTGTGAACGTCCCGCCCGATGAGCGACATCCGCCTGATGTCGATGCCCGCGCCCTCCAGTTTCCTGATCGCCTGCTCTGCCTGCTCCCGCCGGCTGAAGACCGCGACGGCCGAGTTTGTCTTTGACATGAACTGTGCTCCCCGTTCGTGTTGATGAGAGTTCCCGCCCGCGTCCCATGCTCGCGCCGGCCCCGCCCAGCGGGGACGCCGCGCTCGCCGAATGCCGGGGCACGGGGTTGCCCCTCGCGCCCGGCCCCTCGTTCGTCCGATCAGAAGCAGTTCTTCTTTACATGCTCCTTCACGAGTTCACGCGCACGGTTGACGTTCGCGACCTCCTGCTTCTTGATGTCGCGCCAGAAGCCCTGCAACGCGGCGTCCCCGTCCGCGTTGGCGATGCACTGGTCGCAGCGCCACAGAGTGTCCAGCCGCGCGCTCAGGAAGTGGATCAGGTCGTGGTCGTGGTCCTGGATGCCGCTAGTCTTCCCGACGTGGGCGTACTGCCGTTCGGCCGTCGTGCTGGTCATGTCAAACTCCTCGTGCAGGCCGCCGCGACCGGGGCCTTCGGGCCCTTGATCGGGGCAGCGCCGGAAGCATGGGCGCGGCCGGCCGCGTGCTCCATGCGTGAACTTCCCCAATCCCGGCGCGGCGGCCCCAGGTCAACGCGGGCTCAGGCCTCCGCGAGCCCCTCGCGGATCGCCAGGCGAATCAGGTCGGCCCGGCTCGAGACGCCCAGTTTGTGCAGCATCCGGTCCTGGTGCCGGTCGATCGTCTTGGCGCTGCGGCTGAGTTCGCCCGCGATCTGCACCCGCGACAGGCCCTTGCCGATGAGGCGCAGAACCTCAATCTCCCGCGATGAGAGCGAGGACAGCGGCGTCGCCGGCGGCCCCTCGCGGCGGGGGCGCATCGCCGCCGGCCGGCACCGGGCCCGCACCTTCGGCCCCATCACGAACGTCCCGGCGGCGCTGCGGGCCACCTCGCCCAGCCCCGCGACAATGTCGTCCAGTTCATCACCCTTGGCGAAGTACCCCCATGCCCCGCACTTGTACGCCGCGGCCAGGTAGCCGTCGCGGATGTGGGCGCTCAGGAAGACGAAGCGCAGCCCCGGGTGTGCGCGGCGGAGGCGGTCGGCCGTCTCGAAGACGTCCGGACCGGGCATCTCGATGTCCAGCAGGACAACGTCGGGGCGCAGCCGGGCCGTCTCCTCCAGCAGCCGGTCCGCGCTCGCCAGGCTCCCCACGATGTGGATCCGGCCCTCCACGGCGAACTTTGCCCTCAGGCCCTCCACCAGCACGGCGTGGTCGTCCACGCACAGCACCCGGATACCGGCGCCCTCACCGTGGGGCGCGCGGGGGCGGAGCGGTGCGGGCGAAGCCCGCTCCACCGGCTGTTTGACGCCCGCGCCGGTGGGCTTGGCCGCGCCCGCGCGCCCGGGCTTGGCCGTGCGGGGTGCGGGGTGGATGCGGGCGGTGCGCTTGGACACGGCGAGCGGGCTCCTCACGATCCGACGATCGCGCGGTGCAGCGCTGCGCCGATCGCGTCCAGGTCGTCGGGGTCCTCGATTGTAACGGCGTGCAGCGCAGCCCACCCCCGCGCCGATTCACCCGCGACCGTGCCGAACAGCACCAGCGCCCCATGAGCGTGGCGGGCCCGCCAGACCCGTGCCCCGGCCAGCCCCGCCTTCGTCGGTTCAAGGATCCAGATGTCCGCGTCGGTGGGGTCGCTGTCCACAGCAATTCGGACGCCGGCCGCCTCGAGCAGGTGCCGGATGAGGGCGGCCGCGCGTCCATCCGCCAGCGTGATCACGGCGTTGCGGCGGCCCCCGGGGGCGCCGGGCACACGGCTTCCCGCAACCGGGATCAGGATCGCCACCGTCGTGCCCTTGCCGGGCTTAGATTCAATCTGGATGGACCCGCCGGCGCGCCGGACAACCCGGGCAACCAGCGGAAGTCCGAGCCCCGTGCCCATCCCGCGCATCTTGGTCGTGTAGAACATCTCGAATGCATTGCGCTGGGTCTCCGCCGACATGCCCTGGCCGTTGTCGGTGACGCCGAGCCGCACATGCGTCCCGGCCCGAGTTGGCTCCGCCCAGACGCGCACGCGCCCGCGCCGGGAACTCCGCCCGGTTGCCGCGGGCTCGGCGGGGATCGCCTCCCCTGCGTTCACGACCAGGTTCAGCACCGCCTGCGTGAGCCCGTGGGCCGAAACACCGACCCGCGGCAGGCCGCGCGGCAGGGACACACTGACCTTCACATGCCTGGGCACGGCCTTCATCAGCAGCGCCCCGGCCTGCGACCACCATGTGCCCAGGTCGGTCGCCGACTGCTCGGAATCCTCCCCGTCCGTGTCCAGCGCAAGAAAGTGGAGGCCGTCGGCCAGTTGCTGGAGGTACGTCACACTCTTGTGGACGGCGTCAAGGTGGTCGCGAATCCCCGGGATCATGGCCATCGTGCGGGCGGCCTCGAGGTGCGCCCGCACCGGCAGCAGCACGTTGTTCATGTCGTGGCCCAGGCCCGCCGCAAGGGCGCCGATCGACGCCATGCGGTCCGCCATGCGCAGGCGCAGGTGCGCCGACTGCAAGGCGGAGGTCTGCTCCGCAAGGAGTTCGTGCAGCCGGGTGTTGTCCGCCGGTTCCGCGGCCCGGGATGACCCGGCCCGGCTTTCCCCGTCGCCGTGCCGGCTCAGGTCCCGGATGATGCCGACGAACAGGGGCGCCGCCTCCCCGGGGACATCGACACGCGAGACGGAAACCTCCAGCGGGAACAGGCTCCCGTCCTTCCGCACGCCGTCGAACTGCCGGACACGGTTCAGGTGCTCGGTCCGCCCGGTTTCGTGGTGAGCGGCAAGGTGCCCGTCGTGGGCCGAGCGGTGGGGCTCGGGCATGAGGATGCTGACGTTCCTCCCCATCAGATCGGCCGGTGACCAGCCGAACACGCGCTCCACGGAGTCGCTGGCGGACTGGATGATCCCCGCGCTGTCGATGGTGATGATCGGGTCGAGAGCGGCCGCAAGGACGGCTTTGTAGGGCACGCGGCCGGGCGCGGACGATTCCGGGGCCCGGGGCCGCCGCTTCCGCTGGGCACGATCGGGGGGCACGCCGGGAGTCTACGCGGACAGGGATCGTGCAGGGCCTCACGCGCCCGGCGTGATTGGGGAAATCATCGCGTGGAGACGGCCCTGCCGGGAGCGATGATCCCGGCATCAGGGTGACGATCGGCAAACAACCCGGAGCACGCGACATGAGACTCGTCATCAGGCCGGATCAGGATCCGCAGCGGGAAATCGACGTGACCCACCGCCTGGTGGCGGCGATCGCCGCCGAAATCTGGGAGGCCTGCGGCGGGAACGATGAGTTGAACTGGATCGAGGCGGAGGCCCACCTCCGGCGGATCGTCGGGCAGGCCCGGGCGCAGGCACGCGAACCCAGAGTGAACGGCGGTGGGCGAATCGGGCCAGACGCGCAGACGGCGGGAGGTTGGCCGGTCCGCGGCGACGGTGCGCACCCCGGCCGCCCGGAGGAGGCCGGTCGCCCGTCGCGGCGGACCGGGCCGAAGCGGACGTCCGCCCGGCGCGCGGCGGCGCGCCTGTGGTGAATCGGCATCGGATGCGCCGCGCCGGCGCACGGCAAGGGGCGAGCAGCGTGATGGTGGCAAGACCTGGAACCACAACAACCGTGCTCCTCATCGCGGGGATGCACGGGAGCCAGTGCCGGGAAAGGATCGCGGCGGCGCTCGAGTCGGTCGCGGGGGTAGGGGCAGTGGATGTCAACTTCTACCGCGCACGGGCCACCGTCGTGCATGACACGCGGTGCGGATCGGCCGACCTGATCCGCGCAGTTCTGAGGGTCGGGTACGGCGCCTCACCCGACCCGGACATGCCCGGCCGGAAGCACGCGACGAACGGGGCCGGTGGCCGCGGAGCCGACGCATGACCCCCGCGGACCCGGCATCGCGCGACGTGACGGCCCCGGCGCCGCTCCGTATCGAGGCATCGACCACCGTCCGCGAACTCGCGCACCTGCTGGCGGCGGGATGTGTCTCCGGTGCGTCGGTTGTCAACGAGCGGGGTGTGGCGCTCGGCACCATCACGAGGAGCGACCTGCTCCGCCGCAGTTCAGGGGTTACCGGCGGCTCACCCGAATACCTGCTCCAGGTGAACCAGGAGGACGAAGATGCCCGCCGGGAGCCCGATGCCGCGGACCGACCGCTGGCCGGGGCTGCGGCCGACTTCAGGCGCACCCCTCCGCGGGTGACGACGGACACACCGGTCGCCACCATCGTGAGCCTCATGCTGGATCGGAGCATCCGCCGCATCGCCGTGTTCGAGGCGGAACCGCTGCCCACCGTCATCATCACCACCCTGGACCTGCGGGGCGCGGCCGTCCCGCAACCCCCGGCCCCGCCCGCGCGGATCGCGGGCATGAACCACGAAGGGAGCACCTCATGAGCACGATCACCGCCGCGAGCAGGAAGAGCGGCGCCCACACACGCCCGGCGGCGCCGTCCGCGACCGTTGAGACCACCCCCGACCTCGTCCGCCGCCGTGCCTACGCGATCTTCGAGGCCCGCCGCGGCGGACCCGGCGACCACCTGTCCGACTGGCTCCAGGCGGAGCGCGAACTCAGCGGCGCCCCTCGCGCCACGCCCGGAGCGGTGCGGTGAGTTCGCTTCTTTCCAACTCCATTGATACCCCGCGGCCCCAGGCCGCGCAGCCGCCGAAGGACGCCGGCGTGGACATCCCCCGCATCGAGCGGGCCGTGCGGGAAATCCTGATCGCCATCGGCGAGAACCCGGACAGGGACGGCCTCCGCAGGACCCCGAACCGGGTCGCGCGATCGTACGCCGAACTGATGGCGGGCCTCCGGATCGATCCCCGCACCTACCTGCGGACCGTGTTCAATGACAAGTACGACCAGGTCGTGCTGCTCCGCAACATCCCGTTCCACTCGATGTGCGAGCACCACCTGCTGCCCTTTACCGGGCTCGCGCATGTGGCCTATCTGCCCGATGGGAAGGTGCTGGGCCTGAGCAAGATCGCCCGTCTTGTGGACGCCTACTCCCTGCGCCCCCAACTCCAGGAGCGCCTGACCGACCAGATCGCCGACGCCCTCATGGAAGGGCTTCATCCCCTCGGCGCCGTCTGCGTCGTGGAGGCCACCCACAACTGCATGACCATCCGGGGTATCAAGAAGCAGGGCAGCACCATGGTGACCAACGCCATACGGGGCGTCTTCAAGACCGACCCCGCCAGCCGCGCCGAGGTCCTGGCCCTCCTCTACGGAACGTCGAGGTCCACATGAGAACCGGGATCATGCCCCAGCGCGGACACAGGATCCGGCTGCCCCGGGACACCGACGCCGGAGCACGACCATGACCGACCACCCGTACGCGTACGTCGCCGTCGGGGCCGGGCCCGCGGCATCGGCCGCGGTCGAGGGGATCCGCGAGCGCGACGCGACCGGCTCCATCCTCCTCATCGGTGCGGAGGACGATCCGCCCTATGACCGTCCCCCGCTCTCCAAACAACTCTGGTCCGGAGCGAAGAAAGCCGACGACATCTATCTCCATGACCGCGCGTTCTACGACCGCCACGGTGTCGAACTGCGCCTCGGCACCCGGGTCGTGGCCCTGGACCCGGCCGCCCGCACGCTCCGCGACGCGGGCGGGGAGACGTACCGCTACCAGAAACTCCTGCTCGCCACCGGCGGCACGCCGCGCCGCCTCACGATTCCCGGAGGGGACCTCGGCGGGCTCTGCTACTTCCGCACCGTGGATGACTACCGCCGGCTGCGGAGCGCCGCGACCGCGGGCAGGTCGGCCCTCATCATCGGCGGCGGGTTCATCGGGTCCGAAATCGCGGCCGCCCTCCGCACGGCCGGGCTGGCGGTGACGATGATCTTCCCCGGTCAGTGGCTGGTGTCGCGCGTGTTTCCGGAAGCATTGGGGCGCGCCCTGACGGACCGGTACCGCGACAAGGGTGTCGAGGTTCTGACCGGCGACACGCCGCTCTCGATCGAGCGCGACGGCGAGCGCTACCGGACGCGCACCCAGTCCGGGAGCGTCATCCACTCGGACCTGATCGTGGTGGGAATCGGCATCACGCCGAACATCGACCTCGCCCGGGTCGGGGGCCTGGAGACCGGCAACGGCGTCATCGTGAGCCCGTTCCTCCGGACGTCCGATCCCGACATCTACGCCGCCGGCGACATCGCCCGCTTCCCGGAGGCCGTCCTCGGCCCGCGGCGCATCGAGCACTGGGACAACGCCGTCAGCCAGGGGAAGCACGCGGGCCGCAACATGGCCGGCGCCGCGGAACCGTTCACCTCCATCCCCTTCTTCTTCTCCGACCTCTTCGAGTTCGGCTACGAGGCCGTGGGCGACACGGACAGCCGTCACGAGACGCTCGCCGACTGGCAGGAGGAGAACACGACCGGCGTCGTCTACTACCTCAGCGCCGGCCGCGTCCGCGGCGCGATGATGTGCAACCTGTTCGGCAAGGTGGACGCCGCCCGGGAACTGATCAGGCGAGAAGGAACCATCGCCGCCCGCGAGTTGCGCGGCGCGATCCGCTAGGGACACGAAGGAAGGAGGCGCCATGTCGCTCGCATCACTCATCGCCACGGGCACGAAGGTCTGGCTCGACGGGGTTGAGCCCGACGACCTCGCCGCGAACCTCGCCCGGGGCGTCACCGGCGCCACATCGAACCCGACCATCATCTCGAAGATCATCGCCGAGGGCCGCTCGGCCGGCCTCATCAGCGACCTGATCGCCCGGGGCCTCGACGACCACCAGATCGCCTGGCAACTCAACGACGAACTGGTGAGCGACGCCCAGCGGATGTTCCTGCCCGTCTGGCAGCGGACCGCCGGCAACGACGGGTACGTCAGCCTCGAACTGGACCCGATGATCGAGGACGACTCCTTCGGGCTGGCCCACGCCGGGCGCGTGAAGCGGTACCTCGAACTCGCCGGGCAGTGGTCGGACGGGCACGGCAACCGCATGATCAAGGTTCCGGCCACCGCGGCCGGCCTGGACGCGCTCGAATCGATCGCCGCCGCGGGCGTGACTATCAACGTGACCCTGATCTTCACGGAGCGCCAGTACCGCGCGGCTCGCGACGCGATCTGGCGCGGGGCCCAGCGCCGCCGGAACGGGCTGCACGAGTTCAAGAGCGTCTACAGCATCTTCGTCTCGCGCGTCGACGTGTACACCGGGGAGCACGTCCCGGGACTGGGCCCCGCCGCCCGGGGCATGGCCGGCATCCTGAACGCCAAGCGCATCTGGCTCGCCAACCGGGAGTTCTGGAGTGACAAGGGCCTGCGACTGGATCAGGACATCGTCTTCGCAAGCACCGGCGTGAAGAACCCGGACGACCCTCCGGACAAGTACGCCGCCGCCCTGGCCGGCGGCGGCATCCAGACCAACCCCGCCGCGACGAACGAGGCCGTGGAGCGCTCGCCCGTGCCCTACACCCGCCGGGTCGACCGCCTGCCGCCGCCGGACGCCGTCCGCGACATCGACGACAAGGTGGACAAGGCCGCGATGGAGCGCGTGCTGATGGAGGAGGGCATCGACAAGTTCATCCGCGCCCAGGAGGTGCTGCTCGGCCTTATCGTCCAGCAGCGGCTTACCCATCGCACCCAGGGGGGCCGCGCAGTGTCAGGACATGGATAACCAACGGAGGTCCAGAACGTGGCCGAGCAAGAGCAGATGTACCCCGCCGCGACCCGGGAGATCAGCGATCGCCGCAAGCGGCTGGCCCCCGGTCCGGCCGAGGCCTTCAGGGCCTTCAGCCAGAGCGTCTTCGCCGACGGGGCCCTCCCCGCGAAGACCAAGCAACTGATCGCCGTCGCCGCCGCCCACATCACCCAGTGCCCGTACTGCATCCGCGGTCACACCAGCGGGGCCCTGCGCCACGGCGCCACGCCCGAAGAAATCATGGAGGCCGTCTGGGTCGCCGCGGAGATGCGCGCCGGCGCGGCCTACGCCCACTCGGCCCTGGCCCTGGACACGATCGCGCACCACGCCGGAGCCCAAGGAAACACGCCATGACCACACGAGTCGCCATCAACGGCCTCGGGCGCATCGGCCGCGCCGTCCTCAAACTCATCATCGATGAGCCCGCCGTCGAGGTCGTCGCCGCCAACGACCTGAGCGAGGCCGAGAACCTCGCCTACCTGCTCCGCTACGACACCGTGCACGGGCGTTACCCGAAGCCCGTCGCCGTCGACGGACAGGACCTCGTGGTCGCCGGACGCAGGATCCACCTGCTCAGCACCCGCGACCCCGCGGAACTCCCCTGGAAGCAGCTCGGTGTGGACCTCGTCTTCGAGTGCACCGGGGCGCTCACGCGCCGGCAGGACCTGGAGAAGCACGTCCGCGCGGGCGCCCGCTACGTCATCCTGTCGGCGCCGTCGAAGGACCAGGACGTGGAGACCGTGGTCCACGGGGCCAACGCCCCGGGGGAACGCCCCGCCATCATCTCCTGCGCAAGTTGCACCACCAACTGCATCACCCCGGTCGTCGAGGTCATGGGCCGCCGCATCGGCTTCACCAAGGCCGTGATGACCACCGTCCACGCCTACACCTCGTCCCAGTCCATCGTGGACAAGCCGAACAAGCGCTTCCGCCGCGGCCGGGCCGCGGCAGCCAACCTCGTGCCCAGCACGACGGGCGCCGCCCACGCGACAACACGGGCCCTCCCCCAGTACGCGGGCAGGTTCGACGGCGTGGCCATCCGCGCCCCCCTCCCCATCGGCTCGATCGCGGACATCACCTTCGTCACGTCGCGCGCCACAACCGTGGAGGAGGTGAACCGGGTCTTCACGGAGGAGGCCGGATCGCGGCGCTACGCGGGCATCCTGGGCGTCTCACCCGACCCGCTCGTGTCCGCGGACATCATCGGCGATCCCCGCGCCTCCGTGGTCGACCTGGACCTTACCCGGGTCATCGACGGCGACCTTGTCAAGATCATGAGTTGGTACGACAACGAGTGGGGCTACGCCAACCAGATGCTCCGCGAGGCCATGTCGATCTTCGGGCTGGACAGGCCCACACCGCACCAGCCGCCCCGGGCCTGACCACGGAGACCCGATCATGATCCAGGTCAAACGCGCCTATGAGAAGCCGTCCAAGGCCGACGGCGTTCGGATCCTGGTGGAGCGACTCTGGCCGCGCGGAGTGACCAGGGCGCGCGCCGCACTGGACCTCTGGGCCAAGGACGTTGCACCCAGCCCCGCGCTCCGCAAGTGGTTCGCGCACGACCCGGCGAAATGGCGGCAGTTTGAGCGGCGGTACCGGGCGGAACTCCGCGCCAACCCCGAGGCGGTGGATGCGCTGCGCCGCCATATCGGGGCGGGCACCGTCACGTTCGTCTACGCCGCCCACGATGAGGAGCACAACGGCGCCGTGGCGCTCAGGGCCTTCCTCGCCGAGCGCCCGAAGCCGCGCCGCCGCGCCGCGCTCACGCCTTCCGAAGCCGCAGCGCGTTGAAGACCACCGACACGGAACTGAGACTCATCGCCAGTGCCGCGAACACCGGCGAGAGCAGCACGCCGAAGGCGGGGTACAGGATACCCGCGGCGATGGGGACCCCCAGCGCGTTGTAGATCAGGGCGAAGACCAGGTTCTGCTTCATGTTGGCGACGGTCGCCTGCGAGAGCTGGCGCGCCCGGGCGATGCCGCGGAGGTCGCCCTTGACGAGCGTGACGTGCCCGCTGTTCATCGCCACATCCGTGCCGGTGCCCATCGCTATGCCCACGTCCGCGCGGGCCAGCGCGGGGGCGTCGTTGATGCCGTCGCCCGCCATCGCGACCTTCTTGCCCTGGGCCTGGAGCGACGCGACGAGCTCCACCTTGTCCTGCGGGCGGACTTCGCCGTGGACCTCGTCGATCCCGAGCTCCTTTGCGACCGCCTGCGCGGTGGTCAGCCCGTCGCCGGTGGCCATGACGATCCTCATCCCCGCGTCGTGGAGCTGCCTGAGCGCCTCGGGCGTTGAGTCCTTCACCGGGTCCGCCGCGGCCACCAGCCCCGTCGCGCGTCCATCGACGGCCACATAGACCACCGACGCGCCCTGCGCCCTTCTCTCCTCGGCGGCGGCCCCGAGCGCGGCGACATCGACGCCCAGTTCCTGCATGAGCGCGGTGTTCCCCAGCGCGACGGGCTTCCCGTCCACGCGGCCGCGGACGCCGATCCCCGTGCCCGACTCGAACCCCTCGGGCGTGCTGAGCCGCAGGCCGCGCGTGCGGGCCTCGGCGACGAACGCCTCGGCCAGCGGGTGCTCGCTTCCCTGGTCGAGGCTGGCGGTCAGTCGCAGCACCTCATCTTCGGTGTACCCCGGCGAAGCCGCGACGCTGTGGAACACGGGTTTGCCGACGGTGAGCGTTCCCGTCTTGTCCACGATCAGCGTGTCGATGGTCCGCAGTGCCTCGATGGCCTCGGCGTCGCGGAACAGGATGCCGGAGGTCGCGCCACGGCCCGTGGCCACCATGATCGACATCGGCGTCGCCAGCCCCAGCGCGCAGGGGCAGGCGATGATCAGCACCGCCACCGCGTTGAGCAGCGCGTAGGTCCAGCGCGGCTCGGGTCCGAAGAAGGCCCACACGATCACCGTGACCACCGCGATCGCCAGCACGACCAGCACGAACCAGTACGACACGACATCGGCCATCCGCTGCATGGGCGCGCGGGAGCGCTGCGCCTGCGCCACCATCTGCACGATCTGCGCGAGCACGGTCTGCGCCCCGACCTTCTCGGCGCGCATGACCAGGCTCCCGGCCCCGTTGATGGTGGCCCCGATGAGCCGGCTCCCCGGCTCCTTCTCGACGGGCACCGGCTCCCCGGTCAGCATGGACTCGTCCACGCTGGACCGCCCCCCTCCCTCTGTGACCACGCCGTCCACGGGCACCTTCTCGCCCGGGCGGACTCGAAGGATGTCGCCGACGTGGATGTGCGTGAGCGGCACATCCTCTTCACTCCCGTCCTCGCGGATGCGGCGGGCGGTCTTGGGCGCGAGGCCGAGCAGCGACTTGATCGCCGCCGAGGTCTGCGACCGCGCCCGCAGTTCGAGGATCTGACCGAGCAGCGTCAGCGACACGATCACCGCCGCGGCCTCGTAGTAGACCCCGATGCGCCCGTGCGCCTCGAAGCCCGCGGGAAACCATCCGGGCACGAGCGTGGCGGCCAGGCTGTAGAGGAACGCCGCGCCGACGCCGGTGCCGATGAGCGTCCACATGTTTGGGCTGAGGCGACGAATCGAATCGGCCCAGCGCACAAAGAACGGCCACCCGGCCCAGAACACGATCGGGATGGTGAGGACCAGTTCGATCCACGAGCGGGCCGTGGGCGAGAGGGCGGGGAAGTAGTGGCCGGCCATCGCGAGGGTGGTGACGATGACCGTCAGCGGCAGCGTCACCAGAACCGGCGCGTGAAACTGACGAGTTCGGGGTCGTGGCCTTCTTCGAGCGTGGGCATGAGCGGTTCGAGCGACATGCCGCAGATCGGGCACGTCCCCGGCCCGGACTGCCGGACCTGCGGGTGCATGGGGCATGTGTAGACCGCGGCTCCCACGGGCCCGGCCGCGGCACCCTGTCCCGGACCGTCCATCTCACCCGGCGAGGAGGCGTGGCCCGCGCGCGCCGCCCCCCCACCCCCGTGCGAGCAGCAGTGCGGATGCTTGTGGGAGTTCATGGCGTCCCCACACTACGCAGGCCCGCCTGGCCGAATCGTTCTGGTGCCAAGGCGATCGACCGCAACTGAAGCGTGAGCAACGCCTCGGGCGCTCGCTCCATGCGGCGGATCCACACGGGGGTCTTCGGCACGGCTCTGCCGCCAAAGAACCCGGCGGAGCCGTGGCGCCCGATCGCACCTCAACGAGCCGTGAGCCCCGCCCGCTTGCCCGTCAGGGTGTACAGGCGGTTCTCGTTCAGGATCGGCATGCTGGTCGCCTGCGCCTCCTTCAAGAGTTCGTCGTAGCGCCGGGCGATCTGGTCCAGCCGCTGCCACTCCCGAACGACCTCGATCGGTGCGGTGGAGGGCGGCGGGGGCGGCATCATCGGGCGCGAGCCGAGCACCAGGAAATCCACGTCGCCCACAAGGTCGTCGGCGATCTGGCCGCCCCAGGCCTTGATCGTGGCCTTGACGTCTTCGGCCTCCTGGGCGGTGCTCTTGCCGTCGCCGTTGGAATCGAAGTTGCCGTAGACCATGAACTTGTAGACCTTGTTGGGGTCGTACACGGCGTTGGCGATCACGTCGCCCTTGACGATCGGGTTGCCCGCCGTCTCCGACGTGATCCGGGCGACGGAGGAATCCGTCCCGACCCGGATGACCTCCAGTTCCGCCTTCCCGCGGGGATAGTTGCCGCTCGCGTCCGGCTGGATGGAGGTGCCGCCGTTGTAGACGGCGAACCGCAGGCCCAGGACCACATGGTCCTTCTCGCCCAGGCCGATATAGACCTGGTTGCTGCCGGCCTCGACCCCGACCACGCGCCCGTCGACGAGGGCGAACTCGTCCTTGGCGCTCAGGCTCTGCGTGCGCCCCGTGCCGCGGAGTTTGGCGATCGTCTCGTCCTTGATCAGGCTCTCGCGCTGCAGTTTGGTGATGTTCTCGTTCAGCGCTGCCCGTTCGTCCTCGAACTTCCGGGCGAGTTCGCCCTCGTGCTTGCTCATCTCCAGTTTCGCCTGGTTCGTGCCCTGGCGGTACGCCTTGATCTCCGCCTTGTACTTGTCGATGTCGGAGTTCATCGCCGCGATCGTCGCCTGGTGGCTTGCATTGAGTTGCTTGGTCCGCTCCGTCTCCGCGGCCAGGTTCGCCAGCGCGGTGGTCCGGTCCGCGTCCGCCTGGGTCAGCTGCGACTGGAGTGTGCCGATCTGCGAATCCCGGTCCCGCAGGGCGCCGAGCAGGTTCCCGCCGCTGCCGCCCAGGGCCGCGTCGAGTTTGGAGTTGAACTGCTCCATCCCGTCGCTGGCCGCGCCGGTGACCCGGCTCATGGTGTTCTTCATGGACGAGGTCAGGTACGCCACCAGCGACTGGTTGGCCCGCCCCGCGGCGTCCCGCAGGCGCCGCACGTCGTCCTGGTTCCGCTCCGGGGTGGTGATGTAGGAGTCCGTCTCCGTCCGCAACTGCCTCAGTTCCCCCTGCAGCGACTGCGACTTGGAGAGGAAGACAATCGTCAGCACGAAGAGCGTGAGGCTGATCACCCCGAGAAGGGTGATGGTCACGCCCACACCGACGCCAGCACTGGTCCGAGCCGCCATACGCACTCCAATCCGAAAGACCGGGTTCCCGCCCCTTTCCGAGGTCGCGGGCCCGGAGGTTGCTCAAAGTCTTCCGTGACGCACAGGACGCCCGACGGGCCTGGGAGCCCCGCACGGCCCGTCAGTGTCGCCGCGACCACCCCCCGCGTCAAGGCCGGGCCCATCTATACGCCGAACTTCCTTGGGCGGATTCGACCCGGACGCGGGACGGCTATCGTAGGGCCGCACGCGGAGGGGAAAATGGTCCGAACGGCGCTCACGTTCCTCCGGCGTCATCGAGTTGACCTCCAGTCGCGACTCCGCCGTGACGCCCAGGACTGGGCCGAAGTGCATCGGCGCCTCATGGCGGACAGCCCCGTCCGCGTCATTGTGGATATCGGTGCGCACCACGGAAGGTTGAGCCGGGCGTACCACCGTGTGTTCCCGGAGGCTCGGGTCTACGCCTTCGAGCCCGCACCCGCGTCGTTCCAACACCTCCGCCGGAACCTGGGGCGGGAGCCGTGGGCCGAACTGGTGCAGGCGGCGGCAGGTGCGCACGACGGCGAGGCCAGGCTCTTCGTCAGTCAGCGGAACGACCAGATGAGCAACTCGGCGTTCCCGTTCGCCGACGGCGAAGCCGCCGCGGTGGGTGTGCAATCGGTCCGCCTGGATACCTTCTGCCGCGACCGGTCCATCGAGCATGTGGACTGCCTGAAGATCGACGTGGAGGGTTTCGAACTCGCAGTCTTGGAGGGTGCCCGAGGGCTTCTGGAACGAGGCGCCGTCGACGTCATCATGGCCGAGGCGCGGACGGAGCCGATCTGCTCCGGCGCCGCGACCCTGGGCAGCCTGTCGCGCTTCATGGACGACGCCGGGTACACCCTTTTCGGGCTGTACTCGGTGCAGTGGCGCGACGATCTGATGATGGACTTCTTTGACACGATCTGGGTCAGCGCGGCGCGGTTCAAGCGGTATTTCGGGCGCGACCCGCGTCGGTCGCCGACGGCTACTTCACCGGCACCGTCTCTCGGTGCCGCAGAGCATCCAGACTCCGCAGCGTGTCGCACACGGCCATGAGCGTCACCGCCGTCGCATCGACCGGCATGGACTGGTCCCACAGGCTCGCCCGGACCCCCCACATCGCCCGCCCCGGGTCGGCGTACATGTGGCACTCGGCCGGGCCGGCCGTCAGTTGCCGCAGGAACCGCAGCGACACCGTGAGCCGCGTCAGTTCCGGCATCATTTCCCGCGGCTCCGTCAGGCGGGGGTCGCCCAGCATCATCGCGATGAACGCCAATGGCCGGGCCGCCTGCCAACTGGGGTTGGGGGACCTGGATGCCGTAAACACGATCCCGCCCGCCAGGTCACGCTCGGAGTACGGCAGGGCGTCCGCCTGCAACTGGTTCTTCCACACCAGGTCACGCATGTCGCGCAACGCGACAGCGGCCGCGATCGGCCCCTCACGCGAACGCACCACTTCCGCGTACCCCATCCAGGGCATCTGCCCAACCAGGCCGCCGGGGGGTGTATCGCGGTACAGCCGGTCCAGCCCGGCCGACAGGTCCTTCTCCAGAGCGCGGGCATCCGCGCCGTCCGGCGGCATCGCTTCCGAGGCGAGCACGAGCATGTAGAGGGCAAATGGCCGCTCACCCGGCGGGATGGCGGCCGCGAACTGCCCGTCGTCGCTCACGACGTCCGCGGTTGCCGTCCGGGCCTTCAAGGACATCTCGTCGCTCAGCGCTGCGGGCGACCCGGTCTTCACGCGCATCTGCTCGAACGCCCACGCGGCCGGCGCAACCGCCGCGTCGTGCCACGGTGGGGCTTCGCCGGGCTCCGCGGTCAGCAGAGCCGCCTGGACCCCCGCCATGGCGTCTCCGGCGGCCGCGGCCAGGGCCTGATCTTTGGCGATGTCCGCATAGGAACTCAGGGCCAGCCACGCCGCGACCTGTTCCTCGGGTGAGGCAAACGGAGCCTGATACTCACCGGTCAAAGGGTCGTACGTTCCTTGAATCCCGTACTTCTCCGGCCCGGGGTACATGCGGCGAGCCAGGTTGCCCGCCAGCCCGTCCGCCCACCGGCGCAGTTCCGCCGTCGTGACCTCCCCGGGTGCGATCACTCGCCCGCCACGGTCCAGGAAGGTCGGCGTCCCGCGAGGGGCCAGTTGCGCCAGGTGGACAGTCTTGAACCGGTAGAACACCGCGTGGTCGTCCCTGGCCAGGTCAGCCGGCTTCACGAGCCCCTTGGCCGGCTCCCCCGCCGCCTTCGCCACAGCGGCCGAGAGCCCGCGGGCCCCGTCCATACCTGATATCAGCATCTGCATCGGGAACATCGCCGCCACGCCGCCGCCGAACCGGCACGCCACCCCGTCGATCCCCGGGGCAATGTCCTTGGCGGCGTCGGCGTACTCGGCCGGGCTGAACGGGATCATCGGTCCCGCCAGTTCCAGGCTGATTGTGATCCGCTCGGCGATGGACCTGCGGCTCTGCTCCATCAGCGCGTCGTGCTCGACAGGTACCCTGGCCGCGGCCTCCGCCAGTGCCGACCCGGCCGCGATCCGCAGCGTGTCGGCGGATCCGGACACGTCGGTCCCGCGTCCAACGATCTTTCCGTCCAGGCGGAGCACCACGGATACGCCGCCGGGGTGGCCGGGGGTGTCCAGGCCGTCGCGCTCCCCAATCCTCCAGTCCCGGGCCCAGCGTTCCACCAGTTCGAACGCGGCCATAGCCTCCGCCGGCGTTGGGGGGGCACCGGCGGGCCGGGGTGACTGGGTGCCATCAACCGGAGGCTTGGCGGCGTCCGGCCCGTCCCCCGGCACCTGTTGGCCCCGTGCGGTCAACCCGTGGCACCCCAGGATCACTGTTGCAAGGAGGAAACACCAACCGTGGCGAGTCCGCAACACGCCGCACCGCCGCACCGTACTTGGTAGTGTGTTATGGGCCGTCACCCCCCTTTGGCGGCCCCGCGGGAAGGGCGTCCCGCGGCGACCCGCCGCTCGGCACGGGTGTTGTTGAGTGTGCGACAGACCGCACGGCGGCCACAACTGAAGAAAGCGGGGCAGGTTCATGAAGTACGTTCTCGCGCTGTCGGCCAATCACCAGAAGATCGCGCTGCTGGCGCTCCTCAGTTTCATCGCCCTCTGCTGAGTGTAACGGGTGCCACTACCCGCGAGTCTTCGAGCGCAGCGGTGCGGGCGGTTCCACCGGCGCGCCGCAAGGCCGGCGGTCGGTGGCACCCCAAGCCAATGAAAAACCCCGGCCGGGTGGAGCCGGGGTTTTTTGTGTTCCGGAGCAGGAGCACGGGCGACGGGTCGCCGCCGGAACCCCGCGCTCGGGGCTCTGACAATCCTCAGGACATCCTGATCTTGTCGGTGCCCATCGCGTCGTGGCTGTCCATGCCGCCGCGGGTCGGGATGTTGCCGCCCCCACCACCGCCGCCCCCTCCACCGCCGCCGCCGCTCCCGCCGCCGGTGGCGTCGCCCCACTGGGCACGCTTCAGAGAGAGGCCGATCTTGCGGTCGGACGTGTCCACGCGGAGGATCTTGACGTCCACCTCGTCCCCGCTCTTGACGACATCCTGGGGGTTCTCAACCTTGTGGTCCGCCAGTTCGGAGATGTGCAGCAGCCCCTCGAGGTCCGGCTCCAGTTCCACGAACACGCCGAAGTTGGTGATCTTCGTGACGGCGCCGCGGACGACCATGCCGGGCTTGTAGTGCTCCGGGATGGCGTTGATCCACGGGTCCTCGGTGAGTTGCTTGGCGCCGAGGCTGACCCGCTGCTTGGCCTGGTCGACCTCCAGCACCACGCACTTGACCACGTCGCCCTTCTTGAGCATCTCGTTGGGGTGGGTGACCTTCTTCGTCCACGACATGTCGCTGATGTGCAGCAGGCCGTCGATCCCCGGCTCGATCTCCACGAATGCGCCGTAGTTGGCCAGGTTCCGCACCGCACCCTCGATGATCGTGCCCGGCGGGTACTTCTCGGCGACCAGTTCCCACGGGTTTACCTCGGTCTGCTTCATCCCGAGGCTGATCTCCTGCTTGTTCTTGTCGATCTCCAGCACGACGACGTCGACCTCCTGCGCCGGCTGCACGATCTCGCTCGGGTGGTTGATGCGCCGCGTCCAGGACATCTCGCTGACGTGCACCAGGCCCTCGATCCCGTCCTCCAGGCGCACGAACGCCCCGTAGGACATGAGGTTGACCACGGCGCCCTTGACGCGGCAGCCGACCGGGTACTTCTTCTCGATCTCCTCCCAGGGGCTCGCCTCCTTCTGCTTGAGCCCCAGGGCGATCTTCTCCTTCTCCCGGTCGATGTTCAGGACCTTGACCTCGACCTTCTGGTCGATCTTCACCACCTCGCTCGGGTGGTTGATGCGGCTCCAGGACATGTCGGTGATGTGCAGCAGCCCGTCGATCCCGCCCAGGTCCACGAACGCCCCGAAGTCGGCGATGTTCTTGACGGTGCCGATGACGACCTCGCCCTCCTTGAGCGTGTCGAGCAGTCGCTTCTTCGCGGCGTCGCGCTCCTCCTCGATCAGTTTGCGCCGGCTGATCACGATGTTGCGCCGCTCCTGGTCGATCTTCAGGATCGTCGCGCGGATCTTCCGGCCGATGTAGTCCCCGATCTCGCCCGGGCGGCGCACGTCCACCTGCGACGCGGGCAGGAACACCGGCACGCCGATGTCCACCAGCAGCCCGCCCTTGATCTTGCGCATCACCGTGCCCTCGACGACGTCGCCCTCCTTGGTGGTGTCCATCAGGCGCTGCCAGTTGAGCATGCGGTCGGCCTTGCGCTTGCTCACCTGGACCAGCCCGCCCTCGCCCTCCAGCGACTCCAGCAGCACGTCCATCGTGTCGCCGACCTTCACCTGGGACGGGTCGTCGAACTCCTCCTTGGGGATCAGCCCCTCGCTCTTGAGGCCGATCTCCACGACGAAGTCGTCGCCGGAGATGCCCACGATCTTGCCCTTGATCAGTTTCCCGGGGGCAAGGTCCTTGATCTGCTCACCCAAGAGCGAATCCATGTCCACCTGGTCCGCGGCGCGCTTGCCGAAGGCCTGGGTCAGCAGGGCGTCAGCCTCCGCGTCGGCCGTGCCGAGCGTTGCGAGGAGCGTTTCGTCGATCATGTGCTTCCGGTCCCTTTCTCGATCCGGCTGAGCCCGATTCGGGCGGAAAGCCCGATTCGCCGCCGGACCGGCCCCGATGGGGCGGCTGATGGTCCAATCCCCTCTGCCCGTCCGGCACAGCGCCGGGCAGCAGCAGCGGGAGGGGAGCATAGGCGCTGCGCGTCGCAAGCCGGGCGATCGTTCCGAACGGGCCCCCGCGCGCCCCGGCACCAGTCAGGTCAGGCCGCCCCACGCCACATACTTGGTTTCCAGGTACTCCTCCATCGCGTACGTCCCGCCCTCCCGCCCGAACCCGGATTCCTTCACGCCGCCGAACGGCGCCTGGGCGGTTGATGGGGTCGCGTCGTTGGCGCCGACTATGCCGTACTCCAAGGCCTCCGCGACGCGCAGGAGCCGTGCGGCGTCGCGGGTGTAAAAGTACGACGCCAGCCCGTACCGCGAGTCGTTGGCCAGTTCGATCGCCTCGCGCTCGTCCGTGAACTCCCGCACCCCGAGGACGGGCCCGAAGGTCTCCTGGCGGTTCATCAGCATGTCGTCCGACAGGCCCTCGACCAGCGCCGGCTTGAAGAACCGGTCCGTCAGCCCCGGCCGCGGGCGGACGCGGCCGCCCTCCACGCGCGCGCGCCCACCCCTGGCCATCGCGTCACCCAGGTGCTCCTCCACCTTGCGCACACCCGGCTCGTCGATGAGCGGCCCGACCTGCACCCCCTCCTCATCGCCCGGGCCGACGCGCAGCGCCGCGACCGCGGCCGCCAGACGCCGGACAAACTCGCCGTAGACGCCCCGCTGCACCAGCACGCGGTTCGGGCAGATGCAGGTCTGCCCGGCGTTGCGGAACTTGCTGGCCATCGCGCCCGCGACCGCGGCGTGAACGTCCGCATCGTCAAAGACGATGAACGGGGCGTGCCCGCCCAGTTCCAGCGACAGACGCACGACATGGTGGGCCGCCTGCTTCATCAGGATCTTCCCCACCTCCGTCGAGCCCGTGAATGAGACCTTCCGCACCACGGGATTGGTCATGATCTCGCCCGCGATCACCCCCGGCTCGCCCGTCACGATGTTCAGCACGCCCGCGCGGACGCCCGCCTCGGCGGCGAGTTCGCCGAGCGCCAGGGCCGAGAGCGGGGTCTGCTCCGCGGGCTTGACAACCATGGTGCAGCCGCACGCCAGTGCCGGTCCGAGTTTCCGCGTGACCATCGCGCTCGGGAAGTTCCACGGCGTAATCGCCGCGGTGACGCCGACCGGCTGCCGGAGCACCACGATCCGCTTGTCCGCGCGGGAGGCGGGGATCGTCTCTCCGCACACCCGTACAGCCTCCGCCGCGGCCCATTCGATGAACGACGCGGCGTAGGCAATCTCCCCCGCCGACTCCGCCAGCGGCTTGCCCTGTTCCAGCGTCATCAGCCGTGCCAGCCTGTCCCTGTCGCGCAGCATCAACTCCGCCAGCCGCTTCAGCGGCGCGGCGCGCTCGTACGCGGTCAGGGCCCGCCACTCCGGCAGCGCGGCCGCGGCGGCCTCGATCGCGCGGCGGGTCTCGGAGGCTCCGCACGAAGGCACGCGCGCGATGACCTCCCCCGTGGCCGGGTTGTCGATTTCAAACTCAGCGCCGTCGTCCGCGCCGATCCACCGTCCACCGACGAGGTTTCGCGTCTGCATGGATCATCATTGACGGGCACCGGGGACAGGCCGGGGGATTCTGATGTGAAGCCGCCGCCGTCTCGTCTCACGGCGCGGGCGTCACGACCAGCGTCACCAGCCCGCCCCCATCACGGAGCGAAGCGCCGGCCGAGAGTGATGCCGGGACGACGACCGTCGTCCCGGCCGTGATGGGCGTCTCGCCGCCGCCGGCCAGGAGCGATCCCCGTCCGGCGACGGCGATGATCACGGCGCACAACCCGTCCCCGACGCGCGCCGTACCGCCGCGGACCTCATCCACACCGAAATGTTCGGTGCTCACCAGTCGCGTGCGCGGGCCGTCGCCGCGCACCACGGGGGGCGTGGCTCCAAGCGAGGCGCACTTGAGGGCTTCCTGCGTGTGCAGGTCGCGACCCTCGCGCCCCCAGTCGTACAGACGGAACGTCGTGTCGCTCGGGGTCTGCACCTCCGCAACCGTCACGCCCGCGCCCAGAGCATGCACCGTCCCGCTCGGCAGCAGGTGGCACTCCCCGGTGGTCGCGGGTACCGCGACCAGGTCGCCCACGATCGAGCCGTCCGCGGCCCCGAGTGCCAGTCGTTCCCGGGTCACCCCGGGCCGGACACCCTTGTAGATGACGCTCCCGGGCTCGGCATGGACGACGTACCAGCACTCCGTCTTCAGGTGGGCCCCCGGATACTCAGCCGCGTGCTCCGGGCTGGGATGCACCTGGACCGAGAGGTTCTGCCCCGCATCCAGGAACTTCACGAGCAGCGGGAACCGAGGGCCGCGGGCGAGCCGCGCGCCCCACAGCCCCATGGCCTCGTGCAGCGTCCGGCCCGCAAGGGGCCCACCGGCGATCCGTGAGCGCACCCCACCGCCGCCGGCACCGGAGGCGGCGGTCACGGGCATGTCCGCGACCTCCCACGATTCACCGATCAACTTTGCGGGCGGCAGCCGCTTCCCAAGGCGCTCCAGTCGCCGGCCACCCCAGACCTTCTCGAAGAAGACCGGCTTCAGAACAAGTGGGTAGGGGTCGGGCACGGGTGATGGTTATACCGGGTAGGTCGGCTCTCCGAGCCGACAGTTTGTGCATCTTCTTCAACCGGGTGGGAGCGATATCCCACAGATTCGGGCGTCGAAGACGACCCTGTCGTTCACCACGCCCTGGATCTCGCTGATGAACCGCCGTCCGCCGAACCGGACCTCCTTGCACAGCAGGTACAGGTCGTCCCCGGGCTGGACCATGTTGCGGAACGTCGCCTCCTCGATCTTCATGAACGCAACCGTTTTCGGCCCCGGGGCCCGCACGTTGTAGAGGTAGCAGGCCATCTGGGCCCCCGCCTCCACCATCAGCACCCCGGGCATGATCGGCTTGCCCGGAAAGTGCCCGGCCGCCCAGAACGCATCCGCACGCACCTGGTGCAGCCCGATACCCATCGTGAAGTCGGCCGACTGCCACACCAGCCAGTCGATCAGGGCCATGCGATCCCGGTGCGGGTTGTACCTCTCGAACCCCTGTTTCGGCATCAGCCGGGCCGACAAGTCCAAACCGGACAGGTCAAACAGCAGCCGTCCGCCCCCCTTGGGCTCGGCCGGTGGCGCCACGGCGGCGGGCTCCTGACCTGCGGCCGGCATTACTGTGTCCCGCCGCCTTCCTTGACCCGCATATCCAGGACCTTCTGCCGGACCTCCTGGGCCGCGTTTTTGATGTCCTGCATCAGTTGCCGGGCCCGTGTCCCCGCGGCCTTGTTGCCCCCCTCGGCCTTCTTGACGTCGTCTTCTGCTGACACGACCAGTTGCTTGAGCCGCTCGTACGCTTCCACGCGTTTCCCCTGGTTAGCGAAAGCCCTTCCATGGCGGGCGAGCCGCCCGCATCCGACGCAAGTCTAGTCCGCCGCCCGTGAGGGGTGTCCCCTACCCGATCATTTGACGACCTGCGGCAGGAGCCTTTCCAGCATTTCCAGGGCCGCGTGTACATACCGGGGGGAGCCGTCGTGGCTCAGTTGCGCCGGTACGCACGCGGCCATCAGCACCCTGCGGGTGTTCGCGACCATTCCGTAATCGCCCTCGGTGGGTTGTCCAAGATCGCGCCGGTACCGGGCCAGCAGCGAAACCGGGTGCTCACCGAACAGTTTCTCCGGGTGCGACCAGAACTGCCTCTCCAGGTACACCGCGTCCTCGCACCAGTGCCCGGCGTGGACGAGGGCGAGGTCGATGAGGACGCAGGGTCCGGCTTGTGGCTCACCCGTCCCGCGTGTGCCTCCCCGTCCTTCCGGCCCGCATGGACCCCGCCGCATCGCGTTGCCCGGGTGCACGTCGCCGTGGCACCAGCAGTTCAGCCCGCGTCCATTCCATCGCGCGACCAGACCGGGCAGGCCCCGCTGCACCCGGTGAAGGACTTCGTTCCACCGCTGACCCTCCGGCATCTCCCCACTCCGGGCCGCCTCGCGGCTGCGGGAGATCAATGCCGGCCAGTCAAAGTCGGCCGTCGATGCACCCCGAACCGGCTCGGCCGCACAGGCCGCGGCCTGCATCAGGGCAACGGCACGCAGCAGGTCTTCGAGCGCGTTCCTGCTCCATGCGGCGGCCAGCGTGTGGCCCTCCAGCCTCTCAAAGACCAGCCAGGCCAGGTCGTGGCCCCCCAACGACGTGCCCGATGCCAGCACCCGGGGCGTCGCCAAGAGGCAGTCAGCCTCCCACCGCTCGACCAACCCCAGACGCACCGCCCAGCGGTGTTCCGCCGGACCAACCGGGAACTTCACCACCACGGGGATATCAACCCCCTGGGTACAACGCCACGTCGCGAATCCGGTGGATGCCCCGCCCCGCTGCCACGTGGACCGGAACCACGCCAGGTCTGAAAGCCGGCCCCCGCACTCCGCGATCAGGGCGGGGGCCAGCGCCGCCCCCAGGGAGTCGGAGGACGGCGGGTGCGGCGGCTGGGTCATCGTGCGGAACCCTACACGGGCGCGCGGGTCCGGCTCAAGGCGATCAACGCGGGAATGGACAGGGATTCCGCCCTGTCGGTCGGGCTCACCCCCGGCGGCCACGGCCCCTGACGCCCCAGGACCGAGCCCAGTTGCTTGCGACGCCTGGAGAAAACAGCCTGGCAGAAATCGGCGAGCCGCGCGGGGTCATCGGTCAGCGGTTCGGCCCGCCGCGGCACGGCAACCATGGCGCTGGTGACCTCCGGACGGGGCCAGAAGCACTCCGGCGGCAGGCTGGCGAGCAGGACCGGCTCGGCTACTGCCTGCGCCACGATGCCGAGAGTTCCAAAGTCCTTCGTCCCCGGCCGGGCGAGCATCCGGTCCGCCACCTCCCGCTGCACTGTCACATAGAGCCCGTGGCACTCCGGGTGGCCCGTGAGCAGGGCAAGCATCAGGGGCGTCGCGGCCGCGTACGGCAGGTTTGCGATGAGCGTGAACGGCCGTCCGCCCAGAGCGGCAAGGACCGTGCTGGAGACCTCTCGTTTGGAATCCAGGCAGTCGCCCTCGATCAGGTGCAACCGGCGGCCGTGCTCGGCCTCGAGCGCCTCGCGGAGCAGCGACGCCAGGCCGGGGTCCAGTTCGCAGGCGACGACCTCGCAGCCGCGGGCCAGCAGTTCCTCGGTCAGCGTGCCCGTGCCGGGACCGACCTCAAGGACCACACGAGGCGCGCGCGACGGGCCCGGCCCGTGTGCATCCAGCCCCCCGCTCCGCACCGGGGCAAGACCGGCATCCACCAGTTTCCTCACCAGGTTCTGGTCGATCAGGAAGTTCTGGCCCAGCGCGTGGCGCGGCGCCAGGCCCCGCGCGGCGAGCAACTCCTTGATCCGGGTCAGGGTCTGCACGCCCCATTGAACGCCGGTCGGGAGCGCCCGTCCCCGCGCCTACGGGCACCCCATCGCGAACCTGGCCTGGAAGCACATGTAGTCGGCGACGCTCAGCCCGTTGGTAATGGAGCCCGGGTTGAAGTCCAGGTTGCAGTTGGCGTACGGGTCGCCGATCGCGTACTTCGTCTGAAAACAGCCGAAATCGGCGAGGGTGAGGGCGCCGTCCCGGTTGCAATCGGCGTAGCAGTTCGGGCAGCCGACGTACTGGACAAGGCCGCGGGCCACGCCGCCGCCGGCGGTGTGGAAGTCACCCCCGATGAAGAGGGATGGACCCCGCCCGTCGTCGAACACCGCGGTCGCGTTGTTGAAGTACGAAAGCCCCGGGGGCACGGCGTGCCACGATCCGTCCCACCGCGCGATGTCGCGGCTGGGCATCCCGGCGGCGGTGCGGAAGATGCCCGTCACGAAGAGCGACGGCCCCGATCCGTCGTCGAAGGGGGTCAGGCTGTAGACGGTCCCGGTGCCGTAGGTCTTCTCGCCGAACGCGCCGATGCTGGTCCAGGTGTGCCCGTCCCACCTGCCGATGTTCCTGACGTGGCCCGGGGTGCTGTGGCCGACGATGAAGTCTGAGACGTACAGCGCGTCCCCGGAACCATCGTCGAACACGGCCATCGCGGTCGGGTTGTTGGGGATCGCGCCGCCGACGCTGGACCACGACACCCCGTCCCAGCGGGCGAGGTTGAACGGGGCGGAGGGGAAGGGGAACATCCGGAAGCGACCGAGCATGTAGAGCGCATCGCCCGAGCCGTCGTCGTAGTGCGCCCAGCAGAAGATGCGGGCTTCTTCGGGCGTGACCGTTGCGAGCCGCGGCCCGATGTCCGTCCATCCCGCGCCGTCCCAGCGGGCGACGTGGACCTCATTGGTCAGTGCGTGAGCCCGCACGCCGTAGATCGCGCTCCCGGAACCGTCGTCCCAACTGCCCCCGGGGATGGCGTAGCCGGGGGGCGGGCCCTGCGGGCTGTCCCCGCTGTAGCAGAACTGACGCGGCATCATGGTCCAGGCGCCGGCGTCCCAGCGTGCGGCGAAGTGGTACAGATAGGAAGGCCCGGGGGGGTTACGAAACCCGAGCAGGTACAGACGTTCCCCGGCTCCGTCGTCGAGTCTCGCCAACTGGAGGTACGACGCCGCGTCAACGTCGGGCGGGAGACCCGCCCCGATCGCCTCCCAGTTCACGCCGTTCCACTTGCAGACCGGCCATCCCTCGTTGGGAACCCCCGGGACAGACCAGAGCGGCCCGGTCTTGTAGAGCGCGGGGCCACTCCCGTCATCAAAGGCCGCAAGCGAGAATGTCACCGCCGTATTCGGGGGGTCGCCGCCCGCGCCGCCCACGCGCGACCAGTAGGGCGTGCAGGGCTGCGCCGCCACGGCATGGGCCATAAGTCCGCACGCCCACGCCGTCGCGCATCGCACGAAGGCCGCACGCTTCATGGTCCGACGTCCACATAGCGGATGGTGATCAGGTCCTCGGCGGAGGCGCTGCCCACGGCATCGAACGCCATCCCGCCGACGATCAGGCTGGGGAGGTAGAAGCCCGTGGCCGAGTCGTAGACGTCCTCGTCGAGGCGGATCGCAAGCGGGATGTCGTCGCCATCACCCGAGCCACTCTGAGGATACTCTTTGGGCCAGCGATAGAGCGTCGGGTTGTACGCACCATACTTGACGGTCAGGATGTCATGGTTACCCGTGGCAGCCTCGATCTTGCCCGTGATGTAGATGAAGCCCTGGTTTCCGAAACCGCCGGCACGTCGCGCCGCGACCTGAAGCCCGCGGTCATCACCGCCCGATACGGCGCCATCCTCGGCGATCGCCCACCGGAGTTCAGCCGAGTCCCAGTTGTCCTTGTAGTGGACCGTGGTCATCCGGTTCCCCTTGCCTGTGTCGTAGGTGTACCCGGTCACCGCGACGCCGTCCACGACATATCCGTTTGGCAGGTCGGTCTTGTAATGGACACCCGCGAGGTCCGCGGGGCGGTCGTCACCGGAGACCTGGATGTTGAACCCGAGGTTGCTGGTGATCCACCGGAGGACGCCGGTGTCCGTGTTGACCGCCATCGTGATCCAGTCGTTGGCGTACGCGAGCGCGGTCGGCCCCTTGTACCCCGTGGCGTAGATGTGGTAACCGCCCACGACCTCCAGCGCGTCGATCCCTACGCCGACGACGTTGTAGCCCGGGTCCTCGTGGGTCGTCGCCCAGACACGGGCGGGGCTCTGCAGCGGGTCGTGCTTCAGGAAGAAGAGCGTGCTGTTGGTGCCTCCCGCCGTCGTCCCGACCGTGTAGAGCAGTCCGCCCGCGAGCGTCGCGCCGGCCGGGGCGTCCGAGAGCGCTCCGCTCGACGAGTACCGGTCCATCACGGTCATGTCGCCGTCATCGGCCTGCAGATGCAGCACCACAGTGTCGCGTCCGCTGGTGCTGGTCACGCCGTTGGAATCGGACCAGCCGACGACGTACAGGCTGTCGCTCCCGTCATCCGCGATGATCGCCACCGGCGCATCGTCCACCGGGTTGTCGTCGGTGTCGTTGGAGTACGTCTTCATCCAGCGGATGGCCAGGTCCTTGCTGTACGCGATGATGACGATATCGTCCCTGCCCTGGTTCGGGTCGGTGCCGGTCACGATGATGAGCGGCTCGCGCTCCGCCTCCGTCCCGGGAATGATCGAGCGCGGCATCACGACCATGCCGACGGGCTTGCGCAGTTCGGCGTCGTCCGAGACCGGCCAGGTATCCTCAATCGCGTTGCCCCCGTCCTGAAGGTCGTTGCGGCGGAGCACATAGCCCGACGTGTCGAGCCCGTTGCTCTGCTCGCCGAACGTGTAGACATAGCCGTCATCCTCCGCGATCGGCAGGTACCCGACGGCCACGGCGTGGCCCAGCAAGGAGTCCGCCTTCGCGTTCCACCGTTCCACGAGCCCCTGCCCCGAACACGCCGCTGTCATGGCCGCGACCCCCGCCAGCGCCGAGAGCGCCCTACGCCCTAGACCGCTGACCGCTGACCGCTGACCGCCTGACCGCTGACCGCCTGAATTGAATCTTCATCGCCGCCTCCGCTTCTTGTGCGGACACCGCGTGCATCCATACCGGGCTTGTACACACGGAGCGAACGCCCCGGCCCGGAGGATGCGCCCAGTATCGCACACGCCGCGGCGACCGTCAAGCACGAACGCGCCGGAATCCTTGGGTGCCCCGCCGCTCCGCGGCGGCGCCTCCCCTGTTCCGGGGGTGCCTCGGATCAAGCCGAGAACCCGCGCTTGACCGCCACGGGGCGCACAGGAATCTTGACCGCCGCGGAGTGGCGTGGTACCCAGGAGGGGTACTCAAGAAGCCTCGGTCGCCGCGGAACGGCGGGGTACCCAGGAGGGGCGCGCAAGAAGTCTCGGCCGCCACGGAGTGGCGGGGTACCCAGGAGGGGTGCGCAAGAAGTCTCAGCCGCCGCGGAGCGGCGGGTTACCCGGGAGGGGTGCTCAAGAAGTCCCGACCGCCGCGGAGCGGCGGGGTACCCAGGAGGGGTGCGCAAGAAGTCTCAGCCGCCGCGGAGCGGCGGGGTACCCGGGAGGGGTGCTCAAGAAGTCCCGACCGCCACGGAGTGGCGGGGTACCCAGGCGGGGTACCCAGGATCGGGCCGTCGGGTGATCGCGCCTAAGGCGCCAACGAGAAGCACAGTCCTCGTCGCCACTGAACCTCCGAAGCCTGGTTACCGCATCACGGCGTCCATCTGCTTCGCCTCGGCCGGGCTTGACGCCTCCACCGGGACGGCCTTCAGCAGGCCCTCGATGATCGCGTCGGTGGTCACCTGGTCCGCCTCGGCGCTGAAGTTGGTCAGGATGCGGTGGCGGAGCACCGGGTGCGCAACCCCGCGCACATGCTCCGGCGTGACGTGGTACGACCCGGACAGGACGGCCCGGGCCTTGGCCGCCAGGATCAGGTACTCGCTGGCCCGCGGGCCCGCGCCCCACGCGACATAGTCGCGGACGATCGCCGGCCGCTCGTGCCCGCCGTCCATCGGCTCCTTGATCCGCGTCGCGCGTACGAGCCGCAGCGCGTACCGCACGACGTGGTCGGCCGCGGGCACCTGGCGCACCAGTTCCTGGACGCGCGTGATGTCGGCGTTGCCCAGCACGGCGTCGATCTTCACGTCGCGTTTGCCGGTGGAGCGTTTGACGATCTCCAGTTCCTCCTCCGCGCCGGGGTAACTGATCTGGATCATGAACATGAAGCGGTCGAGTTGGGCCTCCGGGAGCGGGTATGTGCCCTCCTGCTCGATCGGGTTCTGCGTCGCCAGCACGAAGAACGGGGCGGGCAGGTGGTGCTGCACCCCCCCCACCGTCACGTGACGCTCCTGCATCGCCTCCAGCAGCGCCGCCTGCGTCTTGGGCGGCGTGCGGTTGATCTCGTCGGCGAGGATGACGTTGGCGAACACCGGCCCCTTGACGAAGCGCAGTTCCCGCGCCCCGGTCGCCTTGTCCTCCTCGATCACCTCCGTCCCCGTGATGTCGCTGGGCATCAGGTCCGGCGTGAACTGGATCCGTGAGAAGCCCAGCGAGAGCGTCCGGGCGATCGTCGAGATCAGCAGCGTCTTGGCCAGCCCCGGCACGCCCACCACCAGCCCGTGCCCGCGGCAGAAGATGCACATGAGCATCTGCTCCACCACCTCGTCCTGCCCGACGATGACCTTGTGGATCTCGCCGCGGAGTTTCTCGTACGCGGCGCGAACATCGGCGATCGCGGCGGCGGGGTCGGTCGCGGCGGCGGGCGGCGGAGTGGGCATGACGGAGTGTACGGGGAGTCCACGGCGCCCGAGTGCGCCGGCGGCCACGGTGTGGCCGCGCACGGACCACGCCGGGGCCACGGCCGCGCGGATGCGCAAAAAGAAGCCGACCGCGTCGGAACGTTTCCGAACGCGGCCGGTCGCGGAGACTGCGTAGTTGTACCCGCCGGTGGCGGGAAAGTTTCACTTCTTGTCGCGGAGACTGTCGGAGAGTTTCTCCAGTTTGCGGCTCAGGTCGTCCATGCGGGCGTCCAGTTTCTCCAGCCGCTCGCTCAGTTCATCGAGGCGCTTACCCTGGTCGCCCGGGAAGGTGAACCACTGCATGTCCTGCCCCGGCTGGACGCCCAGCACGCGACCGTGGAACTGCCCCTTGCCGCCGCCGGGGCCGCCCTGACCGAACATCTTCTGCATCTGCTCCTGCATCTGCTGCCACTGCTGGGCGTCGGCCCCCTGGCCGCCCGGCATGGCCGGCACGCCCATGACCGTGTTGCCGAGTTTCTCCGGGTCGTACTTGGCCAGTTCGACCTTGATGGTCTCCTTGTCGCCATCGCGGACGACCCGGAGCGTGATGGTGTCGCCCGCCTCCTTCTCCTTCAGGACGCTCCGCAGGTCGTCCGGGCCGGCCGGCTTCCCGTTGACCGACAGCACGATGTCGCCGGCCTTGAGGCCGGCCTTGTCCGCCGGCAGGCCGTCGATCACCCGGTCGATCCGGATGCCCTTGCCCTCGGCCAGGTCGTTCTGCTCGCGGTCCTCATCGGACGGGTCGCTCATGGTCACGCCGAGCATGACCGGCGGCGGCTCGGCCGCCTGGAAGGCCCCACCCTCGCCGGGGCCCTGGCGCCACTGCCCACCCTCCGGGGCGACCTCGACGCGGAACGGCTGTCCGCCCTGCTCGCCGAAACCGAACGCACGCACGTTGCCGCCCACGCTGAACGTGTGGACGACATCCCCGCCCTTGTCGAGCAGTTCGATCTTCCCGGGGGAGCGGCGGATGCGGTCCTCAGGCACCTTCTTGCCGTTGATCTTGGCGGTTGTCGCGCCGTTGACGATGGAGACTTCGTAGGTGTTGTCACCCTCGATCGCCTTCATTATTGTGGTCTGGCTGCGGCCCTGACCCTCGGAGCCCCTCGACTTCACCGGCTGGTCGAGCGAACCCTCGACCCCCGACTGGGCCAGGGCGGACCCGGCCAGGATGGCAAGAACGGACACGGCGCCCGCGAGGCGGGCACGATTGCTGCTGATGCTGTTCATCGAAACTCCTTCATGTGCTTGCAAGCCCCTCGTGCGGGCGCCGCGTTACGACGGCGGGGCGCCCGGTTGACTCGGCCTGATCTCGATGCGGAGCGGGTGCGCCCGGCCCAGTTCATCCCGGGTCTCGCGGTACATGCCGTCCACGACCGCCCGCTCCAGGATCTGCCGGACGTAAAAAACCTCGATGCGACCCGAATCGCCGGGCAGCGGGCGCGTGTCCAGCACATACTTGTCGGGCATCTCCCGCACGACCGTCCCGGCCGCCATGCCGCGGTTCAGGTAGGCCTGGTACGCCTCGCTTGGTGAGAACGACGCGAGGCCGGCCTCGTTCCCCTGGCTCGGCGTGCCGCGCGGAAGGCCGGTCTGTCCGGTCACCCACGCCACCGCAACCATCGCCGCGGCCGCCCACCCGCCCCAGGTCGCCACGAGCCGCAGCCGTTCCCCCAGTCGGGCGACGATCTGGGTGTCCGCCGGCGCCTCCACGCCGTCGGCGAGCACGATGACACGCCCCACCGCGGCCGAGAGCTCCGTGTTGTCCCGCTGCAGTTCCGCCAGGTCGCGCCACAGCACCGGGTCGCCCTCGGCCAGCGTGCGGAACGTGGCCCAATCCGCCTCACCGGCCTCTCCATCGGCGACCCTGCTGAGCAGGGTGTCCCGTTCGTTGTCGCTCATGGAAGCCCTCCCGCCCGTGGCTCTGCGCCGATCCGGGCCAGCGGCGACGCCGCCCGCGAGACCAGGTCGCGGAGCATTCTGCGCCCGCGCGCGATCCGCGTCTCGATCGTGGTTTCCGGCAGGCTCAGCAGTTCTCCGATCTGCCTGTAGTTCATCCCCCGCACGCACCGCAGGATCAGCGGTTCCCGGTACCCCTCCGGGATCTCCTGGATCAGCCTCAGGATGTGGCCGGACTCGTCGCGGTCCGTCGCTTCGGCGTCCGAAGGGGGCGGCTGGTCGCGCTCCATCGCGCCCTGTGCCGCGAGCACGACCTGCTGCTTCTGGCGGAGCCTGACCTGGCGTCCGGCCGCGCGGGCCGCGTTGATGGCGACGGTGCGCAGCCACGGCTTCAGCGCCGACTCGTCCCGCAGTTTGCCGATCGTCCTGACGTACGCCATCGCAACATCCTGGAGAAGGTCGTCCACCTCGGCGCCCGCGGGCTTGTGGGCCAGCAGCACCGCGGCGACCCATCGCCTGTGGTCCTGCCACACCCGGCGCACCGCGTCCACATCGCCGCGGATGGCGGCCGCTACAAGGCTGTGGTCACCGGCCGCGTCGGTCATGCAGTCCCTCGCGAGGCCTTTCTGTCTATTGAGATGTTCCACGGGCGGTCCCCCGTCACATTCTTGGGGCTCTCCGGGCCGGCGTCCCGCTCGCCCGTCCCGGGGCTGCGCGGCACACCCGTTCCGCAACGCCACTATTGTGATCGGGCACCCCGGACCCGACCATGACCCGAGCGCCCGATTCCAAGATGCAGGCCGCTGTCATGTCCTTCGGCGATCACCTTGAGGAACTGCGGCGGCGGGTGCTGTGGGGGCTGGTCGGCATCATCCCGATCTTCACACTGGCGCTGGTCTTCGGCGACTGGTTGATCGAGGTGCTGATGGCCCCGGTCCAGGCCGCCCTGCACCGCGCCGGCCTGCCGCAGGCCCTCCAGAGCACGGGCCCCCTGGAGACGATCGGGGCGTACGTCAAGATCACGCTCGCGGTCACGCTGGTGCTCGGCCTTCCGTGGATCATCTACCAGTTGTGGCTGTTCGTCGCGCCGGGCCTGCACGCGCACGAGCGCCGCTTCGCCCAGCTGCTGCTGCCGATGAGCGCGGTGCTGTCACTCGGCGGCCTGGCGTTCCTGTACTTCGTCATGCTGCCGGCGATGCTGTTCTTCCTCGTGACCTTCGGCGCCGGGCTGGGCAGGCCGACCATCATCCCCGGGCCGCTCCCGCCCGGGATCGTGCTGCCGACCGTCCCGACGCTGGACGCCGACCCGGTGAGCCCGCCGCCGGGCTCGCAGTGGTATAACCGCACGCTCGGGGAACTGCGGTTTGCCCGGCCCGACTCGGCCGGCGCGGTGGAGGTTGTCGGGGCACCGATGGGCGTGACCGCGGGGATCGCCCAGCAGTACCGCATCGGCGAGTACACGGGGCTGGTGTTCTTCCTGGCGGTCGCGTTCGCGCTGGGGTTCCAGACGCCGATCGTCGTGCTGCTGCTCGGCTGGCTCGGTATCGTCGAGCGCAGGTTCCTGACGAGGAACCGCAAGTACGCGGTGTTCATCGCGGCGGTGGCGGCCGCGTTGCTCACGCCCACGCCCGACCCGATCTCCATGACTGTGCTCGCGGTGCCGCTGTACCTGCTCTTTGAACTCGGGCTGATCATGCTGAAGTTCCTGCCGCCGGGCCGGGTGGCGCGCGGGTTCACGTGGGGCGGCAGGACCTACGGCGTGGCCGAGCCTGGCAGCGCGGGTGACCCGTGAGCGCCACCGACCGGGACCGCGCGATGATGACGCGGGCGCTGGAACTGGCGCGCGAGGCGGGCGCCCTGGGAGAGGTGCCCATCGGCGCCGTCGTGTACGAGACCGCGAGCGGCGCCGTCCGCGGCGAAGGCTTCAACCGGCGGGAGATCGACAGCGACCCCGCCGCGCACGCGGAGTGGCTCGCGGTCCGTGCCGCGTGCGCCGCGACCGGCGACTGGCGGCTCAATCACTGCACCATCGCGGTGACGCTTGAGCCCTGCCCGATGTGCGCGGGGCTGATCGTGAACGCCCGGCTGGGGCGGGTGGTGTACGGGGCCGACGACCCCAGGGCGGGCGCGTGCCGCAGCCTGTTCTCACTCGTCACCGACCCGCGCCTGAATCACCGCGCCGAACTCGTTCCCGGCGTGATGGCGGAGGAGTCCGCGGCGCTCCTCCGGGACTTCTTCAGAGGATTGCGCGGGGGGCGCTGAACGACCGCTCGCCACGAGCGGCACCGCGAGCCCGGGGCGGGGCCGGGTCGCCGAGCGGCTTCGGGCCCGTTCCCGGCGGCTACTTCCCCGCCTCGTTCATCAGCGTGCGGAACGTGCCCAGCACGGCCGGGGACTCCGGGTCGGCGCCGGGCGGCGGGGTCCGGCGGTTGTAATGTCCCTCGGGCGTCAGGTCCCAGGCGCACCGCTGGTCGCCCCGCATGATCTCCACGAGGCGGGCCAGGCGCCGCCGGGCGTCAGGGTCGGTCACGGGGCAGGCGGCCTCGACGCGCGAGGAGAGGTTGCGGTACATCCAGTCGCCGCTGCTGATGTACCACTCACCGGCGATCGGGTCGGCCGACCCGCCGGAGAAGTGGTAGACCCGTGAGTGCTCGAGGAAGCGCCCGACGACGGACATGACGCGGATGTTCTCCGACAGCCCGGGCACGCCGGGGCGCAGGCAGCAGAACCCGCGGACGATCAGGACGACCTGCACGCCCGCCCGGGACGCCTCGTACAACTTGTCCGTGAGTTTCAGGTCCTCCATCGCGTTCATCTTCGCGACGATGCGCGCCGGGCGCCCCGCGCGGGCGTGGGCGATCTCCCGGTCGATGCGGTCCATGAAGGCCTCTCGCATCTGGAACGGGGCGACGATCAGGCGGCTGTATTCCTTCTTGAGCGATCGCCCGGTGAGGAAGTTGAACAGCCCGACCACGTCGTCGGTGATCCCGCGGTCGCAGGTCAGGAGCCCCAGGTCCGTGTACAACTGGGCCGACACCGGGTTGTAGTTGCCGGTGCCCACATGGGCGTAGGAGCGCAGGCCTCCCTCCTCTCGCCGCACGACCAGCGAGACCTTGCAGTGCGTCTTGTACCCGACGACGCCGTACGCGACGTGGACCCCCGCCTTCTCCAGCGCCCGCGCGAACCGCACGTTCTTCTGCTCGTCGAACCGGGCCCGCAGTTCCACCAGCACCGCGACCTGCTTGCCCTCCTCGGCCGCACGGATCAGCGACGCGACGAAGGGCGAGTCGCGGCTCGTGCGGTAGATGGTCTGCTTGATCGCCAGCACGTCCGGGTCCCGGGCGGCGGCGGCGATGAAGCGCTCCACGCTGTCGTGGAACGACTCGTACGGGTGGTGCAGCAGGATGTCGCGTTCGCGCACGACGGCGAAGATGTCCGCCTGCGCGTCGGCGAGCCTCGGCGGGACGACCCCGGTCCAGCGCGGGATGCGCAGGTCCGGCAGCGGGAGTTCGCTGACCGGGAGCAGGTCCGCGTACTCGATCGGGCCCGTCAGTTCGTAGACGTCGTCGGCATCGAGGCGCAGGGCCTTCGTGATGAACTCCACGACCTGCGGGGCGCACCCCCCCGCGACCTCCAGGCACACCGCCCGCGCGAAACGCCGCAGCCTGAGTTCGTTCTCGACCGTCACGAGCATGTCGCCCGTGTCGTCGTCGCCGACCTCGATCGCCGCGTTGCGCACCACGCGGAACGGCACCACCTCGTGGATCTGCATCCCCGGGAACAGGTCGTCCAGGTTGTTGCGGATCAGTTCGTCCAGGGGCAGGAACCGCAGCGGCTGGTCCGGTGTCGGCGGCACCGACGGCGGGGCCGGGAGCACGGGCTCGGTCTCCGTCCCGCCCAGGGGCAGCAGCCGCGGCAGCACGTCCGGGATCTTCACGCGCGCAAAGTGCCGCTCCGCCTCGCCGGGCAGGCTCACCGTCACGCCCAGGCTCTCCGACAGGTTGGAGATGAACGGAAACCGGTGTCCCGGGTCCACCGCCAGCGGCGTGAGGATCGGGAAGACATTGGCCATGTACCAGCGGTCCACAGCCTTGCGCTCGCCCTCCGGCAGGTCGGCGTACTTCAGGATGTGCACGCCGTGCGCGCGCAGCGAAGGCCCGATGTCCTGGTTCCAGCACCGCGCCTGCTCGGCCCGAAGCCCCTGGACGACCGTGCGGATCGCGTACAGGAGTTGACGCGGCGTCAGCCCGTCGGGCGTCGCCGCCGTCACGCCGGCCTCCACCTGCCGCTTCAGGTACCCGACGCGCTTCATGAAGAACTCGTCCAGGTTGCTGGAGAAGATCGACAGGAACTTGGTTCGGGTCAGCAGGGGAGTCCGCGGGTCGGTCGCCTGCGCCAGCACCCGCCGGTTGAACTCCAGCCACGACAGGTCGCGGTTGAGCAGGCGCTGATCCGGGGCGATCGGCAACTGCGGCGGCGGCGGGACCGGCACCGGGGCGGCCCTGGGCTTGCCGCGCGAGAGCCTCAATGACGGAGGGGGCGGGTCCGGCTCGGGGTCGAAGCGGCGCAGCGTGCTCACGGTTCACTCCGGCGGGGCGGGCAGCCGGTACGTCGCCGCACAACCCGGGGCCTCCGTCACGGTGACGGAAGCGACCCGGACCCCCGCAGGCAGGGTATGCGAGAGGGCGCGGGAGAGTTCATCGGCGATATGGGCCGCGACATTCTCCGCCGATGGATTGTGGACGGCCCGCGCACGGGTGGTAAAGGGAGGGGTTTCGTTGAGGTTGGCGTTGTTCCAGGGCTTGATGACCCCGGCCAGCGCCTTCTCGACCACATGAAAGTCGCACAACAGGCCGCTGGCATCGAGCCGGCGGCCCTCGACCACGGCCTTCACTCGCCAGTTGTGGCCGTGCAGGGGCTCCACCGTGCTCCCCAGCGTCAGGGCGTGGGCCGCGCAGAACTCCGCCCGGATCGTGAGTTCGAACATGGGCAAGCGTATCCGACGGACCCGTTGCTCAGGACCGGTGCCGGATCGGGGGTGGCGCAAGCCCGTCGGTGATCCAGAGCCCTGCCAGCGGAAGGCGCATCGGCGGCGGCAGGAGCGTCCTGACAGCCAGGCGAACGAGCGGCCTTCCGATCCAGATGCCCGCCGCGATGGATAGCGCCCCGATGGCGAGGGCGAGCGAAGCCGTGCAGGGGACAAACTGAGCCTCCGCAGCGTTCGCCGCGAGGTTGATCCCGCTGACCCAGGGCATCGCTTCCCCCTGGTGGGCCAGCCAGCAGAACGACGCCGCCAGGGGCACGATGGCGGCGGCGATCAGCATCGCCCGCGTCCGCCGCGCCGCCAGGAGCGCCACGGACCAGAAGATGCCGATCACCAGACCGGCCAGCACGACCCACCAGGCGAACCAGTAGGCGGCGGGGTCCATCGCGCCGAACCACCCCCCGTGCGCCCGGAGGAATGCCGGTTTGTCCACGGACTTCCACCACGCCGCGTCGATCCAGGAGAACGCGCCGGGAGCGACGATCGCGCCCGCGGGCATGTAGGCCGCGACGGGTGAGGCCTTCGGGTCGGGCAGGGCCTTGTACCACAGATCGTGGGCGCGGGCGATTTCCTCCGCGTAGAGGGTGGTCGCCGCATCCAGCATCCCCTCGGACATCCCGAAGAGGATGCCGGCAGAGGCGAGCGTCGCCCCGACGAGCGTGACCAGCCAGATGGCCGCCAAGAGGGCGGCCCACCGCGCCGCCCACCTGCCCAGGGCGGGGTATTCCTGCACAGCCGCGATCGCGCCGCACTCCGGGCAGCGGATGATGAGCATCGCGTAGTGCGGCTCCCGCAGGATGGGCTGGCCCAGGAGCGTGAAACCGCAGGACGAGCACAACCGGTGCCCCGCGACCGTGGACACGCGGCGCTCCACCGGGGCTGAAAGGGTGCCGTGTGCCGGCGCGGCCGTCTGCTCGTTCATTTCATCTGCCCCTGATGGGCTCGCCGCCGGCGCGCCCTGTACCTGCCCGCGCGGTGGCGCTGGTGGCGGGCGTACAGGGCGTTCCATTGCCTGCCCAGTGGGATGCCCAGGCCGGCGAGCGCGATGGTGCACGCCCAGATCACCAGGCGCGACTCGACGACGGCATCGACCGGCATGGGCTCCGTGAACGGGTCGCCGATGGCTCGCCCGAACGCGCGGGCCATGGGGTACGCCACCCATTCGAAGTTCGACACGATGAGGAGGGCCGCGGCCCATACCAGCCACACGCTCCGCGAGAGGTGCCGCAGGCCCGCCGTCAGCCACACCCCCGCGGCCACAGCGAGCGCGCCCCACAGCACGAAGCCGAACAGGCCCTCGTTGAGGATCCAATCCCGCAGCCGGGAGTTCAGATCAGCGCTCAGCACGGCGCGCACCGCGTCGAGCGGCGTTGCGCGGAGGTCCAGGAGTTCGTTCACGTTCCCCGCGATCGCCCCCGCGAGCCCGAGCACGAACAGCACCATCAGCCCGCCCTGCCGGGCCAACGCAAGGACCGATCGACGCACGCCCCGCCAACGCCGGTACGCAGCCACCAGCGCGTCGGGCCGGCGGACGGCCGAAGCGTCGCAACGCGGGCAGGTGACCAGGCACAGGCCGTACCGGGCCTCCGGCAGCGCCCGCACCCGGGCGAGTTCCCATCCGCAGCCGAGACAAACGTGCGACATCGCCACGGGGACACGATACCGGAGAGCCGGACCCTGGTGACCTATTCGGGGCGATCCAGGCGGGATTTCGCGCTCCGGCGGCCCTCTCTACTATTCCGTCATGGCCAACAACAACACATACCACTGGGAGCCGCAGCCCGCGGCGCAGACGCTCGTGGACGAGGTGCTCGGCGCGTACCTGGAGAGGTTCCCCGCGGCGGCGGAGTTCGCACGCCGGCTCAGGGTTGACACCGGCACACGGTTCAAGGACTGGGTGGAGAGCATCGAGGTCCCGGCCGACGCGGGGTTCCGGGCCCGACTGCTGGAGGTCGGCTTCGAGCACCGGCCGCAGCCGGGTGCGGCGGAGTGCTACGAGTGCGAGCGCGGCATGTTCCCCCGGTTCCTGCTCGGGGAGGGGCCCCGGACACGGGTGGCGATCAAGGTCGAGTTCGTCACCGACTTCCTGACGGCCTGGAACATCACCGACGACCCCGCGGTCTCCGGGGAGGCGGTCGAGGGCGGCCCGTGGTCCCCGATGCGCCGGGCGCGGGCGTTCGCCGCGGGCCACGATGAACTGTGGGCCGTCGAGCGTCACGGGTACCGTGGGTTTGAGCGCGCCGACGCGGGCGGGGACCGCGTGCTCCGAACACTGCGGCACCTGGACGGATTCCGGCGTCGGCGGCGCGAGTGGGACGATGAGCCGGCCGGGTTCGCGCGGACAGGCAGGCTGGTGGACGCGGCCAGCACCGACCTGGGCGTGCACGCGGCGTGCGACCTGTTCTTCATGGCGGAGCGGGAGTTCTGGCAGCGCCGCAACCGGGCGGCGCAGGTGCAGAAGGCCCGGCAGGATCGCCTGGGACTGGGCTGGGCGAACCATGACCACCACACCTACCGCACGTCGCGGCGCTGCTTCGCCCCGACGATCGCGCTGCTGGAGAAACTCGGCTTCCACTGCCGCGAGCGTTTCTACGCCGGGGCGGAGGCGGGCTGGGGGGCGCAGGTGCTGGAGCAGCCGACCGCCGGCATCGTGATCTTCGCGGACGTGGACCTCTCGCCGGAGGAGGTCGCCGGCGATTTCGCGCACTCGCCCCTGCCGGAGCGGAAGGAACTGGGCACGGTGGGCCTGTGGTGCGGGCTGCACGGGGACTCGATGCTGCGGGCCGGGATGCACCACCTGGAATGCCAGTTCGACCACCACGCGCTGGTGGAGCAGTTGGGCCGCGAGTCGATCCGCACGATGGACCCGTTCACCAACTTCCCGTTCCTGCGCCAGGCGTTCACCGAGGGTGAGCGCTGGCCGGTGGACGCGGCCCGCGCGGACCGGCTCGTGCGCGCGGGGCTCATCACCGAAGCCCAGGGCGCGAAGTTCAGGGCCGAGGGTGCCATCGGCTCGCACCTTGAGAACCTGGAACGCAACGACGGGTACAAGGGCTTCAACCAGCGCGGTGTGAGCGACATCATCGCCAAGACCGACCCGAGGAAGCAGGTCGCGCGGGCCGGCGCGTGACGGCCGCCCGGGGCCCGACCCTCCCGACCGCCTCCTGGCTCGTCGGCCGGGGGCGCGCGCTCCGCGTGGACCGCCCGTGCGTCATGGCGATCCTGAACCTGACGCCGGACAGTTTCCATGACGGGGGCGTCCTCGCGGGTCCGGACGCGGCCCTCCGCGCGGCGACCCGCGCCGTCGCGGATGGCGCGGCCGTGCTCGACATCGGCGGTGAATCGACCCGGCCCGGCGCCGCGCCGGTATCAACGGCCGAGCAGATGGCGCGCGTCGTCCCGGCCATCCGCGCCATACGGGAGGCCGGTCTCCGCACGCCGATCAGCGTGGACACGACACGCTCGGGCGTTGCGCGGGCGGCCCTGGACGCGGGCGCCGATGCGGTCAACGACACCTCGGCCGGGCTCGACGACGACGCGATGTTCCCGCTCGCGGCCGAGCGCGGCGCCGGCCTGATTCTCATGCACCGGCCGCGCCGGCCGCGCGACGATTCCTACTCCGACAGGTACGCGGACCCGCCGCGCTACGGCGACGTCGTGGCCGAGGTGCGCGACCACCTGGCGCGGCGCGCGGCGAGCGCCGCCGCGGCCGGAGTGGACCCCGGTGCGATCGTCCTGGACCCCGGCCTGGGCTTCGGCAAGACCGTCGGGCAGAACCTGGAACTCATCCGGCGCACGGGTGAGATCGCGGCCCTGGGCTACCCCGTCCTGAGCGGCCTGAGCCGGAAGAGTTTCACGGGGGTCGCTGCCGGGCTTGCCGGGTCGGTGCCGGGGGAGCGCCTGGGCGGGACACTGGCCCTGAGCATCGCACACCTCCGCGCCGGGGCCTCGATCTTCCGCGTGCACGACGTGGCGGAGCATGTGCACGCCCTCGCGATCGACGCGGACGGGACGGCCCCGTGACGCTGCGCGCCGAAGCGGTGGACTTCGCGTACGGAGATCGGCGTGTGCTCCGCGCCGTGAGCGCCGAGGCCGCTCCGGGTTCGCTGACCGTGCTCGCCGGTCCCAACGGCTGCGGCAAGTCCACGCTCCTGCGGCTGCTGCTCGGGTTGCTCCGCCCCGGCGCGGGGCGCATCACCGTGGACGGAATGGACGTGCACCGCCTGCCCGCCCGGGCGCGGGCCCGCCGCATCGCGTACATCGCCCAGCGCCCGACTCTTGCGTTCCCCTTCACCGTCCGCCAGGTCGTGGGGATGGGTCGGTTCACCGAGTCCGCCGGCCCGCGGGTGGATCGGGTACTCGCCTCGGTCGGCCTCGCGGACCGCGCGGGCGACGCCTTCGGCGTCCTGAGCGCGGGGCAGCAGCAGCGGGCATCGCTCGGCCGCGCGCTGGCGCAGATCGACGGTGTGCCGGCGCCCGTCCTGCTCGCCGACGAGCCCGTGTCCGCGATGGACCCGCGCCACGCCATGGAAACGCTGGCATCGCTGCGTTCGGTGGCCCATGCCGGCGCGACGGTGGTTGTCGTGCTGCACGACCTGTCGCTGGCCGCACGCTTCGCGGACTGCGCCGTGCTGCTGCGCGGCGACGGGACGCTCGCCGGCACGGGGCCGGCGCAGTCGGTGCTGGCGCCCGCCGTGCTGGGGCCCGTGTTCGGGGTGGCCTTCGAGCGCCTTGCGGGCCCGGAAGGTTCCTGGCTGCTGCCCGCCCGGCCGCTGTAGAATCCACCCGTGCCCCGCAACTGGTTCGAGATTCTTGTCATCACGCTCGCGCTGGCGTCCGGAGCCATCGGCGCCCTCGCAAAGAAACTGCGCGAGCAGGCGGCGAAGAAGCGGGCGCAGGACGCCGCGACACGCGCCGAACTGGAACGCCTCCGGACCGGGCGCCCGGCCCCTGAGGCGGCCCCGCCGCCCCCACCCGCCGCTCCCGAGCCCGACCTGGTGCGCCGGCGTCGGGAGCAGATCGAGCGCCTGCGGCGGGGGTCTCGGCCGGGTTCAACGGGCGAATCCGTGGTCATCCAGGTTCCCGGCGTGGGCCCGGTTGTCATTGCACGCCCGGCCCCGCAGCCCACGCCGCGCCCCGCGGACCAGCGCCCGAAGCCGCCCGCTCGCCGCGAGGGGAAACGCAAACCGCGCCCGTCGCAGGCGCCCGCGGCCCCGCGCCTTGAGCCCGCGGGACAGGCGTCAACGGCACGGCTCGTGGCCGCGCCCGAGAGCACGGAGGCCGTCCCGACCGCGGCGCGGGGGACGCCGTTGGTGCCGACCACACGCGACGAGTGGCGACGGCTCATTGTGATGCGGGAAGTGCTGGGCCCGCCGCTGGCCCTGCGCGGCCCCTGACGGACCACCCCCAGCCTATTTCGCCGCTTCTGCTGCCAGCGCCTCGTCGAATGCGGGAAGCGCGGGGTGGCCCTCCCACGCGATGAGGCCGCTGCGCCCGATGATGAACGCGTGCGGGATGCCCGTGACGCCGTAGGCCCCGCCCGTCTGGCTCCCCACGCCGACGGTGTAGTGCATCGGCGTCTTCTTCATGAACTCGGCGACGTAGGGCCCCGCCTGATCGGTGAGCGAGAGTATGACGACACCCTTGTCCCTCATCGCCTCATGGGTCGTGTTCAGGTGCGGGATCCCTTCCACGCACGGGGCGCACCACGTCGCCCAGAACTCCACGACCACGACCTTGCCCCGGAGTGATGCCAGGCTCGGCGGCGCGTCGCCGTGCCAGTTGATCCAGTCCGCCGCGGAGACCTCCGGGGGTGCGGTTCCAACCTTCGGCATCTGGACCGCCGCCTTCACGGCGATCGTGCCGCGGCCCTCGGGCACGGCCTGGATGTCGATGGTCGGGTTCCCCTTGGCAAGGGTGAATGCGTGCCATTTCTCCCGCGGCAGGTGGAACGAGTAGTACGGCTTGTCGCGCGTGAATCCCACGGAGTTGACCGTCGCGGCCGGCACCGCGGACCTGCCCCAGTAGCAGAACTTCACCGTGTCACCGGCGTGGCGCCCGATTTCATCCAGCGGGATCAGGAGGCTGTCGACGCGCACCGTTTTCCCGCCGGCCTCCGGGTACATGGTGCGCCCATGCCCCTTGCTGTCACCCACCAGGCCGCTGCTGGAGTTCTCATCGATCACGGTCGAGTAGTGCAGCCCGGGCAACTGCGGCCAGGGGTTGAGCGAGTAGTCGCGGTCGACCTGGCCCGTCGCCTTCCCGTCGGCGTCGGCGTCGATCTGGACCGCGCACCAATCGCCGATCTTGCGCCCATCGTCGGTGTCGGCCTCGCCCGCCTCGCCGTCGTTCCACAGAACAGCCTGCAGGTAGAGGTATTGGTCGTCGTTGTACGCGGAGAAGCGCAGGTCCGGCGTGTCGCACAGCACAACCGCCCGCGCCTGCGGGAATCCGTAGAGCCCGTCCGCTCGCAGGTCGCCGGGCTGGGCGATGGCCGCGGCCGCGATGAGCGCGATAAGCATGTGTGCCTCCCTGGTATCCCGCGGTGTGCAGCATACCCGAATGGGCGGCCTCGTAGCCACCGTGCACCGCCCCTATCCTTCCGGCCGGAGGGCATCATGAAGAGACTGGCGATCGCGGCTCTGCTGGGCCTGGCCCCCGCAGCCCCGGGTCAGGGTGAGCCGCCGCTGATCACGGTGCGCGTGGCGTCCGGGCTCTCGCGCCCGATTTTCGTGACCGCACCGCCCGGCGATACGGCACGCCTGTTCATCGTGGAACAACGCGGCAGCCGGGGTGTTGAGGATCGTGCAGAGGTCCGCATCCTCCGCCTCACGGACGGCGTGCTGATCCCGCAGCCGTTCATGGCTCTCGGCGGCCTGAGCACGGGGGGTGAGCAGGGGCTGCTCGGCCTGGCCTTCCACCCGCAGTACGCCGCCAACCGGCAGTTCTATGTGAACTTCACCGACGCGTCCGGCCGCACCGTCGTCAAGCGATTCCGGGCATCGACGACCAACCCGAACGCGGTGGAGGCCGGGAGCGGGCGGGTTATCCTCACGATCCCGCAGCCCCAGGACAATCACAACGGCGGCTGGCTCTCCTTCGGGCCTGACGGCTTCCTCTACATCGCCACCGGCGACGGCGGGGGCGGCGGCGATGTCGGCACCGGGCACCACCCCACCATCGGCAACGGCCAGTTCCTGGGCACGCTCCTCGGCAAGATGCTGCGCATCGACGTGGACAACCCGGCTCCGCCGCTGGCCTACTCCGTCCCGCCGTCCAACCCGTTCTTCGCCTCGCCGACGTGGGCCCGCAAGGAAATCTGGGCGTACGGCCTGCGCAACCCCTGGCGCAACGCCTTCGATCGGGCCACCGGCGAACTCTACATCGCCGACGTCGGACAGGGCGACTGGGAGGAGATCAACGTCCAGGCCGCGGGTGATGGCGGGAGCAACTACGGCTGGCGCTGCTATGAAGGGGACGCCGCCTTCAACACCGCGAACTGCGTCTCGCAGGCCACCATGACGTTCCCCATCCACACCTACAGCCACACCGACGGCTGCTCGATCACCGGCGGCTATGTCTACCGGGGGCAGGACATCCCGGAACTCCGCGGCACCTATTTCTTCGCCGATTTCTGCACCTCCACGATCTGGAGCCTGCGCTACGGGGGCTCGCCCAACCCCGTCACCGCCGACCGCACCGCCGAACTCGCCCCTCTCGACGGCCTCGCCATCGGCAATGTGCTGTCGTTCGGGGAGGATGGCCGCGGCGAACTCTACATCGCCGACCTGGACGGGCAGGTCTTCCGCATCGTGCAGCGGGCGCCCGCCATGACTGCGCTGCGGCCGCCGGGGGCACAGGGCAATGCCCGCTTCGGGCTCAGCGCTGCGGGCGTGCGCGATGCCAGCGGTGACGCTCGCGGCGACGCCGCGATCGGCTCGCCCCTGGAGGATCTGCCGGGATTCGCGGATTGCGGGCGTGTGGACCTCTTCAGCGGCGCGAACGGGTCCCTGCTCCGCACCATCAACCCGCCCAACAAGCAGCCGGGCGGGCAGTTCGGGTATTCCGTCGCCGGCCTGGACAACATCAACGGCGATGCGCTGGGAGACGTACTGGTCGGCGCCCCGAGGGAGAACCCCGGCGCGACACCCGTGGATGCCGGGCGGGCGTATATCTTCCGCGGCGACACCGGCGCGATGGTCCGGGCGATCAAGTCCCCGAACGAGCGGGCGGGCGGGTTCTTCGGCTGGGCCGCCTGTGCGGTGCCGGACCTGAACGGCGATGGGCGCACGGAGTACATGATCTCGGCCCCGGCGGAGGCCGTCGGTGGGCGTTTCGGCGCGGGGCGCGTCTATCTCTTCAGCGGCGCGAACGGCGCCCTCCTGCGCACGCTGTGGTCGCCCGTGTTCGAGGTCAACGGGCACTTCGGCTGGTCCGTCGCGTCCGTGCCGGATGCCACCGGTGACGGGAAGGCCGACCTGCTCATCGGCGCGCCCAACGACGATCCCGGCGCATCGCCCACGGATTGCGGGCGGGTGTACCTGTACAGCGGGGCCACCTTCGCCCTCGTCAGGGTGTTCGGCTCGCCCTTCCCGGAGGCGGGTGGCAACTTCGGATTCTCGGTCGCCGGCGTGCCGAGTGTGAACGGGGATGCACTGGGCGACATCGTGATCGGTGCACCGGGCGACAACCCGGGCTCCTCCCCCGATGACGCCGGGCGCGCCTACATGTACTCCGGCTCGGGTGTCTACATCCGAACCCTCGCCCCGCCGAACCCGCAGGCCGGCGCGGAGTTCGGCGCCGCGGTCGCGGGCCTGTCCGATGTCACCGGTGATGCCCGGGGTGACGTTGCCGTCGCGTCGCCGCGGGAGACGGTCCTTGGGCAGGCGGACGCGGGCCGTGTCTACCTCTTCAGCGGGGCCACGGGGCTCATGCATCTCCGGATCGAGCCCCCCGGCACCGACGCCGGCGGCCGCTTCGGCTGGGCGCTCGGGGCCGTGCCGGACGCGAGCAACAACAACCGCGCGGAACTGCTCGTGGGCGTGCCCCTGGCGCACATCGGTCCGGTGCCGCTCGGCGCCGGCGCCGCGTTCATCGTGCAGAACTAGCGGCCCCGCTCCCCGTCGATCCAGCGGTCGATCCGCCGCTCCAGCACGGGCAGCGGCAGAGGGCCCGCAAGCAGCACCGCGTCGTGGAATGCGCGCAGGTCAAACTTCGGGCCCAGCGCGGACTCCGCCCGCCGCCGCAGTTCCAGTATCTTGAGTTGCCCGATCTTGTACGCGCACGCCTGGCCCGGCCAGCCGATGTACCTGTCCACCTCGTTCTCGATGTTCAGCCGCGCCAGGGCCGAGTTCTTCGCCATGTAGTCGATGGCCTGTTGCCGCGTCCACCCCTCACGGTGCAGGCCGGTGTCCACCACCAGCCGCAGCGCCCGCCACATCTCCATATTCAGACGGCCGAAGTCGTCGTACGGGTCGGCGTAGAGGCCCCTGGGTACCCCGCCGCTCCGCGGGGGCTCCGTGGCGTTCGCATTCATCTCGAGCCCAAGCCCCTCGGCGTACAGCGCCCAGCCCTCAACGAACGCGGTGTACCCGCGTGTCGAGCGGAGCGGATGCCGCCCCGTCATCTCCTGCGCCAGTGCGATCTGCAGGTGGTGGCCCGGCACCGCCTCGTGCATCGCCAGGGCCGTCGCCTCGTACAGCGGACGCTGATCCAGGCGGTGTGTGTTGGCCATGAAGTTGCCCGCCACCCCGCCCCTGAGCGTGCCGACGTAGTAGTACGCCGTGGGCGAGGTCGGCGCCGCGAATGCGGGGATCTCCTTCACGCCGTAACTGTTCCGCGGGAGCGTCCCGAACAGGGCCGGCAGTTGCCCGTCGATCCGCTTGCAGATATCCCGGTAGCGCGTGAGCAGTTCTTCGGGTGTCTTGCAGTAGAACCGCGGATCGTTGCGCAGGTGCACCACAAACGCGGCGAACAGGTCGTCGCCCGTCAGCATCCGGGCCGGACGGAAGCCCGTCTCCGCGATCACGCGCATCATCTCATCACGCAGGCGCGCGACCTCAGAGAGGCCCAGGTCGTGGACCTCCCGGGCCGTCATCGTCGTAGTCGTCTCGGCCCGAAGCCGGTAGTCGTACCACGCGGGCCCGTCGGGCCCGTCCGAGGCGGCGGTGCTCTCGCGGCAGGCCGGGATGTACTGGTGTTCCAGAAAGTCCGCGAACGCCGCGAACGCCGGGATCACCCCGCCGCGCACCGCGGCGAGCGCACGGGCCCGCATCGGGTCATCCCGCGGCAGTGCCGCCAGCGGCGCGAAGAACGGGCTCGTCTCCGCGTCCTTGACCACCAGGGCCCGTGCGACCGGGAGCGACTTCCCGACAATCGACCGCGGCCGCGTGCGACCGGCCGCCATCCCGAGCCGCATCTGCTCTGTCTGCTGGGCCAGCAACGCCGGGATGCGCTCCAGCGTTCGCACATACGACTCGAAGTGCCACGGCGTGCGGAAGGGCAGCGTGAGGGCGGCCTGCGGCAGCCAGAACTGGGGCCCGCTGATCGCCGTCACCGGCATCTGCTCCGCGTGGAATCGCCGCCCGGCCCGTTCCGTCTGGAACGAATCGTCGAGCAGGTCCGCGTCCACCCGATCCTCGTCGCCGAGCGACTCGCGATCGATGGCGGCGAGCCGTTCGCGGAAGCCGTCGAGCACGGCGTCCCACGCCGCGACGCCCGCGGGGCTCGCGTCGGGCAGCACATCAAGGAACCGCTCGTCGCCGAACTGGAGCCCGCTCTCCAGGCCGCGCCGCAGTTCCGCATCCAGCAGGTCGTTCATCAGGCCCCACAGCACCGCTGACCTGCCCGCGGGCGCCGCCGTCAGTTCCGGCGACGCCGCGGGCGCCCCGGGGGAAGCCGGCTGGGCGCCGGCGGCTGCGGAGCTGAGGAAGAGCGTGCCCACGAGGAGACGGCCGAGCACCGCGTGAGGATTGACCATGCCCGCAGCGTATCCGCTGTGTCGGACGGCTTGCCGGCACGCGCAGCCCGTCTACGATTGCCTTCCCACAGGGGATTGGTGTAACGGTAGCACGACTGACTCTGGATCAGTTAGTCTAGGTTCAAATCCTAGATCCCCTGCTTTTCCCGCTGTGTGCCGGCGTACGCCCGGGTGCGACAAGTCGCGCACCGCCCCCGGTTGTCCTGATCCTCGATGCCCGCCGCCTTCAGGTCCGGGGGCGCCGCACCGGGCGGGGGCGCGCCTCCGTCTCCCCTGTCCCGTTGACGCCCGTCACGCGCCAGAAGAAGACGCGCCCGTCCGGCAGCGGCGTGCCGGATACATGGCTGGTACCGACCACCGACACGTCGATCTCGGGGCTGGTGAAGTACGGATCGTCATCGACCTGCAGGTGGTAGGAGTCGGCGCCCGCGCCGCTCTGCCACTGGAAGGATGGAGTCCATCCCGTCCCCACGCGCGCTCGGTGCGCGGGCGCTGTCAGGGCGAACGTCCGCGGGGGCCGCGGCCAGCTCGAGCCGCCGTACATCTCGCTCAGCACCCAGATGTCCCCGTTGCTCAGCGAGTCGCCGTCCCCGCAGTAGTACTTCCACTCGGCGTACGCCGGAAGCACGGTCATCACCGGGCCCCCATCGCGCGTCCAACCGTACCGGGAGTAGTGCATGATCGACTCGAAGTCGTACGGGCCGAACGCCGTGCCGGCGATCGTGTAGTTGTTTCCGGCGTTGCATGTGTTGGCCATGTTGACCTGCACGTACTGGTCGCGGTCGGTCCGCTTCTGCTCGTGATGGAGCCCCAGTGAGTGACCGAACTCGTGGATGATGGTGCCCTTGAGGTACCACTCGGCGATGTTCACCGTGCAGAACCCGCCGCCGTAGCCGACACACGAGCTGTTGACGTTGCTGGCGTTGATGAAGATGTAGGCGGCCTGTCCGGTCCAAGGAATGAAGTCCACGTTGCACACCGCCTCAATCTCCGCCATGGCCTCCACCGAGCGCTGCTGGTTGAGCGCCGTCACATTGGTGTTGAAGCGGTAGGGCACAATCCCGCCGGGCCATCTGCTGGGCACGGTGTTGCCATCCCCGGCATCGTCCGTACTGCACCAGCCCTCCCCGAGCGCCCGTTCAGGCTGCGGAATCGCAAGCAGCGTGTCCGCGAGCATCCCAAACCCCAGTGCCGCGGCAGTGATCGCGGATGCCAGGCTCTGGGAACGGCGGCGGTCGTCACGGAATCGCATGGGAGTCTCCTGCACGGGGTTTGAGAACGCTCGCGGCGCGGCCCGCGTCGGCGCGTCACCGTCATCAAGCGGGCAGAAGCCGCTTGGAGGGTCAGGATTCCGTGGATCGCTCGTCGCGGCGACAGGGCCGCCGACCACGAGCCGGGGGGGCATCGGGCAGCCAGAAGTTGTCCGGTGCATGACCGTCGCGCGTCGTATCAAGCAGGGAGTTTGTGATGCTCGTGCCTCCTTTCCCGCTCAGCGCCGCCGGCGTGCAAAGAACAGGCCCGCGGCCGCGAGACTGACGACGACCCCCGGCCCCGGGATCGTGGCCATGTAGATGCCGGAGGAGCCGTTGGTGAACTCGACGTGGAGAGCGAGGGTGGAGCCCTCAAAGCCGTCCTTGCTCATGTTGACAAGGTCCACGATGCGGCCGTCAAGCGGATCGCCCGGATTGAGCACCGGGTGAAGGGCGCCGTCCTGCCAGAAATACGCGCCGTCATCGGCGATAAAGGCGACGATGTCGCCGCTCAGGTCGACGCGACCGAACGAACTGAAGGTGAGCCCCGGCCGGCCCGGGATGGGCGTGCCGAGGTGGGCGGCAAAGGTGAGAGAGCCCGGAAGATCGGTGTAGATGCCGTTCTGGTCGCCGCCGGTGCCAAAGAACGCCACACGTCCGTGATCGTGCGTTACTCGGCCCAGCGCCGCGAATGACCCGCCGTTGCCGCCGGGGACAACCATATTGGTATCGTACAAGCGAGTGAGCGATCCACCTGGACCCGTGCGAAAAATGCCCGAATACCCTCCCGGCCCAAATCCGGAGAACGCAATGACGCCATCGCTGAGGGCGCAATCCCCGAAGTCCGTAAACACAGTGCCCGACTGGCCGGGAATCGGGGTCGATTTGTCGGCCACAGACGACAGCGAGCCGGCTGACCATTGGTACACCCCCCGCTGTCCGTTGTTGGACTCCCACCCGACAAAGGCGAGATGGCTTGCTTCCAGGGTGGGCGGTAGAATATTGAAAAACGCACCCCCCGCGCCGTGCGGCACCGGCGTCGCGCGATCGACTATTCTTGTCAGCGTCGCGCCGGAGTGAACATAAATCCCGCGCTGAATGAAACTCGTGCCGGCTCCGTCTCCAACAAATGCGGTGTCCGGGCCGGAAAGTGAGGGGCCGAACCGCTCACCGGGGGCGAACTGGGTGAAGTTGCCCGTACCACTAGGAATGGGCGTTGTGGTGTCCGCGATTATCGACAGCGCGCCGCCAGAACCGCGGTAGGTACCCGCCGGAATCCCAGGGTTCAGTATGGTGGAGGACGTGCCGGAGAAGCCAACTACTCCTTGACCGGCACTTGGATAGTTGAACAACTTGAAATGTGTCGAAGTTCCTGGGACTAGCGTTGAGGTGTCGGCGATACGGACGATAGGAAAGGGCTGTGCCAGCGCGACGGCTGGCAGGCTCAGACTGGCAATGACAAACCTCATTGTCCTCTCCTCAGACGAGAAATGCCAGGCTGGAGAAATCGCCTGCACCGGCGTTGCTCGCCGTATCGATGAGGCCGCCGAAGATCCGGAGTTCGCAGACTTCGCCGTCGTTGCTAAAGCCGCCAGTGGCGCCTCGGAACTTCAGGGCGTCATACGCCGATCCGGGGACAAAGGCCGCGAGGGTGTAGGGCTGCACCTGATCGCCCCCGAGGCTGGCGCTGGCGGTCAATGCATGGGTGGAACCGCTGTGCGAAAGCGATACAAGGAGCGGTGCATCGGGAAGCCAGAAGTGCCCGCCGCCAAACGGCACCTGGGAGGTAGGACCGGTGCCATTCTTGATGCGGACGAGGTAACGCGAGTTCTCGCAGTCAGCCAGGAACTCGACGTAGTGGGTCGAGTCCTTCCACAGCGTGAAGAGCGGCCAGATGCGGTCGGAGATGCCGGAGCCCGGCGAACTCTCCCGCGCGCAGGTGAAGTCCCAGTTCCCCGTAGGCATCTTGAGCGCAAGTTTGACGTGCCAGTCATGGTTCGAGCCAAGACTGAAGCCGCTGAGCGCAAGGTGTTCATCCGGTCCGACGTTCTGCCCGGGATGGCTCGGGTCCAGCGGCCTGAGCGGGTACGGGATCGCGCCGTTGCCGTCGAGCGCCAAGTCAAGCATCATCATGCTGGCTGCCCCCCTTTTCGGCTCAGCGCCGCCGGCGTGCAAAGAGCAGGCCCGCGGCCGCGAGACTGACGACGACCCCCGGCCCCGGGATCGTGGCCATGTAGATACCGGAGGAGCCGTTGGTGAACTCGACGCGGAGGGCGAGCGTCGACCCTTCAAAGCCCTGCTCGCCCATTGCCACGCCGAACACGACACGGCCGTCAAGGAGGTCGCCCGGATTCAAGACGCTCTGGAGCAGGCCATCGCGCCACAAGTACACCCCGTCATCCGCATTGAACGCAACGATATCGCCGCTGAGGTCCGAACTACCAAACGTTGTGAAATGCAGACCGGGGCGGCCGGGAATCGGCGTGCCGATGTGGGCGGCGAAGGTGAGAGAGCCCGGAAGGTCGGTGTAGATCCCGTTCTGGTCGCCGCCGGTGCCATAGAACGAGACGTGACCCAGGTCCATGCTGACCTCCCCGAGACTGACGAAGGTCCCTCCATTGCCGCCGGGAACCACGGTACTTGTGTCGTAAAGTCGGGTGATCGATCCAGCGGCAACGGTTGAAAAGATGCCTGAGTATCCGCCTGGTCCGTGTGCAGAAAACGCGATGACGCCGTCATTCAGGTTGCAGTCGCCGAAATCGGTAAACGTGCCCGGTCGCCCAGGGATTGGCGTAGAACGGTCTGCGACGACTGAGAGCGTGCCTCCACGCCAGGAGTAAAGACTTGCCTGCGTGACCGTGTAGCCAAGAAACACAACCTGGCCTTCACGCAGCGACGGCGGTCCAACGGCTGAGTAAGTTGTTCCTCCGCCGTTTGGAGGCGACATGCCGCTATCGACGATCCGCTGGAGATTTGCACCCGTTCGCACATAGAGTCCGCGAGTGACGGCGCCATCGCCAACGAACGCAGTTTCGCTACCGCTCAGCGATGGAGCCCAGCGTTCGAGGACCGCAAAGTTCTTAAAGTTGCCGATGCCACCAGGGATGGGCGTGAACGTGTCCGCAATGATCGATAGGGCACCGCCGCTGCCGCGATAAACGCCTGCTGGCGCGCCAGGATTTAGTATGACGGACGAGGTTCCGGAGAACCCAACTACTCCATTGCCGGCGCTCGGAGCATTGAATAGCGCAAAGTGCGCGGGAGTGCCGGGGATCGTCGTCGAGGTGTCGGCGATCCGCATGATTGGAAACGGCTGGGCTACGACGACGGTGGGCGCCAAGCCAACCGCCATCAGAGTTATGCATCGCATCTGTTCTCCTCAAAGGAGGAATGCCAAGTCCGAGAAACTACCAGCGCCGAAGTTACTCGCCGAGTCGATGAGGCCGCCAAAGATCCGAAGTTCACAGACCTCGCCATCCCCGCTGTATCCCCCGACGGCACCCCGGAACTTCAGTGTCTCATAGACGGACGCCGGGACAAAGCCCACAAGCGTATACGCCTGGACCTGATCACCACCGAGACTGGCGCCCACCGTCAATGAATGGGTAGAGCCGTTGTACGCCAGCGACACCAGCAGTGGCGCGTCCGGAAGCCAGAAGTTCCCGCTACCAAACGGCACTTGTGCGATGGGGCCGGACCCGTTCTTGATGCGTAGAAGGTATCGCGAGTGTTCACAGTCGGCGAGGAACTCGATGTAGTGCGTTGAATCTGTCCACAGCGTGAAGAGCGGCCAGATGCGGTCGCTCAGGAATAGTCCGCCGCTCACTTGGCCGCGAGCGCACGTGAAATCCCAGTTGCCGGTCGGCATCATCAGCGCGAGTTTGATGTGCCAGTCGTGATTTGAGCCAAGGCTGAAGCCGCTGAGCGCAAGGTGTTCATCCGGCCCGACGTTCTGCCCGGGATTGTTCGGGTCCAGCGGCCTGAGCGGGTACGGGATCGCGCCGTTGCCGTCGAGCGCCAAGTCAAGCATCATCATGATGGCTGCTCCCTTTTCGGCTCAGCGCCGCCGGCGTGCAAAGAACAGGCCCGCGGCCGCGAGACTGACGACGACCCCCGGCCCCGGGATCGTGGCCATATAGATGCCCTGTGAGCCGTTGGTGAACTCGACATACAGCGCAAGAGTGAAGCCCTCAAATCCGTCCTTGCTCATGTTCACGAGACTCACCGTTCGGCCGTCAAGCAGGTCGCCGGGATTGAGCGCGGCCTGAAGCGTACCGTCCTTCCAGAAATAGGCCCCTTGATCCGCGATAAACGTCACGATATTCCCGCTGAGATCGGAACGGCCGAACGTCGTGAAATGTAGACCGGGGCGGCCGGGAATCGGTGTACCGATGTGGGCGGCGAAGGTGAGAGAGCCCGGAAGGTCGGTGTAGATGCCGTTCTGGCCCCCGCCTGTGCCGTAGAACGAGACATGGCCATCATCCATGCTGATCTCGCCGATTCCCACAAACGCGCCGCCGTTGCCACCGGGAACGAAGGTATTCGTGTCGTAGAGGCGAGTGATCGTGCCGCTTGAATCCGCGCGGAACACGCCGCGATAGCCCGCTTGGCCGAAAGCGGAAAACGCAAGACGCGCACCATCCCAATCACAGTCACCAAAGCCTGTAAAGTGAACCTGCTGTCCGGGGATTGGCGTAGATGTATCTGCAACAGCAGTGAGCGATGCGCCGTGCCAGAAAAACAATCCGGTCGGAACGCCGACGAACGCTTGGCCACCCACAAAGGCAACTCGTGCCTGATCGACCGCGGGAGGCCAGATCGCTCCAAACGTAGCCCCGGATCCATTGGGAATCGGGGTGGCCCGATCAACGACTCGCAAGAGTCCCCCACCGCCGCGCAAGTAAATGCCTCGCTGAATGAAACTCGTGCCGATTCCGTCGCCGACAAAGGCGGTATTCACGCCGCTAAGCGCGGGACCCCAGCGCTCGATCAGAGCAAACTGAGTGAAGTTGCCGATGCCGCCGGGTATCGGGGTGGTGATGTCAGCGATGATCGACAATCCGCCGCCGGAACCCCGGTACACTCCCGCAGGGATCCCCGGATTCAGGATCACGGAGGATGTGCCGGAGAAGCCGACGACGCCGCTGCCGGCGCTGGGGTAGTTGAAGAGTGCGAAAGGCGTGGTGGTACCGGGGATTATTGTGGAAGTATCTGCAATCCGAAGGATTGGAAAGGGCTGAGCAAAAACCGGCGCCGTCACGACTGACGCGAGAACAAGACTCCTTCTCATCTCATTTCCTCTTTATAACAGAAATGCCAGGTCGGCGAAGGCCGCCGAGACATCGACTCCGCTCGCAGTATCGATCTGGCCCCCGAACACACGGAGTTCACAGACCTCGCCGTCGTTGCTGTATCCTCCTATCGCGCCGCGGAACTTCAGGGCGTCATACGCCGATCCGGGGACAAAGGCCGCGACCGTGTACGTCTGCACCTGCCCACAGCCAAGACTTGCCGCGAGAGTCAGAGCGTGGCTCGTGCTGTTGTAGGAGAAGGCGACGAACAGCGGGGCATCGGGCAGCCAGAAGTTGCCGGGCGCGAACGGGACCTGCGAGACGGCACCTGACCCGTTCCTGATGCGTACAAGGCAGCGAGAGTTCTCGCAGTCGGCCAGGAACTCGATGTAGTGGGTTGAGTCCTTCCACAGCGTGAAGAGCGGCCAGATGCGGTCGGAG